>JBNKTL010000040.1:0-46341 GCA_050298055.1 Spirochaetota bacterium
CCCTCGATGCAATTTGCCGCTCCTTATAAAGAGCATAAAGCACTGTATTAATAAAGCGGCAAATCACTCGGGGAACACCAGGTGCTCATCGAGTGATCCTGCAATTCAACATACCGTTTCAATAAACGGATAGCAGGATCGTATCGAGATGAGCTACGTTCGCTATGACAGTGATTTAAAATTATAAAAATTTTAGTAATAAATAGCGATATTTTTTTGAAACAGGGAAAATTATTCTTGCCTAAAGAGGACATAAAATTTTTTTAATAGCTATGTTTTTAAAATCCATGGAAATGTACGGATTCAAGTCTTTCGCGGAAAAGACCCTGGTGAAGTTTGAGCCGGGGATAACGGCAATTATCGGTCCAAACGGCTGCGGCAAGTCCAATGTTGTTGATGCCATTAAGTGGGTGCTGGGAGAGAAACAGGCAAAAAATATTCGGGGCAGTAAAATGGAGGAGTTGATCTTCTCCGGGACCGAACAGCGAAAACCCCTTTCCCTTGCGGAAGTTTCGGTGACCATCGACAATGCAAACAGGATCCTTGATATTGATTCGGAAGCGGTAACAATCGGAAGGCGGATATACCGGGACGGTGAATCGGAATACCTGATCAACAAGACAACCGCCAGGCTCAAGGACATTGAAAAGCTCCTCATGGACACCGGTATCGGAAAATCCTCCTACTCGGTTATGGAACAGGGAAAGATGGACCTGATCCTCTCAACAAAGGCCGAGGACAGAAGATACATCTTTGAAGAAGCCGCGGGCATTTCACGGTATAAGCTCCAGAAGAGAGAGTCCCTCAAAAAGCTCCAGGACACGGGGGACAACCTTCACAGGATCAATGACATCATTAAGGAGATCGAAAGAGAGAAAGACCTCAAGCAGAAACAGTCGGAGAAGACAAGAGAATACCTCGCCCTGATGAAGCAGTACACGGAACTGGATATTAACATAAACGGGATCAAGCTTTTTGATCTCCAGAAAAAACAGGAAAAACTCCAGTCTGATGTGAACAGGCTGAAAGGGGAGAGGGAGAAGGTCTCCGCGAAAATATCAGCCACCTCCGCTGAAAATGAAAAGGACGAGAAGGAGAAGAACGATATTCAGCACAGGATCTGGGAGCTTGACAAAGAGCTCAGTACTTACAGGTTCAGGCTTGAGGATATTGACATCAAAACAGACCGCAACCGGGAACTGATCCGGGAACAGGAGAAACAGAAAGAGAGCATAGAGGACAAGGTCAGGGAGCGGAATGAAAATTTAAACGCCCTTCGGCAGGAGAGGGAAAAGGCCGAGAAATCGGGAGAAGAGATAAAGCGGAAGATCAAGGAAGAGAGTGAAACGCTCAGGGAACTGGGGAGTAAAGCGGGTAAAATCTCCGAATCCATAAAGGACGCCCGGAAGAAGATCCAGGACAACAGCAGGGAGATCAAGAACAGGGACCGGCAGCAGAAAAAGCTCCGGGAAGACCTTGAGGTTGTCATCAAAAAACTCATTGATGAAATCGATAAAAGAAAAGCCGAGCTTGCCGGTTCCGAAGCGGAGAGGCAGGCTGTGAGGGAATATATCTCTCAATCTGTGGAAGGCATTAAGGAGAACATCAGGAAGGCCAGGGAAAGCCTGGAAAACGGAGAGGGGAACAGGGCCCTGGATATTCTCCGGTCAATAAATATCGATGAGCTCTGGAACAGTATTATAAAATTTGAAGGTTTTGAAGACGGCTTCAGGTCAATACTCTTTGATAAGACAGGCATCCATGCCCGAAAAGAGGAGATCGACAGAAAAATCGCCGCAGAGATGGAAGCAATAGATGAGCTGACTTCGGAAAATATCCTTCTGGACAAAAAGATCCAGGAGGACCAGTCCGAACTTGAGAATACGAACAGGTCAATATCAAAGGCGGAGATTAATCTTTCCACATTTGAAACCGACAGGGACTGGATCGAGAGGAGCCTCGATTCGCTCGATTACCGGATAAAGGACGTCAGGAAGCAGATAGAAAATCACCGGGTTGACCTGGAAAGGTCCGATTCAATGATTCTCAATCTCAAGAAGGAGATAGAAAACTGGGAAAAGGACCTCATCGATTTTAATGAAAAAAGCAGTGTTCTCGTTGATAACATCAGGGAGCTGACAGAAAGAAGGGAAGAGATAGAAAAGAGGATTATTGAGAGGAAGAACGTTTCCCTTAAAGAAAGGGAGGAGATTGAGCGGCTCGATAACAGGATCTCGTCCACGGAGAAGAACCTTGTTGAGATAATGTTCAGGAAAAATACTCTTGAGGAATATCTCTGGACAGAACATGAAAAAAATCTTTCCGATTTTAACGGGAAGCAGGTAGACAACACCCTGCTTGGCAGCCTTCAGGATGAAATGGGGGAACTGAAAAAAAAGATAAATGACCTTGGCCCCATCAACAACCTGGCAATAGAAGAGTATAACGACCTGAAAAAGCGCTTCCAGTACTACCTTGACCAGAAAAGTGACATTGAGAAGGCCAGGGAGGATATTCTCTCGGTAATAGACGATATCAACAAATCATCTGTTGAGATGTTCACCGAGACCTTCGGTGAAATTAAAAAGAACTTTTCCGCCATATTCAGGCAGCTCTTTGAAGGGGGGGAGGCAACGGTTAATCTCACCGATCCGGAGAATGTGCTTGAATCGGGCATTGATATCATGGTGAGGCCTCCCGGGAAAAAGAGCAAGAACATCAACCTCCTCTCCGGGGGCGAGAGGGCGATGACGGCGATCGCGCTCCTTTTTGCCACCTATATGGCCAAGCCGTCACCCTTCTGTTTCCTTGATGAGATTGACGCGCCCCTTGATGATGAGAACGTCAGAAGATTTATTAAAATGCTCCGTGAATTTTCCCGGAAAACACAGTTTGTCATCGTGACCCACAACAAGAAGACAATAAGTACCGGCGAATCTATCTATGGCGTCACTATGGAGGAGCCGGGCATTTCCAAAGTTGTCTCGCTTTCCATGAAGAAAAACTGAAACATCTCTCAATTTTTACTCTTTTGCTTGCCTGATTGCAATTAATTTTAGTATATTCTTCAGGTAGGTATTTTGTTACTGCCCGGCTGTGTATAAAAAGAGACTATGAATAAATTATTTTTCCTTTTACTCTTAATATCCTCATCCTTCTTTTTTTCCTGCAGTTACCTGGATGAGGGGAGCCGCAGGGAGGGAGATGAATTTAAGATCCCCGAAATTTACCATGATCCGGATGAGATCGAACTCTTTCTCAAGCAGGTGAGCAGCGCGTATCCCGCCATCACAAAGCTTGAAACCGTGGGGACCGGTGTGTCCGGGAGGAGCATCTATTCCCTTATTATATCGGACAATCCCGGCGCATTGGAAGTGGATGAGCCCAGGGTCAGGTTGACAGGCTCAATACACGGCAATGAGTATATTTCCGGTGAGATACTCATAAAATATATCGAATACCTCACAACAAACTATAATGAAGATACATCTCTCACGGATCTTGTGAACTCCCGGTATATTGTCATTATCCCGGCCCTGAATCCCGACGGTCTCGGAGCAAGTACCCGGTATAACGAAAACGGCATTGACCTGAACCGGAACTTCAGCTGGGCATTTGCTGCCGGGGGAAGTCACGGTTCGGCACCCTTTTCCGAACCGGAATCACGCGCTTTCAGGGACTATTCCCTCTCTCGCGTCTTTCACCTCTCCGCCACATTTCATTCCGGCGCTGTGGTGGTGAACATGCCCTTTGATTACGGGAAAGAGAGCGAGGGTGTGTTCCCGGTTGAGAACGACCTGGTGAAATTTATGGGGAAAGAGGTCTACAGTACCTCGGGGGATTTTCTTCTCACTCCCAATCTCATGACCGGGACCTATACGGACAGCGGGACCATAAACGGCGGTGACTGGTATGTGGCATACGGGACACTCCAGGACTGGAGCTACAGGGAAGCAGGCTGCCTTGACCTCACGGTGGAAGTGGCACGGAGCAGCCCCCTGGACTCAGCGGGAATTGAAGAGTACTTCGGGTATAACAGGGAATCAATAACGGCATATATCAATGCCGCGGGGACCGGCGTCTACGGGGTGGTAACGGATGGCACTGATCCTGTTGCGGGTGCCGGCGTGTGGGTGGACGACGGGGACCTGGTCACTTACACTGATTCTAACGGATATTATTATAAGATACTGAAACCCGGTTCATATACGCTGAAGGTCTCAAAAGACGGTTACTCTCCATCTCCTTACTCCCAGGCGATTACTATCAGCGCACTCAATGATGCTCAGCAGCTCCCGGACGTAACACTGACTCCCTGAATGCTCTTCCAGCCCGGCAGCAAAAAAAAACTCAATTAAGAAATTTTATCGCCGCAGCTATTGACGTATGGGAAAAATATTGTTAGCTTAATTAATACATATAAGACTCTCATGTACATGGAGGTTCTTTCAGCCATAGGGAAGACTGCTCGGAGGAAAGCTGGTATCAGGGCAGGAGGTCGGGATTATGGCAAAGGGTGTACATGTTACTATCGTTCTTTTTATTTTCTTCGTTCTTTTTATCGCCTGCGGCGGCAGGGTTGAAAATCCGCTTACATCGGGAAGCGCAACGAATATACCTTCAACAAACAATGTTGTTGTTGACCTGGGTGACGGTCTTCTTGTAGCTGAAAATGGTATTCCCCAGGGTACGGATACCTTTACGGTTGCCCTCAATATGCAGCCCGATTATGAGATAACAATCGGGACAATAGCAAGTCTGGACACGGGAGAGGTAACTGTTTCTCCGAATATTCTGACATTTACTTCAGATAACTGGGCCGTTCCGCAGACCGTTACGGTGACCGGTGTTGATGACGCTCTGGCCGACGGGATCCAGCCGGTCTATATTGACCTGGGCCGGATAAACTGTTCGGCGTGCAGGGGAGATTCCGCGGGGACTGTTATCGTGTTTAATACCGATGACGAATCGGTAAGCAATTTTCCCGCTGTTCTTTTTACGGAGCCCGACGATGGGATCATCGATTTTCCCGTTGATAAAAGTCTCTTTCTCACCTTTAACAAGTCCATGGACCCTGCGACCATCACCACAAATGTTTCGAATACCGCATGTTCGGGAACAGTGCAGGTCTCCTCAGACGGCTTCGCGAGCTGTGTTCAGATGAGTTCGGCGCCAATCACCACTCACAGTGACATGACATTTGAGATCATCCCATCGGCTCCTCTCAGCCTCTCAACTGTCTACCGGGTAAGAGTAACCGTCGGTGTACAGGACAGTATAGGAAACAACATGCAGATGGAATACACAATGCCCGCGGGTTTTACTACTGGCGCTGTTGCCGATATCATACCCCCTGAAATTTTCATCGTGCAGCCGGACAATGGCGCCACTGATATTTTCGTCAGTGATCCTGTTGCCATAACCTTCAATGAAAGCATGAACCCGGCCACAATAACCACAAATGGAGGCGCCACAACATGCAACAGCAGTTTATATACAATACAGATCTCTACCACTAATACCTTTACCACATCTGATATCTGTGAGGCTGTTTTTGCCGCTCCCGAAGTGACAAATAACGATTATACCTACATTGTACAGCCCGTTAATAACCTTTTGACCAACACCGTTTACTATATAAGAATTTCCAATACTGCGGGGGCCCGGGACGCTGCGGGTAACCTGCTGGTTAACGGTTTGACCACAAGCTTTACAACGGCAATATCCGCCGATTCACTCAGGCCGTCGGTGAGTACTATTTCACCGGCTGACGGAGAAACCGGCGTTCCGGTAAACAGTGATATTGCTGTTCTTTTCAGTGAACAGATGGAAGTGAGCACCGTAACGGTCAATACGGCAAATACAACATGTAATGCCGGTATCTATGCCATTGAGGTCTCTTCGGACGGTTTCAGTAATTGTGTCAGGATGGACAGCATAACTCCCAGTATAGCGAATAAAAAATATACAATGACAACAACTTCAATGCCTTCAAGCGGTACTAATTACCAGGTCCGCATAAATGACAGTGTTGCCCAGGACAGGGCAGGGAATGGGGCGGTCTACTATATACAGCCCGGCGGTTTTACCGTCCCGTGATGTTCCCAATAGCCCCAGGTTTAAACCTGGGGCGACGGGGGCCACGGGAGACGATTTTTAATCATTGACAAAAAACGAAAGAATTTTTATATTAATAAATCAATTCTGATAAGCACAAAGGAGGGTGTAAAATGAAAGTGTCAATAGATGGCATACTTGGTTCGGCGAAAAAAATAAACAGCCAGAAACAGTTAGATGAAGAAAGCCTCAACAGGAAAAAGAAAGAGGTAAAATCCGATACCGTTGCCATAAGCAGAAAAGTCAATTCCCGCCTGGAAAACATAGAATCCGAATTTCGGGAGATTCAGTCATCTCTCACCAGGAACCAGATCATAAACCACGGGATCAAACAGCTGGCAGAGGATTCTTCCCGAGGCGGGAAAAACAGGGAAAATATACTCAACGATGTCTCCTTTGAAGGGAAAAACGTCCTGAAGCAGTTCGTGGGGGAAAGCTTTGACCCGGAACAGCTGGGGGCGAAAAGCGATACGGTGAATAACATGATTGAGACCGATATCTCCCGCCTGAAGAAGCTGCAGGTTGAAGTGGACAACATACTGGCTTCGGACCTGGCGGGAGAAGGGAAGGCGGAAGGGATCCAGTCGAATATCGATTCCCTTTACACGGCCCTGGACTCAGGTAAGCTTGAAAGTCTCACCAACCTGAAGGTCGATTCGGTTATGAGGCTGATCAAGTAGGGTATGGTGAGTTTATCAATAATGGCCGGTATTGCGGCAGCGCCGGTTTTTGGACCGGCGTTTCACATTTTTTTTATGGGGTTGTATATTTTCTGAGTAAAAGGCCCCCTGAATCCCCCAGAGGGGGGAGCCCCATAAACTCCCGGATGGGAGAGCCCCCTAAATCCCCCGGAGGGGGACTTAAGATTGCAATTGATAAATTAACAACATTCTCTCAAGCAAAACCTGCAAATGTAATTGATGGAGGTATTCATAAAAACGGAACTGGCTTTGATGATCAGAAAGATGAATTTTAAAAATTCAGAAGTACAGTGATTGATAAAATATAAAGTATATTATAATAAAAAAAGTTTCAAAGTCCCCCTCCGGGGGATTTAGGGGGCTTAACAGGGTAATGTTAATTCGTTCATTACAGTTCAAGTTGAACTTTTTGTATATAAA
Source organism: Spirochaetota bacterium (assembly GCA_050298055.1). GTDB lineage: Bacteria > Spirochaetota > UBA4802 > UBA4802 > UBA5550 > JBNKTL01. Next base: position 7,239 of record JBNKTL010000040.1, read on the forward strand.
CCCCCTCAGGGGGTGGCTCGTTTGAGTGTTGCAACAAGGTGAAGTTGCTTGAGACGGGGGCCTGAGTTATTTCCGGTTTATGAGAACTTGCTATTTCTTAACTCTATGGGCCCTTCTTCTGGGGACATAGATGGTGTCTTTTGTAAAATCGTCCTCGAACACAATCTCCTTGTTGTTGTAAACTTTAACATCACCGATCTTTAAAAGAAGGTTTTTGCTGCTGAAGGCGATCTTTCCGCCATTTTCTTTCTCGGGCATTGTGTCGCTGAGGATTTTTTTCCCGTCTATACTAAGAATGGCATTATTACCAGCCAGTTGGATTTTTACTTTGTACTCTTTTCCATATTCAAGTTTAACATTCTTTGATGTAAGGACTTTTACGAAGGTATTATTTTTGGTGGCATACTTCTTCGTTTTGTCTATCCGGTCAGAGTGAATAAGGTTTATGGTATTGATCTCATCACGGTCGCCGGTGAAGCGGATACCATAAAGGTGAAAGTTCCAGTTTTTATAAGGACTTGTGATATTAAATGATACCATGAATTCCGGGACCTTGTCCCGTGTCTTGATCTCTATGCCCGGTTTATTGACTGTAAATGAGAACTCAAGTAAATTGTAGTTTTCGAGTTTCTTCTTTGAAGTTACAGTATTGTAGTTAAGAAGTTCATAGAAGTGCCAGGGTGATGCCCAGGCCCTTAATTCGTGAAGGTAAGAATTCTTTATTGACCAATTACCGCTGAAACGCTGCCATTTATAAATATCGTCAGCCGGGGATTGCTTTACCCCGGCTGTAATTAATACTAAAATTGATAAAATATATATAATAATTTTAGATTGAATTTTTATCATATATTAAATAATGCAGAGTTCAGATTTGTTATTTCTTTGCAGTTGCACTTGTGATGTCCCAGGTATTTGATGACCCATCAGAAACCGTAAGAGTCTGCTGCGTGGTCCCGTTGCCATCCGTATATTCAAGCTGGTATGTTGTTCCTCCGTCTCCCAGACATTCTGATTGGCCGGTGTCTTCGGTAATGGTCTGATATGCAGTTGAACTGCCGTTTGACAGTGTCCCTGACCATGTCTGATTCGTTGTTCCATTAGCAACCCATTTAATATCTTCAACTGTTGTTGTATCTGTCTGAGAATTTGTATACTTCAACTGTGCCGATGAAAACTCATCATCACCCCCAAAACACCCCACAAAAAATGATCCTGCTATCATGATTAAAAGAACCACAAATTTCTTCATAATTGTCATCTCCTGAATTTTTAAAAAGTTAATATGCGAAAATACCAAAAAGCTGTTAAGTAACAGCTTTATACTCTCCGGCATTTCCACGTCTTTCAAAACTATACCTTAATGTAGAGCAAAAAGTGCGGGGAGTCAACTATTTATCTCACTTTTTTTCACTTTCCTGCTTGACGGAGGAGGATTTATGGATTAATTATTTGTAGAGGTAGCATCGTGGAATAATGAACTTGTAACTTGTAACTTGTAACTCGGAACAAAATATCGCTCCTCATGATGCCAGAGAGAAGACGACAGAAGTAAAAAAATGATAAAAAATACACTCATAACAGCAATCCTCCTCTCCCTCATGCCCCTGCATGCGTCTGAACGCTGTTCATCCAGGGTAAAGGTCTATAACCCGGGAAGCACTAAATGGAAGAAATATGCTTCCGGGTGGGAGAGGATACTGAAAAGCCGTGAGATCTATAACTGGGGGAGAAGCAGGGGGGGGTATCTCATTGAGGACAGGGGGCCGGTTGTTGACGGGAGCGCCGCCTATGTCTCTTCGAGAGGATCGAAAATCGTTCTCACGGATATAAAACAGGGGTGCTTCTACAGGCTCTGGATTGATTTTGTGGGTTTCCGGTTCTCCGGGGAAAAAAATCCCCCGCAGGTGCTCAGGATCTCTATAGGGAGTGAAGAGAAAGGATACAGGCTTCTTAAAATCATAAAGTTCGAAGATCTTAACAGGAAAAAAATGGAGTTTATTGATATACCCTACGGTATGACGGTCAATGACACCTTTGATATTGTTTTTGGGGATTACTCCACGGAAAACGGTTTCTGGGGTATCTGGGACATGGTCCTTACCACGGAAAGAGAAATACCTGTTTCCGGGACCCTGCAGGGGAAAGGGAAAAGCGGCGCGAAGAAAAAATAGGTTTTTCCCTGTTTTTTTTTTGACAAAAAAAAGGGAGTTTTTTTATCTATCACAATATTCGTGGAAAACAGAATTGAGAGAGGACGATTATCGGGCTTCAGCAGGCCGATTTATGTGGTGTTTTCCCGGAGTACGCGACACGGAAGAAAATGGAATTTTTAGATCTACCCGGAAATTTTTTTTGTAAAAATGTTTCCGTCAGATTAAATTTATATTATCTTATTGACAATATAAAGAGTAACAGGGTGGCCATATGACAAACGATTTTCAGGAAAAAGAGTTTGACGATGAAGTTTACGAAGATGACTTCTATGATGATGAAGAAGAATTAGAGGATGAGGACACGTCTTCGTACAGCGATGATGATGACTCCGAAGGAGAGGAAGTCAAGGTGCATATGAGTTTTGCCTGTGAGGATTGTGATTACAGATGGGATGACATTGTCGTTAAGATCAAAGGCAATCTTGAAGACGAAGAGGAAGAGTTAGAGGTTATCTGCCCCATGTGTGGTTCTATGAACATTACACAGATATGAGTTCGCGAAATATTATTGTTAAAGGGGCGCGTGAACATAATCTCAAAAACATCTCACTGGAAATTCCCCGGGACAAACTTGTAGTCATTACCGGGCTTTCGGGGTCGGGAAAATCATCACTTGCATTTGATACCATTTACGCGGAAGGTCAGAGAAGATACGTAGAATCGCTCTCTGCCTACGCGCGGCAGTTCCTCGGTCTCATGGAGAAACCCGATGTGGATTTCATCGACGGTCTCTCCCCCGCCATATCAATCGAACAGAAAACAACCCACCGCAACCCCCGGTCCACTGTGGGGACGGTGACCGAAATATACGATTACTTCAGGCTGCTCTTTGCCCGGATAGGGGTCCCCTACTGTTACAAGTGCGGTAAAAGGATAACGTCCCAGTCCGTGGACCAGATCGTTGAGTCCATCATGACCTTTAAGACCGGGACAAAGATGCAGATACTTGCCCCCGTGGTGAAAGGACGAAAGGGCGAGCATGTTGAGGAGCTTGAGTCCGCCCGGAAGAAGGGTTTCGTGAGGGTGAGGGTGGACGGCGAGATAAGGACCCTGGATGAAGATATCAGGCTGGAAAAAAACAAAAAGCACACCATCGAGGTGGTTGTTGACAGGCTGGTGAAAAAGGACGGCATCCGGCCGCGGCTGGCGGATTCCGTTGAAACGGCCATGGATATTTCCGACGGCCTGATCCTTGTCCTCATGGGCAGCGAGGAGAAGCTCTTCTCCTCAAAGCTCTCATGCCCCGACTGCAATATCTCCATCCCCGAACTCTCCCCCCGGATGTTCTCCTTTAACAGCCCTTACGGCGCCTGCGAGAAGTGCAGCGGCCTGGGATTTATCATGAGGTTTGATCCCGAGAGGATCGTCTCCGACCCGGAAAAGTCCCTTAACGAGGGGGTCCTGGAGGTCTGGGGAAAAACCACAAGTTACTGGTACCTGGAACAGATTGCCGCCCTGGAGAAGAGCCTCAGGTTCAATGCCGACACTCCCTGGAAGGACCTCCCCGAGAGGGTGAAAAACGTGATCCTCTACGGGTCCGGCGGAAACAAAATGAACTACGATGTGAAACGGAGCGACGCGGAATACAGGTTCGCGAGAAAATTCGAGGGTGTTCTTCCCAACCTGGAAAGACGGTACAGGGAGACCAAGTCCGAGAACATGCGGATCTGGATGGAAGGCTACATGTCAAACCAGGATTGTGACAGCTGCGGGGGCAGGAGGCTGCGTCCCGAAAGCCTGGCGGTGAAGGTCTCCGGCAGGTCCATCGACGAGATTACGGCCCTTTCCATAAAAGACGCGTATACGCATTTTGCGGAGATAAAACTCAATATGACCGAGGCCAAGATAGCGAAACAGGTCCTCAAGGAGATAACATCAAGGCTCAAGTTCCTCAACGACGTGGGGATCGAGTACCTGACACTGGACAGGGCGGCGGGTACACTCTCCGGGGGAGAGTCCCAGAGGATCCGCCTGGCCACCCAGATCGGTTCGAGCCTCACCGGTGTCCTCTATGTCCTGGATGAACCGAGTATCGGCCTTCACCAGCGGGACAACGGCAAGCTCCTCAAGACACTCATGGAGATGAGGGACCTGGGGAATACGGTGATCGTTGTGGAACATGATGAAGAGACCATCAGGCTCGCGGACTATGTCGTGGACCTTGGCCCCGGCGCCGGGCTCCACGGGGGATATGTTGTCTGTACCGGCGTCCCCCGGGAGATGGAGGGTTGTGACAAGTCAATAACAGGGGACTTCCTGTCGGGAAGAAAGAAGATAGAGGTGCCGGATAAAAGACGGGAACCGGCGGCGCACATAGAAGTGAAGGGCGCGGCGGAGAACAATCTCAGGAACCTCAATGTCAAATTCCCCCTGGGGGTCTTTACCGCCGTCACCGGTGTTTCCGGTTCGGGAAAATCCACCCTTGTCATCGAGACCCTTTATAAAGCATTGTCTTCACTTCTCATGAGGTCCAAGGAGTACCCGGGGAAGTTCAAGGAAATCAGGGGACTGGAAAACGCGGACAAGGTGATCGATATCGACCAGTCTCCCATCGGCAGGACTCCCCGCTCCAACCCCGCCACCTATACCGGCCTTTTTACTCCTATCCGCGACCTCTTCGCCAAACTGCAGGAGTCGAAGATCAGGGGTTATGCCCCGGGAAGGTTCTCTTTCAATGTCCCGGGAGGAAGGTGCGAGTCGTGCCAGGGTGACGGGCTCAAAAAGATCGAGATGCACTTCCTCCCCGACGTCTATGTGACCTGCGAGGTCTGCAAGGGGAAGAGATACAACCACGAGACCCTTGAGGTGAGGTACAAGGGGAAGAATATCCATGAAATCCTGGAGATGACCGTTGAGGAGGCCCTTGAGTTTTTCGAGAGCATTCCTCCCGCCCGGTCGAGGCTTGAGACCCTGAACAACGTGGGCCTCGGGTATATCAGGCTGGGGCAGTCAGCCACAACCCTCTCGGGGGGCGAGGCCCAGCGGGTGAAGCTTGCAACGGAGCTTTCCAAGAGGGCCACGGGAAAGACCATCTACATCCTCGATGAGCCCACCACCGGGCTTCATTTCGCCGATATCAAGAGGCTGATCAGTGTCCTCAACTCTCTTGTGGAGAAGGGAAATTCCGTGATCGTTATAGAGCACAACCTGGATGTGATAAAGACCGCGGACTGGGTCATCGACCTGGGCCCCGAAGGGGGAGACAGCGGGGGCACGGTTGTGGCGGAAGGTACTCCCGAGGATGTAGCGAAGGTCAGGTCATCTTACACCGGGCAGTATTTGAAAAAGATTCTTTGATGCATGCTCCCTTCACTCAACAGGAGCTGACTTTTACCTGGTAATTCAGGATTTTTTTCACTCCAATTATTTTTTCCCAGACTCTCTCCTCAATTTTTGTGTAATCACTGAATTCATGATAGAGAAAAATCAACTTCTCTGAGTTCCCGGTTCCCGTGTAAAGGGGGAAATATAAAAAAAAATTTATCAAAAAAAAATAAAATATCAATTATTTTTTTGTACAAAAAAAAATAAAACTAAGTATATTATAACAAGGGGATTGAAATCAACTGACAACTATTATGTTATCCCGTTCTGTCCGGGAGCCGGGTTTTTATAAAGGTTCTCTGTGCTCATGAGAGGTTCTTTTTTGAAGCGACTTTTCCGGATTTCAGCGCAACCGGGCGGGCTTAACAGGTTTTATTTGAAGAAATAAAAAATATAGCATGAGTAAAGATGAGATTCTATTATGAAACATAAGAGTTCTTTTCAAAAGTTTTTTTATTTACTCTTGGTTTTACTATTCTCTGCCGGGGCATTAACAGGCTGTGACAGAGCTGAATTCTTCAATTTTCCCTTGCATTCCGTCACCTACAATGGCAACGGCGCGGCAGGAGGGACAGTCCCCGTTGACACTACTTACTATGAAGAGGGCCAGTCCGTCACAATCCTGGGAAACACGGAAGGCCTGACCAGAACAGGCTACGGCTTTGCCGGGTGGAACACCGCGAAAGACGGCAGCGGTACAACATATACCGGAGGCAATAGCTTTTCCATGGGGAGCGAAAACGTGGTCCTCTATGCCAGGTGGACTGATGGATTTGCTACAACCTGGAAGACGGACAACCCCGGCGATTCAGACGATGACCAGATAACCATCCCAATATATTTCGGAACATATGATTACTCCGTAGACTGGGGAGACGGCAATACCGATACTAATATAACAACCGCGATAACCCATACCTATGCTTCTCCCGGCACATATGTGGTAATTATCACCGGAACATTTCCGGCAATATACTTTAATGGTACCGGAGACAGGGAGAAAATTCTGACTATTGAGCATTGGGGAGCAATTGCATGGCAAAATATGCTTAATGCGTATTCCGGATGCAAAAACCTCACCTCTAACGCCGCCGATGCCCCTGATCTCACAAATGTCACAAGTATGCAGAATATGTTTTCTGGTGCTACTTCATTTAATGGAGACCTCAACAGTTGGGATGTGAGCAATGTCACAAATATGAGCTATATGTTTTATGGTGCCACTTCTTTTAATGGAGATATCAGCAGTTGGGATGTGAGCAATGTCACAATTATGCCTGCTATGTTTCAGGGCGCTACTTCTTTTAATAGAGATCTCAGCAGCTGGGATGTGAGTAGTGTTACAGCTATGTATACTATGTTTCAGGGCGCTGCTTCTTTTAATGGAGATATGAGTGGCTGGAATGTGAGCAGTGTCACAAATATGAGTAGTATGTTTTTGGGAGCCGCTTCTTTTAATCAAGATCTCAGTTCCTGGGGCCCGTATCTTGGCAGTGTCACAAATATGAGCAGTATGTTTTATGGAGCCGCTTCTTTTAATCAAGACCTCAGTTCCTGGGGTCCGTATCTTGGCAGTGTCCAAAATATGAGCAATATGTATCGTGATGCAGCATCCTTTAATGGAGATCTCAACGGCTGGAATGTAAGCGGTGTCACAGATATGAGCTATATGTTTTATGGAGCCGCTTCTTTTAATCGAGACCTCAGTTCCTGGGGCCCGAATCTTGGCAGTGTCACAACGATGCAATGTATGTTTTATGGTGCCGATTCCTTTAATGGAAGCCTCGCTAACTGGAATGTGAGCAGTGTCACAGATATGAGCTTTATGTTTTTTTATGCCGATTCTTTTAATGGAGATATGAGCGGCTGGACTTTAGGCAGTGTCACAAATATGAACTATATGTTTTACTACGCCTCTGTTTTTTCAGGACATGATCTCAGCGGCTGGGACGTGACCAGTAATCCCAGCCACTTAAATTTTTCAACAGGCTGGGGTGCAGGGAACACTGAACCAACCTGGCCATAATTCCGGGAAAGGGTCCTGGCACAGGGCCGGGACCCGGAAGATGATATAACAGCGGAAATATAATGACTATGAAAGTGTATCCGCCGTAACACCAATTCTGAATATGAAATTTTTCCGAACAATCCCTTTTTTTCCTTGATAAATATCCTATCGCCTGTGAGATTATGTCACATGATCCGATTGCCGGGGCTGGGGTGATTTATCAGCCGGTAAAAAATCGTATTTCGAGACATAATTTACGTCGATATTAAGAGTAAATATTCGTTCAGATCTTCATTAATATGAAAAAAATGGATAAAAACCCGATTTTTCCCCTTCATAAATGTATAACAGCGTCTCTGCTGGTTTTCTCGATTTTATTTCCGGGAGAGATCTTCCCCGATTCACGGGACTTTGTTAAGTTTGAAATGGCAAAATCCTCATTCAGGAGGGGGATGAACTTCTTTAATAAAATGCAGTACCTTGCAGCGGTGGAATTTTTCAGAAAGGCCGTGAAAGAGTATCCCGATTATACCTCCGCCCGTGACTACCTGGCCCGGTCATACCTTCTCGCCGGTTTTACGGACGAATCTCTCAGGGAGCTTGAAAACTACTCTGAGCTTGTACCCGATGATGTCTCCATAAAGGGGCGGATCAATTCTCTCCGGTACAGGGAGGCGGGGATAGATACGGGCTTCAGGTATAATAATATCATTCTCAACGAAATCTATTATTCCAGCAGGCTGAAGATGTACGGCTTCAGCGGCCCCATTGACCTTACGGTGGACAGGGAGAAGAACATCTATATTACCTCGTTTGCTTCGGGGAAGGTGATCAAGATCGATTCCAACGGGGAGGGGATTGCAACCGTGAGGCCCGACCTGGACTCGCGGCTTTACGGTATTGACAACCATAAGGGAAAGCTTGCGGTGTCCGATTTTAAAAGAGACCTTGTCTATTTCATGGACCCGGAGGGGAGGGTCATCTCCTCCATGGGGGGCCCCGGAAAGGGCGAGGGCAGGTTCTATGGTCCCCAGGGTGTATGCTTCGATACACAGGGATACCTCTATGTTGTTGATTCGGGAAACAGCCGGGTCCAGAAGTTTGATAAAAAGGGACGGTTTGTACTCCAGTTCGGGAAAAAAGGGGAGTATGAGGGCGAGCTTGATAATCCCACGGACATTGCGGTAAGCGGGTCCGGGGTTTATATTACCGATACAGGGAACAGGCGGCTTGCTCTTTTCGATGAATCGGGGAATTTCAGAGAAAACCGTGAGGTCAGGGGAATGGAATCTCCCCGGGGGATTACCGGCCACGGGAACAAGCTCCTCATATCCGACAGCAAAAACGGACTTATCATATATGACACAGAGAACAAAACATCCGCTCTCTTTAACGCGTGGGAGGGAGAGCTGGGGAAATTCGGCAGGTTGACCTCGGCCATTGTCGACAGGGACGGTTATATCTACAGCCTTGATAACCATTACGAGGCTGTTATGCTCTTTTCCCCTGTGGAGAAGGTCTACTCCAATATCGAACTGGAGATTACCTCTGTCGATACGTCAAATTTTCCCACGGTGGCCTTTTATCTCAATGTCAGGGGGAAGGACGGGCGCCCCGTCTATAACCTCGATTCCCGGAATTTCAGGATCACCGAGGACAAGGCCCGGATAACCCGCTTTGAAACAGATTATTTGAAAAACATGGCCAGGTCGGCCTCCATCATACTCTGCGTGGACAGATCGGAGGAGGCCAGGGGATTTCATAACGAGATTCCCTGGGTCTCGGACTTCATTCTGAAAAAGATGAAGAAAAACGACAGCATCAAGCTGATAAATTTCAACAGCGATTACCGGGAGGTCACCGGGTTTGACTGGAGCCGGAGGAGGACCCTCAGGGCCCTCAGGAGGCGTAATGAAAAAAGTGACAGAGAGGGAAAGAAAATCTCCATCTATAAAAGCGGAAAGAATGTTGGGGCAACCCTCTACAATGCCCTGTCGCAGCTCCTGGGAAGGCTCAACAGGAGAGGGATCGTCCTGGTCACAGACGGTTCGGTATCGGAAGATTCTTATACCAGGTATACCGAGAGAAATATTATTAATTACGCGAAGACGCATTACATACCGGTTTACATAATATCTTTCAGAGAGCCCCACTCTTCCCTGGTAAGAATTGCCCGGGAAACCGGGGGATTTACCGCCCGGCCCAGCCAGTTGAACAGCCTCAGAAAGATCTATGACAGGATAAAGGGGAACGAGGAGTACAGGTATGTACTTGTCTACTCCACCTATAAGCCTGCCTCTTTTACAGGGTGGTGGTCAAACGTGAAGCTTGAAGTTAAATACAAGAACCGGCAGGGGCTTATCTGGGGAGGTTATTTTGTACCAGGGCAGTAATCTATGGAACGGAACGACGGAAAAAAGTTCTCTGAAATATATCAGGGAATCCTTCGCCGCGTCTCTTTCCGGTTCGGGAGTGAGTTCTCCCCGGGTCCTGGAGATGATGAGAAGAGTTCCCCGGCACCGCTTTGTGTCGGAGGCCCTGCGCTACAATGCGTATAAGGACGTCTCCCTGCCGATCGGTTTCGGTCAGACAGTGTCACGGCCATCAGTGATCGCAAGGATGGTAGAGGCCCTGGACCTCAAAGGACGGGAAAGGGTCCTTGAGATCGGGACCGGTTCCGGTTATCAATCGGCCATACTGGCGGGTTTGTGCGGTTACCTTGTTACCGTTGAGAGGATAGGGGAGCTCAAGAGGAGGGCCGAACGCCTGCTGAATTCCCTGAACTATAGGAATATCGGCTTTATCCACTCGGATGATTTTAACGCGGCAAGGGGCGCTTTTGACTCAATTATCGTGGCCGCGGGGGCCGATATTCTCCCGGAGGATATCCTCAATAAGCTGGAGGATGGGGGCAGGCTTGTCATCCCGGTGAGCAACGGTTCCGGCCATACGATCAGAAAAATCATCAAGGTGAGGGGCTATGAGACAACTACGGAGGATATCGGAGAGGCCACATTCGTCCCCTATATCACCGGGGAGCCTCTTTAGTACTTCGACTGCGTGATTTTTAACTCATCATGTTTGTTAAAAATCACGCGGGCTCAGCACGAGGAGAGAATTTTATCTCCGAGCCATTTCATTGATTTTCTAAACTGTTCGCTTCCCCCCGCGTCGTTTCCTTCTTCGGGATAGACCTCAATTGTCTTTTCACATTCAAGGTGATTAAAAAGGGCAAAGACACACTCAGGGGGAGAAATCGTGTCCTTGAGGCCCACTGTCACAAGAACCGGCTGTTTTACCCTGTCACTGAAATTGATGGCATCGAAGTAGGTCAGGTTGTCCTTGATAACTTTTTTATTCCCCTTTCGGGAAGTTATGAACTCGTTTATCTCCCCGGTAGCATCACTGGTGGAGATGTTCTGTCCCAGGGGAAGATAGCTGAATGAGGGCGTTTCCAGTACAAGGGCTTTCACCCGGTCTGAAAATGCCGCGGTAAAAAGCGCGGCAGCTGCCCCGAATCCCTTTCCCATGAGGCCTATTGAGCTGCAGTCAAGATCCTTGTTCAGCCGGAGTACATCAATAGACCTGTAAACATCAAGGAAGGCGGCTTTCACATAGTAGGTATTGATATCAAGGATATGTTCGATCATGAAACCGGGGGTTTTCGGTTCGCCCTCCTTCCGGGTGTGGAGCCGGTCATGCCCCCGCAGCCTCAGGAACAGGTATGCGAACCTGTTGTCCAGTTTGTCTCTTCTGAACCGCGTATTACTGTTATAATCATGAATGTCAATGATGACTCTCGGTTTTTTCTTTTTTGAAGGAACAAGGAGCTCACCGGTAATACCGGTTTTGAGAAAACCGCTGTAAGTGACCCTGTAAGACAGAAAACGATCTTCAGGTTTTTTCTCCTTCTGGAAGTCAGGATTTATGGGATTTTTTTTAAAATCAGCAAGGGACCTGTCCCAGAATTTAAAAAAGTTACCGGCCCTGTCAAAGGGAGGAAGATGCAGAAAGTATTTATCGAAGGTGGCCGCCATGTCAGATCTGGGTAAAAAGGTATATGCGGTAATAGTTGAAATTGAGGATCAGGGAGAGGAGAGTGATGACTATACCGCTTGTGATCAGGATAAGAAAAAATGTCAGTATCGCTCTTAATGGCCTCATGAGCAGATATTTTATGATCTGAGAAGTTGTAAAGCCGTCTCTGTGCATTCGAATGATTTTTAAAACAAGCATCAGGATAATAATAAAAAGAACAACAAATATTGAAACGTCCCTGACAATAAAGTTGAAAGCACTTTTCCGGTTTATCGCGAAGAGGCTGATCGGGAGAACCAGAAGGTCCATGATCACAATTGATATGAGAGCTGCAATTAATATAAACGCGGAGAGTGTAAATAGCTCTTTTAGTCTCCCCAGGTTGCTTTTCTGTTCATAGTGTGAGTGCTGGTTCATTGTTGTCACCAACAGGTCCGTCTTGATAAGAGTCGTAAATCTACTTACTGTTTTTTATACTCTTGATGTTTCTGCCGGCCTGTTCTTTATTCTGCTTCCGTTTAGTCCTGTTTCCCTCGATCTCTTTCAGGGCCTTTTCCGCTTCGGCCCTTACCTTTTTACTCGGATCATATTTTAATTTATATTTTAAAATGTCAACAGTTCTTTCATCATCGATTTCTTTAATAAGGGATATGGCTTTTAACCTGACAGCGGTATTGTCGCTTTTCAGCGCTTCCAGGAGCTTCTCAAAGGCACTTTTATCACCAAGCTTCACAAGTGCGGCAACTGAATAGATGCTGAGGTTGTAGTATCTCTTTTTTTTCTTAAAGGGGTAAGAATCAATCTCTTTGAGTACATCTTTTATGATCCCGGTTGATTCGGCAGCTCCGAGCTTCGAAAGTGAGTTTACCGCGTATGCCCGTATTACCAGGTCTTCCTCCGGGTCCTTGTAGAGCTCCGTGAGGATTCTTTTTGATTCCGGGGCTTCTATTCTGCCCAGGTAGAGCACAAAAGACTCTCTGACCAGTTTCGTCGTTTTCGGGTCCCTGATTTTCTCAATGGCAAATGTAATAAGTTCCTTTGCTTGAAAAGAGCCGAGGGTCTGTATGAGGGTTCCGGTGAGGTTGGAATCCTTTCTCAGGTCCTGTTTTTTCAGCTTCCCGATCAGTTTGTCCTTTCCCTGCACTCCATTCAGTTTCTTCAGGGCATATGCAGACGCGATTGCCACGTCCTCATCTTCGTTGTCTATATGAACGATGATCGGGTCTATGGCTTTGAGAATTTTCATATCTGCCGCCGTGTATATTGCCTTCTTGAGTACCTGGGGATTAATTTCTTTGCCGATAAGCTTTACCAGTTTATCCTCAAGACGAATCCGGAACTCATCCATCCTGATCATCTTGATCCTGTTCAGCGCTTCAAGCCTGTCCTTCTGGATACCGTAATCCAGGGTGTTTTCAATGTATTCGGTCCTCTTTTTCTCCTTTTCTCTTTTTGCCTTGAGTTTTTTCAGCTCCTTTTCACTCAACTGCGGTTTCTGTGTCCCGCTGGATTTTCCGGTTCCGGTCTTTTCGGAAGGGGAGGTCCCTGCTTTTTTGTTGGCGTTGATGCCGGGAGATGACTTTTTTGCGGTCATCTCCTTTTTTTCTGCCGGATTTTGTTTGATGGTTTCCCGGGTGTATGCTACCCGGATATTGAAAAAAATAAGGAGAGTCGCGGATATGATGATAACGGTTGATCGCATCTTATTTTTACCTGTTGACCTTGTAGGCAACCCATTTTGTTCCCGCGGAGTCTTTCTTGTAGCTTATAAATTGTTCGTCAATAAGTTCATCAAGGAGAATAACAAGTTTCTCCGGCCTGATTGCAAATACGGATTTAAGGTTTTCCAGGAGAGAAGAAAACTCAAGGAGATACCAGCTTCCTGTTTTGTCCTTTTTCCCGCCGGTTATTATCTCCTTTAAAAGTTCAGTCTTTATCTTTTGAGACATGTTCTCTCTTGACAGGTTGATAAATTTATCATTTATGTCCCTGAGACGTTTTGTTAAAAACTGGATAACACCTATTGCAAACTGGTGATTCTCCTTTATACTTGTATCAAATGATACCTTGTCCATCTCAATGAGCTGACAGTCATCCAGGGCCACGGCATCGGCTGACCGGGGAAGAGAATCGATGACAGCCATTTCGCCTACAAATTCACCCTCTCCCAGGACCTGCAGGGTCTTCTGGATATTCCCCGATTTTTTCTTTATTTCAACTTTACCTTTATGGATCATGTAAAGGACATCGGCATTATCACCCTCTTTAAAGATTAATTCACCCTTTTGAATCTTTTTCCCATATATATCAAATAACCTGCTCATTGTGCCTCCCTGATGTCCCTTAATAATAACTACTCAGCTCTATGGCTAATAATAACTGTTTTTATCTAAAATTTCAACAATATGTCCCCGCCGCCTTGGGCGGCGGGGACATATAAGTTATGCTTTATTATAAATAAGATTATTCTTATACATAACTGAGTAATTATCATAATTATCGTTAAAATGCAATAGTTATGTTAATAAAATCTTATTTATTCATCAGATGATTATTTACTGATTTATAAATGTTGTCGATATAAATAATATGAAATTCATGAATAATTATCTCATCCCTTTAATCCTGCTGGTCTCTCTTCCCCTGGCAGCGCAGAATAACAATAAAGGTCTGAACCTTGACCGGGTTGCCGACGATCTCAAGTACAGGAACGGCTACAGGTTTGTTGAACTGGGAAGATACAATAAGGCGCTTGAGGAGCTTAATGAATACCTGGAAATCTTTCTCTCGGGGACCCACAGGGACGAAGCCTATGACAATATCGCCCGGATATACTTTACCAGGCTTGACTACCAGAAGGCGGCCGGGATTTACAGGCGGCTTTTTGAGGAATTCAGCAATAGTGACAGCGGTATCGAAGGCTACTATAATATGGGCGTATGCTATCAGAAGATGGGATATAACAGTAAAGCTGCTGAGGTTTTCCGGGACATCGTCATGAATTACCCTGAATCCACAATGACCGGTAAAGCCAAAATCCAGGTTGATCTTCTTAAGATCCTGGAATCAGAAAATTAGTTGACCAAAAACACCCTTCCAATAAGTATGCCACTTTATTTTATGATAATGACTTGGCACTATGGTTAAAAATTATTCATATTCAGTGAAATATTATTAAAATTTTCCCAATGCCTTTGGCAAAGGGGGGATATCACTCATATTTTTTCATTAACTGATAAAATTTCTCTTATAACCGGAAACTCATTAACACTATTTTGGAGATAAATACGAAATGCCACTACAAAAGGTAAGAAACATCGGGATTGCCGCTCATATTGATGCCGGTAAGACCACAGTTACAGAGAGGATGCTCTATTTCACCGGAATTACCCGGAAGCTTGGTGAGGTACATGACGGGCAGGCAACAATGGACTTCATGAAACAGGAACAGGAGAGGGGCATTACAATTGCTTCTGCCGCTATTTCATGTGAGTGGGAAGGACACCAGGTAAATATCATTGATACACCGGGACACGTTGATTTTACCGTTGAAGTAGAAAGATCCCTCAGGGTCATAGACGGGATGGTGGCGCTTTTTTGCGCTGTCGCAGGTGTTGAGCCCCAGAGTGAAACTGTATGGAACCAGGCAGACAGGTACAAGGTGCCCAGGATTGCCTTTATAAATAAAATGGACAGAATTGGAGCTGATTTTGATGAAGCGGTTGGGCAGATGGACAAGTATCTCGATGCCAATCCTGTTCCTTTTCATGTCCCCATCGGGAACGAGGATAATTTTACAGGCAGCATTGATGTTATCGATCAGAAGGCGTATGTTTTCACGGAGTTCGAACGAGAGGTCCTCGATATTCCCGAAGAATACAGGGAGAAAGCTGCTGAAGCAAGAAACCTGCTTATTGAGAAGCTCGCGGATTTTGATGAAGAGATCATGGAACTTTTTCTTGAAGAGAAGGAGGTCCCTGCGGACATTCTTAAAAGGGCGGCAAGGGATGCTACCCTGCATATGCATATTACGCCCGTTTTTTGCGGATCGGCATACAAGAACAAGGGAGTAAGGCTTCTCCTGGACGCTGTCATCGATTACCTCCCGTCACCGGCTGATGTGGGCGCCATGGTGGGTATCGATATTGATGATCCGGAGAAGTCTCATAAAAGGGCCCCGTCAACACACGAGCCCTTTGCCGCCCTTGCTTTCAAACTTATCAACGACCCCTATGTGGGACAACAGACCTTCATCAGGGTCTATTCCGGTGAATTGAAGAGCGGAATGCAGGTCCTGAACTCAACAAAAGGAAAAAATGAAAGGATAGGACGTATCCTCCGGATCCATGCCAAGGAGAGGGAAGAGGTGGATGTGGCGGGCCCCGGAGACATTGTGGCCCTTATCGGAATGAAGTTCACCAAGACAGGGGACACGCTCTGTGACAGGGAGCACCCTCTTTTTCTGGAATCGATTTATATTCCTCCTGCGGTCATTGAACTCAAGGTCACTCCTCCCACAAGAAAAGAGCAGGAAAAGATGGGTATCGCCCTCAACAAGCTTGCCAACGAAGACCCGTCATTCCAGACACGGTTTGATGACGAGACCAACGAGACAATTATTGCCGGGATGGGTGAACTCCACCTGGAGATCATTATCGACAGGCTCAAGCATGAATTCAATGTTGAAGTTGAAGTGGGTGAACCGGCAGTTGCTTACAGGGAAACAATTACCCTTGAGGCTGACTGCGAGCACAAGTTCTCCAAGCAGACGGGAGGCAAGGGCCAGTTTGCCCATACTGTCATGAGGATAGAGCCCAACGAAGGGAAGGGTTTTGAGTTTGTTGACAAGATCAAGGGCGGGAACATCCCCACGGAATTTATTCCCTCTGTACAAAAAGGAATTGAAGCCACAATGGATGGGGGTATCCTCACCGATTTCCCTGTTGTTGATGTTAAGGTTGTCCTCCTTGACGGATCATTTCACGCGGTTGACTCCTCTGACATGGCTTTCCGAACATGCGCGTCGATCTGTTTCAAGGAAGGTTTTATGAAGGCAAAACCGGTACTCCTTGAGCCGATGATGAAGATCGAGGTGAATACACCGGATGATTATATCGGAGACGTTGTGGGTGACCTCAACAAGAGAAGAGGAAAAGTTGAATCCATGAGAAGGTACAGGAAGGGAGCACAGAAGCTCAACGGGTTTGTGCCGCTTATGGAGATGTTCGGATACGCCACACAGCTCAGGTCGCTTTCAAGCGGAAGGGCCAACTATTCAATGGAGTTTTACCAGTATGTACCTCTTTCACAGTCAATACAGGAAGAGGTCCTCAGAAAATACAGGGAAGCAAAGGAAGCCAAGGCAAAGAAATAGATAAAGAGAAAAAAGGCGGGGTTTTAAACCCCGCCTTTTTTATATGCTCATTCGGTTTCAAGGATCCTGTCCAGTTTCTTTATCCACTCCTTTTTTCCCTTTTTTTCATTTTTATAGAATTCAAGGAACTTGTGGATGCGGTTGCATGCTTCGGTTGAAATATCGTGCTCAAGTTTGCAGGCCACGCTTTCCGCTTCATGACTATTAAGCTTGAGGATCTCGCTGAAAAAATCGGTGAGGCAGTAATGTCTGTGGCAGATCTTGTCCGCTGTCTGCTTGCCCTTTCGGGTAAGTTCTATGTATCCATATTTCTCATAGTCGATCAGTCCCAGCTCCTTGAGTTTATTCAATGCAGCGGTAACACTTGGCATTTTAATCTCAAGCCGTGATGCGATATCCTTTACACGAACAATTTTGTTTTCATCAGCAAGCATTGATATTGTTTCAATATAGTCTTCCATGTTTGAAGAAAGCTGTGTGCTCATGTATCTTTCGTTCAGATCAGATTTTTTCGTGGCCATTGGCTGTTCCCTGTTGATAGATTGCATGTTATTGCTCAGTTATATCTGATTAAAATATCACCGGGATGTCTCCGCCGCCGAAGGCGGCGGAGACATCCCGGATTTGTGCTTGTTCTTTTAAACAGCTGAATAATTACGATTACACTAATAAAATTAGTTTCTTCTAATAATGTCAAATAAATAACAGGGAATACCGGAAAAAAAATTGACTAATGTATTTCTTTCAGTATAAATAAAAAGATTAACTGCAGAATTATGAATAATAATGGTAACTACTCAGCTCTATGATTAAAAATATGTATATTAACTAAAAACATCAGTTATATCTTTTTATCAATATGCCAATTTTTATACATAGCCGGGCAGTTACTCATAACGATGCAATGAAAAATGAGACGGGTCATTCTTGCTGCAAAATTTAGTTGTTCAAAAAAAAGGTAGATCTATTGCCGGGTAAAAAATCGATTTTCTGAGAGGAGCCTATGAGATCCAGGATACTTGTTTTCTTTTTGTTGGTATTTACAGCTGTTACACTTTTTGGAAAAGAACCGGAAAAGCAAGATAAAAAAATCCTTATTCTTCCCTTTGATAATTATTCCGGTTCCGGGTTAAAATATCTCTCAACCTATGTCCCGGAATTGATTAAAAAGTCCATTAAAGATCTGGAGGGTGTCAGAATTCTGGACGCGGAAGAATCAAAAACCCTCCTGGCTGAGAAAAACCTGAAAATCGAAATATCGTATGACAAAAAGACCGGACAAAAGGTCCTCTCGGGGACCGGCGCCTTTTCGGTTATCATGGGCCGCTATATCGTCCAGGGAAAATTTCTCAGAATGGATTACATGGCGCTTACAGCTCCCGGGGCAGCGGCCCTTGAGGGCGAAACGGAAGATATTCTCATGGATGATCTCTTTCTGTCGGCGCTTTCACGCTTCTCACATGTCATGGATACCTGGATAAAGACATATATCTTAAAGGAAGATTATTTCAAGATATATGAAAAGGATGAGAATATATTCATCAGGTTACTCAACAGGGTAAGAAACTCTCAGATGGGCATCATTGTAAAGAACAGGTGGATTTTTTCCGTCCTTATCCTCCTCTTCTTCTATTTCCTCTCAAAGATCGTTGCGCTCTTCTTTGAAAAGGTGTTGAAAAGGATCACGCGGAAGACAGCAATATCCATGGATGAAGAGATCGTGGATATATCCATGAAACCCACAAAGTGGATCGTTCTCTTTTTTGGTCTGAAGATGGCAATCTTCTCCCTGAAACTTTCACCGGCAATAAACCTTCAGTTTTCAAATATCACAACAGCGGTTATCATTATTCTGGTAACTTATATCGTTTCAAATGTCGTGGTCATTGTCATAAGATCCTGGGGGCACAAGGTCGCGTCGAAGCTGGATTCCCGCATTGATGATGATCTTGTTCCTCTCTTCGTAAAGGTCTCGCGGGTCATTGTTCTCTCCATAGGTATTATCATGGTACTCTCCCGGTTTAACGTGGATATCGCGCCGCTTATCGCGTCCCTGGGGATCGCGGGTTTTGCCATAGGATTCGCGGTCAAGGACAGCCTGGCAAATATCATCGGGGGCATAGTCCTTATCCTTGATCAGTCATTCGCTGTTGGAGATAAAGTAACCATTGATGGAGATACCGGTGTCATAAAAGAGGTCGGCCTCAGGAACACAAAGATACAGACGTATGATAATGAGATAATCGTCATCCCAAACGGCGACCTGATGAACAAAAAATTCAAAAATTCGGTCCTTCCCGATCCCATGATAAGGGTTGTAGTTGAGTTTACCGTTTCCTACGGGTCGGATGTTGACAAGGTTGAAAGAGTTGTGATCGATGCCTTGAAAACGATCCCGGATATTGCCGAAGACCCGGCCCCGGCGGTTGTTTTCTACCAAATGGGTGATTTTGCCCTAAACTTTCAGGCCAAGTTCTGGGTCCCCGACTATGTGAACCAGTATGGAAAGTGGATTGAAGCAACAAAGCTGGTTTATCAAACCCTGCAGAGAGAGGGGATCAGTATTCCTTTTCCTACACAGACAGTCTACCTGGAAAAGGGGGAGGGACAGCCCGGTTAGTTCCCGAGCCTGAAGTAGTTCTTCTCAATATACCGGAGGTCTTTTTTTACTCTGACGATAAGGGGGGACCTTTTAAAGACAGGGTCTCCCGAGTCGGCTTTTTTCAGGAACTTCCGGTAAATAGTCCTTACCATTTCCGGGTCTTTCAGGAGGGGGTCCTTTTCATAGATTTTACCCAGGAGATAGTACGCATCATCGGCTGTTTCCCTGCTGCCGTAAAATTTCACAAGTTTAATTGCGGATTCAAGTGCCTGGTCCCCTTTCCTGTTCCTGAGGAATATTTTCCCCGAATAGAGGATTGCATTGTCTGCCAGCTGGTGGTCAGGGAAACGGGATGAAACCCTGTGAAAAAACTCAATAGCTTTGATCTCATTACCCTTCACCATATGGCAGTACCCGGTATTATAGAGGGCCATGGGGTACTCCCCCGAATCACTCTTTATTTCCGAAAGCTCCTTTATGGCATTATCGTACCTGTATTTCTTAATAGAGATCCGGGAGAGCCATATCCGTGAGCTGTCAAGATAGGGACTTCGGGGATAATCTCTGGCCAGTTCCCTGAACTTATCTCCCGCGTGGTCAAGAAGATTGCTGTTATAGAGTTGTATCCCTGTCTTAAGTAGGATCTCATCGGGGGATGACATCCCGGCCGGCTTTTTATCCGCAGCCTCTTTTTCCTCCTCAACGGGTTCCTTCCCGGTCTTTTCAGCCGGGGCCGGAACTTTTACCGGGGCTTTTTCTGTTTCTTCCCGGTTTTTCAGCAGGGTGTTGATGATCTCTTCGGTTTTATTGAAATCCTTTGAGTAGAGAGGCACAACAAGGAACAGCACTGATAGTACAGATAGAATCTTTATCATTATTCAATTATCCCCTGGTCTTTATTAATGGGAGAGGGTGTTCTCATATGATTTTCAGGACCCTTCATTTTCTCCTTTTTCTCTTCCCGGATACTTTTCACTGGAGTCTCTTTTTGCTTGATAATTTCCGGTTCCTCGTGTTTGAGTTTTTTGTCAAGAGGAGAAACGCCAGGTTTTATTCTCCCTGTACTGTTGTAGTCACCTTCAACGATACTCCGTCCTTCATAGGTTCCCGGTCCGCTCCGGTGTTTTATACTGCTTTCAGGTTCAATGATCCCCTCTTTCTTTTCAGGGACCATGTCGTTACGATTGGGAAATTCTATCTTTGCCCTGTCGCTGTATTTCATTTCGTTCAGCTGTTCTGATTCCAGCAGAGACCCGAACCTGGCTTCTTCTCTCTCCATCTTCCTGTCCAGCTGAAACAGGTCTCTGGTGTATTCCGCCAGGGGAGGGTTCTTGATCTGCGCGGCATCTCTGCCCGATGAGTAACCGATATAAACACCTATTGCGCAGAGTACAAAAATGACCATAAAAAACATCTGCCGGATAAGGGTTACAGTCTTTGTATCAACACTGCCGATAAATCCGCTTACTGCGTTCAGAATAGGGGTGATTATTTTAGTAACGGGATTCATATTCTATTGCCTGTCTATTATAAAGATAACTCTGCAGTTCCTGAGGTTTTTCCTGGTTTCGGGACTGCTGAGAATTTTTCGAACGTCCCTGTTTGAGAGAACGGGGGACCCGTTCCTGCTTTTTATTGCCACAGCAAAGTAGGGTTTTTCCCCTGCCGCGCGGTCCTTCATGGCGGCATTATCGGTAAAGACATATTTCACGGTTCCCCGCTTTGCAGCTTCCCCGATATTAATAAAATATCTTCCGAATATTTCAAGGCCTTCCTCGTTAAAAACGGAGGGAAGAAGCATCGGTCTGATTCCAAGTTTTCGTGTGTCCACAACCAGGCTGCTGTATTCTGTGGGTATCGGGTTGTTGTGAATGACCGGCAGGGGGTCCTCGGGATAGGTGTAGGGAAGGGCGGCAAGGAGCATGCTCATCTTCATCTCGATTCGGCATCCCGAAGTAAAGAAGTCCACAGGGAACTGTTTGACTTTAACACCTTTATCAATATACTCTGACAGCCTGGTTAGTGCCGACCGGTTATCCGTAAGCAGCTGCCCGAAGCTTGTTCTGTTGTCCACCTGGATATTCTTGATCAGTGAAATCAGGTTGATAATGGCGGTATCCTTTGCCCTTTCGTAACAGAATTTTCTCGCACTGTTCAGCGAGACAGGTCTGCCTTCATGGACATCAACAGGTTCGCCGCTGCTGTTGATTTTTACACGGGAGGATCCATATGAGATAATTGTTCCGCCTGTCCAGTCTATCCGATTCAGGTTCCCGGTAATACCGGAAGCAGTAAAAGGAAGGTATAAAATGAGCAGCAGAATAACTGATATTACTGATAGTCTTTTTTTCATAGGGGGTATAGCCTGTATCAAATATACTAATATATCGGTAATAATAATATACTCATTTAGTATATATTGTCACCGGTTATTTTTAAATTATTGAGAAGAAGATTTCACACAAAGCGCACGAAGCGCACGAAGCACACGAAGGAAGAGAAAAAGAATGTAAGAAAGGGGATATGGAGATAGATGAGATAAGCGGTTTAAAAATACTATCTTAAAATGTTAAGGTAAATTTGAGAGGTTCTTGACTGCCCTTTTGATCAGGGGGACGAGTTTGTTGTGGGCCTGTATGATACTTTTGTAGAAGATATCTTCCGCTTCTTTTCCGCTGATATCCTGCCTCAATACATAGGTTTCACTTTTTCTCAAATAGGGATTCAGGAGCTGCATCAGGTCATATTTTTCAATCAGTCCCGGAAGAGGGGAAGAGCTATCCCCATTAAGCCCCTTTTCGGCGCCCTTTTTCAGTTCTGCAAGCTGCTTCAGGGTGTTTTCAAGTCTTTGAATCATCTTCCGGGGAGCTTGAGTGCCGGGATTCTGACTGCATTCAGCTATTATTTCATCGGGTGTTTTTTCTTTCACCGGTGTCTCTCCGGCTATGGTAAGGAGTTCTTTTTCGACGGTATTTCTTATCCTGGCGCCCCCTTCAGTTGCATTAATGATCTCCTGACTGACTTTTTGGGCCGAATCTTCAAACCAGCTCCTGTAAAGGTCAAGGACAAAGTCTGATATTATTGTTCCCCTGCCTCCAAAGGCGTCCACATACTTGATCTTTCTTTTTCGGATGACCCTCTGGTTTATGGTATCGAGGTTCAGGAACCTGTTGATCTTCCGGAGCCAGTCATCATTATGGTGGGTCCCGCTGCAATGTATCTCCCTACCGGTATATGCCAGGTCCTGACCCACAAGAATTATCGGATTACACCCCAGGTTCATCATCAGGTCGAATGCACTGGTGGCAACAGACCCCCCGGACTGAATGTCTCCGATTGGCTGAATAGATTTTTCAAGCCAGTCCATAACAGGGGTTGTCTCTCTTACGCTTTCGTTCCGGGTATTTGTATAGTATTTAGATGTGGTGCTGATAAATTTTTTCCCGCCGTATATCCTGAGTATCGCGGGAGAGCTGACTATATCTGCCAGAAGAGCCGGGGAATGGCTCTTCAGTCCGAGGAAATGCTTCACGCTGTGCTTCTGCGCGTCCAGGGTCATGATAAAGTGGGGGATGACTCCCTCCTTTTCAAGGGCTTTTGCGGCAGTGTCAACAGAGAGGACCAGCGCCCTGTCTCTTATACTGTTCAAAAGATGCGCGTTCTTTTTCAGGGAGGGACCGGCTGATACAATGATGCCCGTGTATCCTTTGAATTTTCCGAAAAGATCCGCGGCAAGGCCGGAACCGTAGACATGGTGAAGATTGGTAAAAATATTTTCCACCCATCTCTCCTCAAATTCAAACCGGGTCAGGAGGTCGCTGACTTTTGATGATATATACTGCTTTATGTTGAGAGCTATGCTGTCATAGAATTCCCTGTTGATCATGTATGAGGGTTTGTGGAAATAATGTGATATGCCGCGAAACTCTGACATGTTTAACTCTTCAAAGATCATGGGGAGATCAGCTTCGCTGTTTATCACCTGGATACCGCCCAGAACCCCGGGATTGACATCGGCTGCAAGGGCGATGACCTCTTTCTCTTTTTCAATGACAATGATCTGTGCGTCGGAGAATCTCTTCCGGAGTGCGCCAATGTGATAGGCAAGTCCAAGGCCCGACACCAGGACCAGGGACGACCTCCCCCGTTTAAAGGAAGATACAGCCCTCTCGGATTCCTTGACCGGGTCATATGCAGAGTGGATCTTTATCTCACGGTCTCCGGAATAGATAAGGGTTTTACTTCCGGCAGGTGTTTCTTTGAGAAAGTATTTACCCAATTTCAAGCTTCCTGACAGGTCCGGTTCTGTTTATCGAATGCATTTCTCACTTTTTCAAGGTATTTATTCTGCAGATCGGGGTCAGTGAGGCCAAATTTCTCAAGTATCTCATTTTCTATATACATAAAGCTGTATTTATCAGACTCTATTCCTGTTAACATATTTGCCAGGTAAACAAGTGAAATAATGTCTTCATGTTTTTTTCCCGCGCTGAGGGGGGAGTGGTGATTTTCAATTGCCATAATGAGATATTCGGGGAAATTCCACTTCTCTGCTGTGAGCCTGCCAATGGTGGTATGGCTGATGCCAAGAGTTACTTCTTCCAGTATTGTCGTGGTTATGATTTCCCTGTTTTTGATGATTTCCGCGATCATTTCAACAAGTTCTTTTTCAGTAGAGAGGAGTACAATCTTCCCGATATCGTGAAGAAGGCCGGATATAAAAACCGTGTCGGCCAGGGAAGAGAATCCCCTGTCAGTTGCTATGAACCTTGCATAGAAAGCCACCTTGTTGCAGTGGTCCCAGACCTGTTCAAATTTTTTAAACCTCTCATCGAGGATCTTTCTTGATGAAGCAACAAAGAGGAGTGACTTAATATTTTTGAGGCCGACTCTCATGATTGCTTCATTGATTGTCTCGATTCTTTTACCCCCGTAAAAATCAGCTGAATTTGCCAGTTTGAGAAGTTCAGCTGTCAGCGAAGGATCGACACTTATTTTTGAGGCTACCGTGTCAATTGAAACATTCCTCTCTGAACAGAGTTCCTGTATCTTCATTATGTTTTCCGGAAATGTTGGCAGGGAATCAACCTCCTCAATTATTTTCCTTTTAATTTCTGATGTTACTTCATCCTTTCTCAGGTTATCGGGGATGAATATTGAAGTGGATATTATTTTTTCCGTTTTGTGTATCCTGAACATCCCGGGATCGATTCCCGCGTTTCGGAGCAGAAAAACCACGAGGATGAGACCCAGGCCGGCACCCTCTGCGGGGTCGTAGAAGGAAGCGTAGGCATCGGAAAAATTATCGTACTCTGAAGCTTTCTCCTTTCTCTTTCTTATCCTCTCAAATTCAACGGGAAGGATATTGCAGTTATTTGCAATCTTTATATATGTTCCCCTGTCCTTTCTATAGAGGTAAAAGTTTATATAATATTCACTGTTTATAAGGTCGTTTTTAAAATCACCGAGGTTCTTCATGACCATGACCATGAATCTTCCCATTCCTTCCGAGTAATCTTCAGGATTGTTTATATTGAGATTCTGCTTCTTGAAATAAATTCTTTTAACATTTGCTTTGATTGCATTGACTGTAAGTTCACGCATTATTGTTATTATTGAATCAAGAAGAAAAACCCTGTCCTGTCGGGAGAGAATTTTTGCAATCAGCGAGTTTATTTTAATGAGGGTCTTTTCAGTGGGAAATTTGAATGACATTTTGATCTTTTTCCCACTGTTGTAACCCGTTATTATTTCAGAAAAGTTGACAGGTTTGCTCATTCCGGTTTTTATAAATACATTTTTTTGGAGTAACTACTTAGCTGTATAGCTAAAATATACATATTTAATAAAATAACAGCCATATGTTCCCGCCGCCTTCGGCGGCGGGAACATATCAGTTATCTTTTATTCATTAACATATCCAATTTATATACATAGCTGAGTAGTAACTATAAGGATTAATCTAGTATTTTTTAAAAGAGAAAAGTAGTCAATATAAATTAAAGATTTTTTACGGGATTAGGGGAGGGAATTTTTTTCATTCATTTTCAGAGATAAGTTTTGAAAATGCCGCAAGGGCCCCCGCATAGCCTGTTTCATCAACGTTTGTCCGGTTTTCTCTCAAAAGTTCACTATCACTCCTGATATCAACTATTTCTATTTTAATATTGTTTTTCTCCGCGAACCGGAAAAGCTGTTTTACCGGATCTGAAAATTCGAACCGGGGAGAGATTATGCACCGGTTAACCTCCACTCTTCGCATAATATAGCAGTAGGAGCGGGCATTGTTAAAGTCGGGATCGGTTATGATAAGGCTTATTCTTTCACTGCTCTGTTCATCTATCTTCCTGATAATGATCTGTGCTGTTTTGATATCGGGGATTTTGCCCATAAGGAACCTGCTGCTCCCGTTGTTTATGAGGAGTGATCTCTTCCCGCGACTTTCAAAGAGTGTAAATTTTCTTCTGCTGTCTGAATGTTCCCGGGAGAGATTGTACCAGACCGAAAAAATACATATAACAAGAGGAATGGCGAACAGGTTCTTTCTCTTTACAAGGGGATAGAGAATCAAAGTCGTTATAATGCAGATAAGAAGCGGGATGGTCTTTTCGGGTCCCGCAGCGAAGTTGCCGTTGAGATGGGAGATGAGATCAATAAACCCGTGAATGAGTGTATATATGCCGTCTGTCACCCTGCCCAGAAAAATCCCTGCATCCAGCGCTGCAAGTGAAGCAAGACCCGAGAGCAGGGACATAACCATGAGCAGTGAAACGGCAGGGATAACTGCAATATTGGAAAATATCCCCGTAAAATTTATATTTTCCATATGATACGCAACCAGCGGCAGGACAAATGCCTGGGCGGAGAGCGTAACGGAAACCGAGGCCCCGATGAAGCCGGGGAGAAATGAGAATATCTCCCTGAAGATTCTGTAAAAGATAATAATGCCGAGAGTTGCGCCGAAGCTCAGCTGAAAACCGGGAGTATAAAGCTCTTCCGGTGCCGCCACCACTACTGTCAATGCGGTAAGAAAGATGATATTTACCATGTTTTTCTCCAGACCGGAAAGAAAAAGCAGTGTGGTCATTGCGAACATTATTGAGGCCCTCAGCAGTGAGACAGGCATCCCGGTTATGAAGAGATAGAGTATCAGAAGCGCGGAGGTTGCGATGAATATTATCTTCCTGTGGACCCTGAATGCCCCCAGGAGAAGCAGGGGGATTGATGCCAGTATCCCCACATGAAGGCCGCTGGCAGCAAGTACGTGCAGGACTCCCGCTTTCATGAAGCTTTTTCCGGTTTTCCTGCTGATATGCTTTCTCTCTCCGAAGAAAAGCGCTTTTACCAGGGATGATGTTTTTCCCGGGAAGAGAAGGTCTATCCTCTTCGAAAGAAGTCCCCTGATGCGGGACCTTTTTCCGGGGGTTCCTGTTCCCTCTATTCTTGCCGTTCCGGTAACGGGGAGAAGCCTGTAATGAATTCCCTGCCTGAGTAGATTCATCGTGGAGGAGGTCTCCCGGCCGGAACCGATTTTTTTTATCCTGCATTTCATTGTGATCCTTTCCCCTTCATTGAATTCAGGATTCTCCTGCAGGTAAAGATGACCTTTTAAGAGCGGATTCTTCTCACCCCTTTCGGTCACACTGTTCAGGACCCTGAAATCCAGTCTTATCTCCGTGCCATACCTCTTCTCCTTCAACTCTGTAATTTTTCCGCTTATTGTAAACAGGGAATTGTCCAGGGGGGAAACACAGAGGAGCTCACGTGACCTTTTTTCTATTCTGCTTATCATACCGGCCGCAATGATACAGGCCAGTATAATGAGTATTGCCAGCTTGATAACTGAAGTGTGTGGCAGCTTCTCTTTGCCGGTATCCTTTTGGGAGGGCCTGGTTCTGATTCTGTTCCCGTATATAAAGGGAAGAAGAATCGCTGCCAAAGCAAAGAGGATTATTCCGGTTGATAAACCTGAAATTTTGAACAGATAAGACGGGTCCCTCATGAAAGTATAATCGGAGTTTCTTCCGGTAAAGAGGGCAAACCCCAGATGGGCGGACGCTGCTGCCACCAGGAAAAGAAAAAGAGAGGGATTTAAGATTTTTCTGAGTGCTTTCCTATAATCTTCCAACTTTAAATATGATCCCCAGTGATGCTCCATATGAGAGCTTTGTAGATTCCTCGCCTTTTCCGTAAGCTCCGTATTTGCCTATAAAGTCAAAGAGAAGCTTTGTGTCAAAACCGAGGTTGAGGACCATGCCAAGGGGCAGCCAGAAACCGGGACTTCCATCGTATCCCCCTGTTGAAGGAGGGGAGTCGTAATAGAGTCCGGGTCCTGATGAGAGTGCGATCTTTGTATTTAATTGATAAACATATCTTCCTGCCATGGCAAGATAGAGATGCTGCAGATTTTCATTGTCATTCATGTTATAATGATACTGTAACCTGAAATCCCCTGCAATATTCTTTATATAAATGTTGAAAAGGAAACCTCCCGAAAAATATGATCCGGAGATATCCTCGCTTCCTTCTGAGCCGTTTATCCAGTCATTGTATGTTATTGAGTTCATGCCTCCGCTGACAATAAGCCCCAGGTACGTGTAATAGAGTTCCGATGTTTTTTTATATGTCTGGGCATGGGCTGTGTTTGCCGCTGCGGAAAGCAGGCAGATAAAGCAAATGAGAGTGATAAATCTGTATTCGGCTCTTTTTTTCATATTACCTGATATTCAACGGGTTATTGACAACCTGCGCATTTGGGGGTACTGTAAATTCGAACATGCTTTTCATCACACTTGCATGAGTGTCTATGTTTGAAAGCGAAAAGTTGATTGAGCCTCCGTCTTTATTCTTCATTATGATTTTTTTAAGAAAAAAGGTTGAGTCGAGCATCAGTGTAATCTGTGAATAACTCTTTTCGCTGCTTTTCAGTTTCAGGGTATACCCCTTGGAGCTCTGTGATGTAACAATGGCCATATATCCGTTTGTCAGGCCTGCAATTCCCCCTGAAAGGGATGAACCGAGTTCCTGTATTCCGCAAATATTGCTTCCCTTGTTATATGCCCAGAGTTTTTTCCCGTTTGTAATAATCAGTTTTCCCTTGGGGTTGCTGAATTTCATATAGATTTTACCGGGATTAAGGTATTTGAAGCTTGCGGTGCTTGCCTGTCCGTCGCCCGCAGACCAGGAAATGATCCCTGTCATTTTGGATATCCCGAGCATCCTGCTCCTGAATCTCTGCAGTGCCTGTTCCCCGGTAATGGCATAGGAATATGTTGTGGTAAAGAACAGTGCCAGGGTAATGTATATCTTTATTCTCTTTTTCATTATATTCTACCTTATATTATTATACTCATGATATGTGCAAATTGTTAAAAGTTTTTTTTATTTTTTTCCATTTGCCGGTGATTTCAGCCAAAATATCTCATAGATTCAGGGTGTCAATTATTTTGAAACGGGAGGACCGTATCATTTCCCCAGCTCCTTCCTGCAGGAAACATCCACAAAGAGAGACGCAATCTGGTTCTCCCGGGGACAGTATGCCGATATCTCGAACCATTTCTTAAAGGGAGCCGCATAGTTCTCAAATCGAATACTCTCTCCGGAAAATGCCACATCCCTGAAAGTCGCAATCCAGTAATCTTCAATATCAGGAAGAACCTCTTTTAGTGTTTTCCCGATAATATTATTGCCAAGACCTGTGAGTTCCCCGAATGCCGGGTTGATTTCAAGAAACCTGAAGTCAACAGGATTACCCTTTTCATCCGGTATTATTTCAAACAGGGCATATCCGTCAATCATCATATTGAAAATATTCTGGTATTTTTTTTCACTGTTTATAAGCTCATTTTGTGCGGTGAGCAGTTCCTTATTTTTAGCTTCAAGTTCCTTCAGTGCGCTCTTCAGTTTCTCCTCCATTTCATATTTGTGGAGGACAATATCAATTGTTGACCTGAGCTCGTTATAGTTAACAGGTTTCAGAATGTATCCGTGGGGTTCGGTCGCTTTAGCCCGTGAAAGTGTTTTCTCATCGGAGTGGGCGGTCATGTAGATGACCGGTATATTCCGGGTCTGCTTGATCTCAACAACCGCGTCGATCCCGTCAATTTCACCATCCAGGATAATATCGATCAGTATCAGGTCGGGATGCTTTTCCCCGGCAAATTTTACCGCTTCCTCCGCAGACGATGCGAGACCGCAGATCTCGTATCCCAGGTTTTCCAGGAGGTTTCTGATGTTCATGGCAATAATGGCTTCGTCTTCAACAATCAGTATCTGTTTTTTCTTTATTATATTTACCACTTTTACATCTGCCGATGGGAAGATAATTAAATATGCTTTCTAAGGAATTCTTCTGGTCAAATTTATTATAGGGGGAAATCAGTAGTATGGCAAATAAAAAAAGTAGACTCTTTCCGGAAACTTGGGAAAAGATTTTTAGACAGGATTTACTGGATGGATAAAGAATTAAGAAGTTTAAAATCCCAACATTCCGGAATGAGGAAAAAATAAAAAGATAACTGAAAGGGGAGCGCTCCGGGCACTCCCCTTATTGAAAATAATGATTTATCCGCTCCTACAGAAAAAATGAGCCGGTTATCTAATTGGCGTCCCGTACGCACCTCACATAGTTATAGCCTGCCCTGAGAATATCTCCCTGGGGGCCGGATGTGTATACATATGTATTTGTATTGCCAGGGGGGATTAATGCACCAAAATCTGAATTTACATCTCCTGTAGTGTATGTAGTGGGAGAACTGGCGGTTTGTCCGGCCACAGTCTTATAGTCACTCCTCTGCGCTCCCGCGCCATGAACATCGTCGAAGCCGGTAATATATCCCATGCCCCTTCCGAAGGTGATATATGCCCCCTTTTTGCCGGTGCCAAGATAATTTAACAGGGCAGTGCTGCTCCAGTAGTATGCATAATCAGTATCACCGTTCTCATTGGTCAGGCTGGCAGTGTTAAAATAGCTTGCGTTGATTGCCGCGCTGGATGTTTCACCCGGTGATTTTGTATAATCGATGATGCTCTGGAGCTCCTTAATATTGGGAAGCCTCCAGTCGGAATGGCCGCCGGTAGTGGTATCACTTTCACACTGGGAGATGGCGTCGGTGAAATCACTGGCGGCGCTGTCGTTTTGCCACCACATCAGGTTTGTTGCGCTGTCAGTTACCGTTGAATCTCCGTTATCGGTAAAGCTGTTTGTGCCGTAATCGGAGTTGTCCCTTACGCATCTCACATAGTAAGTCGCGCCGGTGACATCTGATTCATAGGACTTGAGGTGTCCGTCCACAAAGTTCAGTCCAAAGAACGCGTTTTCCAATGAATTTGTAATTCCTGACATTATCTGGGATGGATTCGTGGTAGTGGAGGCATACTGGCCGTCTATTATTCTTTCCCCGGCGTCAGTGTCACCGTAACCAACATCAAAATAATCGGTGTCTATAAAAGGATCATACCCGGTTGTGTCTACAGAGGTGCCGTTTGTTGTAGCCCCCGGGATGCCGCTTAAGTCCTGTCCGCTCATTAAATAAATGGAATAGAGTTCTTTTACTGAAGGAAGTCTCCAGTCGGAATATGTTCCATAGGTCAATTCATCGCAGTATGTTACCGCCTCGTCACGGGTCATTTTATCATCATCATTAAGTCCGTCAACACCGTCAGTGTCGCTGCTGGCCTGCCACATGAGCCCGGTGTTGTTGTCTACAACAACGGTCCCGCTGTTGCATGAGCTGTAGCTCGGCTGGTTCCCGCTGTATGCCCCATCCTGTCCTGTCCCCGAGCAGGTCACACTGCTTCCGGTAGTGGCATCATAACAGAGAGTCTGGTTTGTGTCCACTATTGTATAGGTATACGTGGGAGTCACTTCCACACAATCGGAGGTTTCTGTTGAACTGTCATCTGAGCATCCTGTTCCTATTAAGAGTGCCATTGTAAGAGTAAAAATCGTTAATCGTAACATACTCATCCTTATAACTCCTGTTTCTCAATATTGAATATAATAGATTAGATTAAAAAATTAATCAACTTCAACTACTTATTAACAATATAGGAGCATTTTGGGTCCCTGTCGACTCAACCGCTAAATCGATACGATTTTTTACAGGTTTTGTTGATTTTTAAATTCTGAAGGGGTCATTCCCGTGAATGTTTTAAACGCGCGGTTAAAGGTGGCTTTTGAGTTAAATCCTGCTTCTATGGACAATTGTAACAATGTGGCGTCAGAATATCTTTCACTTTTTAGCTTATCTTTTATATAATTTATTCGCCAGTTATTAATATAGGCGCAGAAATTAACTTTATAATGTTCATTAATAATCTGCGTAATATAGTGTCTTTTAATTCCCAGGGTCTTTGATAAATCAAAAATTGTCAGTTCACTGTCAAGGTAGGGCTTTTCCTGTTCCATATACTCCTCAATAGCGGAGAGCAAATCACCAACATCGTTCTCCTTAAGGCCTGATCGTGTATATTTTTTATTATCCGGCGCACTGGCGTTCTTTCCGGCTTGAGAGTGTGTTATCTCTTCAGAAAATACCCACGACTGGTTGTTTGAAAAAATACTAAAGACAAAAATAAATAATATCAGCCCGTAACTTTCAGCGATTCCCGGATTAATAATTGATGATTGTGGAGACAGAAAAATGAGTATTCCGATAAAAATATTTGTTCCCAGAAAAGCTATGGTGCTCAACCTGAGCCAATGGAGAGTGATCTTTGCCGGTTTACTGGAGAAGTAGTTATTGATATTCTGATTGTGCCGGTACAACCGGATTACAATAAAAATAGTATAAACAATAAATGAAATATTAACTGAAATGAATATAATGAGCCACTGAATATTGGGACTGTTTTCCTGAGATATATTCGGTGAAATTCTTCCATATGCCGGGGCTCCCGGCGGTGTTATATTCATACCGGCCAGTATCAGTATTGTAACCAGGAGAAAGGGGAGGAAATGAATAAACTTAATACTATTTAATGATTCTTTATCCTCAATTATCAGGCAGGTATAAATATATAAAAAAGGCCCATAGGTAAAAGGTGTGGAATGAATAAAGGCAAAAAGAAGCCTGCTCGCATAGCCTGTCTGCAATTCAATCAATTTTATTGTCATGGGCAGAGCAAGAAAGAGGATAAAGAGGCCTGCAACTTTTAACGCGTATGAACTCTGTTCCCGTAGATACGTGTAGAGGAACATAAAGACCGATATGACACATCCAATTGTATATATATGAATCATGTTTGCTATTACTTTTATTTATCTTTTTAATAACAAGTAATTTATTAAAGATTTATAACTACTCAGCTATGTATAAGAACAGGCATATTCAATAAAAAAAATAACTGATGTGCCCCCGCTGCCGTAGGCGGCGGGGGCACATTGTTGATATTTCAGTAAAATATGTATATTTTCTCCATACAGCTGAGTTGTTACAAATCTTTTTATTCGTCAAGTTATATATACAGCCTGGCAGGGAGGTTGCAGTTAATCTCTCAGTCGGTGGAAAGATACTTCTCAAGGTATTCGGTAAGATCGTTGATGTTTTTTCGTATCATCATTTTGAATTCCGGGGGGATGTTCTGACTCATCACAACCTTGTAATAGTCGATGGCCTCCCTGACCCGTCTCTTCTTTATCAGTTCACCGGCTTTTTCAAGCATGGGCTTGTACTTGTAGAATGAATATTCAAGGATGTTCTGTTCCCGTGAAAGGTGCATCTGTTCCGGCAGTTTGGAAAAATCAAAATTTACCTTCAGTATCGGGAGTTCTTTTTTCAGCTTTCTGTCTGTTTTTACGAAGTTCCTGTAAAATTTTTCCTCTTCCCGTCTTTTCCGCTCCTCTTCCTTATTGAAGACGTCGTACTGGCTTTCATCCTCTCTCCTCTCTCCCATGATCTCGAAAGAATCTTCGTCATCTTTTTTTGACTTTTTATCGTCCCGGAGTATCTTTTCAAATATCTCTTCGTCGCTCAGTTCATCCTTCGTCTTTGGCTTTGTTATATCCTGCAAAAGGTCAAATTCGTTGAAGTCTTCATCCTCCTTTTCCCGGGTAATTTCGGTTTTGTCCTCAATTTTTTCAGAGACCTCAGGTTTCCCTGGTGTATCATATTGCCGGGAAGGTGCTTTCCCTTCCGCGATTTTATTTAAAAGGTCTGCTAAAGGCTCAGGATCAATTGCAACAGGTGATGGTTCTTTTTCTGATATTTCGTTGATCTTCCGGTCCAGGGCGCCAAGGTGTTCCATGAGTTCATCGAGTCTTCCGCCGGTATCGTCATCAGGATGACTCTCTGCGCCCCTGTCCAGGTCCGAGAGTTCATCCCTGAAGGATTCAACAATATCCTTTATATCCTCCAGTTCATCATTCAGTTCATCCAGGTCAGACTGCTTTGCCTTATCCTCCATATCGAGGTAATCATATTCCCTCTGGTCGAGTTTTTCATTCAGGTGGTCAAGACGGTCTTTGAGTTCGGAGATTTCCTTCTCCCGCAGATCATCAAGGCCGGGGGGCCTCATGTTTTCAAGTTCATCCTTAAGTTCCCTGCGAAGCCGGGCTTCCATCTCCTGTAAGGACTGTTTCGTAACGTCATCAAAAACCTCGATGTTGATCCTTTTCTGCTTGTTCCCGTCCACAGTGAATTTAAGGTCACCGCTTGTGACACTCTCCGGTAATGAGTCCCTTACAGCCCTGGACTTCTCCTCCTCTTTATGTTTTATATATTTCCTGAGGTATTCTATGTTTTCTTCAATTTTCTCTTTTGTTTTGATATCATTAATTCTGGCAGCAACACCTTCATAGAGGTTTATGGAGGTATCATAGTAACCCTTTTTCGCGTAAACTTCAGAGTTGAGAAGTGTCCTTCTGTAGACCCTGAACCGGGAGCTTTCCGGTATAATTTCATCGGTGAGGTAGGGGAGTTTGAACTCCTCGTCTGAAAGAACTTCATCATCTGAAGGGATTTTATCTGTTTTTCTCCTCTGCTGCCTGTCCTCTTCTTCGATCTGCTTGTCAGAGGCCCGCCTTCTCAGGGTCCGGTCTGGTAATTGGCCTTCCTCCTGTTTCCTGATTGCAGTTTCTTCCTCTTTGCCGCTTACAAAGAGCCAGACGATGATTCCCAGGATCAATAAACTTACAAGTACAAGTAGTATATTCATGATATAATAAAGTTTAACTATTCAACTATATGAATAAAATTACATATTTTCTAAAAGAGCAACGATATGTCCCCGCCGCCAAAGGCGGCGGGGACATATTAGTTATGTTTTTTTGTTGAATATATTTATTCTTATACATAGCTATAGTTACTAATAAAGTAATAAAAAAAACTCTTAAGGGCAATGCAATGAGAGAGTCGGCAGTACATATTTACCCCTATGGTATATTATCGGAAAAATCCTTAAATAATTCAATATCTTGAAAAAAAAGTTATTACTCTATCCATGCAAATGGATTATTTATTTGAAAAACATTGTATCTACTTAACTGTATGGCTATAATTAACCTAATTTAATAAAATATTAACAATATGTTCCCGCCGCCTTCGGCGGCGGGAACATGCCAGTTCTCTTCTTTTATGAATTATTATTCTTATGCATATTTGAGTTGTTATAATAGCATATTGTTGATATTTTTAATGAATATGAATATTTTATCCATATAACTGTGTTGAAAGAAAAAAATAATGATTTGACATATGTTTATACAAATATTAAAGACTTTTTTAATCATTTTTGTTACCAAATCACCCTAAATATTACATACTGGAGTGATAAAAGGTACCATATTACAATAAGGATGTACAAATGAGTGAACAAGAGACAAAAATAAGCAAAGATATGACCTTTGGTGAGCTGCTGAAACAGTTTCCCAAAGCGGCTCCCGTACTCATGGGGTATGGGCTCCACTGTATTGGATGTCATATCGGTGTAACTGAGACAATCGAAGAAGGAGCTCGTGCTCATGGGCTTGATGATGGTAAGATTGAGTCAATGATGAAGGAGCTTAATGAGCAGGCTGTGCAGTAAGCACAACTGTTGACATTTTTCTCACATAATACCTGTTCTCAGCGATTTCTTCTTCTTCCCCTGAGTCAAGGAGATCCCGGGGTGATTTGCAAGATGTATCAATGATCCTTTTCCAGGGGGCAGTTGACGGCGCATGGGGAATTTCATATTGCCTGTTTATTTTTGATGCGTTGAATATTATATAGATATCGGAATCTCTCTGATTATGGCTTTCCCGGGAATACTCCCCGTTTATAAGCAGGGCCAGGGAATGGCTTTTCCCGCTCCAGTCCGGTGCGTGAGGCCTGTGACCGTGCCAGGAGATATCGGGAGATGAATATCCTGCAACGTCTTTTCCGGTGAAGTGTGTTTTCTTCCTTAAAACAGGGTGTTCTTTTCTGAAACGGATCATCCCCGCAGTAAATCTCACAAGGTCCCTGTTCTTTTCAAGGAGGCTCCAGTCAATCCACGAAATATCATTATCGTGGCAGTATGCATTGTTGTTGCCTCTCTGAGTTCTTCTGAATTCATCACCTGCAAGAAACATGGGGATCCCCTGGGAGAGAAAAAGCGTTGCAATAAAATTTTTCATCTGCCTTAATCTTATCTGATCAATAAACTGTGTTACTTCATTTCCCTCAATTCCATAATTGTAGCTGATATTGTGATTGTCCCCGTCCAGATTTTTTTCACCGTTTTCATAATTATGTTTCATTTTAAAACTTACAAGATCGTTCAGGGTAAAGCCGTCGTGGGATGTTATAAAATTTATACTGTTGAGAGGCCCCCCCCTGTCGTGGCCATACAGGTCGGAACTTCCGGTAATCCTTGTGGCAAATTTTCCGGTGTAATCCGGATCGCCCCGCCAGAAGCTTCTTACGTCATCCCTGTATTTCCCGTTCCACTCGGCCCACCTTCCCGGGAAATTCCCTACCTGGTATGCTCCTGCCGCGTCCCAGGCTTCGGCAATGATTTTTGTATTCCTCAGGATAGGATCTTCTTCAATCTTTTCAACGAGAGGGGGGTTGCTCAGGATGTTGCCCTTCCTGTCCCTTCCGAGAATTGACGCGAGATCAAATCTGAAACCGTCAATATTCATCTCCACAACCCAGTACCTGAGACATTCCAGGATAAACTCCCTTATCAGGGGATGGTTGCAGTTCATGGTATTGCCGCAGCCGGAATAGTTCCTGTAGAACCTTTTGTCTTCATCAAGAATATAGTATATTGAATTATCGAATCCCCTGAATGATACAGTGGGGCCGTGTTCATCGCCCTCTGCCGTATGGTTGAAAACCACATCGAGGATTACCTCGATACCGGCATCATGGAATGCTCTTACCATCTCCCTGAACTCTGTAACCTGGTGACCCGGTTCTCCGGTTACCGCATAGAGACCTTTGGGCGCGAAAAAAGCGAATGTGCTGTATCCCCAGAAATTTTTCAGCCTTTCTCCCGTGACAGGATTAGTGTTGATGTTCTCTTCAAAATCGAATTCCTGTATGGGCAGGAGTTCAACGGAGGTTATCCCCAGTTCCCTGAGATAAGGAATTTTTTCTGTAAGTCCCCGGTAGGTCCCCCGGTGTTCCACACCTGATGACGGGTGCATGGTATATCCCCTGAGATGCATTTCATAGATAATCGTTTCATCTGACGGGATGTTGATGGGCCTGTCTCCGAAACTGCTGCTGCTGATAACGATACTTCTGGGGACATGTTCCCTGTTATCAGTTTTGGAAAAGGAGAGGTCTTTCAGGGGAGAATCGGGATCGTAGCCTCTTGCCGTTTGCAGGTCCCATTTGAAGTTGTCGGTTACCGCCCGTGCATGAGGATCAACGAGGAGCTTGTTCCTGTTAAACCTGTGTCCCCGGAAGGGCTCATAAGGGCCGTTTACCCTGTAGCCGTAAAGCTGCCCGTGCCCGATCCCTTCGATCCAGATATGCCAGATATCACCTGTTTTATTTAACCGGGGATCAAGTTCTATCTCCGTATATTCCGATTCCCTGCGGTCGTCCTTGAAAAGAACAAGGGCCACAGAGAGTGCATCCCTGCTGAAAACAGAGAATTGCGTTCCCCTGTCTGTAACACGAGCTCCCAGGGGAAGAGGATTTCCCGGGTAGGTTTTAAATTTTATTTTTCCGTTTCTCATATTCGTGAGCAGCCGCAGGGTTTTTAATCTCTACTGCAAAATTCTATCATCCCGCTTCGGGGATGTCAATATGATTTATATTTAATAATGTCAATAATTAATATACGCTGGAGGTTCAGGGAGAGAGTAAGGGTAAAAGAGATGTGGTGGTGAAAGAGAAAAGAAAAAATTCTTAAAAAACATTAATGCAATTTTCCGAAATACCCGAATATAATAAAGATTAATAATCAGATTATACTCCTATTTGTATGATTTACCAGGTTATAGGCTTTTGCAACCACTTCTGATGCAAAAGCCTTTTTTGTACCTGCTTGGCTGTATGGCTAAAATATTCATATTTATTAAAATGTCAACAATGTGTTACCGATGTTAATACTTACAGGGGAACATCTCAGTTTTGTTGGATTAATGATTGTAATTTTTCTTTCACAGAGCTGAGTAGTAACAAATAATTTTTAGAGAAGGTCCCTCATACAGGTAATTGATATGATTTTTGTCATAAACCAGGAAAATCCACAGAAAAGGCTTATTGATAAGGCTGTTGAAATTCTTGTCCAGGGGGGGGTTATCGTCTATCCAACAGATACCGTCTATGCATACGGTTGTGATATTAATGACAAGAGGGCTGTAGAGAGGATATACAGGTTGAAAAAAATAGACAAAAGGAAACCGCTCAGCTTTATCTTTCCCGATATATCAAGTATTAATGACTATGTGAGAAATATTTCGGATACTGCCTTTAAAATCATGAAAAAAGCGACACCCGGACCCTATACCTTTATTTACAATGCCAGCAGGCTGGTCCCAAACATTGTGATAACAAAACAGAAAACCATTGGAGTAAGAATACCCGATAATAATATAGCCCTTGAACTGGTCCGAAAACTGGAAAGACCCATTCTCTCCGCAAGTATCAGTACCAGTAAAGGGGAGTATATTTTTTATCCCCAGGAAATGGAAAAATTCGTAAGAAATGAAGTTGACCTGATAATAGATGGTGGTCCAATTGTCCCCGAACCATCCACAGTTGTGGATTTTACCGGGAACAGACCTGAGAT
The DNA here is from genome assembly GCA_050298055.1 of Spirochaetota bacterium. Lineage (GTDB taxonomy): Bacteria > Spirochaetota > UBA4802 > UBA4802 > UBA5550 > JBNKTL01. The sequence goes on from JBNKTL010000040.1 coordinate 46,013, forward strand.
CATCAGGGAAGGGAAGGGTGAGGTCTTCTTCTAGACCCGAATGCGGATGATTGTCCGCTGAATAAATGATAGAGAGTTTGCAGAGGTAGTTATGTCAGCAGGACTTGAACAGTTTTTAAAATCTCTCGTTGAGATCGTTGTTGTGCTTGCCATCGGGGCATTTGTCTCATTTATTTTTTATTCCCTGAAGAGAAGGGAACTCTTTGGCGGATATATCGGCGGGATGGTAATCGGTGTAATCGGCGCCGTCGAACACCAGCCGGTACAGCGTCTGCTGGAACCGGCGCGCCAGCTCGGTCCAGTCCGTGCGCACGGCTTCCAGGCCCTTG
>JBNKTL010000041.1:0-23821 GCA_050298055.1 Spirochaetota bacterium
CTGGCGATCATATACGGGGTTTAAATTCATTGAGGAAAGGATTTTACTGGCGATCTGAATTTTTCAGGAAGCCCTAAATATGATTATTTGTATATCGTTGAGCAGCAATATGAATAAGCATTGATTATATATATTAAAATATATCAAAGGAATGTTATGAATTATTTCAGAAAGTTGTTTTTATTCTGCGGAGTTTCAGCAGCTCTGCTTATCCGCGCGTACCCGGACCGACGGGCTTGCAGCAGTTGATCCCCATGCCAGGTGGGAATTCAACTTTAATGTTAACCTTGCATATTACTTCCAGCAGGCACGGTACTTTTCGGCTAACCCGGAAAGGGAGTGCAGGCTATGAATCATGAACAGCATAAAGATAAAAATAGAGAATATTGAAAAGATTTTCGGAGAAAACCGTAAGGAAGCCCGCAGGCTCCTTGAGAAGGGAGTGGTAAAGAACGAGATCCTCGAGAAAACCGGCTGTGCCGTGGGAGTGGTTGACGCTTCATTCGAGGTCAGGGAGGGCGAGACCCTTGTGGTCATGGGGCTCTCCGGCAGCGGGAAGTCCACACTTCTCCGGTGCCTCAACAGGCTCTATGAGCCCACTGCGGGGAAAGTCACTATCGATGATACCGATGTCACCGCCCTCAAAAAGGAGGAGCTTCGAAAATTCCGGCAGGAGAAATTCGGAATGGTTTTCCAGGGTTTTGCCCTTCTTCCCCACAAGACGGTTCTTGACAATGCCGCCTTCGGCCTGGAACTGCAGAAGTGGGAACTTGCTAAACGGCGGGAGAAGGCAGCCGAAGCCCTGGAGCTTGTGGGCCTCAAGGGGTGGGAGAGCCATTATCCCGGCCAGTTGAGCGGCGGGATGCAGCAGCGGGTTGGAATTGCCCGGGCCCTGGCAGTTGAGCCTGATATCCTCCTCATGGATGAGGCCTTCAGCGCCCTTGACCCCCTCATCAGGGCGGATATGCAGGATGAACTCCTTGCCCTGGAAGACACGGTGAAGAAAACAATAGTCTTCATCACCCATGACCTGGACGAGGCCCTGAAGATCGGTGACAGAATTGTCCTTATGAAGGATGCCCGGGTTGTCCAGATCGGGACACCGGATGACATCCTCATGCGTCCCAAGACAGAATATGTGAAACGTTTTGTTGAGAACGTGGACAGGTCCAAGGTCCTGAGCGCGAAGGATGTCATGGTAAAGGCATCCACCATCACCTATCCCAAGGACGGTCCCCGGGCAGCTCTCAGGATAATGAAGGAGAAAGGGATCTCCAGCATCTTTGTCGTGGACAAAGGACGAAAGTTCAAGGGGATAGTCATGGCCGACAGGGCGGACAGCGCCATAGATAATGAAGAAAAGGACCTTGATAATATCCTGGAAATCTATGAAAAGTATGTTGTGAGCCCGGAAACCCCCCTGCAGGAGATCATGCCGGTAATGACAGACAGCAGGTACCCGGTTGCGGTTGTGGATGATGAAAGAAAGTTCCAGGGGATGATCGTAAGGGGATCAATTATCGCAGGTCTCAGTGAAGGAGGAAAAGATGCTTAATTTGCATATAGGTGAATACGTGGAAAAATTTATCACTTGGCTTTCCCGGGCGGCGGAGCCTTTTTTCACCACGGTGACAGTTGTTATCGACGGGATTATTGACGGGTTCCAGTCCCTGCTGATGTTCCTTCCTAGCTGCGTCATGATCGCTCTCTTCGCTCTCATGGCATACCTGGCCACTTCCCGGGAAACCGGATTCTTTACAAAAGAGGGTTTTAAAAAGGGGAGGGGGCTTACCCTGTTTACTATAATCGGCCTCCTCCTGCTGGATGGAATGGGTTTCTGGGAGCATGCCATGCAGACACTTGCCCTGGTCATCACCTCCGCTCTTATTGCCCTGGTCATTGGGATTCCCACCGGGATATTCGCGTCGAGAAGTGACAGGTTCAATAAGATGATACGGCCGGTCCTTGACCTGATGCAGACGATGCCTGCCTTCGTCTACCTGATCCCGGCAATCCTCTTTTTCAGCGTGGGGAATGTTCCCGGTGTGGTGGCAACCGTAGTTTTTGCCATCCCTCCCGGGGTGCGTCTGACCAACCTGGGAATACGGAATGTTCAGGAGGATGTTATCGAGGCCGCTCTCGCCTATGGCAGCGACCCCAACCAGCTTCTCTTTAAAGTGCAGATCCCCCTTGCAATGCCCACGATCATGGCCGGGGTAAACCAGGTTATCATGCTTTCACTCTCAATGGTGGTTATCGCATCCATGGTGGGCGCCGGCGGACTGGGACAGCTTGTCTACAAAGGTATTCTCCAGGCAAAAATAGGGCTGGGATTTGAAGCCGGCCTGGGAATTGTCATCATTGCCATACTGCTGGACAGAATAACTCAGACTTTCGGGAAGACTCCGAAAGAATAATACATTACAGGAGGAGATATATGCTTAAAAAACTTTTAACACTTACAGGAATCGTAGTTGTATCAGCCGCGCTGTTGACAACCGGATGCGCGAAAAAATCAAAGTCTGACAGGATAACCATCCTCTACCCCAACTGGGCCGAGGGAGTTGCCATAACCCATCTGGCCAGGGTGGCCCTTGAGGATAAGGGGATCAAGGTGGATATTAAGCCCATTGAACCGGGCCCCATCTATGCCAGCCTGGCAAAGGGAGATGCCGACCTTTTCCTCGATGCCTGGCTTCCCAATACCCACAAGGACTACTGGACCAAGTATGGGAGCAGGATTGATAAACTGGGAGAATCATTCAGTGACGGAACCACCGGTCTGGTGGTCCCTTCATATGTACCGGAAAACAGCATCCCCGATCTGAAAAAGGCAGGGAAGAAGTATGGCGGAAAAATTATCGGTATCGGGAGCGGAGCCGGGATACATAAGAATACCGAGAAAACCATCAAGGCCTACGGGCTTTCCTTCAAGCAGATCACATCCAGCGGGCCGGCCATGATTGCCAGCCTGGAAAAGGCCTATAAATCGAAAAAACCGATTGTAATTACCGGCTGGAAACCCCATTTTATGTGGGCACGGTTTAAGCTGAAGTATCTTGCTGATCCGAAAAAAATCTATCCGAAAGACATTATGGCGATCCTTGCCAGAAAGGGATTTTCATCGGACAGGCCGAAGGTTGCAGCCTTTTTCAAGAATTTCAATTTTAGAGAGAAGGAGCTCTACAGCCTTATGAAGGCCATGAGAGAAAGCAGGGATGAGCTTGCAGCGGCAAAGAAATGGTATGCTGCAAACAAGAAGCTCGTTGACAGCTGGTGGAAATAGTACCGGCAGCAAATTGCTTGGTAAAAAACAGGGAGGGTTCCTATGGGAGACCCTCCTTTTTTATGCATAACTAAAGGACTATGCTGTGGTGGCCCTTGTAGAGTTCGTTCCTTATGGTGAGGATCCTTTATTGAGCGGTTCAGCTTCAATGCCTCCTCATCGATGCATGCATTGTCTACCGGAAAACCCGTGAATCGAAGATGTTCTTCCCGTTCGGGGAAAAGGCCATTATGGGGAAACACCTTGAACTTCTTCTGGAGAGTGGAGTTGTGAAGCAGGAGGGGGGATGTTATTCTCTCGGGGAATCATTGTATCCGCAGTAGACTTCCGGGGCAGGTAACTGCTCTTTTTTCTATGATGACCATAACTTCCGCTATTTTTTCTGTATGACCTCTATCTCCTGATTCTGATCCTGGGAAATTATCGTAAATCTGTTTTTCCCCCATCCCATGGAGAAGAGTATCAGTTCCTGTGTTATAACAAAGGGAAGGAGTTCTCCGTTATAGTTATTATCTTCCCTGACACCCACCAGGGGTGTAACCCGGATCTCCCTCCTGCAACCGGCAAAGTTACCTCCCTTAATGACTTGTTCCGAGATATGAACGGATTTGATATAAGGTCTCCAGCCTTTATCGGTCCTCATTTTTCCGCTTATTGCCAGAGAGACCAGGCTCCTCCCGTTAAAAAGGTTCAGCCGGGAATCCAGAAGCTTTATCTTCAGGGATGTCACCTCCATATCTTCCTGGTATGGCCACCAGCCGATTTGATAGATAAAGGGGACACTGGACTCAGGTTTTCGGACTGCCGGCCCCAGTTTCATGCACTTTGTAACAAAGAGGGCCGCTAATAGGATCACTCCCAGTATAATTAAAATTATCTTCATTTTCAGTCTATCCTTTTGTAATTTTATTAATTCTTACTGTTTCTCATAAACATTTTCTGTACACTGTCAGTATCTGCCAGCAGTTTTTTGTATTCTCCGGGCTTCACCGGGTAAATAAATAATAATTATGAACTGATTTTTGATATTCTCCTGGTTTTGTGGAGTGAACTGTTTCTCTATTCGGTAGTTACCCGGGGAAAGAATCTCTACCAGCTTCTCACCATTGATCAACTTATCTGGTCAACCGTGGTAATCACCTTTGTATTGTCGTGGTATCTTTTTATGATATACTATCATCTGGATAAAAAAATTGAAAATGCCTGACCTTCAGTAATGATGTTTCCTGTGGGAAGAAATTTACCTCTGGGGGAAAATTAACGGCGCCCTCAATGCCGGTGAAGTCCTTTCTTTTTTCCGTGTACAGACTCAGAGGGGGTATCTTTTAGAGCAAATTCTCATTACCGGTTACCTGTCCGGTAATGAGTGGTGCGGGTAAATATTTAGTCATAAAGCACCAGGGTATGTTCATAGGGAATGAGCCGGTTCATCTCCTGAACCAGTTTATGAATATCCGGCTGTTTAATAAAATAGAGTTTTATTTTTGAATGTTTATTCTTTATTTGTATATCCAGCAGGGTATGTACTTCTCCCTTTACTTCTTTATTGATATATTTGTTTTTCAGCGATTTCAGGGGAAATGTCTTTAAAAAAAGGAGTAGTTTTCTTTTTTCATCTTTTGTTAAAACGCGGTTAACTACGACTAAACCGGGTTCGTCATTTCCTGAATGTTTTATTACCCTGATTTCATTCTGGTTAAAATCATATGTATACAGGGGGTTGTCCCCATGGGTTATCTGTTTTATGTTAATATGAAAGTTAAATTCCATAATATTTTTTTCAGGTATAATTGAACAATTCATAAAAAAAAATAAAATCGTAGCACTTAATATTGTTTTCATAAAGCAAAACTAAAGTACCAAACTGTGATGGCCATGATAGAGTTCGTCCCGCAGGGCGTGTATCTCATGGCTGTTTATATAGTCATCGAACAGCATGTAGCGGTCGATTGTTCCGCCGGGTGTTATTTCAACAATCCGGTTTGCTATGGTGTTTATAAACTCATGGTCATGTGAGGAGAAGAGAACCAGTTCCGGGTATTTGATCAAACTGTTGTTCAGGGAAGTGATTGATTCCAGGTCCAGGTGGCTGGTAGGTTCATCGAAAATAAGGGCGTTGGCGCCGGAGAGCATCATCCGGGAGAGCATGCACCGTACCTTCTCCCCTCCGGAAAGCACCTGTACGCTCTTAAGTGACTCCTCCCCTGTAAAGAGCATTCTCCCGAGAAATCCCCGGGCATATGACTCATCAGGGTCATCTGTATACTGCCTTATCCACTTGAGGACGCTGATGTCAGTGTCAAAAAACGAGCTGTTTTCCTTGGGAAGGTAAGAGCTGGTTATGGTCTCACCCCACCTGTAAGAGCCGCTGTCAGGCTCCAGTTCCCCGGAAAGGATCCGGAACAGGGTGGTTTGTACCAGGTGGCTGTATGCCAGGAAGACGATCTTGTCCTTCTTGTTTACAAGCAGATTAAAATCCTTAAGGACCTCTTCTCCGTCCATACTCTTGGAGAGCCCCTCAATCTCAAGGATGGACTTTCCGCTCTCCCTGTGGGGTTTAAATTCTATAAAGGGGTACTTCCGGGAACTCGGTTTGATGTCGTCAATTGTGAGTTTCTCAAGGAGTTTCTTCCGGGACGTTGCCTGCCGGGCCTTGGAGGCATTGGAACTGAACCGCTCAATAAAGGACTGCAGCTCCTTTTTTTTATCTTCGATTTTTTTGTTTTCATTACGCCGCTGTTCCAGGGCGATTTCGCTCATCTGTACCCAGAAATCATAGTTGCCGGTAAAGATCTCGATCTTCCCGAAATCAATGTCGGCTATATGGGTGCATACCCTGTTCAGGAAATGCCTGTCGTGGCTGACAACGATGACGGTGTTATTGAAATAGTAGAGAAAGTCCTCCAGCCAGCTGATGGATTCAATGTCCAGGTGGTTGGTTGGCTCATCCAGAAGGAGGATGTCAGGATTTCCAAAAAGGGCCTGCGCGAGAAGGACCTTCACTTTCTCTCCGCCCTCAAGTTCCTTCATTTTTTTTCCATGCAGCTCTTCTCCGATACCGAGACCTGACAGGAGTTTCGCGGCGTCACTTTCCGCTTCGTAGCCGTTTAACTCATCAACCTCTTCCTCCAGTTCCGATATCCGGATGCCGTCCTCATTGAGGAATTCCTCCTTGGCGTATATTTCTTCCCGCTCCTTGAGGACGTCGTAGAGCCTCTTATGGCCCATGATAGCCGTGTCCATTACGGTGTATTCATCAAAGGCGAAGTGGTCCTGGCGGAGAATAGCTATCCTGTCCTTTGGATTGGTAAGGACTTCCCCGTCATTGGGTTCAATCTCCCCGGAAAGTATTTTTAAAAATGTTGATTTCCCGGAGCCGTTTGCCCCGATGAGCCCGTAACAGTTGCCGGGACGGAACTTGATGTTGACTTTTTTAAAGAGTACCCTTTCCCCGAAGCCAAGGGTAAGGTCATTTGCATGCAGCATGTCAGATTTCCTGTTGTATGATATTTGTGATTCAGGGTGGACAACCGGTTGAAGTCACGAATCTCTTCCCATAAATATGATCTTATTGTCAGATGATTAGATGGGTCGCTTGTGTCAACAGAATTTTTATAGAAGGCAGTAGATCCCTCACCTTAGGCCCGCTGATTATAACGAATATTTGCTTTGACAGAGGAGCAAGTTCCCGGCATACTATCCCTATGAAAGAAGTTGGTGGAATGAATAAAGAAACAGGTCGAGAGGAAGTACGGTTCGGACCGGTGTGGTTCATCCCGGGGGAGAATAATGGAAAATACCCCTGTTGTCATTCCCTTTATATTCAGGGAGCCGGGGTACTGATTGACCCCGCATCCAACAGGCAGAGGCTCATTGAACTGAAAGAGGGTCCCGGAGTAGGGGAGGTGTGGCTCAGCCACTGGCATGAGGACCACTTCATGCACCTTGATCTTTTTGATGATCTTCCCCTGAAAATATCGGAGCCGGACGCTCCGCCGCTGTCAAGTATTGAAAATCTCATCAATTCCTACGGCATTGACCACCAGTTTATGGATGACTGGAAAAAGAACTTTATCGAGACGTTTAACTTTCGGCCACGGGAGCCATCCGGGTATCTCAGCGACGGTCAGGAGATTGATCTGGGCAATGTACGGGTCCGGGTGATCCTTGCCCCGGGGCATACGCCGGGAAGCATATCCCTGCTCTTCCCGGACCAGAAACTTCTCTTCCTCGGTGATTATGACCTGAGCCGGTTCGGCCCCTGGTACGGGGACAGGCAATCCAGCATCCCGGATACCATCAGGTCGGTGAGGATGCTTCAATCGATGCCGGCGGAAACATGGGTGGTTTCCCATGAGGAGGGGATCTTTCATGAAGCTCCCGGGAGTTTGTGGGATGATTACCTGGGCGTTATCGATTACAGGGAGAAGAGGCTCCTTGAATTTCTGGAAATGCCCCGGACCATGGAAGATATCATCGGTGCATGCATTGTGTACCGGAAACCCCGTGAACCGAAGATGTTTTTTCAGTTCGGGGAAAAGGCCATTATGGGGAAACACCTTGAACTTCTCATGGGAAGAGGGATGGTGAAGGAGGAGGGGGGATACTATTCTGTCGTGTCACCACCCTGACCGGTCATGAAGGTATTGAAAAACTTATTTAACCGGACAATGATTTTTTAGTTTATTAACGATATTGCCAGATTTAATTTCAATTATTACCATACATAGCTTTTATTTATTATGATATATATTGAACAAAAATCGTACTTCCCGCTCCCATCCGGGGGCTTTTTGCCAACATCGCATATAACATCACTATGGTTTAAAGTGGTGCCGGTCAATGATTCATTCCGGTGCAAGCAGCGACCGACGATCTATCGGCACGATGGTTTCGCCGGGATTACCGTTTTTCCGGTTGGCTGCTGTGTTTAAATACCTGCCGCACGATTCAACCTTTTAAAACGAGGAACAAGGCTTTCGTCCGTCTGTGAGAAAAGCATCCCGCGTAATGTGGTACTGGTAATTGATTTGACCTCCACGGATAAAGGAATAAAAAGAGGATAAAAATGAAAAAGATAAAGGATATTGCGGCTGTACTTTGCAGGGTTGAGGCAGCTGAGATTGGAGAAACGTATGAAATCAGCCAATAAATATGCATATATTGAAGGATGGCTTTCAATTTTCATAAACACCGGGCTTTTTGCCTTAAAATACTGGGCCGGAGTGGTAACCGGATCAGTTGCCATTATAGCAGATGCATGGCATACTCTGTCTGATTCCATCTCTTCAATGGTGGTTATTACAGGCGCTAAAATATCCTCAAAACCTGCGGACAGGGGACATCCTTTTGGTCATGGAAGAGCCGAGTTGATAAGTTCAATTATCATTGGGGTTTTACTTATGGTGGTTTCGGGAAATTTCTTCGTTGAATCAGTACAGAAAATAAAAAATCATGAAAGTGTAACATATGGCCTTCCGGCAATAATTGCAACAGTTGTTTCAATACTGGTAAAGGAGATTCTGGCTCAGTATGCATTTTATGCAGGCAGGAAAACCGGAATGCAGTCATTAACTGCTGATGGATGGCATCACAGAAGCGATGCAATTTCTTCTCTAATTATTCTTGCAGGTATTGCACTGGGTTCATTTTTCTGGTGGATTGATGCTGTTCTTGGAATCATTGTTGCCAGTATAATTTTTTACGCCGCATATACCGTCATCCGTGACACATCAAGTAAAATCTTCGGAGAAGAACCGTCGGAAAAACTTATTGATGATATGAATAGTATTGTTGCCGAACATTATCCCGGTGATTCATTTACGCACCACTTTCATCTTCATGATTATGGTTTACACAGGGAGTTGACATTTCACATGAGGTTCCCGGGCGGTGACAGCATACATGACGTACATACAATTATCCATACAATTGAACAGGACATTCTTCATCGGTACAATATAGAAGCAACAATACATCCAGAACCTATAACGGGAAAACAGGGTAATCAGAATTAAGCTTATTGCCCGGTTTTTTAAAGAAGTATACCTGATAATCTCTAATAACCACTGGCTATTTTCATAATCAATATTAAAAAAAAGATGAATTAGTATTAAAAATCATCCCCGGATTTTTAGCCGCTGTAGTCTATTTCAGGTGGTTATTGGGGGTTCTGGGATATATGCTCCCGTATGTTGTGCTTTCATCATTTATAAGAAAGAACGCTTCCTGTGAAAATAAAACCAGGTAAAGATATTGACATTCACCAAATATCATTACAGGGTCACCCTGCACAGGACCGGATTATCTTTCACAAGAGAACCATGGAAAATACAAAGGACACTATACCGCTGTTCAACAGAAAAGACCTTCGCCGCTTCAACAGCCATGAATTGATTTTTGATATTCTCCTGGTTTTATGGAGTGAACTGCTCCTCTACTCGGTGGTTACCCGGGGAAAGAACCTCTACCAGCTTCTCACCCTGGATCAACTGGCCTGGTCCACCGTGGTCATCACCTTTGTGTTGTCGTGGTATTTCTTTCTGATATACTATCACCTGGATAAGAAAATTAAAAATGTCTGGCCTTCGGTAATGATGTTTTACCTTGCAATTACAATCCCCTTTCTCATGTCCGTTTTCGGATACCGGGGGATAGAGGGGATCATCGGTCACAAACCGCCCGGGTCAGTGGGTTTCTGGACCTTCTTCGGCACCCTCTTCAGCATTATCGCCGGTTCCGGTTTCGCGTACACCGAGCAGGGCGCAGAGGAGGGTAAATCCATACTCCTTCCCCGTATCGAAGTACTGTTTCTCATTGTCCCCATAGGAACCTTCTACATGTCATTTTATCTCACAGGAAGAGTTCCTTTTATTGCAGTGCTCGCAGCAGGGGGCGCCATTTTATTAATTCTCTTTTTAATACGCAGACAGATAAAAGACAGGAAAGAGATGAAGTTGAGCCGCTCCTATCACCATTTCAGGAAATACGTGTTCCCGGTCATCTTCTTCCTGGTCCTCTGCCTGTGGGAGGAAATTTATCTCTGGGGAAAAATTCACGGCGCCCTCAATGCCGGGGAAGTCCTTTCTTTTTCCGGTACGGCACTCTACCTTTTCTTTTCAGGGATCATTCCCGCCCGTATCCTCATGATACTGGACCCTCCGGTAAGTCTCGCCGGTCTCGGCACGGGGCTCTTCAGTCTCGGCTGGTTCCTTTTTTCCGTGTACAGGCTTATATCGGGATTGTTTTAAGAGTGAACTGCTTTTCAGTAGGAATAGATTACTGAAATTTCATAAATTCTTTCACTCTTTTCTGTTGTTGTGTCCCCCGCGCGGCCAAGAAAGGCGTTATGGGTAACCTGTCCTGCTAAAATGATATTCCATTCCGGGAATTCAAACGGTTTGTTTTTCTTTATTTCACATTAATAGAAGGTAATGTTTTAAGCAGGCGGGAGGAGGTTATTGGGGTTTGTGGAATATCCGGAAGTAAATTATTTATAATAAGCATTATTAGTGGTGGTTATATCGTTGCGGTTTATAACCGCCGGTTTTTTTCCGCATAGGGAACGGGAATTTTTGCGGGCTATCACCCGCAATTCCAATTGAATCTCAATTAAACGGCCTTTTTATCGCACCGGCCCATGAGGAGATGGGGAACACTGATATCTTCGTCAAGATCATCCCAGTGGATGCCGATACCCCCGCCGCTGATAATATATTTTTCTCTCTGCTCACACTCACCCAGAATTTGGCGATATTAGTCCCCCTCATTCAGAAATAAGTATCTCCAATTGTTTCCTGTATAACAATGAGAGGATCGGTTAGGGAATTTTCTTTTACTTAGGGATGGAAATATCATTTCTGCAGTATAAAGGGATTTCCATGCCATTTAGATATAATAATACAAAAAATGACTTGATCTCCATTTAAACCGGATAATTCTCTAAACCCGGAGGTCTGGTAAAGAGACAGCTTCTGTATCAGGAGACCTGCAATCTTTTCCGAAAAAACAGTATGTATAAAAACCTGACTATTTACTATTTCAGCGGCACGGGGAACGCTCTCACCGCGGCCCGGTGGATTGAAAAAGAGGCAAAGGCAAAGAGGATTGTCACACAGCTTATACCCATTGACCGGTTTAAGAAAATAGAGGTCCCTTGGGGAAAAGGGAAAAGTCTCATCGGCTTTTGCTATCCCACCCACGGCTTTAACCTGCCGTGGATCATGCTGAAATTCATTATACGGTTTTCTTTGATGAGGGGATGCCACGTATTTCTTTTAAATACACGGGCCGGTTCAAAGATCGGTTCATGCTTTTTACCGGGAATAAGCGGTATTGCCCAGGTCCTTCCCCTTCTTATCCTGCTGCTTAAAGGCTTCCGGATTCGGGGTATGTTTCCCCTGGACATGCCCTCAAACTGGATCTCGGTGCACCCCGGTTTCAATAAAAAGACGGTGACCGCGATTTTCCAGCGGTGCCGGACCATGATCAGGGGGTTCTGCGCTAAAATTCTGGAGGGAAAGATCTCCATCAGGCCCGCGGTTTATCTCATGCTCCCCCTGGATCTTGCCCTTGCTCCGGTTGCCCTGATGTATTTTCTTTACGGACGCTTTTACTTCGCGAAAATATTCATCGCGTCAACGGACTGCAACACCTGCAGGCTCTGTAAAATCCATTGCCCCACCGCATCAATTAAAATGATAGACCGGAGGCCCTTCTGGAAACTGACCTGCGAGAGCTGCATGCGGTGCATAAATATCTGTCCCCGGAAAGCAATAGAGGTATCCCACTCCCTTGCGGTGTTGATCCCGGTGATCAGCTCATTTGTGCCCATAGCACTCATGTTAAAAATAATTAACGATCATATTCCCGCGGGATTCACAGGGACGGTAAATTTTCTGGTCAACTGGGGTATGGCCCTTTCCCTCTATTTTCTCGTGTCGGGTGCCGTGTTCTGGCTCATCAGAAGCAGGGTGATCAACAGGCTTTTTACCGCCACCTCCCTTACCCGGTACTGGAGGCGGTATATGGCAAAAGGGATAAAGAGTAAAAATTTCAGCCGTTTTCTTTAAGTGGCATGAAACAAAAAACTCCCCCATTTTCCATATCTCTTTATGATCAGTATGCTCACAACCATTGAGGGAATGACCCGGTGCGATTGCAAAATTGTCCTGAAAACAGAGGAAGGCTATTTTGTTATTTATAATACAGATGGCAATAACTGCGGCAGGTACAGCGAAATAGTCGGAAATACCGAAAAAGGAAGGTTTTTGCTTAATGTTAAACGTAACGGGAAAACCGGAAGGTATTCGGGCTGGTTGATGAACAGGCTTGAAAAGGTCTGCCCGGTAAACAACGCGATCTTTTATACCTATCATGAACTTCAGATAGAACACGACTCATCCTGTTCAGCGAACCTGTAAACACCGGGCCGTTTATTGAAGATAAAGTGGTTGACCATTCCGCTGATAGCAAAATATTTGACATAGACTGTCTGTTGGAATTATGTATTGAGAGTCATTTGTTACCGGGGATGCAGAGAATTGGCTGAGAAAGATTACAGGGAAAACCAGAGGGAACTCTTCTCCGTGGCGGAGAAGGTCAAAGAGCTCTATTCGGCCATAAATATTGAAGAGCTGCAAAAGGAGCTTGCCGTTCTTGAGAAGGAGACTTTCAAAGAGGATTTCTGGAAAAACCCCGACACATCCGCGAAGATAAATCAGAAGATCAGCATCCTGAAAAAGAAGACCGAGACATGGGGCAGGCTGCTTGCGGATACGGATGAAACTGTGGAGCTCATGGAGATGGCCCTTCATGAAGGAGACAGTGAAGTCCTGAAGGATATCTGCGCCACAATTGAAGATCTCGGCAAACGGCTCAATGAACTGGAAACACAGGAACTTCTCTCCGAGGAAGATGACTTTAACAACGCGTTTATCACCATCCATCCCGGCGCCGGGGGTACGGAATCCCAGGACTGGGCCAGTATGCTTTTCCGTATGTATTACAGGTGGGGTGAAAAGAACAACTTCAAAGCGGACGTTATCGATTACATGCCCGGTGAAGAGGCCGGTATTAAAAGTGCCACAATTCTCGTAAAGGGAGATTATGCCTATGGTCTTCTCAAGGGGGAGATGGGCATCCACAGGCTTGTGAGGATATCCCCCTTCGATTCCAACAAGAGAAGGCATACCTCATTCGCGTCGGTTGAGGTTGTTCCCGAAGTGGGCGAAGAGCTTGAAGTTGAGATAAATGAATCTGATCTCCGGATCGATACCTACAGGGCATCAGGCGCGGGAGGACAGCATGTGAACACCTCCGATTCCGCAGTCAGGATCACCCATATGCCGTCGGGGATTGTGGTCCAGTGCCAGAACGAGAGGTCCCAGCACAAAAACAAGGCCTTTGCAATGAAAGTCCTGAAGTCCCGGCTCTATGAGTTTTACCGGAAGCGGGAAGATGAGAAGCTGCAGGACAAGATGGGTGAGAAAAAGGATATCTCCTGGGGGAACCAGATAAGGTCTTATGTTTTTCAACCCTATACACTGGTCAAGGACCACAGGACAAACGAGGAGACCGGGAGTGTGGATTACGTTTTTGACGGCGAGATCAACAGGTTCATCTACGCCTACCTGAAGCAGAGAAAGCTTTCGGATTGATGAGAAAAGTTACGGGTTTCAAGTTCCGAGTTCTGGGTTGATGAGAAGAGATTTTACACATCTTTAATACGGGGAGAAATGAGCTTGGTGATCGACCATGAAAAATAAAGGAAAAAATAACAAAGACCGGCTCCTCTACGGGGCTTTTGGTACCGAAGACCTGAACAGCGTCCTGTGTAACTTTTCTTCCCCGGATAAGTGCTGGCTCTTCCTGAGCAGGTTTTCTCCTGACGCTCTCCTGAAGATCATGGAGAAGGTGGGGCTGACCGGTTTCCTGGTCAAAAAGGGGTTCGGGGAGAAGGACCTTCTCTTAAAAATAAATATTGATGAGTCAATGGTCAATTACCTCAGGCTTTACTATAAAAAGGAAGATCCGGACAACCTGATGATTGACCTGAGAATGTCCGAGGTGAAATTTGTTCCCAAACCATGGGGAAAGAAGAAGGACACAGTGGTATACGATATGATCGTAACCGAATGGCTTGCCACCCAGGACCCCCTGAAAAATGAGTTTGATGAAAAAAAACCGAGGCTTCCCGGGCAATCGCGGCCGGGACTGGGGGTCCTGAAGTACTGTTTTGAAATGATGTACAAGGTCGCCAGGGAGGTGTTTAAAGACGGTTTCATGGATGTCCCCGATCACATGCACGGGGCCATCATGTACTCCAAAAAATATATGTTTTATGATCCTGTTCATGAGGCTATCCTTAAAGCGATCCTGAGAGACCTGGGAGACTACCCGCTTGGTGATATATCATGGGGGATGATCACAGGTACAATAGTTGAGAAGAACTCCGGTGAACCCCAGGAATTCAGCCCATCGGAGCAGATCTTCCCCGTATCGGACAGAATGAAAGAGTACTTTCAGTCCAGGGAGTACAGGGACCGCTTTGATTCTGTTTATAAGAAGAAAAAGTATATCTTTGACTATGATCGTATGATAAAAAAGAGAGAGGAGATGCTGAAAGGGAGTAAGGATATTTCTTTTTGATGCAGAATAAAAGTCTTAGCCACATTTCGCACAATATTGGAGAATGGTCCGAAGTTGTCAAGCTCTGGAAATATTTATATTACTAATAATTCATGTTATAAATTCTTTAATCATGAACAATAAAACAAATAAAAGATAAGGATGTTTTTATGGCATATGATGAACTCTACGAGGCTTTAAAATCTGCATTTCTCCATTGGTTAAAAGAGATACCAGGATCTGAATCAATTGGTGTTATGGGCATTGAATTTGAAGAAAACGGAAAAATCGTTTTCTTTAGAACCTCGAGCTCCTATATCATTACGGATTGGGAGGACCCAATTGAAATATCTTCTGATATAAATCTAAATAACTTCGAACACCGGACAGATCCTGCCTTCTTTGAAGAACTTGCTGCTAAACTATTCTCAGCCATTCAGACCGAATCAACCTTTCAAAACCTTTGGATTAAAAAGGGATTCCAATTTGCTCTTGGATACAATCGTTCCATATCCACCATTCTTGACCCACTGCCCGGTAAAAAGAAGCCGAGTTTTGATGTGAAAAAATTAGTTCAATTTGCTAAAAAAAGTATTCACACATTTGCCGAAAAGCATAAGGACGAGACCTTTTATGCCTTTGCCATTGATGCAGGTATGCTTAAGATGAATTCCACACAGGCCTTTGAACGGGACATCAAAGCCTGCAAGGAAAAATTCAGTGAATTATATGAAAATCAAAAACAAATGGATATTCATATGTACAATCCGGGAAATTTTATTTTTAAGGTAGCTGATTTCACGCGTGATGATAATGGCAGGGACATCACGGGAAAGACAGGTTTTAATCATGATCTGTATGACCTGTTTTATAACAGTGACGATGAGGGACGCAGGAAGAGTCAATATTTAAAAGCAATGAATAAGGTACTTAAAAGTCTCCAGGATGAGAAGGTCTTTGATTGTTTATCAGTCACCAAAGATTTTCGTTTATTTGTATCAATAAGTGAAGATTGACCGGGCACCACTTTTCGAAGAAGATACCGGTGAGGGTAATGAACTAATAATTATTAAAAACTTAATTTTTCAGATGCCTTTCTTATCAAGCTCAATCTTTCTCATCAGTTCAAGTTCTTTAATATCAACTTCCAGTTTAAGACTGATCTCTCCCATCTTTGATATGAGTTTCTCCCTGTTTCGGACCAGTTTATTAAGGATATTCCTCATGTCCCGCTTCAGGGCCTTCAACTCCCCCAGTTTTTCATGATCACCCTTTTCAAGGAGCCTGTTGAATTCACTCTCATCAATACCGGCGGTTTTCAGGATTTTCTCTTTTGTCCGGGCCGATTCAAAATCCAGTGTATCGATTTCGGTCCTCAGGTTTTCAATGGACTTCAGGAGGTCTTCGGTTTTATCAAGGTCGCCGGTATTAAGATAGTGAAAGCAGTCGGAGTCTAGCCGGTATATTTCTTCAAAGAGTGAGTATTTTTTTCTGGTGGTGCTGATCAGGCCGGAGAGAAGTCGGGAAACATCATCCCTCAACACTGAAGCTTCCCTTTCTGTTGATATTGACTTTATCGGATTTGGTCTCTTTCGCGGAGATCTTGTCCCACGCGTCCCTCAGGTCCTTGAGATATTTGATGACCTCCCTGATGATTTCAGGGTCCTTGTTGATGTTCGCTTCCAGGAGTCTCTTCTTGAAATACATGTAGAGATTAAAGAGGTTCTTTGATACTTCACCTCCCTCATCCATATTAAGGGAAACCAGGAGTTCGGTTACTATATCGGCAGCCTTGAGTATGTTATTATTTGCAATGTCGTAAGTCTTCGGCTCCATGTTTTCAATTGCGATATTCAGGAACTTAATTGCCCCGTCGTAGAGCATGACAATCAGTTTTCCCTGGTTTGCTGTTGCGACCTGTGTTTCTTTATACTGATTAAGTCCTTTATTCTTTGGCAAAGTGGTTGTGTCTCCCGTCATGGTGTATTTAATATCCGCCCCTTATTTCTGGAATCACTTTATATATCGTATTCTCAGTCAGTGAACTTTACGAATAATAGTTCCGGGCAGGATATTATTTTACAGGTTTTCCCTGCTTATTTCCCCAGCAGGGATTCTATCCTGTTTAAAATTTCCCGGTATTTCTCCCCGGTTTTTTCTACGATTTCTTCGGGCAGGGGAGGGGGCGGGGTCTCTTTGTCCCAGTCGGTTGTTTCAAGGTAGTCCCTGATAAACTGCTTGTCGAAGCTTACGGGAGAAGATCCTACGCTGTAGAGCGACTTGTCCCAGAACCGCGAACTGTCAGGAGTCAGGACCTCGTCGATAAGGATTATTTCATTATCCAGGAAACCGAATTCAAATTTTGTGTCCGCGAGGATGATCCCCGCTTCATCAAGCTTCTCCCTTCCGAACTCATAGAGCCTCAGTGTGATATCACCAAGGTGGTCGGCGATCTCGTCACCCAGTTTTTCCCGGACAACGTTCATGCTTACGTTCATGTCGTGTCCCCTGTCCTCCTTGGACGCGGGAGTAAAGAGCGGAGCGTCCAGTCTCTGGGCCATCCGGAGCCCCTTCGGAAGGCTGATGCCGCAGAGAGAACCTGTTTCCCGGTAGTCCTTCCAGCCGCTGCCGATTATGTATCCCCGTGCCACGCACTCAAAGTCGATCCTTTTGGTTTTCCTGACAATAACCGCCCTGTCTTTGAGCAGGTCCCCGAAATCGGAGAATGGTTTGGGGAAATTCCTGTAGTCATCCTCAACCAGGTGGTTCTTAATAAACTTGATGCTTTTGAACCAGGCATTGGACATCCTGTTGAGGATTACCCCTTTGCCCGGAATCCCGTTAGGGAAAATATGGTCAAAAGCGGAAATCCTGTCTGTTGAGACAATGAGCATATGTTCCTTATCGACTTTGTAGATGTCCCTGACTTTCCCGCTGTAGGATTTCTTAATCCCTTTGAGTTTTATATCTGTTAACGCTTCCATGTATATACCCTTATCTCATCCCAGTTTCTTCCTGAGGATTTCGTTGACCATCTGCGGATTTGCCTTGCCGCCCGACTCCTTCATGACCTGCCCCACCAGGAACCCTATGGCTTTCGTGTTCCCGTTTTTATAATCTGTAACCGATTTCTCATTATTTTCAAGTACTTTATCGATTATCCCTTCAATTTCTTTGGTATCGGTCACCTGTTTCATTCCTTTCTCTTCGACAATTTTGCCCGGAGAGGCCCCGGTCCGTATCATCTCGTCAAAGACCTTTTTGGCGATTTTCCCGCTTATGGTATCATCATCAACCAGGAGCAGAAGTTCCGCAAGCATTTCGGGCTTTACGGGAAACTCAACGATCTTTTCGGGATTATCGATCTTCCCCAGGAGTTCGCTCATGATCCAGTTGGATGCTTTTTTGGGGTCGGCCCCTTTTTCCACAACCGTTTCATAGTAATCGGCCAGCTGCTTTACCGATGTGAGGACCCCCGCGTCGTATTCGGGAATTTTAAAGTCCTTTTTAAATCTCTCCAATTTTTCGTCGGGGAGTTCCGGGAGCATCTTCCTTATACTTTCCACGTACTCCTCCTCCAGTGTTATGGGAGCGAGGTCCGGGTCCGGGAAATACCTGTAGTCGTGGGCGTCCTCCTTTGTTCTCATGCTGTAGGTCTCACCCCTGTCTGCGTCCCAGAGGCGTGTCTCCTGGTAGATCTTCTCCCCTGAGTTCAGTGTACGGACCTGCCTCTCTATCTCGTAGTTGATTGATGCCTTCACCGCCTTGAACGAGTTCAGGTTCTTTATCTCGACTTTCTCACCGAACTTTTCGGTCCCCTTCTTTCTTACGGATATATTCACGTCGCACCTGAGACTTCCCTCTTCCATGTTACAGTCAGAGGCGTCGATATATTTCATGAGGGACTTTATCTTCAGGAGATACTGGTATGCTTCTTCCCCCGTGCGGATGTCCGGTTCCGAGACTATTTCCGCGAGGGGGACCCCCGTTCTGTTGAGATCCACAAAGGAAACATTCTGTCCCGGGTCTTCGGAATGTATGGACTTACCCGCGTCCTCCTCCAGGTGGAGCCTGGTTATCCCTATCTTTCTGCTCTGCCCGTCAGCCTCGATCTCAACGTTTCCTCCCAGGCATATGGGTTTGTCATACTGGGATATCTGGTATGCCTTGGGAAGGTCGGGATAGAAGTAGTTCTTTCTGTCAAATTTGCTGTACCGGGCAATCTCCGAGTTCAGGGCCATTCCCGCGAGGATCCCTTTTTTCAGGGCCTCTTCGTTCAGGACCGGCAGTACGCCGGGAAGTCCCAGGCAGACCGGGCATGTCTGGCTGTTGGGAGGGGCCCCGAACCTGGTTGAACAGGAACAGAATATCTTGGTCTCCGTTGAGAGCTGTACATGTACTTCAAGGCCTATAACCGGTTCGTAGTCCATAAATTCCTCATTTTCTGCTTGATTTAATATGTGGTTAAAAAGATTAATAATTTGTAACTGCTCAGCTCTGTGTAAAAACTAACGTTTTTTATGATCAGAATAAAACTGATGTATCCCCGCCGCCTTCGGCGGCGGGGACATATTGTTTATAGTTTATCAAATATGTATATTTTATCCATAGAGCTGAATAGTTACAATAATTTTTTAAAGAATAAATTCGTCTCTTTTTGTCAAGAAAAATGGTGAAGGAAACAAGGTTAAAGATCATAAGGAGTCTCTTTTTTCTCATTCTGCTGGTTCCGGTATTTCTGGGCGGGTACTCTTTCGGAAGGTTGACCGGGACCCGCGCGGTAAAGGAGATGGTAACCGGCGGGGAGGGACTTTTTTTCCTCCTTTTAGGGCCCGCTCACCAGTTTTTCCAGGTATACAGAATGCTCAACAGCAACAGCGAAGTCATAAGACTGTCCGGGTACTACTCAATGCTGGACAACAATATCATTGACGAAGGGTTCCTCCGGGAGAGATACCGGGATGAGACAAGTATTCCGGTAAAAAGGACGATTATCTGGCTCATGGGATTTTCCGGCGATTTTGAAGATATGAAGAAGTTCTTCAATAAAATTTATGATGAGAGCCACCGGGAAGTCAAGAGGGAGATACTGCGGATATTCCAAAGACGGGACCCGGCATATTTCAAAGAATTTACCCGCAGAAAGAAGGGAAGCGGGAAGTTGTTGAAATATTAATTATTTTCAGCCCGCTAGATATCCCGGCTCATTGAAAGAGAAAGAAAGAGTGTAAGATAAGGAGATCAACTTATCAATGGTATGTTTTTAAAGTTGTAAAATTATATTTCTAATTTGTGAAAAAGAGGTCCTCTTATAAATTATCCTTGTCAAAAAACCGGACTTTTTACAAATGAGAATGAGAAGGAAAATATCCTGAAGAGCGGGTCATTTTGAAAATCGGAATATTCGGCGGAACATTTAATCCTGTACATTACGGGCACCTGATAAATGCCGAACAGGTCAGGGAAAAATTCTCACTGGACAGGGTCCTTTTTGTCCCGTCAAAACATCCCGTTCACAAGGAACTTGAAGGGAGCATATCATCGGACCACAGGGTTAAGATGCTGGAACTGGCGCTTGAAGGCAACAGGGAGATGGGGGTATCCACAATTGAGGTTGATAAGGACACGCCCTCCTATACCATCTATACTGTTAATGAACTGGAAAAACAGTATCCGGGTGACGAACTTTTTCTTATCATCGGGTACGATTCTTACCTTGAAATAGGTACCTGGAAGAATTACAGGGAACTTCTTCAGAAGGTGAATTGTATTGTTATGAAAAGGGAGAGTGATTCCCCTCAGGGGGAAAACAGGGAGGAATTAAGGGAGTCGATTCTCTTTGCGGATAACCCGGTCATAGAGATCAGCTCATCCGTAATAAGGAACAGGATCAGGGGGGGGCTCTCTGTTACCTATATGCTCCCTGAGAATGTTCTGGATTACATAAACAAAAAGGGGTTTTATAAAAGTTGAAGAAAAAGATCTATTTCTTGGCCGGCCTTTTTATTCTTATCCTGTCTCTTTTTACAGTCCTCTATTATCACAGGATCAGTACAAGAAATGCCGTTCATCTTCTTGTGCAGGAGAAGAAGATGATAAATATCCTTATCGCGGGAAGCAACAGGTTTAATAAAAACAGGCACAGGTTTTTCGGGATCTTAAGTATCAATCCCGTAAACAATAATATCGGCATGACATTTATCCCTCACTCATACAGGATCCCCGTTGATGAAAAGAAGGGTGTTTATACGAGCATTGGCAAAATCGATTTCAGTGATTTTGAACTTTTGCAGAATACCTTTAAAAAAGATCTCAAGATGAACATCCCTTTTTATATTGAACTCTATTCTCCCGATGTGGCGAGGTTTATCGATCTTATTGAAGGGATCGACCTCTATGTCCTTGACCAGGTAAAGGATATCCCCGGCCTGAAGAGAGGTATCAACTATTTTGACGGGGAGAAAACCGTCAGGTATATAAACAGCGCTTTCGAAAACTCCCTCTTTATAAAGTATGACAGGATTCAGGACATTCTTCTGACGCTCTCCTATAACAGGGAGAGTAAAAGGATGCTCAACAATACAGGTTTTATCTCCGAACTTTTTAAGAGCATCAAGACAAACCTCCTGCCCCAGGAAATTCTCAAAATCGGTGAGATTGTCTTCAAAGGAGGGGACCTCTTTACCATCCTGCTCCCCGGGACCATTGAACAGGGTCTCTATATTCCCGATGATATCTCATTTAAAATATATGAAGAGAAGTTTGTCACTCCTGTTGTTGTGGGAAAGAACCTCGACGCGAAGCATAAGATCAAGATCCTCAATGGGACCAATATCTCCGGTCTTGCCCGAAAGATGAGGAACAGGCTCATCAGGGAGGGACTGAATGTTGTTGAATTTGGGACCTCTCCCTATGGCAGGATGAAAAAATCGGTTATCATCTTTAAGAGGGGGTGGTTTGCGGGGATCAATAAGATTATCAAACATACGAAAATAACCCGGGTCTATCCCGTGAGTGACAATACACAGCTTCACAATGTGCTGATCATTATCGGCGAGGATCTATCTCTATGAAGAAGAGAGTAAAGTTAACACCCGGGGAAATCAAAAAGATCGCGGTCACCTGCGCCCGGAAACTTGACGAAAAGAAAGCGGAAGATACACGGCTTCTTGAAGTCATTGAAATAAATCCCTATTTTGATTTTTTCATCATTACATCCGGCAATTCACAGGTCCACTGCAGGTCCCTTGCCCGGGATATTGAGAAGTTCCTGGGGACAACTCCCCTCCGGGGCAGAAGCAAACCCGATATTAACTCCGGCTGGATTATCCTCGACTATGACGATCTCGTGGTCCACATATTCACCCACGAGCTCCGGGACTACTACCAGCTGGAAAAGTTATGGGCCGACGGGGAGCATATTGAGTTCCAGGAGTGAGGTTTTTTCACTTCAACTTATTTTTTTGAACCGCAAAAGCACAAAGGGCGCAAAGTTTTTCTTCAATTCATATTCAGAAATAGAGTCTTGTTGTCTCCTAAGGTTGCCGTTGTAAAAGAGTGTAAGAAGGGGGATAAAGGGATGAAGAGGGGATAGGGGGATGTGTTCACTTTTTTTTCTTTCTTCTTCAAAGTGTTTCCATGATAGGGATTAATTGCTTCTTTTTCAGGTTATTATGAAAAATTATATATAATTTATTATCTTGACACTTTGTTTTATAGCCTGTAGTGTAGTAATGGGATTTATATGACGGAGAAAAATTGTTAATTTTTTATTACACAGGTTGATTTTTGCCATATTGCTGAGTAATAATGAAGTTTGTTCCTCAAGAGAAATATAAGATATCAAATTGATTTTTTGCGGTGTAAAAAAAAGCTTATGACAGTATCAAGTTGACGAGCCTGTCTGAAAGAAAACAAGATGATTAAAAAAGTTGTAAATATTAAAAACTTAGATGATAATAATGATTCCTCAGATGATTTGAAATACTGGTTAAGTAAATCCCCCGGTGAAAGAATTGCGGCTGTTGAATATTTAAGGAGACAATTTCATGGAGGTTCAGCAAGACTTCAGAGAGTTGCTCGAGTCTATGATGTATTGTACCTCATGTGCGTTGAATAGGGATAGGCGGATACGCGTTGGCGTTTCACGGCGCGCCAAGATATACCGGCGACATCGATTTATTTGTGAAACCGGATTCACAAAATGCAAAACAGATATTGATAGCTCTTGAGAAATTAGGATTCGGTTCTGCTGGCATTAAACAGGAAGATCTGGAAAATCCCAACAAAATCATTCAACTTGGACAACCACCGGTACGCATTGATATCATAACCTCAATCTCCGGACTTACCTGGGATGAAGCAAACAATAAAAAAGTAAAGGGAGAATATGGTGATATCCCTGTTTATTATATAGGTAAAGAGCAGTATATTTTAAATATAAAAGCTTCCGGCAGGACAAAGGATCTTGCTGACATTGAGGCTCTTGGTGAAGAACAATAAATAACGTGAAATTCATACCTGTATTACTTTTGATAATTTGTCCGCGTCCTCTAACATAGGGATGTGATGTGGTGTTAGCGCATAATCAAAAATAAAGTGCGCCCAGTTTTTCAGATTATAAAGAGATAACATTTTTACCGGCCTGTTTCGGATAAAGGGGAGTTGGACACCATTGTCTTGTACCATTTCATTATAAAATATTGAATTATAAAATTACTGATGTAAGTTCTACATAACAAACGCATGCAACTGACAATTTTTTTGGCGTAGTTTTTGAAGACTCAAAAACTACGCCAACCCTTCGGGACAAAATTGCAGTTGATGCTGGACGTTATGTGCTAGAAAAGGGATAAAAATGGGCTGGACATTACAAGGATATAATGGTCAAGGATTTAACCCATCGTT
>JBNKTL010000041.1:23831-40073 GCA_050298055.1 Spirochaetota bacterium
AATAAAATCCAGTTATTGGTATGTTGAATGCAATGGTGAAGAAGATGAAAGAGTTGAGAAATATCATGAATTAAATGTTGATTTAGGAAGATGGAATGACAAAGTTAAAATTGTTTATGGAACTTCTTCTCGAGAATATTTCAGAGGTTACATTTTAACTAGCAATACCAGAGTAGCTAAAGATTTACTAAATAAATTCAATAATTTTTTGGTGTATCAAGGTAAATATGGTGGAATAAAAAAATTTTGCTCTCAAGAGCTAACATTAATAACTGCCTTAGAAACTACACTTTTTTTTGAGACCGATGCTAAGAAGTATTTGGGCGACAAGATTACCCTAGATGAAATTGTAAAAGAATTGTCGGAAGAATTAGCATTTGGAATAAAGCATGGTTTTATGAATAACTTTGATAAGTCTACTATTGAAATTGAAAATGATTTGAGAGAAATAATATTGATAAGTAAAAACACATAATCAGGCGTTCAACCTGACTTTTACTGCACCGCTTTGCGGCTTCGTAAAAGCAGGTTAACTTAATGTTAAACAGAAACAAAACAAGTAAAAAAATAACCTGAATTTATATCCAGTGATGTGTTTATTTTTGCAAAATTATACACATCTGAGGATTGAATGCGTACAAACATTATTATCGATGATAATCTCATGACAGACGCAATGAGAGTTGCCGGTTATAAAACAAAGAAAGAAACCGTTGAGGAAGCATGAAAGCTCTTAATAACAATGAAGATCCAGGCGAAGATCAGAAAATATCGCGGGAAGCTCAAATGGAAATCAACTTGTTCCATCGGTGTTTATTGACGGCGAATGCCATAAGCCTGAAATATCTTTAAATGAGATAGTTTAAACATTTATTGTTTCACCTTGTAACCGGGCTGTTTCAATAATTGCGCTGCTGTCATCTGTTTCCCACTGTTTCAGTCCGCAGGGAATGGGCTCGATCCGGCTGTCAATTCTGGCCGAGATCCTACAGAGTGAACTGATGTCATCCCGAGTTAATGCTCTGTCATAAGATTCTGATACGACAATAATATCAATATCACTCCACTCGTTCTGAGTCCCTGATCTGTGTGATCCATAGAGTACGGCAAAAGGAGATTTTATACCGCCCTCTTCCAGTTTTTCAGATGATTCCGAATGGTATTTATAACAGGCTTTTCAGCCATAATCGGGCCTCCTTTTCTGCAACTTCAAATTCTTCATCTGAGGATGACATCCAATATGAGACTTGTTTATTAATATCTACCATAAACCTTATTCTATTTGAACTTTTATCTCTGTCAAATATAATAATTATCTGCTCATGTACTAGAAATCATAAAGGTTCAGCCCGATCTCCTCCGAAAACTTCCTGTTGACCTCTCCTTCAATAACATCAATAATTCCTTCGAATGTAGCGCTCACAACAGCAGAGTTCAGGTGCCCCGCATGTGATCCGAACTCCTCATTCCCCAGGTTTACATGGCAGTGGAGGTATATTTCTCCGTCCAGGGTAGAGATATTTCCGTAAAGGGGGGCTATCTCGAAGTCGCCGGCAAGCTCCCTGGAGAAGTACTCTTTTTTCCCCGTATCAAAATAACCTATGACGGCTTTTCCCGTTGCTCCCAGACCGTTTATGGTGCCAATCTTAATATTTTTCTCTTTACAGAAATTTTTCAGGGTTTCTATTATCTCTTCTCCCCTGTCTATCCTGATGATATATTTCGAACCGAATTTCCTGAATTCCATCCCCTTTTCTCCATAAAAATAATACTGAAATATATGTTATTACACTATTCATATCAAGTAATATTTCACTTCATTCTTCCCTGTTCCTCGGGCGTGATTGAAATTCCGGGATAAAGCCGGTTTTTTTATAAAAGGATTTTTCTAACTTTTTTGCTGTGGTTTTGGTTAGAGCATGAGTCTTCCCAGGGTTTTTTGGTCTGGAAATCCCAGAATCGAGATAAAAAGGGGAACAGTATCCAACATTCGCGTAATATACACAAAATTTCTCGCATAGTTATCCAAGATCTTTTTATGATCCCTGGGATTACTCAGATCATAAACAAGTTCATCAAGATAATGCCTGATGGCAAAGCCAATAAGCCATGAAACGGAAAACTTAAAATTCCTTCTTAAATCCAGGTACTTCTCATAAAAAACAGAATCTATGTTAATATGCTCTTTTTCCAGGATAATAAAATCCTCACCCCACTTCTGGTAGGTGACTCTTTCATAGGGCCTGGGTTCAAACTCGTTTTTCCTGATTATCCGTTCGAGAAGAAGTGAGATCATGCTATTATTTGAGAGACGGAGTCTACCCGCGGCCTCTTCCAGTTTTTCAAGAAGTTCCGAGTCAATAGTGATGGTGGTTCTCATAATGTTCAACCTCCCGGTATTTTGATCAGAATTACAATTATTCCTCACTATTAATACGATTCTGAAACCGGGTTCATTAAAACTTTTTTTAATTTCGGGGAATTTTCCCGGAATTTAAATCACTCTCTGTTCCACGAAAGATATTTTATTGACAACTTGATAACAGAGCTCTCTATTGTTTACATGAAAACATTACAGGAAAAAATCGCCGTTCTCGTTCCCTTTGACAAATATATAAAGAAAAATAAAAGAAAGCTCGGGATGCTTGAAAAGAGGGCCTCATTTCATATGAAAAAAGATTTTGAAATTTCCGATGAAGAATTCTTAGATTCATGAACTGCCTTCTTGTATTTTTGTGGGCATTATTTTCTACGAATCAGCTTGCTAAAAAATAAATGGAACTTCCCGGCGGGCATAAAATCCTGCGCCCCCTGAGGGGGTTGGGGCAAAAGCTATTTTATCCTTGAAAACTGCTTGAAAAAAAGTCAAGATTAGATTAGATAGTATTGAGAGATGAAAAGTAGCGGTTAAGCTGTATTTATTTTCCATCATACAGCAGGGCATGTATGGTGGACCCATAGATCATTCTATTTAAGATTAAGATTAAAAAAAGGAGATAACTACCCGGCTGTTTGTCTGAAAGAGAGATTTTAAATAAAAGAGTAACAATATGTCTACTCCGCCTGCGGCGGCGGGAACACAGCAGTTATTTTAAATTTATTAACATGCCTGTTTTTTAGATTAAGCCCGGGTAGTAAAAAAAGGAGATTATCATGAAAATAATAACAGATGTTTGGGCAAGGGAGATCCTTGATTCCCGGGGAAATCCCACCGTTGAAGTGGAAGTGGAACTTTCTTCGGGTGTTATCGGAAGGGCAGCTGTTCCCTCCGGGGCGTCAACCGGGGTCCATGAGGCCACTGAACTGAGGGACGGTGACAAGAAAAGGTACGGCGGCAAGGGTGTCAAGAAGGCCGTGGCAAATGTAAACGAAATAATCTCCGGGACCATAATCGAGATGGACGCGTCAAACCAGGTGGAGATAGACAGCCAGCTCATCGATATGGACGGGACCCCCAATAAATCGAAACTGGGCGCAAATGCCATCCTTGCTGTTTCCCTGGCATGCGCCAAGGCGGTGGCGGAAACCCTGAACATGCCCCTCTACCGTTATATCGGGGGAGTGAACGCGTGCCAGCTTCCCGTACCCATGATGAACATCCTTAACGGCGGGTCCCACGCGGATTCAAGCGTGGATATGCAGGAATACATGGTCATGCCGGTGGGTGCGCCCACCTTCAGCGAGGGGCTCCGCATGGGTGTCGAGGTTTTTCACGCACTGAAGAGCGTGCTCAAGAAAGACGGGCATGCCACAAATGTGGGTGACGAGGGAGGTTTCGCGCCTAATCTGAGAAACAACGAAGAGCCCCTTGAGTATATTATGAAGGCCATTGACATGGCAGGATACAAGGCGGGGAGCGATATCATGATAGCAATGGACCCCGCGGCCAGCGAGTTCTATGACAAGGAGAAGAAAAAGTATGTCTTTGCGAGGAGTGACAAGAGCGAGAAGGACAGTGTCCAGATTGTTGAGTTCTGGGAGAACATTGTAAAGAATTACCCGATTATTTCCATCGAGGACGGACTGGATGAGGATGACTGGGAGGGATTTAAACTGATGACGGAAAAACTGGGTAAAAAAATCCAGATCGTGGGGGACGACCTCTTCGTGACAAATACCGAAAGGCTTAAGAGGGGGATTGATATGGGTGTGGCAAATTCCATTCTCATCAAGCTGAACCAGATCGGAACACTTACCGAAACTCTCCGGGCAATAGAGATGGCAAAAAGGGCGGGATATACCGCTGTTGTCTCCCACAGGTCCGGTGAGACCGAAGATACAACCATCGCAGACCTGGTTGTTGCCGCCAATACCGGGCAGATTAAAACCGGTTCCGGTTCACGGACGGACAGGATAGCAAAGTACAACCAGCTTCTCAGAATTGAAGAAGAGCTTGGCCCAATGGCGGAATACCGGGGAATGGGAGCATTCTACAACATTGAAAAAAATTCTTAATTTCAAATTAATTCTGTTACTCTTTCTTCTCTCCGGTGTCTATATAACACTCTTCAGTGAAAGCGGGTACCTGGAGAGGAGAAAGCATGGTGAAAAGATCAGTGAACTTAAAAAGAGGGTCGCGGACCTGAAAAATGAGAATACCCGGCTGAAAAGGCTCTCTGAATTTTACCGGGAGGGGGGCCTTACGGAAGAGGACCTGCTCAGGGCCGGGTATGTGAAAAAGGGTGAAAAGGTCATTTTTGTAAAGGGTAAACTTCCGGGAAATGACGGTCTGAAAAAACCTGACCCGGATGATGAAAGTTTTATCTCCATGGGGAACCTGAGAATTGCCTGGATCTTTATATCCGCCCTGGTATTGATAGTCTATTTTTACAGCCGTACCGGTATGACCGGGGAGAAACAATGAAGCACCTCAACTGGGAGTATTCAGAGGAAGATATTGAAACCATAAAGAGGCAGCTCAATGCCGAGGACGTAAGGTTGACCGGTGTGGCTGAAAGATGCAGGTGGGGCTGTCCCTCCGTGATCATTCTCTATCCCTTCAGGAGACCGGAAGGCGGCGAACCTGATATGAAGAGACTGAATTATACGTCAATATCAACACTGATATGGCTTAGCTGTCCGTACCTTAATGAAAGGATCCACAGGATTGAATCTGACGGATATGTAAAAAAGATCGGTACCTGGATACACGACAAAAGGGAATATCTTGACAGCATGAGGTTTGCTCACGCGCATTATTATTTCCTTCGAAAGAATGTCTACAGGCATTTCCTGGGAGAAGTTACTTCCCTGGAAGAGAACGTGAGGCTTTTTAACGCGGGCATCGGGGGAATAAGCAATACTGATACCATCAAGTGCCTGCATCTTCACTACGCGCATTTCAGGCTGTGCGACAGGAACTTCGCGGGGAGGATCACTTCAATGCTGCTCAACGGCGATATCTACTGTGATGACCGCATCTGCTGTGAGCAGGACCGGGAGAGTTGACCCATGACTGTACCTAAAACCGAAATGGTTGTATTAAAAAAACTGAAAAAAGGGGGGAGCTTAAACTCGGAGGCGAGCTGGAAACTTGTGAGGTCTCTCAGCAACGGAAATATTATCGCCATGCCGGTCGACTGTCACTTTGGTTATGTGGGTGCCGCGGATACGGGAGCGGAAAAGAAGATCCTTGAACTGTCAGATATGAATGATGAGAGGATTATCAGGGTTATATCCTCCTTTAAGATGCTTGAAAAGATTGCAGTTATTAATAAATTCAAGTTTGATTTCCTGCACAGGGTCTGGCCGGGAGATGTTATCGTGAAACTCAAAAGAAAGGTCCCCACAAAAAGGAGTGATTCACTCTTCGTGTTAACTCCCAAAAACAGGTATCTCCTGGAGATTGTTGAGACCATCAGGAGACCCATACTCTTTGTTAAGGGATACAACCAGGGTAAGTTTATTAAATCGAGCAACAGGATACTTCTGAACAGGTACAAAAAGAATTCGGGGCTTATCCTTATCATTGATGAGCTCTGCAAGGAATATCCGGCACCTACAATCCTTGATCTCTCCGGTGAAGAGCTCGTTATAATCCAGGAGGGGAAAATTTCTGCAGATGAAATAAAATCCCTCTACTTCCTTGACAAAGTCTGATCTTTATCTAAACTCATACCTCAATACTTTTTCACTATTAATTCCTAAACATGATTGACTATTGTATAAAAAAAAGAATAGAAAAAACAAAAGATTTGAAACCGCAGATGCACGCAGATGAACACAGATAAAATAAGAGAAGAAAAAGAAAAAAAGCTATCTGCGTTTATCCGCGTTTATCTGCGGCTAAATCCCCTGTTATTCACCGCGATCATCCTGCTTTTCTCTGTCCCCGCATATCCCTTCGGGAAAAACAAGGTGAACTATGACAGGTACAACTGGAGGGTCATGAAAACCATCCACTTCGACATCCACTATCCCGGGGGCATGGAAGATCTTGCCCTGAAAGCGGGGAGGATCGCGGAAGAGGGGTACGTTTATATATCCAACTCCCTGAGACATGAACTTACCGATATTGTGAAACTGGTCATCTATCCCTCGCATATATCCTTTCAGAATGAGAACATTCTCCCCTTTATTCTCGGGGAGGGGACCGGGGGGTATACGGAACCCATTAAGAACAGGATCGTTATCCCCTATACCGGTTCAGATCATGATTTTCGGCATGTTCTCACCCATGAACTGGTCCATGCCTTCCAGTTTAATCTCCTGTTCGCGGACAAGTTCGGGACAGAACTGCCGAAATTCGGTCCTCCCCGGGTACCGCTCTGGGTCATGGAGGGACTGGCGGAGTATCTCTCCATCGGGTTTGACGAGACGGCGGATATGATCATGAGGGACGCCCTCTTCAACGAAAAGTACTCCGACCTGGTGCAGCTTACCCTTCTCAGGGTGGTGAGCCCCTATATGATATACAAGGAGGGACAGTCCTTCTTCTACTTCCTGGAGCAGAAGTACGGCAGGGAGGCAATAGGAGAACTTTTCCGGGACCTCCGGGACATCCCGAATATCGATGAGGCCTTTAAGGCGACTACGGGGAAAAAACTGGAGGAGATAAACAGGGAATGGATACGGTTTTATAAGAAGAGGTACTTCCACCTGGTCAGGGACAAGAACTTCGATGACGATGAGGGGAAACGGTTCACCGATCATGAGAAAACACACTCCTATGTAAATATCTGTCCCGCCATCTCTCCCGACGGAAAGAAGATGGCCTTCATAACAAACGAGAACATTTATACCAGTATTGTGATAAAGCCGATCACGGATAAAAAGAAAATAAAGGAGCGGTCAATACGCGTGGTTGTAAAGGGCAACGCGGGATCGAAGTTTGAAGGGATGCATCTTCTCAGCAACTACCTCACCTGGAGTGGGTCCGGCAGGCTCCTCTCCTTTGTGGCCCAGTCTTACGGAAGGGACGTCATCTACCTGGCGGACCCGGAGAAGGGTAAGCTCGTTGATGAGATCAATCTTCCCATGAGGGACATCAGGGACCCCTCCCTTTCATGGGACGGCAGGTATATAAGCTTCATCGGTTCCGGTGACGGGGCCATCGATATATTCATGTATGACAGGGTTGATAAAAAACTCACCAGGATCACCGATGACAATTTCACGGAGAGATACCCGAGGCTCGGCCGGGACAACAGGTACATCATATACTCATCCAACGTGAATGGGAAGGGTGATCCTCACCGGAACGGTTATAATATCTACCGGATGGAAATTTCTTCGGGGAGGAGAGAACCCCTGGTGAAGAGCAGGGGAAACAACCTCCAGGCCGACATATCCCACGACGGGAAAAAAATCATCTTTATCTCCAACAGGTCCGGTATCTATAATGTCTATATCCATGACATTGTATCAAAAAAGACGGTGAAGGTCACGGATGTCCTGTCGGGAATATTCTATCCCCGGTGGTTTCCCGGCGATCAAAAAATTGCCTATGTATCCTATATGAACGCGGGATATGATATCTTTACCAAGGAACTGAAGGAGAAGGACTTTAAGGATGATACGAAGAGAAAAGACACCGAGTACGCGGGCATCGATTATCCCGACCCATACTTTCCCCTGGGCAGCAGCATCTTCAGGGACTACGACCCCTACCTCACATCGGACTTTCTCAGCCTGGGGCTCCTGGGCAGTTTTGGCCAGGGACTTATCGGGATTCTCCAGTTTTCACTCTCGGACATGCTGGGCAACCACAGGGTCATCTTTACGTCAAACATTGTGAGGTCGGAGGGGAATAACGACTACAATCTTGATCTTGCTTACTACTATCTCAAACACAGGTGGGATTTCGGGATAGGCCTCTTCAGGCACAAGAACCCGTTTTTTATCTACTCCCTGGCCAATATCAATGAGCTCATTCATAACGCCAATTACGGGACCCTCTACATGGACCATTACGGCGGATATGCCGTGGCCAGCTATCCCTTCAGCAGGTACTTCCGGTTTGACATAAAGGGGTCCACAAGCAGGTATGAGAGGGACTATTCCGTCTACTCGGGAAGGCCGGACACCTATGCGAACCTCAACAAGCTTTCCCTTGGCCTGAGCTACGACAGTGTCCTCTGGGGGGGGATGACACCCGCGGACGGTTTCCGGGGAAGGATTGAACTGGAGCGGAGCTTTAATATTACCGGGCAGGATTTCTCATATTCCAACGCGGATATCGACCTGAGAAAGTATTTTCTCCTGGGGAAAAAGTATACCCTTGCCCTGAGGGGCATATCCGGAAAAATATTCGGCCGGGACAGTGATTCATTCAAGTACTATATCGGCGGTTACAATACCGTGCGGGGGCATCCCTTCATGGAATACAGCGGTGAAAACATGTTCGTGGCAAACGCCGAGTTCAGGTTTGTGTTTATTGAGGGCATCAAGTTCGGCTGGCCTCTCTTTTTCGGTGTGGGGAACATCGGAGGGGTCCTCTTTTACGATGCCGGTTCCGCGTGGGACAATGGGTTTCACTACAAAGACCGGGAGACCGGCAGGTATGATGACCTGAAGTCCGGTTTCGGTTTTGGGTTGAGGTTTGCCATCTATCCGGTGATTATCCTGAAATTTGACTGGGCATGGCCCTATGACGGGGAATCGGTGGGGAATAAGGATTTTATTTTCAGTATAGGGTTTGAGTATTAGGTACCTCAACCCCCTGGCCCCCTCAGTCGAGAGCTCATCGGACCTCCTGTCCCATTTTATGTATTCCTCACAGCTTCAAGGTACTTGAGATCATCCAGGTCTTTGTACCTGCCCGATGCTTTTTTGTTTTTTATAAGCATCTCCAGGTTGATGTAGTAGACCGTGTATTTCTGGTTTTCAAGTGTCAGTTCTTCATCTATACGGGTTCCCCAGGC
The DNA here is from genome assembly GCA_050298055.1 of Spirochaetota bacterium. Taxonomy (GTDB): domain Bacteria; phylum Spirochaetota; class UBA4802; order UBA4802; family UBA5550; genus JBNKTL01. The sequence continues at coordinate 33,194 of JBNKTL010000041.1, forward strand.
TTGTGAGAAAGAAACGCCGTCAATTTCATTGATAAGATCAATCCTGTTGGGAGGCTGTCCGAACTGGATGATAGTTCCGGGACCGCTTAATGCGTCACTGGAGCTTATTCCCGGAATAGTGCCTTCCCAGAATTCAAGCAGGGCGTTAAAAAGGTTTTTTATATTCTCATTTTCCCGGTCATAAAAAAAATCAATATCGCCGGTGAGTCGCGCATACCCGTGGTATATGACAGCTTCACCTCCTACAATGAGGTATTTGACATTATGCTGGAAAAGCCTGATGATAAAATCGCTAATATCTTTTGAGAAGTTAATGTCTGTCATGGTTTTAAAACACTATCACGCACATCGGGAGGGTTTTTGCCGTAATACTTTTCTTTTAATGCCCTGGCAACGCTCTGACGCTCCCGGGGAGTCATTGAGATTTGCTGCTCAATGTCCCAGTCTTCCGCGTCTTTAAAGTTTTTTGAGATATGTACGGTTCGTTCCATGTTGATAACATTTGAGTGTTTATTTTTTATCGTGTCAATTACTAAATGTAATTTTATTGGTCTTCCGTCTGGGGACCCGGACTTGAAGAGTGCAAAGGGGTGTCAGCGCGGACACCCTTGCGACCCCCGCGCGCCGGCCCAGTCGCCGCCGGGGGCTTTTTTGACTTTCAGTGTGATTGAACTTTCTCTAATCGGCGGTGACGACATCCATGTCTGCACCGCCTTATGCGCTTGCCTTCCTGGATCGCTTCTTACTTTTAATAGAAAAATGTTATAAAGAAAATGGACTGTAGTGAAAACGCCAGGCGCCTGACCAATTGGTGTGTTTCACGGGAGAGATAGGGAGAGTGAATTTATCTTGACAGCCGGTGGTGAGAGTGGGATGAGGAGTAGTGATGTGGTGTTGCTGAATAAAATCAAGTAAATGGTGGCGGGTTGCGTTTGAGGGGTTGGTTTATTGAGGGTGTTTTGTGAGGATGTGATGATTCGTATAATAAATGTGTTAAGTAAAAATTGCGATTTAATAATCCGTTAATTAACAAAAGGTTAATACAATTTATGAATGAATTAAATATTCGATCAGAAATTATTAAAGATACTATAAATAAATTTGCCAACTCATTACGAGCTGAAAATATTGAAGAAAGGAACCATCTTGAATTATATGCTGTTCAAGAGACAGTTGAAAAAGTTAACAATATAAATAATCAAGTAATATATGGAAGAAGAGGGACAGGTAAAACGCACTTAATATTAGCTTTAAGAGATAAATTAACTGAATCATTCTTCAAAGATAGAATTCTTCCAACTTATATTGATTTAAGAAGAATTAAACCTTTAATACAACATAGTAAAGATGATGCAATATTATATTCAATTGTTGCTTTCAAATTAATCATACAAGAAATCTTTAAAAATGTTCTTAATGATCTTATTTTTATTAATGGAATTGAAAATTATATAGACTATTCAATTTATGAATCAATAAAGAAACCTGAAATTTCTAGAATATTAGAAGATTTAAATCTTAATTTTAATGGTAAAAATATTGAAAAGATTGGACTTATCGATTTTTCTTCAGAGGAAATTAAAAATTTAAAAAATAGTATTTCTTTATCGAGAGACCCTAATTTAAATATCGAAAGTAATACTAATGAAAAAGTGGAACATAAATCACAAAAAGTTAAAGTTATCACTTTTAACAATATTATTGATAACTTGGAGTACCTTCTAAAAAATCTAAACATTAAAATATTATGCTTACTTGATGAATGGGCAGAGATTCCAATAATTACACAACCCTTTCTTGCAGAATTATTAAAAAGGGTATTTATCCCAAGTAAATTTATATTTAAAATTGCTGCAATACCATTCCGGACAAGATTACTAATTAAACACGAAAATGAAAATTTTGGACTTGAAGAAGGTGGTGATATATTTGCATACCACTTAGATAATAAATATGTATTTGAACTTAACAAACAAGAAACTAGAGATTTCTATAATGAGTTGTTATATCGTCATTTGAATTTAATTAATCCGAATATAATTGAAAACCCTGATAAAGAAGAAATTGAGAAACTTAAACAGAATTATATAAATCAATTTTTTGCAAACCAAGCTCTTTCAGAAATTTTAATAGCATCAGGAGGAATTCCAAGAGACTTCTGCTTTTTAATGATAAGTTCATATGAAAAATTTATTTTAAATCGAACAACTTCTTACAAAAGAATATTTTTAAGAAATGTTCGAGAGGCTACTACTGAATGGTATAGTTCAGATAAAAGAGAACATATTGACGAAAATCCGAATTTGAAGTTATTATTATCAATGCTTGTTGAAGAAATAATAATTAACAAGAAAAAAACACAATTTCTATTACCTCAAAAATATGAAAACAATAAATATATTCAAGAGTTAATTGATTTACGAGCACTTCATCTTAGGAAAAGAGGATATTCTCATCAAGATATACAAGGTGTTGTATTTAATGTTTATTCTGTTGATTATGGATGCTATACAAGTATAAATATACAAAAAAAAGATTTAGAGACTCAAATTTTAGATTTTATTAATACTGCTGAAGATTTAAGAGAAATTAGGCGTGTTGCCCTGCAAGATGATTTTTTCCAAAAATTTCTAATGAGTGCTGGTGAAGGTATCAAATGTTCAAAATGTGGGAAAATCATTGATACAAACCATTTAGCATATACTAAACAAAGTCTTTGTAATCATTGTTATGAAAAAATATAATACAAACAATTGTCTTCTTCGCATAACCTTCGTAATGTGCAACGCTCACTATCCCTAGGCAAAATCACCCGAAATCAAGAACCTCTTCGTTGATGCTAAACGGTAAAAGTTCTCTCATCTCTTCATCAGATGAAGTCCCTGGTAGTCTGGTAAAGAAAAAAATTATCCCCGGAAAATGAAAAAAACGGCTCCCAGAAGACAAATCCCGGCCCACAGGTAATTGAGGCTCAGAGGCTCTTTCATATACAGGTAGACAAAAGGGACAAACACGGAGAGCGCGATAACTTCCTGGAGGATCTTCAGCTGCCCGATGGTGAGGGCCGTGTACCCGATCCTGTTGGCCGGGACCTGGACCAGGTATTCAAAAAGGGCGATGCCCCAGCTTGCCAGAGCGGCAATATACCACTTCCTGTCTGAATAATTTTTCAAATGTGAATACCAGGCAAAGGTCATAAAGATGTTGGATAGAGACAGGAGAATAATAGTTTTCAGAACTGGCATAGAATGACTCTCAGGTGCTGTATTTAATCAGTTACGAGAAACGGAAGAACCCGGAGACCAAAATTTGTCAATAATATTAAAAAGATGAGAGAATATTTTTAAAATATTAAGTGCACTTCATGAGCTTCCTGTAAAACCTCTTTTATATAATAACCCCCTCAGGGGGTGGCTCATGAAAGTATTACAAAGTGAAAAGTTCCCTGGGCCGGGGGCCTTAAGAGCCGCGGGTGCTTATGAGTTATCTTCAACAATAACAAAATAAAGTCTTTGACAAGAAAACCACTATACCGAATTTATAATATCAATAACATTGATTGCAAAACAATATGAGAAACAACAAGTAACCCGAAATATAAAACTCGAAACTTGAAACTTGAAACTATTACTTAAAGAAGGTTGTTAACATGAAAAGACAAGCCGATTTTACACGAAAGACAAAAGAAACCGACATCTCTGTGGATATCGAGCTCTTCAGCAAAAGAGAATCGAAGATCGAGAGCGGGGTCCCCTTCTTTGACCACATGCTCTCCTCCCTTTCGAGACACGGAAGGTTCTCTCTCAGGCTTAAGTGCAGCGGTGATACCCATGTTGACGACCACCACACCGTTGAGGATGTGGGTATCTGCCTGGGCGGCGCCTTCAACAAAGTGCTGGGAAAGAAAGAGGGCATCAGGAGGTTTGGTGATGCCACAATCCCCATGGACGATGCCCTGGCCCTTGCGGCTGTTGATATATCGGGCAGGCCCTGTTTCCGGTACCAGGGGGCGGAGCTCTCCGGGACTATTAAAAAGTACAGCGAGGAGCTGACATTGGAGTTCCTGAAGTCATTTTCCACCCACGCGGGGATTAATCTCCACGTGAGGCTTCTCCACGGGGAGAACAGGCACCATATTCATGAATCCATCTTCAAGGCCCTGGGGATCGCCTTGAGCAAGGCGTGTGAAATTGACCCCTTTCTTGAAGGGGAACCGCTCACAACCAAGGGGACCCTTTCATGATCACCGTTATCGATTACGGGATGGGGAACCTCAGGTCCGTTGTGAAAGCTGTGGAGAAGTATACGGACCGGGTCCGGGTCTCCGGTGACCCGGCTTCAATTGAGAGTTCCCGGGCCCTGATCATGCCCGGCGACGGGGCCTTTGCCATGGCAATGAAGAACCTTGAGGAAGCGGGATGGATCGGGCCCCTCCTTGAGTTCATAAAGAACGACGGCTACTTTTTCGGCATCTGCCTGGGGTTCCAGCTTCTCTTTTCCTCCAGTGAGGAGTTCGGAGGATGCCGGGGCCTGGATATTGTTCCGGGCAACGTAGTGCGGTTCACGGGGGAGGGGCTGAAGGTCCCCCATATGGGCTGGAACCAGGTTCTTCTCAGGAGAGAATCGAAGTTTCTGGAGGGGGTCCCGGACAGGTCATATTTTTATTTCATTCACTCCTATCATCCCGTCAGGGAAGCAGGGGAGTGGGTCATCGGTGAAGCGGAATACGGCACACTCTTCCCCTGTATCGTGGGAAGGAATAATCTCATTGCCACCCAGTTTCACCCTGAGAAGAGCCATAACTGCGGGCTGAAAATAATTGAAAATTTCGTGAGGTCAGTATGCTGATAATTCCGGCAATTGATATTAAAGGAGGAAACTGTGTGCGGCTCCTTCAGGGAGACCCGGATAAAGAGACGGTCTACTCCGACGATCCCGTAAAGATGGGGCTTCGGTTCCAGGAAATGGGAGCGGAACTCATTCACGTGGTTGATCTCGACGGCGCCTTTTCCGGAAAGACGGTTAACAGTGAGCTCGTTATACGCATATCCGCTTCCCTGGATATCCCCATAGAAATTGGCGGGGGGATCAGGAGTGCGGAGGCGGCAAAAAACTATATTGACCGGGGAATTAAAAGGATTATACTTGGTACGGTTGTGTTGGAAGATGAATTTCAGGACCTTGTAAAGAAGTTTCCCGGGAACATTGTTGCCGGCATTGACGCGAGAGATTCCCTGGTGGCCACACATGGCTGGAAGAACGTCTCAAAGGTTCGTGCGGTGGATTTTATCAAAGAGCTCATGGACAAAAATATTACCGAGATAATATACACCGATATTTCAACAGACGGTATGCTTGAAGGCCCGAATCTGAAGGCAATTGAAGAGATACTCTCGAAATGTCCGGGAATAAGCCTCATCGCGTCGGGAGGAGTCTCTTCCCTTGATGATATCAGGGAACTCTCCGGGTTCAGCTCCTCCGGCCTTAAAGGATGTATTGTCGGCAAGGCAATATATGACGGCAGGGTAGACCTTAAAGAAGCAATCGGTGCCGTTGAGTGAATTAACAGCTGTTTTGTTCAGCATAACAGGGATTATAACCGGATAAAACCGGATAAAACTCTATAATTCTGTAAAAGCTCTTGTCTAATAAATGAAACTTTAGTATATTTATTTAAGTTTTATTCTGAGATCCTGACTGACTGTCATAAGCCTTTTAAGTCCCGGTTTATCCGGGTGAGGAATGACTTGAGGGGAGAAACCTGTGGGGAAGAAGAGTATACCGGACAACGACATTAAATGGCCCCTGGAGATTGAGCAGTATGAACGGAAGATCTATGACCTGAAACAGATCATAGAGATCAGCAAGGGCCTGAGTTCCACCCTGGACTACAATACGCTTATCGAATCTATCCTGCTCACCTGCATGGGGCAGATGCAGCTTCTCATGGCCGCCATGTTCCTGAGAAAAGGGATAGGATACGACAACTTCACCCTTCACCGGAACTACAAAGGCTTTGACATAGACCATGGCTTTGAATATGAACTGCTCTCGGTTTCCAAAACAGTGAAATATGTTGAGAGCGAATTCAAATGCATCACCATGGAAGACCTTGAGAAGCATGGCTGCGATGACCAGTCCTACGGCATCCTCAAGCACCTCAATCCTGGTCTTATTGTCCCCCTCTTCAGTAAAGGAGAGCTAAACGGGATCATGGTGCTGGGAAACAGGATAAACCGGTCCGACTTTGCCGAATCGGAGAAGGAGTATATCCTTCATGTTGCTTCCCTGGCGGGTATAGCCATTCACAACGCGCGGCTCTACGAAATGGCCACAACGGATATGATGACAAAGCTGAAGATCCATCACTACTTCCACACGATCCTTATCGATGAGTTCAACCGCGCCGTGAAGCAGGACAGGCCTCTTTCGCTTATTATGGCGGATATTGACTATTTTAAGAGTTTTAATGATATGTACGGACATATAACAGGGGACAAGGTCCTGGTGTCCATTGCGCAGGTGATCAAAGACAGTATCAGGCCCATGGATATAGCTGCCCGTTACGGCGGGGAAGAATTTGCCGTTATCATGCCGAGAACCGAAATAACCGAGGCCCTTATCGCGGCGGAGAGGATCAGGGAATCCGTTTCCGGAAGGAAGGTGGACGCCGACGGGAGGGAACTGAGTGTCACCATATCAATCGGGCTGTCCCAGCTGGACCCCCTGTCAGATAAACATAAAAATGACTTGATTAACAGGGCCGACCGGGCACTCTATAACTCTAAAAAGTATGGAAGAAACAGGGTTTCATTCCTGTAAACCCGGTCAAGAGAAGAGGTTAAGATGATAAGAACATTTAAAGAGAAATTATCATTAA
>JBNKTL010000041.1:40083-45946 GCA_050298055.1 Spirochaetota bacterium
TGGTCTTTATTCTGAATTTTTACCTTCTCCCCCTGGCAACGGCTATGACTGTTGAAGAACAGGCCGGTCAGAAAAAGAGTGGGAAGAAGAGGCCGGTCATTGAAGACCTGGACAGAGGCAGGTCCGGACCGGAGCTTTTCGGAAAGGTGGTAGAGAAGCACCCCGAGCGTCAGCAGCCCGCGGGGAAAGACCCGAGACTGGCATGTCTCCTCTCCCTTGTGATTCCCGGGGGAGGGCATATCTACCTGAGGAGGGACCTCAAGGGGATCGGGTTCTGTCTTGCCGCGGGGACCGGCTACACGGTGACCGGTTACTATCTCTACAGGTCCTTTGTCCAGGACAAGGGGGCCGATTTTAAATCCAAGGTTATTGTCTCCGGTCTTCTCTTCTTTATCAGCGCGCTTATCCATGTGGTTGGGATCGTCGAGGCATATTCCGATGCCGAAGAGATGAACAGGCGCTCGTTCTATGGCATGAATGACCCCGAAAACCCTTATACCTCCCGGTTGGTCATCAGGTAATCTCATAATTTTAGAATTTTATTGACAGATTTGGAGTTATTTTGCTAAATGACACCCGGTTTTCCCGAAAGGGCCCATAGCTCAGTTGGTTAGAGCGGCTGACTCATAATCAGTAGGTGCAAGGTTCGATTCCTTGTGGGCCCACATATCCGGTTGGTAAATCTGAAAAAAAATAGTACAGAGGATTTGAAATGTATGCCATTGTTGAAATAAGTGGAAAGCAGTACAAGCTTGAAAAAGACGCCACTGTGAATGTTGATAAACTTGAAAGCAAAGAGAATGATCTCCTGACTCTTGACAGGGTGCTCCTCTATGCCGATGGTGATAATGTTATGGTCGGACAGCCCTATCTTTCCAATGTTAAGGTTGAAGCTAAAGTGATTGGCAATACCAAGGGAAAGAAAGTCCGGGGCATTAAATTCAAGAAGAGAAAAAACTATACGAGGACCCTTGGATTTCGTCCTGAATTCTCACAGCTTAAGATAAGTAAATTTTTAGTGAGTTAATCCCCCGGCGGGGAAACCGGGCCTCTTAATGTTTCAGCGGAAAACACTTTATTTTGATCAGGGTGACTTTCAGCAATATTGATTTTCATGAAGGCGTCTGTCTCAGGGAAGGGGGAGATTCCCCTATATCAATTGAGGTTGAAGGCCATTCCCTGTCAGGAAAGAAAGGAGAGGACATCATCTGTTCCGCGGTTTCGGCCCTCTCCCAGACAGCGGTCATAGGACTGGCAAAGCTTACGGAGACAGACCAGTCCCTTGACATAAAGGACGGCTACCTGAAGTCCGAATTTGAAACAGGGAACCTGGATGAAAGGGGCAGGGAGAGGGTAAAAGTTATCCTTGATATATTATGTATCGGCTTACTGGAGATTATGAAATCATATCCCGGTACTGTCGAGATAGATTTTAGATAAATTGAATTCAATTTAAGAGAGGAGTTCACTATGGCTCATAAGAAAGGCGGCGGATCAACAAAAAACGGCAGAGATTCAAATGCCAAGAGGCTTGGCGTTAAAAGATACGGAGGGCAGCTGGTTTCCGGCGGTACAATCCTGGTAAGGCAGAGAGGGACCCGGATCCATCCCGGCAATAATGTGGGTAAAGGCGGGGATGATACGCTCTTCGCGAAAATTGATGGAGTTGTGACATTTGAAAGGCTTGATAAAAAAAGGAAGAAAGTTTCCGTCTATCCTGCAAGCTGATTTTTATATAAACTGAAGTTTTTGTTACCGGAAGAATCGCGTATTGAGAAATCTCTACGCGATTTTTTAATTAAAGTCACTTTTAATACCTGAACTGAATTTATAATTTAACTTTTTTTAAATAATTTCAGGAACAAAAACTGTTTATACTAATAGGATAATGGCAAAGTTTACTGATACCATAACCATAAGAATAAAGGCCGGTAACGGAGGGGCCGGTGCCGTGTCTTTTATGAGGGAGAAGTATATTCCCAAGGGGGGCCCCGACGGTGGTGACGGTGGGAGGGGCGGAGACGTTTATATCGAGGCGGACAGAAGATACTATAACCTCTCTCACTTTTTTAAGGACAGGCTCTACAGGGCGGATAACGGGCAACAGGGGATGGGTTCTCACCGCTCGGGGAAAAGGGGCGAGGACCTGGTGATAAAGGTCCCTCCCGGGACCCAGGTCATTGACACGGAAAACGCCGAACTCCTCGCGGACCTGGTTGAAGAGGGAAGCAGGTTCAGGGTCGCGGAAGGAGGCATGGGAGGAAAGGGTAACGCGTTTTTTAAATCGTCCACCCACCAGACACCCCGGTTTTCCCAGCCCGGTGTTAAGTGTGAGGAGAGCAGGATAACCCTCAACCTGAAGCTTATCGCGGACATCGGACTTGTAGGTCTGCCCAATGCCGGAAAGTCCACACTTCTTTCGAAGCTTACAAACGCAAAACCAAAAATAGGCGATTATCCCTTTACCACGCTGACTCCTAACCTGGGAATTGTGGAGATGAAAAACGGTAAGGTCTACAGGATCGCGGATATCCCGGGCATTATTGAAGGGGCCCACAGGGGGCAGGGGCTGGGCCTCTCCTTTCTCCGGCATATTGAGAGGGTAAAGATAATCCTCTTTATGATCGATTCTACCGAGAGTGACCCCGCGTATAACCTGGACCTGCTGAAGTCCGAATTGAACTTTTACAATAAAGAATTGATAAATAAGCCCTATTATATTATCATTACGAAATCGGATCTTGTTGAAAAAGAGTATCTTGATGAAGTAAAAAATGAGCTTAAGGATGAAAGGATCATTCCCGTTTCATCGGTGACCGGTGAAAACCTTGAAGAGCTCATTGACATAATCAATAAGCTTATGGGTGGAAGTGATGCCGCGTAAAGATCTTTTAAGAGATGTAAAAACCATTGTCATCAAGGTGGGGACATCCGTCATTACCGAAAAGGGCATTATAACAGGAAAAAAGATATCCCGCCTTGTTGCCGGCATTGACGGCCTGAGGAAGAGGGGCTACAAGATTATTCTCGTATCTTCAGGGGCCATAGCGGCAGGTGCATCTGCCATGAAGAAGAAGAGGGGGACACTCTCCATACCGGAAAAGCAGGCCCTCTCGGCCATTGGACAGACTGCTCTCATCAATGAATACCGGAACGCCTTTAAAAGGAAAGGGTACCATATCGGCCAGGTCCTCCTCACAGAGGATGATATCAGGAACAGGCGGCGGTACCTGAACGCGCGGCATACCCTTAACTCACTCCTTGAGATGGGGGTCATTCCCATCATCAATGAAAATGATACGGTTGTGATCAAGGAGATAAAATTCGGTGATAACGATACTCTCTCCGCGCATATATCGAGTCTTGTGGATGCCGACCTCCTTGTCCTTCTCTCGGATGTTGACGGTTTCTTTTCCGATATCGATGATCCAAAACCGGAACCGGAGATCAGCGAGATCACCCATGAGATAATCCAGAAGGCAAAGGGGGCCGGCTCTGTCTACGGAACCGGAGGTATGTATACCAAGATCCTTGCCGCCGAGATCATCATCAGGTTCGGGGAGATGATGATCATTGCCAACGGCAATATGAAAAATGTGCTCACCCGGATAATGGACGGAGAAGAGATAGGGACCATATTCGCGGGAAGTGACAAGTCCCTGGGGAGCAGGAAGAAGTGGCTTGCCCTGCGAAAGGCCGGCGGTTTCCTGACCATCGATGACGGGGCCATCACCGCTCTCCGTGACGGGAAAAAATCGCTCCTTGCAACGGGCATTCTCAGTGTTGAGGGGAACTTTGACATGGGAGATGCCGTTGATATAAACTCCAGCACCGGGAACCTTATCGGGAAGGGGATCGTCAACTATAACAACAACGAACTGAAGATGATAAAAGGGAAAAAAACCCGTGAGATAAAAAAAATACTTGGCAGCAAGTACTTTGATGAGGTTATAAACAGGGATGATATGATTGTGTATTGACCATAAGCGCGACGATGTCGTCGCGCATATAAGAACTTAGAGAGGAGATGAGATGAGGATTTCGAGATATATTCTTCCCACACTGAAAGAAGACCCTTCGGACGCGGTTGTCACAAGCCATAAACTCATGGTCCGGGCGGGCCTTATCAGGAAGGAATCCGCGGGGATGTATGTCTACCTGCCCCTGGGGTTGAAGGTCTTACAGAAGATCACGGATATCGTCAGGGAGGAGATGAACAGGTCCGGGGCCCTTGAGTTCCTCATGCCGGAAATGACAAATGCCGACCTCTGGAAGGAGTCGGGCAGGTGGGAGACAATGGGACCGGAGATGTTCAGGATAAGCGACAGGAACGGTCTCGAGTACTCGCTGGCCCCCACCCACGAGGAGGCCTTTACGGGAGTTGTCCGCTCCCTCATCTCATCCTACAGGGACCTGCCGGTAAATGTTTACCAGATAAATACCAAGTTTCGGGACGAGATCCGTCCGCGCTACGGTGTGATCAGGAGCAAGGAGTTCATTATGAAGGACGCCTATTCCTTCGATATGGATGCCAAAGGGCTCGAGGAATCTTACCAGGTCATGAGAAAAACCTACAGGAAGATATTCGAAAGGTGCGGCCTTGAAACAATTCCCGTTGAGGCCGATACCGGGTCCATGGGGGGGAGTGATTCCGAGGAGTTCATGGTTGCATCTGAAGTGGGCGAGGAGACCCTTCTCCTCTGTGACAAATGCGGGTACAGGGCAAACCAGGAGAAGGCTGAATACAGGAGGGTCCCCTCCTCTGAGAAGGACGGTCCGGATGAGGAGCTCACAAAGGCCGATACACCCAATGTGAGGACCATCGAGGAGCTTGAGAAGTTCTTCAAGATGGACAGCGGCAAATTTCTCAAGAGTATCGTCTACCTGGCTGACGGGAAACCGGTCATGGCTGTTGTCCCGGGGAACAGGGAGATCAATGAACTGAAGCTGAAAAATTACCTGGGTGCAATAGAGATGGAGATTGCCCCGGACCCGGTTGTTGAAAAGGCCACAGGGGCCCCTGTGGGTTTCGCGGGACCGGTCATCAACAGCGATATCCGTATCGTCTATGATAAATGGGTCAGGGAGATGAAGAACTCCGTAACCGGTGCCAACGAGCCTGATAAGCACCTTACGGGGGTAAACCCGGGAAGGGACTTTGAGATCAGGGATGAGGCGGATATTACTTCCGCAGTTGAAAACGATCCCTGCCCCTCGTGCGGAGAACCCCTGTATGTGAAAAAGGGGATCGAGGTGGGCCATATATTCAAGCTGGGCTACAAGTATACAGAGTCCATGAAGGTGACAGTCCAGGACAAAAGCGGGAAGGATGTTGTTCCCATCATGGGCTGCTACGGTATCGGTGTGAACAGGACCCTGTCAGCCATTGTGGAACAGCATAACGATGAGAGGGGAATCATCTGGCCGAAGTCCGTGGCCCCCTTTGACGTACACCTCGTGGGAATCGCCAAGAGCGGGGAGGAGATTGCCCGGGTGGATGAAATCTATGAAGAGCTCCTTCATGCGGGTTTTGATGTCCTCTATGACGACAGGAGCGCAAGCCCCGGGTTTAAATTCGCCGATGCGGACCTCATCGGGATACCGGTGAGAGTTGTTATAGGCAAGAGTTTCTTTAAAAACGGGGAGATTGAGGTGAAGGAGCGGTCGAAGAAGGATTTTGATAACAGTGACCGTGGGGGATTGGTCAATAAATTGAAGGAAATTCTGGCCCCCTAACCCCCAAAGGGGGCACAAGAGTCCTGTGAAAAGAATCTTACGCCCCCTCAGGGGTTGTCTGTCGATTAATTGACAGTTAAGGGGAATTATGATGATTTGGTATATCATTACTAATAAATTATAAGGT
>JBNKTL010000042.1:0-45232 GCA_050298055.1 Spirochaetota bacterium
TTGTAAGCTCTGAAATCTTATCATAGATTTCAGAAGGAGGGTTGACTTTTTTTAACTTTTTTTACATAGTAACTTTGCGGTTCAATTATCCTTCTTCGTGTGTGCCGGACATGGATGTCCAAATGCAGCAATGCCATGGACGGCAAAGAGCTGCCTTCGTGATCTTCGTGGTTAAAAAAATCTTACCAATAAAAAATGATTGACCGGTGTAATATGTCCAATTAACTGAATGCAATCCGGTTAACAGGCAGATTCTCACATGAAAAAGCATATTGAAAAAGCAAAAATACTCATGGAGTCCTTTCCTTATATTAAGGAATTCAACGGAAAGACCATTGTCATCAAGTATGGGGGGAATGCCATGATTGATGATTCGTTGAAAAAGTCCTTTGCCATGGACATGGTGCTTCTCAAACTTGTGGGCATAAACCCTGTTATTGTACACGGGGGAGGGCCGCAGATCGGAGAACTCCTGGACCAGGTGGGCAAAAAGACCGACTTTATAAACGGGATGCGGGTAACAGACAATGAGACCATGGAGATCGTTGAAATGGTCCTGGTGGGGAAAGTCAACAAGGAGATCGTCAACAATATCAACATGGTCGGGGGAAAGGCCGTGGGCCTCTCCGGAAAGGATGGCGCTCTTATCACCGCGGAAAAGCTTTTCCATAAAAATTCCGGAAAGGATATCGATATCGGGAATGTCGGTATGGTCAAAAAGATAAATCCATCTGTCCTGGAGACACTGGACAGGGACAGGTTTATCCCTGTGATCGCCCCCATTGCCGCCGGTGAAAACGGCCAGACATTCAATATTAATGCCGATTCAGCAGCAGGAAAAATTGCCGAAGCCCTAAAAGCCGAGAAATTAATTCTCCTTACAGATATTGAAGGGGTGCAGGTCAACGGAAACCTTGCCACTTCCCTGGAAACGAAGAATATCCGGGACCTTATTGAAAGCGGTGAAATAAGCGGAGGGATGATCCCGAAGGTAAACTGCTGTATTGACGCTATTTCAGAGGGCGTAAGCAAGGCACATATCATTGACGGCAGGGTAGAACATGCCGTGATCCTTGAGATCTTCACAGATTCCGGAATTGGAACTGAGATCATAAATTAATTCCCTTTTTTTATTTGACAGATACCCCTGCACAAATAGATTTGCTCTCGGAGAATTGTCCGAGTGGTCGAAGGAGGCGGTCTTGAAAACCGTTGAGCTAACGCTCCGGGGGTTCGAATCCCTCATTCTCCGTATGGTATTATCCAGAGGAGAGGTGCCCGAGAGGCCGAAGGGGGTTGCCTGCTAAGCAATTGTATCTTTTTGATACCGGGAGTTCGAATCTCCCCCTCTCCGAATAAACAAACACCCTGAAACTCTGTAAATTAACCATCTGAGTTGAATCATGAAATATCTGAATAAAAAAAATATCAATCTCCTGACCTGGTTCCCCTTTCTGGGGTGGATGCTCCCCATTGGGTTCAACAGGGAAGATCCCCTGGCTGTGGATCACGGAAAGCAGGCAATGTATATGGCGCTCTTTGCGGTGATAATCCTCACGGGATTGACATTCGGATCACTCTTTATTCCCAGGAGTTTCAGGCCAATGAAACTTGCCACAGTAATTGTCACCTACCTTGTTCTTGCACTCTATTTTATAATCTGCGGTATGGGAACATATATGATAAAAAACGGGAAAAAACAGGAACTTCCCTTTATTAGCAGGTACGCTGAAAAGCTTGACATATAAACCGGAAGGAAAATTATTTATGCGCCCGTAGCTCAGCTGGATAGAGCGTCGGACTACGAATCCGCAGGTCAGAGGTTCGAATCCTCTCGGGCGTGAATGATGATATTTATAAAAAAAGGATACCCGAAAGGCCGTCCTTTTTTTTATTCTTCCAGTTCGTACTTGCCGTTTCTGAGGAGATAAAGACAGGTATCCGCAACCTCCTTATCGTACAGCTTGCCGTTATTTATATCTATCTCCTCCAGGGCAAAATCCAGTCCCAGTGACGGCCTGTAGGGCCTGTGGGAAGCCATTGCCTCAACCACATCGGAGACAGAGAGGATTTTGGCCTCAAGGAGTATTTCATCATTGCCCAATCCCCTGGGGTAACCGCTTCCGTCAATGCGCTCATGGTGCTGGTAGACAATCTCCGCCACGGGCCATGAGAACTCTACATTTTTGAGAATGTCGTATCCGTACTGGGCGTGTGTTTTGATGATATCAAACTCGGTTTCGGTGAGCCGGGTGGGTTTGGTCAGGATCTCCGAAGGGACCGCCAGTTTCCCCAGGTCGTGTATCTTACTGGCAACCGATATCCCGTCGATAATATCCTGGTCAATACCCATTTCCCTGGATATTGCCTCCGCGAGACCGGCAACCCTTTTCTGGTGGCCCGCAGTATAACGGTCCCTTATCTCTACAGCCATGACAATGGCCTCAACAACGCCGTCAATTGTCTGACGGAGCCTGTTCATACTGACAACAAGATCCCCCTCGGCCTTTTTCCGGGTATTAATCTCCTTCTGGAGTTCAGCGGTACGCTCCTCCACCATCTCCTCAAGGAACAGCTGGTACTTTTCATTTTCCCTTATGAGCCTGGCCCTCTCAAGGGATTTTTTTACCGCATGTTCCAGGGCGCCCATGTCATAGATCGGTTTCATGATATATTCCCAAGCGCCCCTCTTTATGGCGTCCAGGGCGTCCTCCATTATCCCTATCCCGGAAATAACAATTATGGGGGTTTTTTCCGATTCGCTGCTTACTACATCGATCACCTCAAAGCCGTCGACCCCGGGCATCCTGAGATCGGAGAGGACGATATCGGGTTTCTCCCTTCTAAAAACTTCAATACCGCTCTTCCCATCATCCGCAGTAAAGATATTATATTCAAGATCTTCGAAAAACGCTTCGATTGTACTCCTCAGGTTTTCATCATCATCGATAACAAGGATCTTTATATCTTTATTTTCACTCATCTATTCATTGCCCGCCAACATTAAGACATTCTGAAATGGTCCTCTATGAGTACTCCCCTGCAAGATGATTCACACTTCCCCGTATTGCTCAGTTCTTAATGGGTAACGGATTAATTTTAGAATAAAAAAAACGAACAGTCAATTATTATTTGTAACGACCCGTTATATAAAAAAAATCTTATATTAACTCAAAATATTAACAATATGTCCCCGCCGCCCCGGGCGTCGGAGACATACCGGTTATATTTTTTGGTAAAGATGTTTATTCTTATACACAACCGGGCAGTAACAATTATTTGATGAAAATTCAGGATCTTGTTGATTAGTGAAGTTTACGATCGATAGCTTTTATCAGCTCCTTTATTTCATCCATGTGAGTGGCTGTGAACAGAACAGGATATATTGTCACAATAAGCCCCATGATGATAATAAAGGGGAGTTCAAAGTTAATCCCGTACATTTTGCTGAGCCATTTGATGGAATCGTTGAAGGGGATAAGGAAGATACTGGCGATAATGACGGCCCCGGTGAAGATCCATTGCTTTGAAGAAACAGTATGCTCCCGGCTCACCCGGCTGTTCTTCAGTACCCTCATGATATCATCGGCCCGGCTCTCCTCCATCCTGTATAACGATGAACCGGAAAGTTCTGTAAATAACTCCCTCAGCCGAAAAATCTCATCTCTGCATGAACGGCAGAAAAAGAGATGTATACGGAGCCTCGGCGAGAGGGAAGAAGCCCTCTCCCGGTCTATGAATATCTCTCTGGCTTTTTCACACTTCATGATAATCCTCTGCGATTGTCCCTTTAAGCCTGTCCCGGAGTATTATTTTCGCCCTCCGGACATTGGACTTGATTGTATTGACCGGTATATCCGTTATACCGCTTATCTCCGAATGACTGAGTCCCATAAGAAAATACATCTCAACACATAACCGGTACTCTTCTCTCAGTTCTCCCAGGGCCTCGTAGAGAGCATTGTTTATCTCTGACCTTATCAACAGGCCTTCGGGAAGATCACCGGTTGATTCCGGGTCAATTCCTTCAATGTCCCCGGTGTCCCGCATCTTTCCTATTCTGCTTCTGGCGTGATTATAGGCAATCTTTATCAGCCAGTACCTGAAGGGGGAAATCCCCCTGAAAGACTTCAGGGATTCAAAAACCTTTATAAACACCTCCTGTGTAAAGTCAGATGAATCCTCCCCGTTCCTGAAAAACCTGAGCCCGATATTATAGATATGTTTTTCATAGCGCTCGATGATATGCCTGTAACTCTCAATGTCTCCATTGATAACATGCCTGACAATTTTTTCATCCGGAACAGACTCATTTATCTCTGTCATTCTTTATCAGTTTTCTTCTTATAATAAAAAAGACGATCAGGCTGATTCCGATTGAAAAGGGGATCAGGCCGCTGAGGACGCCGTAATTCACACCCTCTTTAATAAGAAAAAAGGCAACAAGACTGCCCCCGATACTCAGAAGTATCAGGCCGGAAAAAAGACTAAAACTGTCAATATCAAATTCGGTTTTTTTAACCAGGTTCTTTTCAATCAATAGTTTCTTGTGCTTGTAGCTCCACATCAGGTAGAAAAAGAGAACAGCAGACCCCATGACAATTCCTACAATGGGGACTATTGATATTATCACCTGTGCTGCTGTTGACGGTACATTGTTCATGGCACTCCCCGTTTCATGCAATTCATTTTTTTATGCTTCTGTGTCATGTATAACCTGCCCCCCGTACCGGGCAATAACATTTATGCAGTAAGCGGTAAATTCGTCCAGTGAATCTCTCTGGTAGTTCTGGACTCTTATGCCCAGTTCTCTGTACCTGGCAAGAATCCCCCCCTGGAGCATCTGCACGTACGATTTTAATTCTCCTAACCTGTCTGTCCCTCTTTTAATATTAAGACTTTTTATATACTCTTTCAACTTTTCCATGGCGGCATTCAGCTCGTTTGAAAACCATACCGACTTCATAATATCATCGGTAAGACAGAAAAAATGATGCCCTTTTACTGCCATGGTCACCGCGTCAACAAACCTTCCCGGCTTTTTTATCAGTATGGAAAGGAGAAATTTCGCGTACAATTTCCCATACGAAGAAAACAGCTGGGTTTTTAATGACCGGGCAAAGTATGTGAGAGAGGTGAAGGTGATACTCGATTTTATCCTCTGTTCACGGGGAAAGCGCTCTATAAGCGTAGCGGCCCTTTTAAAGTATTTTTCCGGAGTATAGATCTCCGATATTATTCTGTTGTAGCCCTCCACCAGGACTTTTTCATCCATCTTCGGTATAAAGTTCAGTTGGAGTTCATGGGTATTGTTGCCGGCGGTCTCCCTTTCAGTGAGCCTCCCCTCCCTCTTAAGCCTCCGGAAAAGCTGCGTATTGGGAAGCGCGAGAAGCATTCCCACCATAGCAATAGGGATACCCGCGTTTTGTATAAAATCGATCTGTCTCTGAAAGATATCCTCAGTGTCAGTATCAAACCCGACAATGAAACCCGCGGTGACCTCCATACCGTACCCCTGGATCCTCTTTACGCTCTCAAGGAGGTTGCCTTTCAGGTTCTGTCCCTTCTGCGCGTGTTTCAGGCCCTCTGTATCAGGGGTCTCTATTCCTATAAAAAGCATATCAAAACCCGCTGACGCCATGAGTTCAAGAAGTTCATGGTCATGAGCAATATCTATGCTCACTTCGGTAAAGAACCGGAAAGGAAAGCCTTTCTCCTCCTGCCACCTGTATACTCCCCGGAGCAGCTCCCTGACCTTTCTCCTGTTCCCGATAAAGTTATCATCTACGATAAAAAGCGAACCTGTGTAGCCCGTTTCATAGGCCGCGTCAAGTTCTTCAAGGAACTTCTCAACAGACTTGGTCCTCGGCTTCCGTCCGAACATTTCAATAATATCACAGAACTCGCAGTTAAAAGGGCAGCCCCGGGAATACTGGAGAGCAAGGTTTGTATAAACATTGATATCAATAAGATCAAATCTCGGGACAGGTGTCAGCTCAAGGTCCGGCCGCTCATCCGAACTGTAGATTTTTTGAGGTTCCCCCTTTTCATAGTCCCTGACAAAATCTCCCAGAGTTATTTCAGCCTCGTTGAGAACAAAATAGTCAACACCTTTGATTTTCTCATGAGAAGACGAGGGATAGGGCCCCCCGGCAACAACCTTCTTTCCCAGGCGGTTGCATATCTCAACGACCCTGTTAAATGACTCCTTCTGGATAATCATGGCCGAGATGAAAACAAGATCGGAATCTATGATATCATCTTCGTCCAGCCCGGTAACATTCATGTCCACCAGCTTAACATTATAGCCCTCCGGAAGGATCGCCGCAACAGTCATAAGCCCCAGGGGTGGGATGACCGCTTTTTTGCCGATCATGGGCAGAGTGTGTTTAAAGCTCCAATAGGTATCGGGGATCTCCGGGTATACCATGAGTATATTTTTTTTCATTTTTTCCTCCAGGCAGTTGCCTCATCTTAGAGTACTCGGGATAATTAAGGCCTCTACAGAATTAAGGACGGGTAAAGAGGTGAGAGGGTTGCAAAAAAATATTTTCCCCGCGCAGAAAAAGATCCTGGAGCAAAAAATTACTCCGCTCTGTTAAAAAAACAGGACCCGGTCAGAATACTTTGAAGATTACTACTGCAAGAACAAGCAGTGTTACAATAAGTAAGGCAATATAACTCATGTAGAATTTCGCTATAAAAAAACCCTTACCTTTTTTTTGATCGTTTGTATTGGTATCCGCAGAATTCATAACATTACATCCTTATTAAGAGATTTATTTATGTATTCTTAATATAATTATAAAATCACTATTTTTCAATAGGTATTGACTTTATATTTGAAAATTATCAAAAATGAACCGCAGACGCTAAGGAAGACCCCCTAACCCCCTGAGGGGGCACAAGAGAATGGTGGATAAATGTCTTACGCCCCCTCAGGGGGATGGGGGGCGAACAGGTGAGGTTTAATAGAAATTAAACTTTGCACTCAATGTGTCTTTGCGGTTTTAAAAATGTGTAGATATCAGTCACCGGGAGAAGGACCGGGAATGAGATCATAATGAAAAAAATTCTTTTAATCGGAATAAACGCGCGGTTCGCCCACTCCAATCCGTCACTCTACTACCTGCGGACCTTTATTGACAGCCTCGATTTTGATATTGAAATACTTGAACTGACAATAAACCAGGAGAGGGCCGAAATCATAGATACCCTGGCGGGAAAAGGGGCGGATATTATCGCCCTTTCGGTCTACATCTGGAATGTTGAACTGGTCAGGGAGATTCTGCCTGATATTTTTACCCGCTCCGGGAAGGCACAGATCGTTCTCGGCGGACCGGAAGTCAGCTACAACCCCGAAGAGTGGCTTGAGGAATATTCTTTTATCAGCCACATCATTACCGGCCATGGGGAGACAGGATTCAGAGAACTTTTAAGCGGAGAGAATACCGCACGTATCATTCGGAGCACTAACCCCCACTTCTCCACAATCCCTTTTCCCTACAGGGAGACCGACTTTCCCGGGCTCAGGAACAGGAACATCTATTATGAATCGAGCAGGGGCTGTCCCTTCAGGTGCAGTTACTGCGTCTCCTCCCACTCCGAACAGAAACTCGAATACAGGCCCGTGGAAAAGGTAAAGGAGGAGCTGGATATCATTATCAGCCACAGCCCGAAGATCGTGAAATTCGTGGACAGGACTTTTAACTCCGGAAGATCGCATTACAGGGAGATATGGAAACATATCGTTGAATCATATTCCGGGGAAACAACACTCTTTCACTTTGAAATATACCCGGGACTTCTCGGTGAAGATGACTTCAGCTTCCTCTCAATGGTCCCTCCGGGACTTTTCCAGTTTGAGACGGGTATCCAGTCCGTATGGCCCCGGACACTTGAGTCCGTAAACAGGAGGGAGTCGTGGAACGATGTCAGGCCGATACTTGAAAGACTTATTGGCATGAAGAACATCCACACGCATGTTGACCTTATTATCGGGCTCCCCTTTGAAGACTCCCGAAAGATGAGAGAATCGTTCAACCGGGTCTATTCGCTTAAAGCGGACCACTTCCAGATGGGGGTCCTCAAGATATTGAAAGGAACAGAAATCAGGGAAAGGGCAGGAGAATATGCAATTGAATATTCATTCCGGGCCCCCTATGAAATAATATCAACAAAGTGGCTTACAGAAGATGAGATCAAGAAACTTGTAAATATCTCCCTCCTCATAGACACACTCTATAACCCCCACGGATTTGATATCACACTGGAAAACCTTGTTAAGCTTAACAAAAGCCCTTATGATCTCTACGAAAAACTATCAGATTATATCAACTCCACCTGTGAAGAGAAACGAAACAAAAGGTGGGAGGAGAACGCGGGAAGAATTTTCGGTTTTGTGGAACGGACATATCCGGAAATGAGGGAATATTTCAGGGACTGCCTTATGTACGACTGGTGCAGGACAACAAAGCTTAACTACTACCCTGCACTCTTCAGGGATAAGAGAACAAAAAGGATAAAGAAGGAAGGGCTCAGCTTTTTTACGGACAGTCGTCCCGGCAGTGAGATAGAGTACCGGGGAGTGAAATTCACCGGGGAAGAGATGAAGAGATCAATATTCTTCAGTCCCGAAACCGCAGAGTTCAGAAAGAAGTATATGCAAAACCACAACACTCTTCTCTTTTTAAGAGATTCCGGGGAAAGGGTGTTCTTCACCCTTCAGGGCTGACACCGAACAGCTGTCTCATTATTAATGTGTTCTCTTTCTGCAGTTAATGCTGCACTCACCTTTCGTGCAGGAAAAGCGGAGTTTTCTCAACTCTGAGCAGATACCGTCCTTGCTGCAGTCGATCTCAAGAAATTCCGAAGCTTTACATGCCAGTTGGAAACCCGCAAGGTTGATATCATTATCCTTCAATTCTACGGACATCATATCCGTATACCCCAAAAGGACACCGGCGTTTACAATACACGAGATCCTGCTGCCGAAAAGGCTGCTGTAAGTTTTAATTTTTCCGATAAATTTTTGAAAAGTTTTGAAATCGCTGTAATAGTCTTTGAGGCCGGTCAAATCAATAAGGAAGTTCATCCCGGATTTATATGCCGGGCTGCCGGTAATTTCAACTATACCGCTGAGGAAGTCCTTCCCGCGGGTCTGCCCTTCCAGTATTACAAAGACAGTATTATCCTTTTCACTTATACTGTACCTGTATTCCATCCATCACCCTTTTGGAGGAAATTTCAAATCTCAGAGAGAGATTCCCTGATTTCATGGTAACCACCACTTTTTATGTTATTATAAACAAAGGGATGTATGTGTAAAGATATTAATAGATTTTTTAATAATTAAAGGTTACTACTCACTGATGTGTCCCCACCGCCGAAGGCGGCGGGGACACATCATTTGCGTTTTACTAAATATATCTATTTTAGCTATAAAACCGAGTAGTTACGACTAAAGCTTCAAATACTCGATCTCTTCGTAGTCCATTATGATACCGCTCTCCTGCAGAAAATCCACAAAGATATCGTAGAGTACAGGGTCGATACCCAGGTGCGCCCCCTCAAGAAATTCGTTCCTGATAATTGTAACCGCCTCCCGGGGAGTGTTCTCCTTCGCCCTGTACTTCTTCTCTTTATCCGTCAGGGAATCATAGACATCAATGAGTTCCATCAATTTGTTGGGGAAAAACGCAAAAGCGCTCCCCGTAAGGAGATCATCCAGATCGTATGTAATAAAAAACTTGGTTGCCATCTCAACCTTCTGCTTTTTGACCCTGTGCTGCATCTTCTCTCTCAGTGTCTCCGTCTGGTTGTAACCGTAGGGCGCTCCGTAGTACTCATGGTGGAGAAGACCCATTGTGGCTTCAGCCAGGGTAAAGGACTTTGACTTAAGGATCATGTTGTAGCTGTCAAAGACGTGCATACGGGCAGTCTTGAAGTTGTATCCCTCCCCGCTGTCATGGTACATTATCTTGGGGACCTTCCCCAGGTCATGAATCAGGGCACCCACACAAAACTCAAGGAACCTGCTCTTGCTCTCGATTGGATGGACCCCTCCCTTGAAGACGATCTCAAGGTTGACCTTCTGTTCACCCCTGACAACTTTATTATAGTATGAATGGTACTTCTTCTCAAAATTCGAACGAACCCGCTTTATCCTGTCTGTCTGGAAGTACTTGTTATAATAGAAAAGGAAAGAGATAAACCTTATGAGCATCCTGTTCATATGGTTGAGGGTATTGGAACCTGTCTGCACATGGTCCAGCTGGGCCATCTCTTTAAAGCTTGTTTTCCCCTTTTCAAGCATATTAATAAGTGAATTTACCATCATATGGGTCTTTGTGACAATATCCTTCATAAAGGATTCATCAAGGGGCTTTTCAATGTTCTCTTCCAGTGAGGTTTTATTGATACAGAGGGTCTCCGTAAAGGCGTCAACAGTCTCAGTAAGGGTCTCTGCATTAAACCGTGCGTGACGACTGCTCAGGTTATTCAACACCATAACATTTTTCAGGATATTCTGCTTTCTCTCCTCAAGGGACATCCTGCTCACGTCCATAAGTCTATCCGAATACGCAGTGTCCTCATCGTGGATGTTACAGGAGTCAGCTCTGGGGATTTCCTCCAATGTGCTCTCTTTTTCTCTCCTGTCCGCTCTCCGTGTTTTAGGAATATGTTTTCTCCAGTCCTCTTCAAGATAGAAGAGTATATCAGGGCCCTGTTCACCCAGGTATGTGTCAAGCTTATCAACAGGTACAATGACCTTTGAACCGTCCTTTTTCAGCCTGTAGAGGGGGGTGTTGCTCAGGATAATATCATCAAGATCTTTTTTAACTTCGCTTTTATTAAGGGAGATGAGGCCTTCCAGGGGCTCACCCGGGGGTTTTCCGTGATTTGACATAACATTACTCATTATAGATATTTATACCACCAGTAATAAATTATCAGGTAATTTTTTCAATAAATTAATGGAATGAGTTGCAAATCACATTCATTAATATGCTTGACTCTGTCCCCGTGTCGAAAAACACTCTGTTTTCCTGTGTTTTTTCGCCGGGGAAGCTCTGATAATCATTCTATTACCGGGAGAAGAGATGAATAATTCAGGCATAATGAACAGGGATATGCCTCTGGCAACATCCCTTTTTGCGTCTTTCCTCTGTATAAGCTTCGGTGCCAACGCCATCGCGTTAAAGATCAGCATGGAGGGATTCGGCCCTCTCACAACAGCCGGTCTCCGGTTTGCCCTTTCATCTCTCATTATCCTGATCTGGGCCGGAACAACAGGGAAACCGTTAAAACTGAAAAAGGGACAGATCCCGGAGATGGCAATTCTTGTTATATCATTTTTCGTTCAGCTTGCGGGATATCATATAGGAATGAACTATACGCATGCTTCCCGGGCAACAATAATCATCAATGTACAGCCCTTTCTCGTACTTCTCCTTGCCCACGCCTTTGTCCCCGGAGACAGGATATCCCCCAGAAAACTTATTGGAATCCTTCTCGGTTTTGGCGGTGTGATTTTCGTATTTCTCGACCGGGCCGCCGGCAGCTCCGGCATTCTCCTGGGAGACCTGGTAATACTCGGCGCAACATGCATATGGGCAAGCGTTTCAATCTATATCAAGAGGATCATCCACAGGTATCACCCCTTCCAGATGGTCTTCTATCCCATGGTTCTCTCTTTCCCGCTCTATTTTATTGCCGGATATTTTCTGGACCCTTCAATGATAACGAGGGTGGACATAAGGTCTGTATCCAGCATATTCTACCAGGGAGTTGTTGCCGGCGCTTTCGGGTTCGTTGCATGGAACACGCTGCTCTTAGAGTACGGGGCCGTGTCCCTCCACTCCTACCTCTTCCTCTCTCCCATAGCCGGGGTGGTTTTCGGAGGACTTGTCCTGGGAGAGCCCATAACCCGGAAGATCGTTATTTCACTGGTACTCATTGTTTCCGGTATTGTGATCGTGAACTTCAGGACCAAATCCTCCCCCGACAGGGAGACAGGTTATGAGAATGTTTGAGTATCCTAAAACTCCATCTTTGCCTTCAGGTAGACCAGGTCCTTTTCTTCAAAAAGCTCCATGAGTTCATCGTCATTTCCCCGGAAGATATATCCCCCGGCGCTTATGCTGAGCCCGTTCTGGAAATTCCATGTGAGGTCCAGGAACAGCAGGTGTCCCGGTTTACTCCCCTTTTCCGGCCTTAAGAGTGTCCCCGCCTCGGCTTCCAGGCCCTCGTTGAAGAACTTGTCCTCCACCCTGAACAGAAGCATTCCGTTAATCAGCGGTTCCCTGTACAGTTCCCTGTCTTCCAGGTACCGGCTGTCCATCCATTCAACCAGGACAAGCCCGTTATCTCCCCAGAGCTTGTAATCGGCGCCCACGGTGTAAGCCAGGGAGGGGACCTTCTCCGCAGGAGAGATATCCACATATGTTGTACCAATTTGCATCAAACCGGCCTGAAGGGTAGCAGCCTCAACCTCCCGGACAGCAATCATCTCCCGTGAGTAGGAGGCTTCACCCCTGAAGGAAAATTTCCCCAGGGTAAATGCGGTATCGATACCCCAGGCATTGATCCTCTCATAGAGGGGCTTCATCTCTATGGACGCGTCTGCCGGTGTTGTGCCGGTCAGTTCAGGCTTTAAAATGACCGTGCGGTTGATCCCGTTATAGTAGCTGAGATGAAAATCGAAATCCCCTATTGTCCCCCCAAACCGGGCTGCATACGAAGAGTTGTCCAGCCCCCCCCGGAGCTTCTCCCCTTCCTCAATGGTAACGGGAAGAGAGTATACCGACAATTCAACCGGTTCGGGAGAAAGTTCCCAGAAACTTCCCCGGGGGGGAAGAAGCGCGGGGTTGTGGACCGGTGTTGCCGCCCCTTCCAGTGAAAAGTTCCCCAGGAGAAGCTTCACGGAGAGCGCGGGGACGCCTTCATTTTTGTCGTCCTTGTCAATGGCGAAGAACTCCCTGAAGTCGGGCTGGTCAAAGTAGTTCGTGACCGGGAACATATCGGCGCTCCCCCAGGAAAAGAGCTGCTTCCCCAGCTTAAACTGCAGGGTCTCCCCTCCCCTGAGGTAGAGCTCCTGGGCCTCGATCCTCCCCGATTCACGGGGTGTGGTATATGTTTCGGACGGCTGGCTGTCACTGCCGGACTCCGGGTAGTAGTAATAGTCGAGAACAGCCATTCCGTGATAGCTCCTGCTCCCCAGCCGGGCATTGAGCCTGCCCCGGCCTTCCAGTTTGACCACATCATATTCATCCGGATCTTTTCTCTTCCCCTCCCCGGGAATACTCACCTGGTTGACGCTCTCCAGAAAGCCGTGAAGGTCGAAGTTCTTTTTCTTATCAGCCGTTCCGGAACTTTTTCCCGTCCCGGAACCAGAGAGGATCTCCCTGTCCAGCTCCTCTTCAGTTGCCGGGAACAGGGGACTTAATAAAAAAGTAACAAGGACCACCGGTAAAAACAATTTCACTCTCTTCATATCCGCCTCCTTAAAATGATTCCCTTTGCAGCAGGCTGTCCGATACGGGAAGATCATATTTGACCGACTTCAGGTAGAGGATACTCTTCCCCCTG
The DNA here is from genome assembly GCA_050298055.1 of Spirochaetota bacterium. Classification (GTDB taxonomy): domain Bacteria; phylum Spirochaetota; class UBA4802; order UBA4802; family UBA5550; genus JBNKTL01. Next base: position 13,591 of record JBNKTL010000042.1, read on the forward strand.
CCGTCGGTTCTCTCCATCACCACCTTCCGGGGTGTGGAGATACCCGATATCTTTTGGATCTTAAGAAAGCTTATGACCTTGGTCATCCTGCCCCTTTCATAGAGTTCGATCTTCCTTATCACGAAGTCGCTTTTCGCCACATAGATCACGCCCTTTGAATAGACCCTTGTGCCCCGTTTTTTCCTGCTCTCTACCTTGTAGCAGCTCACGCCGTCAACAGGGGCCTCACCCGCGAGTTTGTAGCTGTAGTCATCGATGTTTCTTTCGGAAATGTCCTCATTGTAGAAGTGGGAGTTCACCCAGGGTTTGTTCTTTTCCGACGAAGCGATCTTTCGCACCTTGCCGCTTGTGAGCTTCACCCACTGCCTGCTGTCACTCCCCGGCTCGTCCCAGACCAAAAACTGCATCCTTGTGGGATATTTAAAGTTTATCCTCTTCCGGGTCTTCTTGCCGTACCTTTTGGAGATACCGCTGAACTCCTTCTTGATTTTACTGGACCCCTTGATAATCAGAAGGACCGACTCCTGTGTCCAGGTCTTTCCTTTTTTCAGGTTGTCATTTTTTTCCATGATCTCCCTTCCCGTAAGCGCCCACGAACCGGCGGGCAGAAGGGAAAAGAGTGTTGTTAAAACGAATATAATATGCTTCATATGTGCCTCCCTTTTTAGTTGTCCGGCTGAAACAGCCTGTTAAAATTGATATATTTAAAGATCCTGTTACTGCTCTCCCTGTAGATGGGAAGTTTAAAAAGAATAATCACCGCCGGAAGAAGCAGAAGAGCCGATACTGTTGTGGCAACCATGGTTGACGCCACCAGCCAGCCCAGGTAAAAGACGGGGACAAATTCCGAGAGGAGAAGTACGGAAAATCCCAGGACCAGGGCGACCGATGTGTAGACGATTGCCATCCCCGCCTCCCTGTAGGAGAGATTAATTGACTCCTCGATTGAATATCCTGACAGAAGATTGTGGCGGATGGTTTTGAGCATGTGAATGGTGTCATCAACGCCGATCCCTATGGCAATTGCCGCGAGAAGGGCCTTGGGGATATCAAGAGGGATATTGAGATACCCCATAATACCGTATACCAGGATAATACTGGTTGAAATGGGGATCAGCGCCAGAAGCCCCACCTGCCAGTTCTTAAAGAGAAAAAAGACCACAAGGGCGACGATGAGGAGCGTGAGGATCACACTCAATATCTGCCCCTTGACGATGAGGTCTGAGAGAACGGTAAAGTTAATGGTCTCGCCCACGAAGTGCCACCTGTATTTCCCCGCCACCGGATGGTTTTTCAGGTATTCCCTGACTTTCTCCTGCCCCCGGGCATTGATGGCCGTTGAAAAGAGTTTGTCCTTCAACGAACCCACCCTTATGAGGATATTGGCATACCGGTAGCCCGGGTCCACAAACTGCTCGAAGGAATCCACCCTTCCGTCGGAGTTCCTGTCCTCCCCTGAATAGAGTTCCAGGTAGTCCTCGATGGTGCTTCTCCTGTCCGGAATGGAAAAATACTCAGGTTTTTCCGCGTTCATGGCCTTATGCATCCGTTTGATAATGTCCCCGAAAGACAGAGTGTGGAGGAAGAGATAGTTTTCCCGGTTCTCCTTCTTCACTATCCACTTCCTGATCTCCTCGGTAAGTTTCAGAAACTCCGGGTCCTTAACGCCGTTTTTTTTCCCCGAATCGATGACCAGGTTTACCAGGGCGCTGCCGTTGAAGAGCTGCCCCACACGGATATCGGACTTATAGATATACGAATCCTTCTTGAACTGGAAGAGGGGGCTTGTTTCCACCCTGATCTTCGTAATCCCGTATGAGAATACGGCGATAAGGAGAAATGCCGTGAGGACCACAGGCTTCGAATGGTTCAGCGAAAGCCTGCTAAAGACTTCCAGAATTTTTTGAACAGACCGGTTTTTGCCCTTCTCCTCTTTTTTCTTAAAGGGTACAAGCTTCATCAGCACCAGGGCCGAAGGGATGAGGGCGGAGGATATCATCATGGCAAGGAGGGTCCCGAAGGCGGCAAATATCCCGAAATCACGAAGTGAGCTCACCTGGTTTACCGTAAGGGTCAAAAATCCCACAAACGTGGTCAGGGCCGCCAGCATGACCGTAACGGATATGTGGCTCATGGAATTGATGATCCCGGCCTTCCTCCCCTCCCTCTCTATCTCATCCCGGTCCAGGATATACTGGTTGAATATGTGGATCGAGTAGGAACTCCCCACGGCAATGAGCAGGGGAGGGAGCATGTTTACAACAAGGGTAATGGGGATCTTAAAGAGCCCCATGATACCCAGGGTCCAGAAGGTCCCCAGGAGGACCGAAACCGTGGGCAGGAAGACCCCTCTCACTGTCCTGAAATTGAGAAAAAAAGTCAGGACCACCACAAGGATCACCAGGGGCATAAATCTTAACAGGTCCTTTTTCATGAAATCCCTGATATACTTCTGGATCACCGGAAGCCCGATCCGTGTAAGCTTCACAGGGGACCGGTTGTACTTCTCAATGAGTTCCGTAAAATAGTTGAAGATCTCAATGTGGTCCTTGCGGGGACGGAGCACCATACTCATTGCCAGGGCCCGTATTCTTCCTTTATCATCCATGGAGTAGAGACCGTTCCTGAATGCCGGGTTGTTTAAGATCTTTTTCCTGTACTCGGCAAAGTCCTTCTCTGTTTCCGGGAGTTTTCTCATGCCGTTTTCATCTTCGGGGATAAAGCTCACGGGCTTCAGCTCCCCCTGGCTGCCCAGGATGTCCTCCCCGGAAACAGGGTTGATAAACGATTTTACGATCTCCATGGACTTGTAGAGATAGACGGTCTCCCATCCCTCCACGATATCCATATACTGCTTTTCCGTAAGCCGGACGTCATCGGGCAAATTCATAAGCCTTTTATACCGGAGTATTGTATTCAGCTGCGGCAGGGCGCCGGCCTCGAGCTTCTTTTTGAGGTGTCCCAGGGTGACCGGGGTGTAATGGTCCGGGTTGAAGGCATTTCTCTCCCTGAGGGCCTTCACATAGAACTTTCCCGTTACCGGCCGGGAGAGGTCCCAGATATCCTCCGGTTCCCGGACACTCCTCTTTTTCTTTGGACCGGCCTTCTTTTTATCACCGAAAATTTCTTTGTCAAGTTCAGCCTCAAGTTCATCCTTTGATACGGTCTCGTTCTTCTTTACCGGCGGAGTTTTTTCCGGAACGGTTTTCCTCTCATTGCCGAAAATCTCCTTATCAAGCTCGGACTCAAGTTCATCCTTTGATGCGGTTTTATTTTTACTTACCGGCAGAGGCTTTTCCGGTGCGGATTTTTTTACCCGGGCGGTTTTTTCCACTATGGATATGTTCCCGGTCTCCAGGAGGAGGGACAGTCTCCTCTCCTCCACCTCCCTGTTGAAGTCCTTGAACTCTTCTATTTCATCCACCATGCTGTTGATCACGGCAAATACTTCAGGGGAGAAGAGTTTACTCCCCCCGGTGGTTTCTATTGCCGTCATCATGAATGTCCTGCTGTCAAGGAACACCTCTTTGGCCCTTTCACCCAGCTTATAGGCCATGTCCTCTTTGGGCATCAGGGCCTCGGTGGACCCGTCAAAATAGAGCCTCTTAAACCCGAAACCGGAGAGTGCCGTAACGCCAAGTATTATGATGAAAACAATAAATGGATGCCTTACATTAAATTCAATCCATCTTCTCATGATATTTCTCCAATCAGAATGATTGGTTGAGTATAAGGGGATTTCATTTTAATTTCTTACAGGATAATAATTCCGGAACTTTTTTTTGTTCCGGGATTATAATTCAGGAAGTGTAGAATCCCCTTAATTCCAGAGCCCCCCATCCCCCTGAGGGGGCGTAAGATTCCGGGACCGCAAAGGTTTATTTCAGTTCCGGGTTGAAGAAAAGAGTTTAACACGAAGTTCACGAAGGAAGAGGGGGAAGTTAGTTTCGAGTTCCGAGTTACGGGTTCCAGGTTCGGAGTTAAGAAATGATTAAATAAAACCGTAACAAATAATCATTGACAAATGTCATACTATATATAAACATATGTCTATTAACGGATTAAGGGGAAATTATGAACATTGCAATGATAGCCGATACCCTCGGTCTCAAAGGAAATTTCCACAGCGAAATGGACCTTCTTAAAACCGCAAGAAAAGGCATTAAGGTCGCTTCTCTACGCAACATTGAAAAGAAGCTCGGTCTTAAGAGGAAAGAATTGGCCTCATATATTCATAAAGATCCCGTAACAATTAAAAGAACATATGACAGCAAAAAACTGATTCCTTCGGACTGGACAGACCGGATCATTGCTTTGGCCAGGGTCTATGTTTATGCCGTGGAAGTCTTCGAAGATGAAGAGGAAGCGCTTCTGTGGCTGAAATATGAAAATCCCGCCCTGGAAGGAAATACACCCATTGAGCTTCTGGATACCAGCATCGGTGTAAATATGGTGATGAACCTCCTCGGCCGGATAGAGCACGGTATCCCGGTATAATGCTTGTCTACCGCCTTATTAAGGAAAAGTACCGAAACGATCTCAGCGGCCGGGGCGCGGAAAAATTTGGCGGAAGATGGAACCATACGGGAACTCCCCTTATCTATTCGGGAAGTTCCGCTCCCCTTGTTGTTCTTGAATACCTTCCCCAGTTGAGAAAAGATGATAAAAACATGCCCGTTGTTCCCGGGAGCATGAAACTGGGAATATCCATAATAGAGATCCCGGAAAAAACATCAATGATCACTCTGCACGAAAAGGATTTACCCGGTGACTGGAACAATTTGATACATCCCGATTCAACAAAGGATATTGGGACCGCATGGGCCTCAGGATTAAAGAGCGCTGTATTGGAAGTCCCTTCCGTTTATATCCCTTACGGTCATTCCTGGAATTACCTGCTGAACCCGCTGCACAGGGAGATCCATGATGTGAAAGTTAAGGAATTTATAAGATATAACTATGATAAACGAATAATACTCCCTTAAAAACTCCTTATTCGTTTAAAGAGGACCCCCTCCTTCCCGTAGACCACCATTTCCACTTTTCCTCCGGGGCGCCGGTAATAGCCTGGTCTGCTTACACTTTTCCAGCGGGAGACCTCAAGAGGAATGTCCGGGATCCAGGAAAGATCGATATCGTCCTTCTCAACCTCCCGGAATCCGGCTGTCCATTTTGGGATATCAGAGGGTGCAATCCGTATGACTATTTTAAGGTCCCCGTCTGAAGGACCGGGAACCAGTCCCGTTGAATTATCGTGATAGATAATATGAAACTCCGCGGCAGATACCGGTGAAAAGCATTTAACATACTTTTTCAGAAACACGATCTTCTCGCTCTCCTGAGAAAAATTTGTGCTGTATGTATCGGTAGAACGGTTTGCCGACTCACACGCCACAATGGGCAGGAAAGTTAAAAAGAGTATCAGGAAGAGCCACCGCATCCATTGATCCATTTTTTTGGGAGAAATATTAATCTTATGCATGAGTAAAAATAATTTTCAGCAGTTAACACTCATAAGAACCTGCCGTATTTCTTTTCCCGGTTCCCCGTTGTGGGCAAGAATATTATGCAATTCCCCTGTTTCAATCTGCGCCCAGAGGCCTGCGGGAGTACCCCAGAAATGAGTCTTCTGCACATTTTTACCGGGAACAGCCGGATTTTCAAAATGGAACAAAGCAGTGCCACTGCCTTCTCCTTTACATAAAGGACATTTAAATCTATGCCTCATGGGCATTACAGCCAGAAAAGCCTGTTTTCGATCTCTGAATATCTTAACAAGCTCCTCCTGGCGCTTATACAGTTTTCCCTCTGCCGCGGAGATTCCGGCAATCCCAAGGAGATTAACAAACTGAAGTGCTCTTATTTCCAGGTTCATCTATCCGCTCCATTTTATACAATTATTTTGCCCTTTACGGAAAAAGTTTTTATTTCATCCGGCAGCTGCAGGTTGAGGCTGTCAGCCGATTCAGGGCTTTCCCCGCCCTCTCCTTTACGCCAGGATCTTTATGTGTATGTGCTATCTTTCTCAAACCATTTTCCGCCTGTTGGCGCAGGGCCGGGTCCGGATGGTTTACTGCAATATCGCCCAGTGAGGAAATGGCAGAGGGATCCGCATCCGGATAACTGATGAGCTTGTTCATGGCCCCCCTGGCGACAATCCTGCTTTTCGTGGTGTTCAGAACATTTATGGCATTCTTTACCCGGTTTTTATGCCATCTGTCGAAAAATTCCATACTTTCTCCTTACTAAGGCAGGCAAATGAGAAGCATAGCATCTTTTTGCATCTTACATTCTGCCTGACTTCCTGTAAAATCGTTCTCAAGACTATGAGCAGGAAATACTGCGTCAAGAGAAATTCATTTCTTAAACCGGGCTGAATCGGCTGGACAGATAATAGGAGGTATTTAAATGTTTCCATTTATTTAACAGGGCCGGAAAGCCCTGTTAAAAAGGGGGAGGAAGCATAACCTTGAATGATTAAATATTGGATGGCCTGGGAGTTTTATCCGAAGACGGAGGCAGAACGGGTAACTTTAAGGCATCCTCGGGAATCTTCCCTGTGAGAGAAATAAAAAATGCCTTTATGGCCTTTAAATCTCCTTTTTTCAGCTCAATCCCTATCTGAACATCCGCCATTATTTTTACCGCCTCTTCAAGGTTCCAGACACTGCCGTCATGAAAATAAGGATATGTCCTCTCAATATTCCTCAATGTAGTAACTTTGAAGACATTCATATCCTCCCTGTTTTTTGTTATATCATACCTGCCCCTGCTCGGATTTTCCGTCTTATAAGATTTGACCATTCCCATTTTGGAAAAACCGCCCCCCAGGGCGATACCGTCATGACAGTTGTTGCATCCGCTGCTGACAAAGAGCTTTAACCCGGTTTTCTCTTCACTGCTCAGGGCACTGCTGTCACCCAGAAGGAATTTGTCAAACCGGGATGGTGTCAGGAGAGTCCGTTCAAATGCGGCAATTGCTCTGGCAATATTATTATAGGTGAGAGGGTCCTTTTCACCGGGAAAAGCTTTCCGAAAGAGCATCCTGTATTCCGCAATGGAATGAATCCTTTTCACCACGGCCTCCTCACTGGGCATTCCCATTTCTATGGGAGCAAGGATAGGCCCTTTCGCCTGCTCCTCCAGATCTTTGGCCCTGCCGTTCCAGAATTGTGCCTCGTAAAAAGCGGCATTAAAGACAGTACCCGAATTCACGGGACCAACAGCCCATTTATGACCGATATCTGTGGGAAGATTGCTCATACCGTAAGATACAAGATTGTGGCAGGTGTTGCAGCTGAAGAGACCGCTTTTTGAAAGCCTCGGATCGTGATAGAGCATTTTACCAAGGGCAATCTTTTCCGCGGAAAGCCGGTTATTCGGATTATCCACGGCATTTTGTGTAATAGGCTTAAAATATTTCAGAAACTCATTGCCCGCTTTTGGGCTCTTTTTGTCGCATGAGACGCTCCCCGCAACAGCCAGAAATACAGGAAGCGCCAGACTGATTATTCTTTTCATAATCTTCTCCTTTTCATAGTGAATTTATTTGAGATTAAAAATCAAGATCAGAGTCATCCAAATAAATATTTTCAGACGGCATTCTAAACTTTCCCAGAAATCTCAGAAACTCCCCCGAATCTCCAAATACCGTACCAAAGAATTATATTTTTCAGAAAAGCCGGACGTGCGCGGGATCATAACGAGGATATATCCGGATATGCTTCCCCGTCATCCCTGAACCTCACGAGAGTTACAAACCTGAAAAAGGTCTTCTTGCAATTTCCCGGGCTCAATAATGAAAGAACTGCCTGCAGGTCAATTAAACCGGTTTTACTATTAAAAACCACACAATAATCGAAAACAATTCCGCTGCAAATAACTTTCTCAGTTCTCTCTCCCCTCCATGATCCTTACAAAAAAACAGCAGGATTTAAAATGATTACAATATTGTAATGAAATGATTTTTATTGTCAAACTAATTTTTTATAAATTTCATTTAGTTAATCATACCAGTCTGGTCACACATTTAAGGGTCATACCTGCAATAAAACATTAGAGGAGGGCAATTATGAAACATTTATTGCATGCAAGATGTGCACTACCTGAGTTTTTTCCGCCGGTACTCAGCCGGTGACATCCCGGTCTCCTTTCTGAAGGAGGAGTGAAAGGTCGAGTAGGAGTTAAAACCCGAGGCGTAAGCAATGGAGAGTGTGTTCCGGTTAGGTTCATCAACCAGGAGTTTTTTCGCCTCACCAACCCGGTACCCGTTTATGAAGTTGTTGAAGTTCTTTTTATAGTGTTCGTTGAGGAACTCCGAAAGCTGGTGAGGAGTAATTTCCAGGGCATCGCTCATTCTCGCCAGTGTAATGTCCTCGTCGCAGTAGAACTTGTCCTCTTCCATAAGGAGTCTCATGTTTTTATCCAGGTTTTTGATATTTATGCTCCTGAGTCGTGATTTTGAATGACCGTCCCCCATACCGGGAACCGTTCCATGCTGCAGGAGATAGGGATATCTCTGGCTCATGAGGTATAAACTGATATATAAAATACTGATAAGAATATTATTGATTCTCATGAGTTTCATATTCAATGTAATAAGGCTGAACACACTGAGGATCCCGATCGCCAGAAGCAGTATCAGGATCAAAAAAAAGAACTTTATGACATCATGAACGGGATTTCCGCTCTTGAACCGAGACCCTATGATTTTTATTGAGAGAATCGTATAAGCCACCATGAAGCTTACGGAGATGACCCCGGTATAAAGGATAAACCGGTACTTGTCTTCTTTGATCAGCAGGTTGAGGATTTCAATCTTTTCATTTCCTGAAAGTGTAATATAAGGGGCCATAGAGATAAGCATCGCCAGTGCCGGAACAAAGTGCAGCCAGTCTTTTTTCTGCATACTCTTTTTATCCTCAGCGAGGCTCTTCACATAGAAATAGACCAGGGGGCCAATACTGAGTCCAACAGGGCTCTGGAGAAAAAATATGTGGGGGTAATTGACAATGGACTGAGTATGAAACAGGTACATAAAAAAATTAATATATCCAGCCAGGAGGAGCAGAACCGCAAAGACCGCATTCCTGTACCGGAGCGGGCGCAGGACCAGTCCCGCTGCCATGATAATGGCCAGACCGCTGGCGAAAATAATAAAATAGTCTGTAAAGTGCATAGGGCTTTTGTGGTTTTCAGATTTAATCCAATAAAAAAACAGCTGTTTAGATAAAGTCAAGAGAATTCTCATTTAAATGATACTTTCTTGACAGAAGAAGTCCTTATTGAAATGACTCATATTATTGATTTTAATAAATATGAAAAAAGAAAAATGCAGCACTACTCCGCAAAAAATCCTTGTCTTCCAGCAGAACGGGAGCGGGGAGGAAAAAATCGCGGGAATCAGGAAACAGGGGGACGGCCTCTTCCGGATAGAGGTCATCTCCATAGACAGTACCCTCCCGGAAATAATAGATGAAGGGGAAGCCTATCTGCCTGATAATTTTACGGCAGACCTCGTCCTCGACTTTCTGAAGCATCCGGACCTCTCCCACGACCTGCATAAACGCTGTGAAAAGCTGGGCATACCCGTAATCGCATCGGGGAAAAAAACCGCTAACAGCTGGCCCGTAACCCCTCCCACCTGATGCGCCCTCTCAAGGCAGGATTGCCTTGGCCGCTATGGTGAGATGTTCGGAGCACCGGTACTGGAAGTTTTTACCGAAAAGGGAATCATCACCGAAATCAGGGTGATACGCGGCGCCCCCTGCGGCGCAACAGGAGAAGCCGCAAAAAAACTCACCGGCACACAGCTTAAAGATGCCGGAGAGAAGATGGGACTGGAGACACAATTCTTCTGCACGGCAGACCCCTCAGGTTTCGACCCTGTCTCCGGGAAGAGCCCCGTCCACATCGCCGGGGAGCTTCACGGAAAAGCAATGAAGGATGCACTTGAGAGAAACAGGGAAAAGAATGAACCGGGGGAAAACCGAAAGGTCCCGCATCCCGGAAAGCCGGGTTCCGGCCGGTCCATGAGCGGGACCCTGTAGACAAAGGAACTACCTGCTTCCCCTGAAAACAAGCACCCGGTATTTCAAATTTAATTTTGTCCCGGCACCCAGATCGGGAAAATACTTCAGTGTGTACTTATCAACCTTATATGTTTTCGGCTTCAGGTCTTCAACCCTGTATTCGCCGCTGAACCTTCTCTCAACCTCCACGAGCACCTTCCGGGAAAGCGTATTGGTAACGGTTGTTTCATAAAAGTACTTTTCGTAGTAGCTCTTCACATAGGGCTTTCCGTAGTAATCCTTTCTCACCTTAATATCAACTTTTTTGTAATCTTTCACTACACGGTCTACACGGACATCCCCGGTCCCGTATGTTTTTAACTTCACCCTGTCTCCCGCGGCAACATACTTATAGTTCACCGACGCCCTGAATGTAAGCCCCCCGTCTCTTTTCCCGGTAAAGATCTTGTAGACACCATCGGGAAGGGGTGAATCTCCCAGCTGTCCTTTTCCGTTCTTCCCTTTATATTTTTTGTTAAAAAACTCGTAGTATTTCACGACCTCAGTCTGTGAATGCCTGTCGCTCAGCCTGTATATTGTTTTAAGGGGAACATTCTCCGCGTAGAGAGATTTCATCCTCTTCTGCCAGCCGTTGGGGATCGACTCTTTCCCCTCAATGGTAAAGAGGAAGTACTCGGAGAGCCCCTCCTTGATTATCTTCTTCTCTTTGTCCATTCCCAGGGTTGACTCCATGGATTCTTCCGCCTTGTTTACAAAGCCCTTGAACTTCCTCCGTGCCATGCTTCTCCCCGATGACTTCATGGCCGGGTATTTTACCGGACCATTTGCCAGGTCGGAGATCTCCTCCACCAGGTTGATAGTCCCCACAACCAGCCGTACGGTAGCATTGGGATAATCCTCCCCGGAATTGTTGATCACCTTTACATATCCCTTGAGGTCAAGAGAATCCTCATTCTCATTGGTAATGCCCGCATAGTCCGCTGTCCAGGTAAGACCCGAGGTAAAGTATGTTATCTCCACCCGGGCGGGTCCGCTTATTTCGGACCGGATGTTCCACTGCAGCGCTTCTCCCCTTTCAGGAGGATAAGTCGTGTCCAGGAGGTCCAGCCGGTTCCTCTCTGTTACGAAACGAAGCCTCAGTGACGTGGGATCAATGAGTGTCCCCGCCCACGCGAACTGGATCCTGTTCATTCCCTTTTTAAATGTGAGTGTTCTCCTCTCCCTGACCATTGTGATATCCGCAGAGTTATAGATCGTTAATTGCACCGATTCCTTTTCCGGGACAGTGACAAGTTCTATGGCCGCTTTCGGAACCTCCTCCGAAGAGATGACTGCCGCAGCAGCTATGGCCGCCACAATGAATATTCTTTTAAATTTCTTCATCCTTATCCTCCTCTACCACCTGTTCTTCAGAACAATATGGATATAGAGATTGTATTTCATGTTCTTTGTCCGGGGAAGATCGAAGTTTATTTTGAGATTGTTTATATCCTTTCGTTTGAGTTTTATTCTTCCCTCATCTGAAACAGTTTTTTCGGTTTTCCTGTTTCGTTCACCACGCTCCTCCTTGAGGACCACCTTCTCTATCCGCCACTCACCTCCGGGATGTTCCAGAAGGGTAAGAGGAACCTTTCCCTTTTTAAAGTTCTCAATCCTGTACTTTATGGTCTGCCGGATCTCCCTGACCGGTTTCTCAATATACTTTTCACTTGATGAGTAGAGAAACCTCCTGACCTTGACCTCCTTGGCCTGTCCCAGGTAGAGCATCATCCTTTCACCGGGAGGTGTGTAATCACCCCAGTCCTCTCCAAGGAAGGCTTCTGACCCGGAAGAATCCACCTGAAATATCCTGAACTTACCCCGGGGAAGTGCAAATCTGCCCATCCCCTCTTTTTTTGTGTTCCTCAACTCGTAGAACATCCTGACGTTTCTGCTGTCCACGCCCGTATCGAAAATATACTTCTTGTACACGGGAACCCCGGTGAACTTTGCGGCGAGCATCTTCTTTGCCTCTCCCGTCTCGAAGCTCTTTTTGAAACCGCTGCCGAAGTTAATCTCCAGGTCGGCATTTTTAAACCTCTCACCGCTCATGTTTTTTAACGTAAAGTATGTCTTGATGGTGAGAAACTTCTCTTCCCTGTCAGCAATCGCCTCATAGGAGACATTCCTGTTGATGTTTGAGATCAGGTAGGATATCCTGAAGGTCCCGGGACCCGCCCGTCCCGAGTAGACTTCCCAGAAAAGAGCAGACTCCCCGGGAGGATAGTTTACATTAATAACACTAAGCTCCCCGGGAGCCTCAATACTCCTGAACTGTATGGATGACATATCGATAAAGGTGTTGGCCCATGCAAACTCAACATGGTTCCTCCCCTTCTGTAAATTTATTGTCCGCTCCTCCTCTACCAGTGTGAAGAGATTGTTTTTCAGGTCTATCCTGATGGAAGACCTGTCCGGCAATGTTGTGAGTTTTGTCCGGGAGAAAAGACTCCCGGGCAGAATTGCCGTTACAGCAATTATTGCTATAACGAATGATCTTTTTATTGGAGTTTTCATTTTTTGACCCCTGTTTTAAATTTCCGGAATCTATAACGATCTTTTCCGGAAAAGGTAACACGGTTTTTTTAAAAAGTTTTAATTAATCAAAGTCCTTAATCGTATTAATACATGGGACAGAATAGTTATTATGCTTAAAATACCGGGAGGTTGAATATTATGAGGACAACGATTAATATTAACACGAAACTGCTAAAAGAACTGGAAAATGCCGCAAAAATACTGAACCTGCCGCAGGATGAAGTTATCTCTCAGCTGCTGGCACGGATTATCAGAAAAAACCACTTTAACCCCAGGCCCTATGAAAGAGTCAGGTATCAAAAAAGGGGCAAGGGGCTTATCATCTGGAAAAAAGAACACATAAATATTGATTCTGTTTTCTATGAGAAGTATTTGGATTTGAGAAGGAACTTTAAATTTTCTGTTTCCTGGTTTATTGCTTTTGCTATTAAGTACTATCTTGATGAACTAGTTTATGACTTGAGTAATCCACGGGATACTAAAAAAATTCTGGATAACTATGAAAGGAATTTTGTATATATTACAAAAATGCTGGGTAATGTTCCTCTTTTTATCTCAATTTTAGGATTTCCGGAGTCAAAATACCTGCAAAGACTCATGCTCTAACAAAAAATCATAAAAACTCTGCAAAAACAGCACAACTCCCATTCCCAAAACTTCAATCACACCCGTGAAGGAGGGATAAGCATAACTATTTCATGATTGACACTTATCCCTCTGCAACAACAAGTGTCATTATCTCAATTGACCATAACCCGGGAAGAACATGGGAAGAAGAAGATTCAAAAAGAAGAAAAAAAAGCTGATAGACGAAATTGCGGAAAATTACAGGAGTACGAGTGTAACACCGGAATGTCCCCATTTTGAAAAATGCGGCGGATGCTCATACCAGGACATTCCCTATGAAAACCAGCTTGATCTCAAAAAGGAGTATCTCAACAGGCTCATGGAGGGAAGAGCAGAGATAGATCATGTTGTCCCCTCCAGCCCATTCAGGTATAGGAACAGGATGGACCTGGTAACGGCCTTCGGCAAGATCGGCCTCCGGGAAGCGGGCCAGTACAGGTTCGTGACGGATATCCGTTCCTGCAGGATCATGCAGGAGAGATCGGACAAACTCCTTGAAGAGCTGAGACCGGCCATTCTGGATATTGAAGGATACAACTACCTGAACCACAAAGGCTACCTGAGATATGCCGTGTTCAGGGAGGCACGATTTACCGGGCAGCTCATGATAAACTTTGTTACGGCAGAAAGGGAGAAGAAGCTTGACCCGGTTGTGGAACTTTCATCTGAAAGGGCTGATTCCGTATCCATCCTTTTCAACGACGGGCTTGCGGACGTGAGCTTCGGGGAAATAAACGAGACCATTAAGACCGGGTATATCGAGGAGTCCCTTGACGGGATACGGTTCAGGATAACACCAAACTCATTCTTCCAGTCCAACTCGGAGATCACGCTGAAGATCTACAGGAAGATACGAAATGAAGCCCGGGGGAATGTTCTGGACCTCTACTCCGGGGTGGGAAGCATCTCCCTCTTTACGGCCCCGGGGGCGGAGAGGGTCACCGGGGTTGAATCGGTTGAAGAGGCCGTAGAGACCGCGAGAACAAACAGCGAGCTCAACGGCACAGGCAACGTTGAATTTATCTGCGCTGACGCCAGGGAATACATGCGGGAGACAGATAAAAAATATCACACTCTCATCCTCGACCCGCCCCGGAGCGGAATGCACCCCAAAATGATAAAGCATATCGAAGAAATGGCCCCCGGCAAGATCATCTACATGTCGTGTAACCCGGTCCACTTTAAAAATGAACTGGCGCTCCTGGAGAACTATTCCCTGGAAAGTTTCCGGGCCTACGACATGTTTCCCCAGACCCCCCATATTGAGACCCTGGCCATCCTCAAAAGAAAGTAGGATGTCATGGGATTTGACGAGATCACTGATAAAGGACTGCGGAGGAGGATAAAGCAACACGTCCAGGCAAAGGAGCATGACTTCTTCGCGGTGGTCCATCCCGGCTTCGAGAAGAGGGCCGCGAAAGAACTGGAAAACTTCGACAGCGTAAAGATACAGGAGATCACAGAGGGGGGGATACTCTTTCGTTCCGGCCTTGAGACCTGCTTCACGCTTAACCTCCGCTCCCGGACTGTAAGCCGATTTATCATGAGACTCGCGGAGTTCAGGGCGGAGAACTTCAGGAAGCTGAGAAAAAAAGTCGGGGAATTTCCCTGGGAGCTCTACATATCAGACGGAACCGGGACCGGCTTCAGCACCCATTGCAGTAATTCCCGGCTCTATCACACAGGGAGAATTGAGGAGGAGGTGTTTACCTGCATCAGGAAGAGGCTTTCAGGACATGATATTGAAATATCAGGCCCCGCTTCCCGGGAAGGACCGGGAACACAGAAAGTCTTCATAAGGTTTGCCGATAATATCTGCACCCTGAGCCTGGATACAAGCGGGGAACTCCTTTACAAAAGGGGCTATAAAACTCATATATCCGAAGCCCCCATAAGGGAGACCCTGGCCGCCCTTATCCTCCTTGAAGCGGGAGTCAAAAACTACGGCCTGGTCATAGACCCCCTCTGCGGATCGGGGACCTTC
Organism: Spirochaetota bacterium; assembly: GCA_050298055.1. Taxonomy (GTDB): domain Bacteria; phylum Spirochaetota; class UBA4802; order UBA4802; family UBA5550; genus JBNKTL01. Next base: position 28,810 of record JBNKTL010000042.1, read on the forward strand.
TCCCTGGAGGCGGCAGGGATCTGCGGCGGGACAACCCCCTCCCTGAACAGGGACTTCGCCTTCATGAACTGGCCGTCATTCAAAAAAGCCTCTTTCGAACACATGAAGAAAAAGCTTGCCGCCGGGGAAAAAACAGAGGGGTCAGAGCATATATGGGTCCTGGCCTCGGACATACGGGAAGAGAACATCGTCAATACCAAAAACAACCTGGAAAGCGCGGGACTCTTAAACAGGGTGGAGCTCCGGAAACTGGACTTTTTAAACGAAAAGGTCGTTATCCCCCCGGGAAAAAAATCGCTGATCGTTATCAATCCCCCCTATGGGAAACGGCTCAAAGGAAGCGACGAGACCTTTTACAGAAGGCTGGGGAGGGTGATCAGGGAGAACTATGCTGATTCGGGCTTCACCATAATATCCCCCTCCCTGGAACATGAAAAGATCATGGGCCTTTCCTATGACAGGAAGATCCTCTTCATGAATGGGGGGATAAAGGTGGGGCTGATCGTGAAGGACCGGTTTTAAAAGCCGATCTTCCTTTTCGGCCCGGCATCCTCCCTGATCAGCATTTTTATGGCATCAAAAACAATTTTGAACTGTTTATCATATTTCTTTTCCATGGATTCTATCTTTTTTTGCAGGTCTTCAGAGGAGGATATCATCTGCTTCAACTGTGTAAACGTTCTCATAATCTGGATATTGACATTAATGGCCCTTTCGCTGTGCAAAACCGAAGAAAGCATGGCAACTCCCTGTTCAGTGAAAGCCATAGGGGAATACCTGAGACCTTTTTTATCACTATTGGAGGCCGCAATTTGCGACCTCCAATTATTTAGCTCTTCACGGGACAACTCAAACATAAAATCCTCAGGAAATCGTCTGATATTTCTTCTTACCTGTTCCTTTAATCTCTTCGTTTCCACACCATAGAGCCCGGCAAGGTCCCTGTCCAGCATAACTTTTACCCCCCTGATAAAGTAAATTTTTGACAAAATTTTTTCAGACATAATGACTTCTTTCATTTTTTTCTCCTCATATTAAATTATTACATGCCTCTCTATTAATACGAAGAAGATCTGAAAATATTAAAATTTTTTTCCTGTGTGGTGTGGGTATATGTCTAAAGGATCATGAACGGTGAGGGCTTTGAGGTTACTCATGGGACAAACTCAACTTCTATCACTTTTTTATCCTGTTGATAACTTCATCATAGGGTCTGCTTTTTATTTTACCCTTCTTTAATGCTTCATAGCGTTCTTCAGATTCCTTTATCCACTTGTTCATAATCTCAGGATCCGGTTTATCAAGGCTTTCCAATAATATTTCTACAAGATGGATTTTATCTATTGCGTTTAATTCCAATGCCTTACTCTGTAGTTCTTTCTGTATCATGGTCTGTTCTCCGGTAGAATAAATGTTATTCTAACAATAATTTAATCACTCTCCAGGCCGAGAAGACTCGCAACAGATATGTCCTCGTCAAGTTCCTCCCAGTGTATGCCGTGCCCTTTCCCGATCAACTCCCAGTTTTTTCTCTGCTCAGGAGTACCGGAATTTAACCGGGGAAAATACCGGACAGGAACATGAATGACTCTCGCGTCTTCCAGGGTCACGATCAGTTCATCGGATGTGACTTCAACATCCTTTGCTAAAGGCATAAATTTAATCTTGCCTAAAGAACTCATGCCATGCCTCCTCAATAAGTGTCTGGTTAGAAAATACTATTTCCTTAATTTTTTTCAAATCATTTTTCTTAAAACCGGAATTATATGCAAGGGCCACCGGCTTAATCCAGTACTTTGCCAGCATGTCATCCCTGCAGACATGGACATGCACAGGCTCATTGCCTTCTTTGCTGTAGAAGAAAAACCTGTACCCCTGTTGTCGTAAAATAGTAGGCATAATTTATGTATTCAAAAAATAATGGAAGTAACAGCTGAATTATTCTCAGTAATTATTAATACGATTGAGAAAGGAAAATAATAAAAATTTTTTTAAAAAAAAAGCCGCCCCATTCTCTGGAACAGCTTTTTTTAATGCCCTGTCAATTTTATCTCTTTATAATAATCTCAAAAACTTCACCCCTCTTCTCTTCAATTCAAAATCCAACATTTAAAATTTAACATTAAGAAAACTTCTCTTCAACATGAAACTCGAAACATGTAACTTGTAACTATCTCAAAACAACCCTCTTCCCCTCCATCATCCTCTCCAGCGCCGCGACCCTCTCATTGACCTTCTCCAGGGAAGCGATCCTCTTTTTCAGGGACAGATTCTCCTTCTCAAGGGAGGATATCTTCGCGTCACTTACACTCTTCATCTCCTTCATGGCCTCAACGATCACCGCCGTGAGCTTGTTGTACGACATTGACTTGTAGCCTTTACTGTCGGTGTAAACAAGTTCCGGGACCACCTTCTCCACCTCCTGGGCGATGAAGCCAATCTGCCGGTCTTTGCTGAAGTTCATGTTTTTATACTTTTCGGTCTTCCAGTTGTAGAAGACGCCGTTGAGCGCCATGAGCTTCTGCAGGGCGTGGCTGATGGGGGTGATGGAGTGTTTGTAGCGGATGTCGGAGGAGCAGGAGTAGTTTGTGGCACTTATTGTACCGACAACATCCAGTTTGTTTGAAGGATCAATTGTACCGATTCCTATATTACCATCAGCAGTAATAATAAACTTATTCTCAAAACCTGAACCATTGTCAAAATTAAAAACCAAATCATTGTATGGAGCATGTTTTGCAGAAATTCCTAATTTCCAGGTTGCTTGACCTCCTGCGCTATCGTCACTTCTAAATATTGAAATAGAGCTGTTTGAGCCTGTAAGATTTAAATTGCCATATTCTGTCAAATGCAATATATTTTTTTCAGTATCACCATTTGCAATAACAGAAAAAAATAAATCATTATAGGGTACTTGATAACTCGTTATTTTAGATTTCCATGTAGCAGTATTACCAGCACTATCATCACTTCTTTCAATTAGAATACTACTTTTTGTAGATACAGAACCATCAATGATAACATTATCAGGAGTTGTAATAACACCTGAAACCGAATCATCCCACTGTGCAAAAAGTACTGTCCCAAACACAGTTACAGATACTACAATCATCAATATGATTTTTCTTTTTCTTACTAACTTCTTTATCTTCGCCATTTTTTTCTCCTTTCCCACGGGATTAATCCCGTGGTTACAAATATTATTTTCTTTTTTATGGCTCCGGGTTAAAACCCGGAGCTATTGTCATTTATCCTTTTCATCTCCCGCGGGTTAAAACCCGCGGGAGACTGGTTGATTAATAGTGGACTTATTTGCCTGCTTACTGCTTTCATAGGATTTCTTTCTGTTTTTTTCTACACTTTTTTTACTGGGAGCATTGAGTTCCGCAGCACTTCCGGGCATGAGTTTGCCTGGCACTTACTAATGATTAATAACATCTGTTCAAACAATGTTCCGGCCCATAAACTTTATCAAGACATGAATTTTGAACGCATGGCCTTGGATCACAGGGTGGACCGTATATTGCCTGTGCCGATGCAATATCAGAACTGCTTAAATGTGATCTCTGGCCAATGGTACTATTGCACATATTAATTTTCTCCTGTTCACTTACATTGAGAGGCCATAAGACAAAATCCCCGTCCTTGTAGCAAGGATAGTGCATGATCGATTCATAATCATAATCCGTCAGAGCATATGCCACTTCAAATTCAACTGTTTGTTCCTCCATGACAGGCTCCCACCAATAACATATACCCCAGACTTTTTTCGCACACTTGAGAGTCGGGACTGTTACTGTATATGAAACAACATTATCGATAATATCATACTGGTCGTGCCAGTCAGAAGAAATATTATCATAATCTACAAAGATATAATCATTCCTGTCAAACCTCTGGTGCTCATGTAATAAACCCAGGACATGTCCCAGTTCATGTCTCATTGTGCCTTTTATACTATCTAAAGAATAATAGTCTTTAAATTTAACATAAGGGGATAATTGCCATCCGACTGTCGCTTCTCCGGCACCGGCTATGGAATTATCTATATAAATCTGTAGAACAAATGGCGTTAAGAAGACCTCGTTGGGATCAAATTGATCTGTAATGTCATGGAAGAAAACACCCACATTGCTTTGCCACTCATCCATGGCTTCTCTAATTATTCTTTTCTGTTCATCAGTGATAACTCCGCCGTTTGTTACCACATTATCCCTGAAGACATAGGGAATACTTGTATTCCAGCTTAAGAGATCTCCAACATTAACCGCATAGGCATACCCCTTTGATAAAATTGGATTTTCAGTATCGAAAACCTGGTCTCCGATTTTTAAGAGTTTCTCTTCCCTGTTTATGTCAGAATTACAATTTGTTATGGAAATAATAATTATTACAAATAGGAATTCTTTAGCAATAGATAAAAATTTCCTGGTAGTCATATTAAGCTCCTTTTATCGGCTCTAGTATGATACTCATAGCTAATTTTCATTATAATTAACTACTCATATTACTGGCTGCATGATGCATTGCAGCAGTTTATTTGTGTTCCCGGAATGTCACAGGGAGTAGCATACTTTGTCGGATTCCCATAAACCGGTTCATAGTTTTTAATGAATATTATCTTATTGGAGCAGTCATCCATGACCTGGTGTTCTTCACAGAAAGTTTCATCACCATCCACAGCAGGATACTTTTCTACTGTAACGCGTACTGCTATTGAGGGAAAATATTTCATAAATGGTTCTATTTCTACATCACAGGATGTACTTGTACAATTACTGCTCACTGTTTCAAAGTAATGAGGGGGTCTATAACATGAGGTGCCAAAGTCAACATCACCTTTTATAACTTCGTTTACATTAATTCGATTACCTGATAAATAACTATAATAACTATTAAACTCATCAATTGGTAACCAATTGGGATCTCTTTTGATAAAAAGATCCCCGTTTTCATCCGTTTTGTTCCAGACAAAACTGGCTTCAACATTTGTCACTTTATAACCATTAATTTGATTTTTTAAATATGTTATTGGTTCGTCCAGACCAATTTCAACAGCAAAACGAACAATTTTAGTACTACAAGAAATACAACCACACGATATTCCATTAATGCTACTACCAGCAATTCTTGGTTTAATATTTAGTGAATATATACCCAGTTTATTTTGATAAATCGAATCATACATTGCGCTATCATTTGCCGTACGTTGGGTACCCGGCACTGCAACAGTTATATTGCTTATTGGTTGAATATTTTCAAATCTTAAATCACCACCCCCAATGATATCACCTTCCAATACAATTGGAACCATTCTCTCTTTCTTACCGTATGAAGATATCGATTTAACAAATCCCGCTAAACCTGCAGCGGCACCAATAACTGTCGAATATTCACTGATCAGAAGTCCTTGTTTTACTAAAAAATTTACAGCTTTTTGTGAGTTTTTATAGTATGACCATGCTTGCATACCATCACTAATCAGTGATGACAATCCAAAGGACCTTACGCTTCCAAAGTCAAGCTTCCCCGTTAAGCTTAACGAACCGTTAAAAGTAAATTCCCCTTCATTAACTTCCACGGCATTCATTGTAAATTTAAAATTGGCATCACTCTGTAAATATGGATCATACCCCGCTACCACAAAATCAGCGTAGTTCCAGTTTGTGTCCTGTAGTTTTGTAATAACTGTTATACTTTGATTACTATAGTCTTCCTGGTCATTATAATCCTCAAGGGTGCTATATTCATTGTTTTCAAATGACAGGTGCGCGGAATTACCGTCAGAATATTCCAGTGATACTTTTCCTATGGAGTAGGGAATACCCGAACCTTCATTGTAAAAAAAGTAGAACAACCTGATCAATCCTCTTGCTCTATTGTATAAAGCAAAAAAGGGCGATAACGGCAATTGCGAATCGGCCCTTGCGTCGCATCCGAAATCTTTTGCCAGTAATTCCCAGCCATCATCCGGTGAAATATCTAGTTTTTCAATATCCTCCCCAAAATCCCAGTATGCGGGGCTTTCCGGTGAGTACCAGGGCATCTGTACCTGTCTATGCTGTTTTATTAAGTTTCTGTCCTTAAAATAGATATCAACTAAATCATTTGGGCCGTATGCTGTCCAGTCCCACCCGGAGATCTGATCCGGATGCTGACAGTCACTTGCTGGCAATTGAGTTCTTGTAAAAGGAACATTATCATATGATTTATTATTTAAGAAATTGCTTTCATTATCTTTATTGCAACTGTATTCGGATATACTGAATAAAAGTATAAAGAACAGAACAATAGACTTTTTTATAATATTGTTTATCATTTCAAATTCTCCAAATTTTTATTTTTGTTTATTCCAATTCATTCGAATTTTAATTTTTCTTTTATTTTTTATTTCTTCATTTTCAAAGTCAGTACACTTTGAATTTTTATATTGATCCTGTTTATCTCTCTGTTCTGTTCCTTTGTTTACCTTACTATGATCAAAATTAGTTGCCTTTTTATTTGAGCTGTTTATATAAACTGTCACAGCTATTACACATCCTGTAACAAGAATGAGAGATAGTTTTAATCTTACATTTTTCATGAAATTCTCCAGCATACTTTATTTTATCCGTCACCATTCCCAACACCAAAACTCTTCTCCTCCAATTCAAAACTCAACACTTCCTCTCTCTCCCCCCTCTTCCTCTCCAATCCAAAACCCTCTCCCATCTGCTTTTATCTGCGGCTTTCTTTTCTCATTTTCTTCAACCCAAAACTTCTCCACACTTGGAACTTGAAACTCGGAACTTGAAACTAATCTTTACCCCATAAGCGCAAAAACCCCCTCCGGAGTGACAAAATTTTTTTTTGAATTTAAAAAAAAGGGGGTGAGGGCATTGATTGTATGTGACAGTATTTACAGGATCAGCGGAATCTTCTTACAGTATTCCCGCCATGTAGAGGGGAAAGTTCTTTATTATGTTGTCTTCATGAACCTCAAGGTTCCTGCCGGAAATCTTAATTGCAGTCTCGGGATTATACCTGCTAATAAACTGCCCCAGGCTCTTGGCTTTGGTCCTTCTGCCCGATTTCACCTCAACCGGAACAATCTTCCCGTTCATGACCCTTAAGAACTCAATCTCCGAACTGTTTTCTTCCCATGAATAGAGCTTGTCCACCCCGGCGGCTTTAAACTCCTGGGCCACAAAGTTTTCCGCGAAGAAACCCTTTGTTATCCCATACTCTTCTGTCTCTATTGCCTGCACCGGCAAATCGAGCATCGCGCCCAGCAGCCCCGTATCAAAAACGAACAGCTTGAATATATTGCTCTTTGTAAATGACTCAAGAGGGATTTCGGCCCTGTTGCATATTTTCGATTTTAACACAAGCCCGGCCTTTTCCAGCCACTGGATGGGGCCTTCCAGGCTTGAATAACCCCTCTTTTTCGGCAAAACATCCTTAAAATAGTAGCGCTTAACGGTACCGTCGATATTCCGTGAAAGCTGAATCGGTATGTTTTCAAAAACGGCTATTATATGCATGGAATTTAATTTACCCGAATGTTTGGCAAAATCCATGCCGTAACTGTGAACCAGCTGTTTCTGTAATTTCCTGACCTCTTCAAGATTTTGTACGGGATTATCTCCGCCTTCCAGATAAGTTTTAACGATCCGGGGCATACCCCCGGTAAAATAGTATTCTTTTAGTTTGCCCCACATTTTCTGATGGAGGACCTCCGGTATATTCCCGGTTTCCCTGCCCGCGCGCAAGATCTCAAGGTCCGCAGTACCGCTACAGGCCATTAAAAATTCTTCAAAATTCATGGGGTAGAGATGATAGAATTCCACTTTACCCACGGGAAAGGACTCCGATGACAGTTTTACTCCTATGAGAGAACCGGCAGCGCACAGGGCAAGCCCGGGAAGGTCTTCGGAAAAGTATTTTAAACTGGCAATGGCTTCGGGGCATTCCTGTATCTCATCAAAGATCATAAGGTCATTTTCAATATCAATATTTTTCTCAATAACAAGGGAAAGCTCTTTTATGATCCTATCAGGGAAGAGATCTTTTTCAAAAACCAGGCGCAGCCTTTTGTCCTGTTCAAAGTTAAAGATATGAAAATCCTTAAAGGCATTTTCTCCCAACTGTTTTAACAGATAGCTTTTCCCCACCTGCCGCGCCCCCTGCAATATCAGGGGTCTTCTCGATCTTGACTCTTTCCATTTGAGAAGGTCATTATATAATATACGTTTCATACTACTCAAAATATATCTTATATGGACTTATTTCAAGTATTTTTTCATAATTATACGACTTTTTCATATGAATAATTCTTATTATACAGATTTTTTGATACGAATATTTCCAAATTGCCTAAATTTTCCTGTAAAAAAACCGTAATTATTACTTATGATTATTATAATCAGTTTTTTTTATGAGACTTTCTATTTTACTTACAGGATTGGTTTAATAACATATTGTTAAATTTTCAATTGCAATCTTAAGTCCCCCTTTGGGGGATTTAGGGGGACTTTGTGGGTAGAAGTCAGCCTTTCGGGAGAGGGGGCCGGGGGCCAACACTTTTTGCACGTCGCTTGAGCAGGAAGCTCTGATGCAGAGCCACGACAGGACGTCGTAATTGGCTCTGCCTGTGCAGTGTTGGCATCAACCTCATCGTGAGAACGCGGTGAGGGCATTGTTCCTGGCACATTCAATCCAAAAAAACTGTTTGACAAATGGGAAAACTCATAATGATGAATGAATATATTTCTTTGTGCAGGCATATAAATGAGAAAACGCAGTATAACCGGAAGAAAAAGGCGCCGGATAGTTATCCGTATAATTGTCCCCCTCGTTTTTATTGTAAACTGCAGCAATGTATTCAGCGACCTTCCCTTTGTGGACAATACGCCCCCTTCGGACCCGGACCTTTTCACGGCGGCTTCGGGAAACGGCAGGGTGGTCCTTACATGGATAAATCCCGTTGAGCCCGACTTTTCCGGAATAAAAATCATCAGGAAGACCGATACTTCTCCGGCTTCCCACACAGAGAACAGCGCGGTTTTCACCGGGACGGACGTCCGGTATGTTGATACCGGGGTTACAAACGGCAGCGTCTACTACTATACCATCTTCTCATATGACGATAAGGGCAACTACTCGGCGGGAGTCCGGGTAAAAGGCGACCCCTCTCTGGGCGCGGACGCCACGGCGCCGGGGAATGTCACATCAATCACGAAAACATACATTACGTCCGCGAGCTACCGGTTTAACTGGATCAATCCATCGGACAGTGACTTCCAGGGGGTCAGGATCATGAGAAGCAGCGGGGCCTTCCCCTCCTCCCCCGGCGACGGAACAGGGGTCTACGATGGAAACGGGACCACGTTCACTGACAGCGGCCTTGTCCCGGGCACAATATACTACTATACCATCTACGCCTATGACGGGGTCCCCAACTACTCCACCGGCGCCCACCTGGTGATAACGGCAGGTTCCGGTGACCTGGCGCCCCCCGGGGAAGTGACCGATCTCAGGGCGGAATACAACCATGCAACGAAGATAATCCATTTCACCTGGACAAACCCCGCCGATCCCGATTTTGCCGGTGTCTTAATCGTGAAAAAGATGAACAACGAACCCGACTCCAACAACGACGGCTATAAAATCTCCAGCACAACAACATACGCCGATGACGAACCGGGGGCCTACCGTTACTACTACAAAGTGTTCACATACGATACGAACCAGAACTACTCCAACGGAGTGAATGCCGCGGTCCTCTATAAAACACCGTGCGAAATACCCTACCTCAACCTCGGCTGCTGTGACGGCTGCAAATAATTTGTCATATTATGCTTTATATTACGCTTATTAATGGGTAGTGCGAATGTTCGTGAAAAAAAGCAGGTTTACCGAACTCTTCGATCTCTACTACCCCATGGTGTTCAGCGCGGTCCTTACAAAGGTGGACAGTCCCGATGACGCGGAGGACATATGCCAGGAAGTCTTTATCAGTCTGTACAACAAGCTGGATGAGATCCGGGACGTCAGGAAGTGGCTCTACGGGACCCTGCGGTTCGAGGTCCTGGCCTATTACAGGAAAAAGAACAGGAACCTCAGCATGGATGATGTTTTCGACAACGTTGCCCTCACCTTTGTGAACGGGTTCCGGGACACCCGGATCCTCATCGATGAAGTCCTGGAAAAGGAATCTGCGGGCCTTGATCAAACCGAAAGGGAACTTCTGGAGCTCATCTCCGTGTACCGGTACACCTACGAAGAAGCGGGAAAGCTGACGGGGCTCACAAAAAGGCAGGCCCGGTACCGCTACGGCCTTATTGTTGACAGGGTCCTGGACAGCCTCTCAAAGCAGGGGATAAACTCCCTGGAGGAACTCTTATGACCTCCAATACCGGACTCTACGAAAAGCTGCTGGAAAAGTACGGGATAAGCGCTCCTCTTCAGGAAAAGAAGAAGAACGAGGTCCTTACCCGCAAGAGAAGCCTCTACAAAAAGGTCATGAAAAGGAAAGGGGCCTACGGCATTGTCATTGCAGTTGTCTCCTACATCTTCTTTTCACTGAGAAGAAAAGGGATGAGGATATCCTTTATACAAAGCGCGGTAATCACGGCCGCAGCTGCCGCGCTCCTGACCCTTTCGGCTGCAGGAGGTTTTTACTTTCTTATTAAGCGGATAAAGGCTCCGGGCATTGAAGAGATCAAAACAGTTGAACAAAAAGAAGAGAATAAGCTTGATATCGAGAAACCCGGCAGGGCCGTCACGGAGCATAAGGAAATATCACCGGGGGACCATCAGACCTTGCATGTTAAAAAACAGACAATCAGGTACTCTCCCCTGAAGGCCGGTAAAGACCTCTCAAAAGAGGCCGCTCTGCTCACCGGGAAAATAATCGCTCATCTGAAAATGCAAAACAGGAACCTGTCTGTGATACCCGCAGGTTCAAAACAGGGCGGCACCCCGGACATGATACTCATCGGCTCCCTTGAACCCGAGGGCAAGAGCTATACGGTGAATACAAAACTGGTGGATATGAAAAGCACAAAGGTGCTCTTCATGAATTATTATACGGTCCCGTTGAACGGGGACCCCGATAAATCCGCGGAGATTATCGCGAAATCATTGTCCGGCATGCTTTCAAAAATTGATAAAAGGGAACAAAAAGATTGAAGATAAGATTGCCAAACAGACAGTTGATTACAACAGCTGTTATATTTATTATCCCCGCATCATCATTATATGCTCAAAATAAGAAACCCGCGAAAAAGAGAATAGCCGTTCTGCAAATCAGCGCCCAGGGTGGTCTCTCATCAACCGGCAGGACCTTAAGGAACAGTATAGAGTACAGGCTCTTTCAGACGGGTTTCTACGATATCCTGGAAAGGGAGCAGGTTGATATCATATTAAAGGAGAAAAAACAGAGAGAAACTTTATGTACAAATAAAGAGTGCGCCGCGGAGATAGGTTCCCTTGTCTCGGCGGATTATGTGATAATCGGCACCCTGAGCAGGTCAAAGGAGTATGATATTCATGTCAAGGTCGTCAACGTCAGGGAGAATACAATCGTCGCAAACATTGCAAAGACCAGGCCGTCTCTTGAAAATATCAGGCCCTTTTCCGAAAAACTCGCGGATGAGCTTCACGGGAAACTCCTTGATATTGACAAAGGGATACGGCCCCGGACCGGTTCCATACTCTTTTCATCGGACTTTAGCTACCTGGCGCCCATGGGAAATTTCGCCCATATACTGGACACCGGTTACGGGGTGACACTCCGGGGAGGGATAAAAAACACCCCGGTGGATAATCTCTTTCTCGGCCTGTCACTCAACGCTCTTTATTTCAGGGGAAAAAGCAGGATGACCCATCATGCCCTGCTGCTGCCGATCTTTCTTGAAGCGGGCTATGAATTTGATCTCAACCCCCTGTCAGTTTTCCTCTTTGGAGGGGGAGGCGGAAGCTACAATTCAAACTCCTATTACAGGTACACAAGCGGGACGGGCTATTACACAATAAGCAGCTGGCAGTTTATGACCCGGCTGGGTGCGGGGATAAGCCTGACCCTGCAGAGATATTTAACCGTCAGTATAAAATCCGCGTTCTGGCAGATCTATGAAGAAAACTCTACCGTCAGTTTCTTCTCCTTAAGCGCGGGGATCGGCCTGAAGTTTTAGTGGAATGATTTATTGTATAAACCTTACTGAAATTCAATAATTAAATCTTCAACTCGAAACTCGCAACCCGAAACTAACCTACACCCTCCCCTCCTTCACAAGCTTCGCGAAGTGTTCAAATGACCTGTCATAACTCCTCTCCCCCGGGGTATCAAAGACACAGGCGGGCAGTTGCCGGGACCTCAGATGATAGCTGATACAGTCACAGCAGACCCCCTTCCGGGAACAGGGCTCGTAGGTGCAGTTACACTTTGCCAGGTTCTGTTCTTTTTTGCATTCCATGTATTTTCCTCTTTTTAATTATTTCATTGTATTCAATAACTTTTCAGGTTTCTCACAGAGCTCACAGAGAATTTTATAATTCTTTTTACTTTTTTTTCCCGCATCTCCCTTAATGATCCCCCATCCCCCTGAGGGGGCGTAAGATTCACAACCAAAATTTTTTTATACCCCCTTAGGGGTACAGTAGGTCTTACTTTACTCTCTTGTGCCCCCTTTGGGGGTTAGGGGGTCTTCCAGGGCTAATCTTACAGAGTTTCCCTGTCCGCGAGGACCATCAACGCATTGTAGATATTAATAATATTGTCCGCGAGAAAACTGAAGTTTAACGTATCAAAGGTGTCCTCCCTGCCGTGATAGTTATCGTTCCTGTAAAATCCCGTATCAGTGAGCATAATGGCGGGATAACCGTGATGGACAAAGGATGAATGATCGGAATGGCCCACACCCGGGACCGATGCCGGAGCAATAAGATCATAAATTTTATTCACGGCCCTGCTGTTATACGCTTTCTTAAAGAGAAGCGCCTGTTCACTGCTTGAAGGAAGGGCCACAACGGTGAAAAAATCCCCCCTCTCCGGATACCTGCTGCTGTTCCAGCCCGGGGGATAGTTCTGACTGATATTTTTTCCCCCGTAGCCTATCATCTCCAGGCAGATCATCAGCCTGATATCTTCATTCCTCTCCCTGCATCCCGCGGCATGCACCCTGCTTCCCATCCGTTCGGTTGAAAAATAGGGGGGCTCCTCCAGTGTGAAAGCCGTAAACCTTACCGTTCTCTTAAAAATCGAACCCGCCGCAAGCCTTGAAAGTTCCAGGAGCCCGGCAATGCCCGAGGCATTATCATCCGCCCCGGGAGTATCCTCAACCGTGTCGTAGTGCGCTCCCACAAGGATTATCTCCCCGGGTTTTTCACTACCGGTGATTTCCGCGGATATGTTTGCCGTACTCTTTTCTTCCACTCTGTAAGTTTCCTCAACGGGATCATATCCGTATTCCCTGAACCGGCCGTTGACATATTCCCTTGCGGAATCCAGGTTTTCGTAACGGCCAAGGGTCCTCTCCCCCAGTTCCCGGGCCAGGAACCTCACCGTTTCCCGTGACGATAACCGGACCTCTTTTTTTATTCTGCGGCTTTGTATATTATCGATAAGTTTCATTTGTCTCCCATAACAGGTTCTGTAATATTTTTATCTCGTTTGCAATTATCAAGAATTTTTTGCTCTTTATTCCATTATTGATCTACTGATGAAAATTGTAACTGTTCGGCTCTATGGCAAAAATAACGTGTTTATCAAAATACCGACAATGTGTCCCCTCCGCCGAAGACGGCGGGGACATCAGTTATGTATTATTTATTAACATGCCTATTTTATACAGAACTGAATAGTTTCATTAAATATGATCATTGTGAGAAATTAATTGTTGCAGGAAAATAACTCATTTTTTAAAATTCCTTGACGACAATGCATTAATAGAATAAAATCAATTTACTTAACGGGAAACGAAGCAGGATTGATAATAACGATACCGGGTAATGGAAAATGGAAATATTTGACGGATTTATATCTGCGGTGGCAAAAGAATTCAGGATAAAGTTTCACAAGGATGCCAAAGGAGCATATTCCACAAAAATTGAATTCGAAAATAACAGGTCGCAGGATGTTCTCATAACCCTCACGAAAGACGAGTCCGGTGACAAACTCATCAACTACTATTCAATCATCGTAAAAATGAAAAAAGAACTGTGTGAACTCTATAAATACTCGCTCCAGATGAATACAACACTGGATTACGGAGCAATAGGCCTTCTGGATGATAAACTGGTCCTTATAAATTCAATACTTTTACAGGATTGTGACCCCAGAAGATTCATGAAGTCCCTGACGTATATTGCCGCTAAAGCCGACGAGCTTGAAGAGATACTCATACAAAAAGACCTCTACTGATTTGAAGAGGCCCATTAATCCGATCGGAAGAGCCTGTTGAGATATTCAAGCTTCTTTCCCAACTCCCTGTTGTATTCCACATTGACCGGACTCTCGTCCCGGAACTTCCATTGGTGAGAAGTATTGGCAAGTTCCTTATTAAACTGCCAGGCATAGGTGAACACCCTTCCGTCGAGGCTTTCCAGCGCTTTCATCTGTTCCTCTGAGATCCAGCTGCCCGATATTCCGGTTTTTAATTTCCCTGTGTCTACCCTGATATGATAAATTTCTGAAAGCCTGATGATCTTATTGATGGAGCTGTTCCCCTTTATCCCGGTGTTCCCGTAAAGACTTTTTATCTCCCCTTTGAATTCACTGGCCCGGGGGAATCTCTTCCCCTTTATTTTAAGAAGGGGTTTGTGGCTGATCTTTTCTGCTTTGAGGACCTCCATGACCTCTTCCGTGACCCTGTAGCTTACCGTCCTGTAGACCCTCTGGTTGAAGACATTCTGCAGTATAAAGAGGGAAACAAGACAGATAACTCCCGCGATAAGAGGTGTTGTTATCCAACCGGAACCGATCCTCCCCAGGACCCTGTAGTTTATCCCCCTCCCTCCCCTGATGAGCCCTATCCCCATAACGGCGCCGACGATGACCTGGGAACTGGAGAGGGGAACAAGAGGCAGTGCCGGAAGCCCGTTTCTCAATAACCAGAACTGAAGGTCCTGTGACGCGAAGATGAACATGACAAACGATGAAGAGAGGACAACAATAAGCGCCGATAAGGGCGTAAGCCTCACAATATCATTCCCCACTGTCATCATGACCCTGTAAGAATAGGTAAATATTCCAACGGCAATGGCGAGACCGCCTATGATAAAGAGCTGTTCCACACCTTCGATCACCATGAAATTAATATCAATTGACGTAAAGGGTGACACGGGAACGAAAACCCCCATGACATTGGCAATATTGTTCGCCCCCAGGGAATATGAGCCGAAGGCGCCCACCAGGATGAGACCCAGCCGGTTATAGAAATCAATTGTCAAAAGATGCACTCTCAGCCTGTTGAGAAATCTCTTTACAACAAGGTATATAATCATTGAAAAAAGGGCCGAGATAACCGGCGATAAGATCCAGGAGAGGACTATCCTGGTCAATGAGCTGTAGTCAATAAGCGAACCGGAAAAGATGTTCCACCCGATTATGGAACCCACAACCGCCTGGGAAGTGGAAACCGGAAGGTTGAGCTTTGTCATCCAGTAGACCGTTACCGCAGCGGCCAGGGCCACAACAAAAGCCCCGGCAATCTCATTGACCGCTCCCAGTTTTTCAAGGGTATAAGCGGCCCCGGAACCGGAGAGCCCCGCCCCCAGGACAACAAAGACACCGGCAATAATCGCCGCAGTCCTGAACCTGACCATGCGGGTACCCACGGCCGTGCCGAAGATGTTCGCGGCATCATTGGCCCCCAGGGTCCATCCGAGAAAGAGACCGCTGGACAGGTATATCAGGAAGTCCATGGGGTTCCCCTACACAATTCTCTTTATTGTGGCAATGGCTATCCGCTCGGAAACACTTTCGGCATAATCGGCAAGTATATCAATTTTGTCCACAAAGGACTTGAGGTGCATCTTTACGCTGAGGTCGATCTTCATTCCGAATATCTCTCTCTTGAGCGTCTCAGCGATATGGTCTGCTTCACTCTCGTAAAACTTTACCTTGTGAAGATGGTCTTTCACCGCGGTAATATCGCTAAAGTAGGCCCGGACAGTATACGAGAGAGACTCCACCGCGAGGACCACCTGCTCAGTGAGTTGGAGATATGATTTCTTCAGTTTTGCGGGAATGACCGGCTGTTCAATGGCAAATCCCTGTATGGTATGCTTTGTCCTGTCGATTATACTGTCCATTCTTTCCAGTACACCCAGGACGTCCCCCCGTGATTCGGGGATAAGGGTCTCCCGGTAAAGCTGCCCCTCCACATTTTTTCTTATTGTGTCCGCCTCTTTTTCAGCCTGGCGAAGTTTATCCAGTTTG
>JBNKTL010000042.1:45242-45488 GCA_050298055.1 Spirochaetota bacterium
CTGAAGTGGAGGGCGGATTCAGCCGTGAGGTCGATGAAGTTATCGATCTGGAGAACGAGTCCTTTTGTTTTACTGAAAAGTCTGGCCATGCTTCAAACCGGTATTTTATTCCTTGACCATATAGCTGTTCCTGTAACGGTAATTGCCCTGTATGGAGTTCAGAAGTTTTATGGCCTTCTTTTTATTAAAGAGCGGACCTATCTTGACCCTGTAATATTTTTTCCCTTTCACCAGGGAGCTCTTCAC
>JBNKTL010000043.1:0-44769 GCA_050298055.1 Spirochaetota bacterium
ATAGCAGAGTGACTGTACTTACGCCTTTATAAAGAATAATAACTAATATACGGGTTGACATATTTTATACATAGCAGGCGCAAAGTTCGCGAAGGAAGAAGAATGTAAGGAGAAGAGGGAGTGAGGGTTGAAGAGGATGAATTTATTCCATATCCTGTAATATTTTCTCTAATTTTTCTATAAGAGAGGGCAGGTTTTCTTTTACAGTCTGCCATACAATATTGTAGTTTATGTCAAAATAAGCGTGAACGAGCCTGTTTCTCATCCCGGTAATTACAGCCCATTCAATTTCCGGGTATTTTACCCTGGTGTCATCTGAAACATTTGCTGCTGCTTCACCGATAATTTCCAGTGACCGGATGATACTGTAACCAAGCTTTTTGTCTGATTTTAATGTATCTAATGATTCTGAACCCAGGAATTCTATAGCATCTCTTGCCGCATCCAGCATATGAAGCATCCGGACTGTGTCGTCAGATTTCTTCATATTGAACCGTTGCGGTTGTCATTACATCGTTTCTAAAATACCGGCTTAAATCCTCCGGAGTCCGTATGTCTACGTCTCTGCCAAAAAATTCCTTCAATTCCAGCTCCATCCGTGCCATATCAAAAAGACCCGGCATGTGGCGGGAATCAAATTCAACCAGCAGATCAATATCACTCCCCGGTAGAAGTTCATCACGAAGAGCGGAACCGAAGAGTGAGAGTTTAATGATATGGTTTTTTTTGCAAAATAACTTGATCTGTTCTTCGCTTATGTGGTCTTCTAACTTAAACATGGATGTGTTCCTGTGTTTTGGAATGAGTATATATAGAAAAGTTTTGAGGTCAAGAAATTATTTTTTATTCAGGGAAGTTGATGTTGAGGATATTTTTGAAACGCCAGGGCGCGAAGTTCATTGAGGAAGTGGGGGAGACTAACCGCTATGATCAAAAAGTTGAAATATTTACAACAATTATAAATAATCTAAAGGGCTTTTAATATCATTCTTGTATTCTAATAGTACATGAGTATAAATCATTGTTGTTTCTAATTTTTTATGGCCTAATAATTCTTGCACAACTCTAATATTTACACCTGACTCTAATAAATGTGTTGCAAAACTATGTCTGAAAGTGTGAGCGCTGATTTTTTTAGGTATATTAGATTTGATTGAAGCGTTCTTAATTGCTTTTTGCACAACACTTTCATGTATGTGATGCTTATAGGTTTTCCCGTCATTTTTATCTATATAAAAGTTTTTCGCAGGAAATACTCAATACCATTTAAACTCTCGTTCCGCATTTGGATATTTTCTCGACAGAGCATCCGGTAATTTAACACGATTATTATCCAATACCTTATCTTTTTCAAAAATAATTTTTACATGTTCTATTTGATTTTGCAAATCCTGGATAATTTTTTCGGGTATCATTACTATTCGGTCTTTATCTCCCTTGCCAGAATGGACTGTTATTATTTTTCGTGACAAATCAATATCTTTTATTCGAAGGGTCATACATTCCATTAATCTTAAGCCTGAGCCATAAAGAATTTTTGATATGAGCAGGTTTTCATTATTAAGATATTTAAATACTTCAGTAACTTCTTTTCCCGTGAGTACCGTTGGAATTTTTCTATTTCTTTTTGCGCGCAGGGTTTCTTCCATATTTTCTAATTCTTTATACAGAACATGCCTGAATAAAAAAAGGATGGCATTAAACGCTTGATTCTGTGTCGAAGCCGCAACATTTTTTTCTTTTGCCAGATGAGTTAAAAAATTCTTAACATCCATTGAATTACACATTGAAAAACTTTTTTTAATATAATAATGAAACTGTTTTGTCCAATAGATATAATTTTTTTCAGTTTTACCGGAATAATGCTTTAACTTAATAGCATTATGGATTTGACGTATAACAAATTCTAATGAAATTGCATCTTTATCTTTAATCAAAGTATATAATAAATTTACCGCATCAATTGCCTGGTTTATCTGCCAATCCCGGTATTTATTATTTTCATGAAGGTGCTTCGAAAAATTTCTGAGCATTTCACTTCGAGAAAGTTTTTTTTCATCATAACTATTTTTTTCGAGATATTTTAAAAAAAGCTCAACCCATATAATATAAAATTTTTTATTAGATTCTTTTATTTGTTGATGTTTTGCTATAATTATTTTATAATCGTTTATATATTCACTGAAAATCATGCAAATTACCTATTATACCGCAAGCTGTTTAAGCGGATATATTGCCCATATTCTGGGTAGCAGTTTATTAAGATGTTATAACCAACAAAAATTATGGAACCATATATTGAAATTTTAAAACTTGGCGTGGTCGGCATCGTGTCCGGTTTGTTTTCGGCTTATGTTGCTACACGCGGACATAGAAATAAAAAGTGGTGGGAACTAAGGGTGGCTGCGTATCAGTCAGTTATCGAAGCGCTTTCAGATTTAACACATTATTATAATCGCAAATATAAAGCTGAAATTGAGCATAGAGAAATCAGCGAAGAGTATGAAGCTGAACTAAGTAAGTTCTGGGATAGCAGTTACCATAAAGTAAGAAAAGCTGCTGATAGTGGCGTGTTTTTATTCTCTAAAGAGGTTAATGCAGCACTACAAGAATTCAAAAATTTACAAAATGAAGACCATCAAACATATTTTGAGTACCTGGATAGTTATTCTGCAATTGCTGAAAAGTGCCTAAAAACAGTTGTTGAATGTGCAAATAAAGACTTAAGAGTGAGAGATACTTGGTTATAACAACGCCATCAAATCCGACGCTCGTACCTCGCGCGGCTTATGGCAAACGTTATCTCCACAAAAAATAAAAAATAATAGGATACTAAATGCCCACATTCTGGAAATCATTTTTTGGATCATTTTTAGGGAAAATTACATCAGTACTTTTCATTACTGTTTGTATGGCAATAGGGTTTGGTCCCGATGAATGGGCAAAATATCTTTTAAATGATTTACCAGTACACTTTAATCCAAGGGCGGCACAAATTCTTTTATTAATCCTTGGCGCCATTACACTTTTTTTTCTTTCATCTAGACTTCTTTCATCTCTTTTTACATCGTTTAAAAAGAAAGTTATTGATTTTTTAAGTGATATTGTGTGGTTTGATGGACCTCATTCAATTCACACTTTTGGTTACGTGATTAGTAAACCTAATAATATAGTTCTTGTTGATCACATTAGATTGAGGGGCAAAAATACCAAAAAATCATCTATATTTGTAAAAGTAGCATATATGCGTTCTTTGGTTTCGGGGGAACAAATCAAAGCAAAAATTAATAACTTAGATGCAGAAAATTTAGAAATCTTTAAAGGTTCAAGTTTTGACATTTATTTTAGCCTCCCCAATGAAGACGGGGCATTAGCCAACAACCACATTAAAGGTATTTCATTTCAAAAATTTCTCCAACGATTTTCAAACTTTGAAATAGTGATTGAAACAGACAAAAAAAATCATATTATTGAATTTGATGATAAAGAAACCAAAAACTGGGTATCTTTAATCCAAAATGGTCTAATGATGCCAGCTCCTGGTGAAAAAGCAAGAGTTTTGAAAAAGAGATAACAAAAGTTTACAGACCGACCGCCATCGCGCCTTTGCAGATGTCTAGTTGGTCTTTCTTGGCAAATAAATCATAAACACAAAATCAGCGTAGGCGGCGGCTGAAACTCGCGTTATGTCTCTACTCAAAATGATGATTTTAAAATATGAATGAAATTTTAATTACACTTCCAGAATACTACAAAGCTATAGTTGAACGTCTTGCACGTGCAGATTGGTTAATTCATAACTTCATAACTCAGGATTCTTCCGATCTCTATAATCCAGCAAACTATGTACACAATATTGAATTCAATAACACTGAATATCGTGCACTGATTGATCTCAACATTCTTCAATATATAGTTAACTGTGTTAAAAAAGAGACAGCCAAAGAACTTTATCGTGATGCGTGTGCGTTACTTATCTTTTTCCGGGCAGCCGAAATTCAGATCGAGCCAAATCTTGCCATATATGAACGTATTAACTACAATGCTGAAAACTTGGAAGAGGCACTTGATGACCTTTCCTTACTGAGAGCATTAGACAATATAGATGTAGAACAACTTGCATGTTATGTATTAGGTGATGAAGGTGCTCTTAAAAATGTAGTCCCTGTTAAAATAGACCGAAAAAAAATCGGAGAGGAACTAATTAAATATCATAGGCTCATTAACTGGGATTCAATTTACCTATTGGTCTTGAAAGCTGTTTCAGTTTACTGGGATAATGCAATACCCCATCAGAAAAAATTAGAGCTATATCTGGACTGGATGATACAAAATTTCCGTTTGTCCCTTCCTTGTATCGTATACGTAGTGAGAATGTTTGGCCATAACCCACTTACAAAAATGATGAAATTTAAAAACGATGGAAATGAGTATTTAAAACGTACTGCAGTTTTTAATATGACATGGGATCTATTTCATATTGATCACTATTTCAAGAACTGGATTAATCCGGAAAAGGAGTGGGAGGAGTTATTCTTTACTCAGGATCGGATGCTTCGCTCATTGTTTAGGCTTGCGATTGAGGTTCAATATGCAGGTGAAATGACACCACTATTAACTTACCTTTCATCCCCTAAAGCCACAATGTGTCAAACACTAATAGAAGGCTACAGCGACCGAAATGATCGTGTTTACGGAACAAGTAGGTGGTCACCTGAACACAGAAAAAATCTAATACGAAACTTGGAGACTGAGCTGTTTCATTGAAACATAACAAGGCTAATTCAGCCGACGCAAAAAGCCGCGCGGCTGATTGGCAACGTTAGATTTGTATTGAGTTGTTCGCCCTATCATAAAATTGTTACCAGACTATCATTAAGTATGTGGCCCGGAGGAGAGTTGATTATGACAATTGAAGAATATTTTAAAAAAAATAATATTCCTCAAGAGTTTCTTCCTGTTTTCAACAATATACCGAATTATTTTTGGGGCAATATTACTAAAATTGATAAAGAATATTGGGATTTATTTAAATCAAGAAATGGGGCTGATTTAATAATACCTAAATTAAAAAATGAATCAAATAATGATAAAATCAAAGATTTAAATTTTCAAATTAAATGGGAATCAATAGCTTTATTCTATAGATATAATCAAAATCAATATCATCAAGCCATACAGATAATTCAAGCTCTTTATGATCAGATGATTGATTATCAGCTTGAATCAGGGAATATAATTCATAAAGGTATGCCACTAGTCTGGTTAAGAGATTTTCATCTTTTACTTGATCACCCTGTATTAGCTAAAAGATATGCTATGTTAACTTTATGTGAAGATGTAATAAGAGATTTTAATAACAATAATTCATTAAACAAAAATGAAGGTGGAATATATTTTCGTTTAAATTGGTATCATGGTATGTCAGATAAAGAAATAGATAATTATTCCAACATTATTTATGAGAAATACAAAGAAGACAAAGAATTATCAAAATTTCCTGAATGGTTAATTCAAAATCTTGATAACAATTGGTTGATTGAGTATCCATCATTAAGTGAATTAATGATTTATAAACCAAATTTGAAATATGTAAAATTATTATTAGATAAATCATTAACTGATACAACAGGAAAATATTTTGAATACATAGCCGACTATGTTTTATCAAATATCCCTGGTTTTAGAACTCACCTCAGAACGTTAGCGGAATGTACTGATTATGATAATTTATGTATTATTGAAGGGGTTAGTGCTGACTTTAGGAGTGAATTGGGTAGATATGTTATTTGTGAATGTAAAGACTGGTCTAAACCTGCAGATTTTACTGTAATCTCTAAATTTGGCAGTGTAATAGATTCTGTTAAATGTAAAACCGGTATATTATTTTCAAAAGAAGGTATTACTGGAGAAGATAAAAATAAATTTGCTGAAAGAGAAATACTAAAAATATTTCAAAGAAATGGAGTCTCAATTTTATTAATTGAAGAAAATGATATTCTCAATGTATTGAATGGATATAATTTTATAGAAATTTTAAGAAATAAATACGAAAAAATTCGGTTTGATCTAAAAGAATAAAGTCATACCTTTAAAAGTATTTTATTAATGTGCAGAAAGGTGTACAGCGTAAAAAAAATCTAACATATGCTCAAGCCTGATGCTCCCCGCCCTTTGCGGCAGGTTGTTTTGCTTGTTCAACGTCGTTTAACTTGCTTCGGGAGTCGGCGTCGCGGGTCGCACAGCTTAGCAAATCGTTAGGCGTCATGTAGAAAAACTGAATATCAAGCAAGCTGAAGGAGCGGTATTATGAAAGATTTACTTAACATTTACTACAAAGCTTTTGCAGATAAAGCAAATTGGGAAAGTGTCATCGCAGACGATTTTCAATTTGTCGGTGGAGATATGACAAACACCACTCCAATAGTTGGAAAACAGGCCTATATTGAGATAATAAAACGATTTTCACAGGTTTTAAATCGATGAGAGTTAAAGAAATGATAATTGATGGAAGCAAAGCTTGCGTTATAGGAAATTATGATTACCAATTTCCAAACGGACAACAAATGAATGGTAATGTAGCTGAATTATGGACGGCGAAAGACGGCAAGCTTCAATCTTTGACGATCTATTTTGACACATTAACGTTTGCGAATAATTCAAAGTAGGCAAACAAAAATGGCTTACAATACAAAACTTGCTGATAGGGTCAGAGAATATCTTGCTCATTTGCCCAATATACAGATAGAAGAGAAGAAAATGTTTGGAGGCCTAGCTTTTTTGGTCAACGGTAAAATGTGTGTGAATGTCAGCGGTGAAAACTTAATGTGTCGTTTTGATCCAAGCCTTGTAAAAGAAATTTCGAAAAGAAAAGGCTTTCAAACAATGATTATGAAGGGAAAGGAATACAAAGGTTATTGCTATGTAAGTCCAGAGAGGATTAAAACAGAAAATGACTTTGATTATTGGATAAAGTTATGCTTATCGTTCAACGAACAGGCAAAATCTACGAAGAAATGAAAGTTGCGCTTCTTCATGAAAGAACGCCTAACAAGACAAATTCAGCCAACGCAAAAAGCCGCGCGGCTGATTTTCGTCGTTAGGCAATAAAAACTAGAAGAAGATGAATAAGAAAAATAAAAAACTCACTCCTGTACAAAAACGAGCAAAAAAGAAGGCAAAAGTCGAAAGACAAAAAAAGTATGAGTGGATTTTCATGAATGGTAAACAAGTCAGAATTAAACGACGACCCACAATAGATGGAATGGATGTTGATGAATTTATTCAAAATAATGCTGATCCAATATGGCTTCATCAAAATGAAATGTGGGAATATATGGAACAAGAGAAATACGAAGATGATGATAGTAAGTCATTGAATGACAAAACAAAAAACAGATTATAAACGATGCAACATTCAAATAAAGACATCAAAGAAAAGCTGTTTAGGATTTATAAAAAGTATCAAGAATTACATAAAGGTAATCCAGATTCATTGCAGATGTTCTGTATGTGGTCTACTACAGATCCACCTGACATTTTAGAGGACAGCCCACCATTTCAAGACATAGAAACTGTTTTTAACATCTCAATAGATGAAGACAATTGTTTGGAATTATATGATATGGATTTAGATGAAGCAGTTGCTAAAATAGCAAATATTATCAAAAAACAATGCTAACAAATGCATTAATACGGATGTTTTTCGCACCGTTTCGTTCGCTACGCTCTCTACACTCTGCGAAAAACACCGGTTATGCTGGTGTTGGGCATCAAATTAAGGAGGAATAAATGGCCACAGAACACCTTGATATTCCAAACTGCCCAAAGTGCCCGGATGTGCATAGATACAAACTCGATGTTGAGAGAGCGCTTGTAATCAAAATGCTCACTATGTCAGATATGAGTGAGCGCCCTCGACAGGTAAAGGTTACCCGTCTATTCACCTGTCCTACAACAAACGAAGAATTTGAGGCTAGGTTCATTCTCACAGACACCTCATCAGATAGAATTAAGGATGTCAAAGTCGTGGGTATAGCTAATGCCGATGAATGAAACAAAGAACACAAAAATCGAACTTGAGCAAGTTCAGGATGTAACCCCCCATAATAAAGCATTATACGAAGCTGGTAAGAAACTGCTTGTTGATTCTGTAGATGTGGGACGTGAGTTTTGCAAATTCATGACGACAACAACTATTGGAGCAATACCAACATATCTTGCCCTTCTCAAACTCGTACTTCCGAAAGATTACAGTCTACAATCATATGATGAAATCTTATTTCTTTCCCCTCCAATTGTCTTCTTGATTTCGGCAGTTCTGTTTGTTCTAGGGTATTTTCCCCAAAAAGGAAGTCTATCATTGGATTTGCCGGCTGAAATCGAAAGAGAACGTAGCGAGACCATCAGACGTCGACATTTTTATGCAGTCGCGGGTTTTTCCGTGTTTTGTATAGGCATAGTCTTGGGAGTTTGGGTTGTGGTTAATAGATTGATAAAATGAACGAAGGAAGCCGAACAAAAGCATGGAGAGGGGCTGGTAAAAGCGGCGCGCCCTTCGGTTGTGCCCCTTTTACCAGCCCCTCATGCTTGGCGTTATGCGGGAAAAAATAAAAAACTCTCAATCAATCTTAAACCAGGGAACCACATTTACACCAGGTATGAAATGGTTATATTTTTATATAAATACTCATAAATGACTTTACAAAATAATTTTTTCAAACCAGTATAGTGCTCAGCATATGAAAGGTTGAAAACATGAACCTGCTATTCGTTGAAGATAATAAAACTATGCAGGGCATAGTGGGCGGCATATTTGAATCATGGGGAATTGAATATGATATAGCCTCCAACGGAAAAGAAGCGTTTGAACTTGCCGTCCGCAACGAAGGGAAATATGATGTCTGCTTCATGGATACAAACATGCCTGTCATGAACGGATTTGAAGCAACCAGGGCCATAAGAAAAAAGGTAAGATACTTCCCCATTTTGTCTACTTCACTGGAAGAAGGGTATGAAAAAAAATTGCTGGAAGCAGGCGCGGATGATTTTATAGTGAAGCCCTGAAAAAGAATCTCATGACGGAATTTCTCAACCGTGATCCGGATAAACCTACATTATGTGATTTATATAGAGGTCACAAAAATTGTATAGTCGAAACGTTTTTAGGTGAAGAAGACTATAATGAGAAACTGGCTGTCGAAAATGAAGAAATGGCAAAACACGCGAAAAAATATTTTAAGGATGAAGATGAATAGGGTATTTTAATAGCAGATAAAAACGTGAATAAGTTGTTTTTTACCTCTGCGTGAAGAGGGGAACTCTTCCGGCATGGGGGAAAGTGAGTGATCTCTGCGCCCTCTGTGTGAAATTTCTTCTTCCTCTTCTTTTACGGACTTTGCGGTTAAATATATTTATTTAAAAAACTGCTTATATACCGAAAAAAATTTTTATATTTTCCCTCCTCGATCGTATTAATACAAAACACTTAATCAATCAACGGAACAACTCAATGACAAAAAAGAAAAAACTCTCACAGGATGGGATGATAAAGGGCCTGATCCGTGACTATCCCGAAGATGCCCTGGAGTTCTTCGAGCCGGAAATTTATAAGAGATACGGGAAACCGGTTTCAGTGGAGTTTCATATCCAGGAAAACAAAAAGCATCATCACCGGGATCTCAAACTCATCAATGATATTGCGGTGATCTACCGGTTCAAAAACAGGAAAAATATTGTCCTTACACTTGTAGAACACTGGTCCCAAAAATCAAAGTTTGACATACACAGATTTGCCCAATATCTTATCGACCTGGATTTCCAATTTCCCGGATATGAAAAGCTGCCTGTTGCCCTTTTCACCGATGAAGCGAAAAAATGGGACAAAGATATCCGGCGGGAGATAACAATTAAATGCCTTGATAAAGTCTATATGAGCTTTACCTTCAGACTTATCAGAATGAAAGATCACGAAGCGGAAAAATACAGGGAGACTAAAAACAGGTTTCTGGCAGTACTCAAGTCTGCTATGAGATGGGACAGAGATGATAAAATATTTCTTGCGGTTGATTTCATTAAAAATTACACTGATATTGAAAAGGAAATAAAAATCGCAATAAAGAATATTGACATAATTGAATATTATCTGCATATTGATGATATTGAAAAAGAAAGGATTACGGATATATTAGAAGGGAAGAAGGAGTCAAATATGATTGTCGAAGAATTAATTAAAAAAGGCAAAATAGAAGGTAAAATTGAAGGTAAAATTGAAGGTAAAAATGAAGGCATTCTGGAAGGCAGACTAAAAGACGCCAGGAAAATGCATGAAAAAGGCTTCTCCCTTGAAGACATTATCGATATAACCGAACTCTCAAAAGAAGAATTGAAAAATGCGGGAATTTATTGAGTGATAAATGGGATGCAGCAGAGCACCTTGATACAGAAGACGATATGGCTGCGATCCCTCATTGATTGCGGCAGCGCTGGGTGATATTGCAAGAGCAAAAGGAATGTCAGAAATCGCGGAACAAACAGGTCTTGGCAGGGAAAGCCTCTACAAAGCATTATCCCCGGAAGGAAATCCGGAATTTGCTACGGTCTTAAAAGTCGTTAATGCGCTGGGTTTATAAACTGCATGCTGTCCCGGATAAAATTAAATTTACTGCCTGACAATAGATTCAATACAAACAAAACCAGAAATCTGATCAAAACTGAACATTGTATGAAAAATACACAGGTTGTTTTTTGATTGATTATGATAATGGAGAGCATGGCGTGCTTGATATGAAGCCTTTTCTCGATTTCGGAATTTTTCAGCGCTTAAAAGACTACGATATTTTTAAACATGTTCGGGTATCTTTTGATACGGTAGAGAGGGAATCCGGGATCGATCTCGACCCCGAGTTTGTGTATGAGAAGTGTAACCGTACTGGCTTGGATTGAAATACATAAAGATGATTTGCTCGCGGATTGGGAACTTGCCGTTAATGGTAAAACGCCATTTAAAATCAGGGGATTAGATCAATGAGAATTGCTAAAATTATACCCAATCAGGATTATACTCTCCAAATTATTACAGAAGACGGTAAAACCGGGATTTTCGATGTCAGTCCATATTTAGAACTGGAAGCTTTTACCGAATTAAAAAAACAGGATGCTTTTCAAAAAGTAACAAATGGCCGTTATTTTATTGAATGGGATTGTGGTGCTGATTTATCAGCCGATAGAATCGAAGCTCATTTAAAAAGTGCGTAATAATGAAATACGGAAGCTATAGATGGCTTCTTAAAAATGCGGAAAAATTTGGTCATCTGCCTTCTGGCTTCAACAGTCGGCTGTTTCATGAAATTCATACCTGTATTACTCTTGACAATTTGTCCGCATCATCTAACATAAGGATGTGATGTGGTGTTAGCGCATTATTAAAAAACAAAGTGCGCCTGGTTTTTCTGATTATAAAGAGATAACATTTTTATAAGTGCTATTAATATGCCCATATTCTGGGTAGTGGTTTAGTAAGACGCTATGCGTAAAAGGTGTCGCTTTGAGTAGGGAAGATTGGTACAGAAACGTTAAATTGAAAATAAACCCGCGTTTTGATTGAAACTTCATATATTCGCGGGACGCTATTGGAGAAGATATCATGAAAGAAGCCATTAAAACTACCGTGACAATATCCGCGTTTACGATCGTTTTCCTCGTTCTGTTTTCATGCGCGAAACCCGACGCTCAGCCCTCCGGCGATCAGCCCTCCGGTGATCAGCACTCCGGCGATCAGCCGTTCCAGCATAATCCAATCAGCGAAAACTTCGATGCAGCCGATAAGCCTTCCTACGAAACAAAAACTTATGACGACAACGGTACCTCGCGGAGTTACGAACTTATGCTCCCATGGAACTACGATAAAGATTACAACGCAGACAGGAACTATCCCCTGATGATTAATGTCCACTACTCGGGAAGCCTCGTTGCGGGTAAAACAGACAGAATGCAGGACTATCCATGCTTTTGCCTGAATGCCGCTGCCAACAGCGATTGGGTTTACGCCATGGTTGCTGAACTGGTTGCCAACTATAGAATCGATACGAATAGGATCTACCTGGCAGGATTCTCCGCTGGTGGTTCAGGTTCCTATCCTTTCGCTTCAAATCTGGAAGCGCAGCAGGGGCTAATCGTCGCAGGCATCGTCCGCTGTGCCGGCGGAAGTAACACCGCTTTATCCAATGCCATAGCGGGTAAAACCTCGGTCTGGTACCACGTAGGTCTGCAAGATTCCTACGACTTCGGATATGGTAACGGATTATTAAGCGAAGACCCAAATGATGACAGGCGCATCTCCAACAAGGCCTACGGTTATGTCAAAGGCCTGGATACCAGTGTCGGAGCTGTTGAAACTGTAAAAATGGCGACTGTCTCGGGTTATGAACGCACCACCACCGCTCTAGGCCTGTCAGGAGTTGAGATCTTCAAAAGAAGCCATTACGCAGAAATGGGGCATACCGGATCCCCGGCTTATGCTGATCAGGAAGTAGTGAAGTGGCTGTTCAACCAGCACCTGTCGAATCGAGATTGAGATAAGGATCAGAAGAAATTAAAAAGTATGGTTTTTCTCATATATTAAAGGTTGAGGAGGAATGCTTGTGAATGGTCATCCAACAGACAAAACCACAAGTCATTTTAGTGGATATTTAATCCATATTTTGGATTTATTCTGTATTAAAAATGATTTTTTACAATAAAAATTGAAAAGTGTTGAGTTTGATTCTTCTTGACTTCTTGCAATATGCCCTTATTCTGGATGGCAGTTTAATAAGATATACTCAAAAGGATAATATGCAAATTATATCAATCGCTCTGACAGCCTCGTTTGTAATTATTGCAGTTTTTCATATTTTCTGGGCACTGGGTTTCAAATTCGATATCCGGAATATGGTACCTGTTGTAAACGGTGAACCTGTTCTTATTCCTGGCCCTGTTGGGACCTTTATTGTCGCGATTGTTTTGTTTTGCTTTGCAGGCGTTTCTCTGGCACTGGGCTATCCCGGCAAAGTGCCTGTCAGCTGTTTGCCGTTTCTGAAACCAGCAGGCTTTGCAATAGGAATCATACTGCTTTTAAGGGCCGTTGGAGATTTTAAATATGTTGGCTTTTTCAAAAGGATTAAATACAGCAATTTCGCAAAATATGACTACTGGTTGTACTCTCCATTTTGTTTATTAAGTGGCGGGGCGCTTGTATACCTGGCAAAAAACTTAACATAATAACTGCTTCCACAGAAACTTGCTCAACAGACTTGATGACTGGGTTGATATACGCTCACCATCATTGAAGAAAATGAAATTTCATCTCTTAAAATTCTCCATAAAAGAAAGAATTCTATTCTTCTTGACATCGATTAAAATACCCATATTCTGAATAGCAGTTTATTAAGATGTTATGCGGGATAGATAGATGCGAATCTGGGATATTGACCCGGGCTATTTGAATCGTCAAAGTTTACTTGGGGAGCATCGGGAATTACATGCCCTGGTTTCAATTGTTGTAAATGGAAAACAGGGATATTCGCAACATCCGGAAACCATCAGGTGGCTGAAGTACGGCTGGGCTTTAAAATACCGGCACAAGCAGCTCTCCTGTTAAATGAAACTCAGGGGATATCATGATCAGTCACCGGTTCGAACCCGGTCAAATCCGGGATGCTGGCCGGCAGGATATATAGATACACCGGCTCATCAATTTGAAATACTTAAAGATAAGTACACCGGTAAGGAAAAAGGCCGGATTGAATTACCCTCAAGTGTGGAACAACTCTGGCGGCAGCATAAGTATTCCGTTCTTGCCCGTGATCCGGGTTTGTATAAGTCAATCGGGCAGAATGTGGCTCGTAAGAGAACCAATATGCCGGATTTATCCGAATTACTCGTGAAAATGTTACGAACGCCCCCCGGTGAAGGAGGCATGAGAAATGCCGTCCAACATATGTGGGGGTATGTTTCTCGTGGCTCCCCGGAAAAAAACGAAAAAATTAACAGATGGTCTACAGCAAGGCTCTTAAAAGAAACTCAAAAAAGAGCAATAGGGCAGGGCGAGCCGTATATTATGAATTCTACTGCTTTGGGTGAGTTGATGGTGTGGCTCTAAAGCGCATAATTTTTTATCTATTAAATCTCTTGACGCTCATTGTTACGACCCATATTGTCATCAGCTGAATAATAAGTTGCCGGATATAAGGAGCTTGAGAAGGAGAGAACATATAAGAAACGGCTCAAATATACACAGACAGCGCACACGTCAAAGCCGCTAAGTGGAATCACTGGCCTGGTATTATTGTAAGTGGTTTAGAATGTGAGAAGATATTTAATGAAGAAAAAAATCTTTTTAATCGTAATACCTTTAATTTTCGCACTGTACGCTGCTTTAAGAATAAACACATTAAAACAAATAGACGCTTACAGCGATTCCTTCTTTAGAGAATTCTCACAATCAGGAGAAATGAAAATTCAAAAATATCTAAGCAAAAACCTGGAGCCGGGAAAAGCATCTTCTCTTCTCAAAAAACATAGTCAGGCAATTGCAAACTTTAATTTCAAAAGAACAAAGCCGGATATTAATCTTCTCCTTAACAGGGCAATCATAGATGTTACCTGGCATATAACAATTATATTTGAGAAAGAAAAAAATGATTGGATAATATCTGAACTCAAAGACTATGGAAATGATTAAATAAACGTGATAAACAAATGGAAGAAAATAATTATAAGCCGCTGGGTATTTTTTGGAGTAAACAGATGAACCTGTCCGAATACAAATTTAGTGATATTGAAGAAATAGAAAAACTATTCATTAAAGTTTTTTCAGATTCAGAAGGAGAATCAGAAGGATTCTTAATAGGAAAGTTGACCCATGATCTGATGAGCACTACTGCTCCCGGAGACCTTTACGGATTTGTTGCCAGAGAAAATGGGCAAATTATCGGCAGCATCTTTTTTAGCAGATTTACGCTTGAATGCGAGGTCAGTGCTTTTATTTTGTCCCCCGTTGCCATACACACAGACTACCAGGGACAGGGCATTGGTCAAAAGTTGATTAACTATGGAATTAACTATCTCAAAGAAAACGGGGTTGATTTGGTTTTTACCTATGGTGATCCCAATTTTTATAAGAAAGCAGGCTTTAGAAGTATTACCGAAGAAATAGTAAAAGCACCTTTTAAGTTGAAATATCCATTTGGCTGGCTTGGCCAGTCATTAGTCAGCAGCCATATTGAACCAATTAAAGGGAAAACATATTGTGTGGACGCACTCAATAATCCCGAATATTGGTAGAAAATAAAATTCGGATTTAAAAAAAGAAAACGGGTAGCAACTTGTTTTGGCGGATGGCAACGCACTTTACTATACCCGGTACAATTATTAATCATCTTACTCAGTATTAAACAATAATTTTGCCCAGCATTTAAATATTACATGTACCGTTGAAAAGATGTAGAAAAGAATAAGGTATTTTAAATAATGAATATATCAAAAAATGAACAGATAGCTGCAATTCTTGAAGCCAATGAGTGGGAATTAGCAGAAAAATGCGGGGTACATGGACCGCGTAAAATTCCCTGGAGTATCACAAAGAAAGATGTTTATCATTATATTGCCCAATACGGGTTTCCCAAAGGATGGGTATATTTTTCAGAGCAAACTTATGATGGAATCTATCTCCTGCAAATTGAAAATGAATGGAGTGTTTCATACAAGGAAAGAGGAATCATTCATTCCGAATCAAAATTTGCCACGAAAGGGGAAGCAATGGATTTTCTTCTGGATGAATATTATCTTAAGAGAAATGGAATTTCATAACATCAGAGAATAAACCGCCAGGACGCGAAGATCGTAAATAAAAGTTATTTAATGTTAAATTATAAAATCTGTTTTTAATCAGAGAACTCAACATTCAACATTTAAAATTTACCATTCAATTTAACTTCGCGTCCTTTGTACTTTTGCGGTTCAAATTCGTTCTTAACCCGAAACCCGGAACTTTACCTTATTTCCGTGAATGAATCAATCATCTGCTGGTAGGTGGAATTGAACTCGTATTTCTGGCTCTTCAGTGTCCAGGTGAAGATCTGGTAAAAATGGGTCGGTGATTGGACCACGGCAATTTTATAGTAGATCCCCACATTGTTTCCCTTGAGCTTTCCCTCAAGATCGGTCTGGTATATCTTCAGGTTCCCCCTGTTAGAGCTCTTGACTTTTTCGACATTTGCGTCTTTAAGGCCGGTTACGATATTAAAGACCGCCATCTTATAATAGATACCCAGGTTGAGCTTCAAATTACCCCTGGCCAGGTCCTGAATAGACTCATCTATGACGAT
Organism: Spirochaetota bacterium; assembly: GCA_050298055.1. Lineage (GTDB taxonomy): Bacteria > Spirochaetota > UBA4802 > UBA4802 > UBA5550 > JBNKTL01. The sequence continues at coordinate 16,368 of JBNKTL010000043.1, forward strand.
GACATACATCTCCTTTGAAGGGTTGAAATACTGGAGAGAGGCAATATTGTTCAGTTTGTTTGTTGTTTTCAGGCTGTCCGGCACGCTGATGGAGTAGAGTCCCTTGATAGTGACATTCCGCATTGAACTCTGAGCATTCAACCCGGTTACTAAAGTCAGAAGCAAGAGTAGAGCAGCAAATTTTTTCATGATTTATGACTCCTTTCATTAATTTCAAAATTAACGATATAATATATCCTGAAAAGAATTTAATCAATAAAAATTTTTCCCGGAGAAAATTATTTATTCTCTTAAGGAAACCGGGACGGAAACCTATACAAAAGACCGAAAAAGTTCGGCCACAGATGCACGCAGATTAACGCGGATATTTATTTTATTCTTTTGTTTTTCTTCGTTTATCAGCGTCTATCTTCGTGCATCTGCGGCTCATTCTTCTTCATATTATTAGAAAAATAAGTGACTTCAACAGATTAATAATTTAAAAACAAATCGTTATTATAGATCAAAATAATCTTTTAAAATTGACTTGAACCGGAGACGCTTATCTGCTAATGATCATTTTTGACCATGAAGATAGTGGAATCACATATTGTGCCGGACAGGGACCCGGGTCCCATCCTTGACAGGTATGTCCTTGATGTTTTTGGGGACAGGTATACGCGAAAATACCTGAGAAAGGCAATACGAAGGGGGCTCCTTGTTGTTAACGGAGAGCCCTCTGACCCCCTTTACAGGGTCAGGGGAGGGAACCGCCTGGATATCCTTGAAAAAGGGGCTGCCCCTCTTAAGAACTTTAAGCTGGAGCTGGAAATCCTCTATGAGGACAGTTACCTGGCTGTTGTGGAAAAGCTCCCCGGTTTCCCGGTAAACGGAAACAGGTTCAGGACAATAGAAAATGCCCTGCCTCAAAATCTTGAGAGATCGGAAAAAAAGGGGGCCCTGCAGGTCCCGAAGCCGGTCCACAGGCTCGATTCTTCCACCGGCGGCCTTCTTCTTGTTGCAAAAACATCCGGCGCGCTGAGCAGCCTGGCCCTCCAGTTCCAGGAAAAGAGGGTCAGCAAGAGATACCATGCCCTTGTTTCGGGGAGGATTGAGGGGAGGGGACTTGTAAAAAAACCTGTGAAAGGACGGTATGCTGAAACAGAATACAGGGCCCTTGAAGAATGCGGGTCCCTGAAAAGCGGGTCTCTCACCCTTGTGGAACTGGACCCTCTCACCGGAAGGGAACACCAGCTGAGGATCCACATGAAGGAATTGGGATGTCCGATTGTTGGCGACTCCCTCTACGGGGAAACGGGGAAGACCCTCAGGGGAAAGGGACTCTTTCTCTGGGCTACGGGACTTGCCTTTGACCATCCTGAAACCGCTGAAAGGATCAGGGTCACCACGGACCTGCCCCCGAAGTTTAAAAAACACATGGAGCGAGAGCAGAGGCGCTGGGAGAAGTATAAGATTAATGATGAATTTTAAATTTTGAATTTTGAATTGAAGAGAGGGATTTTGCCACAGAGACCATTTTTTCAATGTTGAGTTTTAAATTTTGAATGTTAAATTAAAGAAACCGTTCTTGATTTGACAATTTAAAGTTTAACATTCAAAATTCAACATTATCCAAAACTTCGTGGTAAAAAATCTTAATGGATATTCTATAAAAAGGATTAATAACATGACAAAGACAGATCTTCATAAAATCGGTGATACCATCAAGATGCTCAGGGAGGAGATCCACAGGGGGATCATAGGACAGGAGGGACTTATTGAGGGGCTTCTTATTGCGCTTCTGGCAAACGGGCATCTCCTCATCGAGGGAGTCCCGGGGCTGGCCAAGACACGGGCGGTCCACCTCCTTTCAAAAATATCGGGCCTTGATTTTAAAAGACTGCAGTTCACTCCCGATCTCCTTCCCGCGGATATTATCGGGACGAGGATATACAACCAGTCCACCGCGAGCTTTGAAACGAAAAAGGGGCCTGTTTTTGCCCACTTCATCCTGGCCGATGAGATCAACAGGGCCCCGGCCAAGGTCCAGTCGGCGCTCCTTGAATGCATGCAGGAGAAACAGGTAACGATCGGCGAGGAGACATATCCGCTCCCTTCACCCTTCTTTGTCTTTGCCACACAGAATCCCGTTGAACAGGAGGGAACCTATCCCCTGCCTGAAGCGCAGATCGACAGGTTCATGATGAAGCTGGTTGTGGATTACCCCACTCTTGAGGAGGAGTGCGATATCGTGGAGATGGTGATCCAGGAGACATCCCTCCCCGAGGTGAACCGGCTCCTCTCCGATCAATCGATCCTGGCCCTCCAGGAGGCCGTGAGGCGTGTCCATATGGAGAAGAAACTTGTTGCCTATATTACCGAACTTGTTGATGCAACAAGGAACCCGGAAAAGTACGGCCTCAGCCTTGAGAACACTATCCTCTACGGGGCCTCCCCCCGGGCATCAATTTTTCTTGCCCAGGTTTCCCGGGCAACGGCCCTCATGGAGGGGAGGGAGAACGTCATCCCCGATGACATTAAGAGGGCGGCGCCGGGGGTCCTGAGGCACAGGATTATTCTTACCTACCACGCGGAGGCGGAGGGAGTCAAGAAGGAAGAGATAATCAAAAACATCCTCTCATCGGTAAAGGTGCCTTAGAAAGAATGGAGAGCTGCAGAACATTCTGGGAAGAGCGTCCCCCCGGATCGGAAAAGGAGCTTTTAAAGAGGGTCCGCAGGCTTGAGTACAGGGCCATGAAAAACTCCTTCAGCTTTCTCCGGGGGAACTATGTTACCCGGGTCCGCGGCAGGGGGATGGACTTTCACGAGGCGAGGAAGTATGTCTACGGGGAGTCAATCAGGCAGATTGACTGGAACATTACGGCCAGGATGTGTGAGCCCTATGTGAGGATCTACAACGAGGAGAGGGAGAGGGAGGTATTTATCGTCCTGGATATAAGCCCCTCCATGCACGGGGGATGGCAGGATATGAGGAAGATCGAGTACGCCGTGGAGATCGCGGTTTCCCTGGCTTATTCCGCCGTTTATTCCGGTGACAGGCTGGGGTATCTGACCTACTCGGATGAAGTAATTGATTTTTCACTCCCCCTGGAGGGGAAGGTGCAGTTCATGAGGGCGCTGAAGACCTTTTACCGGAGGGCGGTTGAGAAACCTTCACGGACGGACTTTTCCGATATGAGACAGGCCGTCCACAGGATACAGAGGATCAGGGGAAAGCGGTTTGTGATATTCTTCCTCTCCGATTTTATCGAGGAGGACATCCCCGAGGACATCAAATATCTCCAGGCAAAACATGATGTTGTCCTCTTCCATCTTTACGACCCCCTTGAGTATAATAAAATCCAGAGTCTTTCTTTCGGGACATCCGCCCCCGAGGGGAGGAAAGTTTCCGCCAGAGTTTCCCCGGGAAGCGTCTGCGGCATCAACCGTGCAGTGGAGAGGATCAAAGCCGCGGCAGGGACTTATCATATACGCTTCAAGTCACTCTCCACCGGGGATGACCTGGAGAAGACCCTCTCCGGGCTCTTCTCTTTTCCCGGGAGAGGTTGATCCGTGGAGAACCTCCCCTACAGCCTGGCAGAACCTCTTCATATCCTTCCCCGGTGGCTGACCCTTGTTTTCTGGGCCCTTCTTTTTCTCCTTCTCGCGGTCCTTTTAATTAAGTATATTGGCAGGATAAAGGATCTGCTCCGCAGGCTGTTGAGAAGGGAGACCCTGCCGGGGAGTCCGGGGAAGAAATCCTCCGGGATCATCCCGCTCATGGAGAGGATCAAGGAGGAGAACCTTGAGAGGATGACCTATAAGAGGGGACTTTTTGAACTCTCGGAGGTGATGAAGTCCCATATTGAGAGGATCTCCGGGCTCCCGGTTGAAGAGATGACCTCGGGAGAGATCGGCAGGTTTTTGCGGGTCCGGGAGCCGGGGAAATTTTTCCGGGAGATGGACCTCCTGGTTTTCCGGGAGAGGGAACCCGGAAGGAAGGATTTTCTCAGGATGTTCGGATGGGCCGGAAAGCTTGTTAAAACGAAAATGAGACAGGGGGATGCCCGTGCAGATCTTTGAAGGGATAAAGTTCGCCCACAGCTGGGGCCCCTGGCTGCTTCTCCTGGTCCTTCCTTACCTGGCAGTGAGAATACTCCTGGGGAGAAGGCGCGGCATTGAGTATCCCCCTCTTTTTTACGGAAAGTCCTTTGCCCGGGGGAGGTCCCTTTATTTTCTGCCCCTCTTCCTCGAGGTGCTGGTTATTCTGCTCCTGGTCACGGCCTTTACCGGGCCCTACAGGGAGAGCAGCAGGGAGCTTGTCTCCGATAAGGGGGTGGACATCGCCCTTGCCCTTGACGTTTCCGCCAGCATGCAGGCCGCGGACTTCAAGCCCAACAGGCTGGAGGCCATGAAGACAATTTCCACGGAGTTTATCAGGAAAAGCGGAAGCAACAGGGTCGCGGTTTTCGTCTTCGCCAAACACACCTTCACCCAGACACCCCTGACCACCGACTTCTCCGTGCTCATTGAACTCATCGACGGGATCGCCTACGAGATGATCGACCATGTGAAGAGCGGAGGCACGGCCATCGGTGATGTCCTTCTCATGGCCTCGGACAGCCTGAATATGAACAGGATTAAGGGCCGGGACCAGGCTGTTATTCTCATTACAGACGGTGAGAGCAACGCGGGAATCGACCCTCTCCTGGGAGCGCGGCTCATTAAGACAAACAATATCAGGCTCTATGTTATCGGTGTGGGAGGGAAGGAGCCCGTTGAGGTTTATGTGAACGGGAAGCCCTTTATCAACAGGGAAAACCAGGTACTTAAAACACAGCTTGACGATACCCAGCTCAAGAAGATCGCCTCTGCCGCCGGAGGGACCTACTTCCGGGCGGAGAACAACGATCTCCTTTCGGATGTTCTTGACAAGATATCCCGGCTGGAGGCAACGCCCCTGAACACGCAAAAGATTGTAACCCGGACCTCCTACAGATCGGAGATCGGGCTGCTGATCCTTATCCTCTTCTCACTCTACATGACGGCGGAAGGTATCTTTTTCAGGAGGCCCTACCGGTGATGGAATTTACGCGGCCCCTCCTTCTCATACTCCTTCTTCCCTGGCTCACTTTCACGGTGATCTTCTTTCGAAGAAACCTGGAGTCCCTTGACTTCCTGGGCTCGGGAGTATCGGTGAGGTTTATCAGGAAATTTACCGTCTATTCCCGGAAGATACTTTCGGGCCATTCGGTTATCCTTTTTCTCATGGGGGGGATGCTGATATTCTCAGCCGCCCGGCCCGTGATCTCCGGATCCGGCGAAAGAACCGTCAGGCAGGAGCAGATTGTTTTCATGATCGATGCCTCCCTGAGCATGGTTTCCGGGGATGTAAGCGGCTATTCACCAAGAAAGAAGATAAATAACAGGCGGGATGAGGCGCTGGAGGTGACACGAAGTCTTATGGACGGTCTTGCGGGCTACCGCTTCGGCCTCATCTCCTTCAGCGGGATATCCTCCTTCCATTCGCCGCCCGTCGCGGACCGGAAGACCATAGAGACATACCTGGACAACTTCAGGCTCCATATATTTCAGAAGATGGGAACAAATTTTAAAGCGGCACTCCTTTCCCTCATCCACCTCGTCGGGTATGCCGGTCATACAGGCTTCCAGGGTGTCATCATAAGCGACGGGGAGGCAAAGGAGTATGATGACTACAGTGAAGAGCTTATCACCCTGAAGAAAAAAGGTATCCCCGTGCATGCTGTGGCGGTGGGCACAAAGAAGGGAGGGGGGATTGATATCTTCGACCCAAAAGACGTCCTGGAGGGGAAGAGCAAACCAAGGACCGTAAAAAGCATTACAAGCTATATGGTCAGGAAACACCTGAAGAAGATATCCGAAGCAACCGGGGGAGAATTTATCGCCATGGAGGAAAATTCCTCCGTGGAAAAGATCCTCAGGGGCATAATGAATGCCCCGGGGGGAAGAGTGGAAAAGGGAACAAAGGGTAAAAGAGATATCAGTCACATCTTTATCATGATTTTTGCCCTCCTCTTTTTTACGGATATCCTGGTATTTGACAACCTCGATTTTTTCCGGGGGGTCCTGGGAAGGGCAGTGGAGAGAGTAACGGGGAGGGTAAAGGGATGATCAGGAGAATTTTTATTGTTGCGGTAATCCTGGGGTCTGCAATCCTTGCCGGCTGCGGCAACCCGGTCTGGCTGGCGCACAGTTTTAATGAAAAGGGAATATCCCGGTATGAGAAGAGAGAGTATAATACCGCCTCCGGTTATTTTGAAAAGAGCAGAGCCCAGAAGTTCAGGGAGGAGATCCCTGTCTACAACCTGGGGAACAACTACTATATGCAGAGGGACTTCACCCGGGCCCACGATTATTACGAAAGGGCCATTGTGCTCAAGCCTGACATGGTTGAGGCCCTCTTCAATGACGGTCACTCCCTCTACATGTGGGGAAGGAGCCGGCTCGACAAAAACTTCTGCCATATAAAGAGGACACTGGAGCTCTGGGAGAAGTCGAGAAACAGGTTCGGAGATGTTCTTGAAACCGGGGGACCGGTCTCCGAATATAGAGTGAAGTCAGAGGTCATATCCGATTTTATTGACCGGCAGATGGAATTTATCAAGGCCAGACATGAAGAGAATAAAGAGCTCTGCAAAGGGAAAGGCGGCGGGGGTAAAAGTAAAGAGAATAATAAGGATAAGAACAGGGAGAGGGGGAGTGATAAAAACAGGTCATCGGGAGATAAGGATAAGCAGTCCAAGGGGTTTTCCGGAGGCAGCGGCGGAGAAGGGACGGGAAGTCCGGACGGGCTCTCCCCGGAGGAGAGGGAGAGGGTGAAGAGCGCCCTTCAGAGGATAAAAAGAGACGCGGGAAAGTTCAGGTTCAACCAGTCAAAGTCGCAGCAGATAAGGAGAGGGAAGGGAAGACAGAAGATAGGCGAGGTTATTTCATGGTAAGACCGGTCAGGATTTTTTTCATTTCAGTTTCAGCAGGTGCGCTTTTTGCCGGAGTAATCATCCTTGTTCTTCTCTTCGGAAGTACGGGTACCGGTGAAGACCGGCGGATAAGTGTTCCCGTGGGAACCAATGGTTTTTCTCTCATTCAGAAACTGGAAAGAAGGGGAGTTATCCGCCTGAGGAAACTCTTCCTGTTCTCTCTGAAAGTGAACACTCTTTTCTCCGGAGAAATCAAGCCGGGGATCTATGAGATCAGGGGAGAGTACTCATACTACAGCCTGGGAAAGAAGTTCTGTTCGGGGGATGTTGCTCTTCTTGCCGTACCGGAAGGATATACACAGAGGAAGATTGCCCGGCTCATAAGGGAAAAGACAGGTGCGGGAGATTCCGAATATCTCTTTCTCCTTGAGAGGGGAGTCCCCGATTATGAAGGAAAGCTCTTCCCCGCCACATACAGGCTCAACAGTGAGGACCCGGAAAAGCTCGTGAAGAAGATGCTTGAAACATATATCTTGAGGACAAAGAAGCTCAAGCCGGGAAGGAATGATATCATCCTTGCCTCCATGATCCAGAGCGAGGGCGCCCGGGTGAAGGAGTTCAGGAGGATAAGCGGTGTTTTCCACAACAGGCTGAAAACCGGGATGAAACTTGAGTCTGATCCCACGCTCCAGTACATTGTGGGGAAGATCCGTCTCACAAGGGAAGTCCTTAAAAACAGGAGTCTCTACAATACCTATATGTATGAAGGTCTCCCTCCCGGGCCAATCTGTAACCCGGGACTTGATGCCATCCGTGCCGCCATGAACCCGGAGAAGCACAGGTTCCTCTACTTTGTTTCAAAGAGAAACGGCTGGCACTATTTCTCCCTGGACAAATGGGAACATTTCCGGGCAGTGGGATATTACCAGCTGGGACATGACAACGGTTTCAGGCCGGAGCCGGGGCACACTCTGGAATAACTGTTTTTATTTTGATAATTATTGACATAATATTTTATTTTGTGTATAATAAAGGGAATTAAAAAATGAGGTAACTGATCAGCTCTCTATAAAAATTGACATGTTAACAAGAAAACATAACTGATGTGTCCCCGCCGCCTTTGGCGGCGGGGACACATTGTTAGTATTTTATTAAATATGTATATTTTTAGCCGGAAAGCTGAGTAGTTGCAAAATGAGAGATTACTCCCTCAGGGGAATCTTACCAACATAGAAAACGAGGAGATCAAATTAATGAAAAAACGTGTAATCATTACAGCTTTAATTGTTACCGGACTTATGGTTAACAATCCTTCATATGCCATTAAAATAAGGCTGCACAAAAAGATTGATGCGAAGAAAGAAAGGAGGGACATGGTCAGGGCCCTGCAAAGCGGCAGCAGGGGAAACAGTCATTTTAAAAAGATCAAGTGGAAAAATTTTAAGGCGGGTAACCAGGGAGCAAAGATGTCCACTATCGGTGAAATCTGCGCGGGAAACTACAGGTGCATACCCGCCCTTGTGGGTGCTTTTAACAACAGGGACGGCAAAGTGAGGAACGCGGTTTATAATGAGCTTATGCGTCTCGGTTATAACAGGTCCCTGGAAAGGGACAGGAAATCCCGGGGATCCTACAGGCAGCTGACTTCTGCCATAAAAAGGAATTTGAATAAGGAGAGAGACAGGAATGCCAGAAGGTCCCTCCAGAGGCTTGACAAAACTGTGGCCGGGGGAGGGGAGTCTACAGGTCCCGGCAAAAATGAGCAGCAACAATTCAGGCAGGCCCTGAGAAGCGGGAACAGGGGAAACAGATATTTCAGGGCCATAAAGTGGAATAATTTTATCAGTGGGAACCAGGGTATGAAAATGTCCGCTGTTGCGGAAAATTGTATGGGGAATTACCGGTGTATTCCCGCACTTCTCGGTGGATTTGAGAACAGGGATGCCCGGGTGAGAAATGCTCTCTATAATGAGCTGTCGCGTCTCGGATATAACAGGTCCCTGGAGAGGGACAGGAGGGCAGGAAGGTATTACAGGCAGCTGACCTCGGCCATAAACAGGAAAATGAGAAGTGAAAGTGACAGAAATGCCAAAAGGTCCCTTGAAAGACTCAATGCCGCGGTTGCCGGAGGAGGAAAGACCCCGGTCAGGGAAGATACCGGGAAGATGGAAAGAGAAAAGTTCATCCGGGCCCTCAGGGACAAGAGAAACGGCAGCAGGTACTTTTATTTTGTCTCCTGGAAAGACTTCAATGCGGGAAATATGGGGGGAAAGATGAGCACCATCAATGAGGTATGCAGGGGCAACTATGACTGCATCCCCCCGCTCCTTGGAGGCTTTATGAATAAGGACCTCAATGTGAGAAAGGCGGTCTACAGGGAACTTACCTACCTGGGATACAGCAAACAGGGACTGAAGAGACACCATGACGGCAGAAGATATGAGAGGATGATACAGCAGAATATTGCAAACAACGAGAGGAAAGAACGGGACAGCACCGCGAAGCGTTACCTCATGAACTTTAAAAATCTCTTCGCAATGACAGTACCAGAAGCTGTGAATGCCAGGGACGTCAGGGGACTTGCAACCATGAGCCCCCAGATATTCGGGAGGACCAACGGCTACGGAAAGACAACCTTTATTTCCACCATGCTCCAGCAGAGAGGGGCCCGGGGCCAGAACACCTGGAACTTTCTTCTGGATGCCGCAGTTTACAGGAATGGGGACCCGACCACACAGCAATACATCGTGGGAGAGATGAACCAGGCAGTTTACCTCTTCCCGGAACCGGTAAAGGGCACCATGGCGCGAAACATTAAAAGAAAGATCTCAAGGGTAAGTAACACCAGGATTAAAAGCCAGCTTTCCAGCCTTGCCGAAAGGCTTGAGAAAAAGCTCGTAAAATAAGTTTCGAGTTTTGGGTTCCGAAAAAGAGTTTTGAACCGCTAAGGCGCGAAGGGCGCAAAGGAAGCCCCCAAATCCCCAGTGATGACACTTGGCCCCCTAACCCTCAAAGGGGGCCACAGGAGTGTTCGGAAAAAGAATCTTACGCCCCCTCAGGGGGATGGGGGGCTCTGTTAAATATTGTGTTTAAGAGATTATTCTATTCAAGTATAATATTCATTCCCATTCTTTTCTCTTCCCCCGCGGGAAGTATCGGGTATACTGCGGATACCATCCATGTGAGTTCTTATTACCTTGAGGACAGGGAAACAGCGAAGATCATTCTGTCCAAAAACAGGAAAGCCGTGTATCCCGCGGCAAGCACTGTCAAACTTGTTACCGCCATGGTTGCCATGAAACACCTCAGGATGATGAGCCCTGTGAAGATCCCTCTTGCGGCGGCCCGGATTGAGCCCACAAAGGCGTATTTCAGGCGGGGAGAAAGGTTCACTGCCGGGGACCTTATCAGCGCCCTTTTAATCAAGTCCGCCAATGACGCGGCGGTGGCACTGGCAATCCATATCAGCGGAAGTGAAAAAAAATTTTCCCTTCTCATGAACAGCTGGTGCAGAGAGAATAAAATTAAGAACACATATTTTGCCGATGCTTCCGGTATCTCCCGCAGGTCTGTTTCAAATGCGGAGGACCTCACAAGGATCTTTAAGATCTTTATCAGAAAGAAAAAGAACCTTGAAATCATCAGTAAGAGGGAACATATCATAAAGAGTCTCGGCGGCAGAAAGATAAAACTTAAAAATTCAAACAACCTTCACGTTTACAGGGATGAATCCAGGGGCGTGCTCGTGGGAAAAACCGGTTTTACAAAAAGGGCGGGCTACTGCTTTACCGGAATTGTCATTTTCGGAAAGAACTCCTACTTCCTGACGGTAATGGGAGCCAGCATGGCCTGGCACGGAATAAGTATTCTCATGGACCATGCCAACGAAATGTACCGGGAAAATAAAATCTGAAAAGATGAAAAGGAAAGTCCTTATAGCGGCAGCGGCGGTGCTCTTATTGTTTCTTGTGATCAACGCCTTTGATTTTTATTATACCGCTCATCTTCCTCTTAAGACATATCCGAAGCCCGTGACAATTGAGTTCACCGGGGAGAACGGCCGGCCCTGGCACAGGTACTATGCCGTTAAGAGGTTCTGTCTTCCTGTCCGTCCTGAAAAGCTGAGTGATGAACTGACCGCGCGGGTGAAAAGATTTTTCAGAAAGAAAACAGGCGGCCCGAAAAACGGGCAGCGGACCGGCATGAATGGACCCGGGAACACTTTCCTTCTCTCATTTCCCCTTGCACCTCACCTTTTCGGTAAAAGCCGGGTCTCTCTCTACTTTCTCCAGAGGCTCCGGGAGTACAGGAACATGCTGCTTATGAGTCTTCTCTATTCGGAAGAGGAACTGATCAGCGGACTCCTGAACTGGAAGAGGAGCATACATAATGCCTATGGTGCCGGTATTATCTCTGAAGCGGTCTACGGGAAAAGTTACACCATGTTGACTTCCTGTGCGGCTGACCTGGTCCTTGAATTTCTCTATGGAAAAAGTTCCGGGAATGAACATCCCTTTCACAGGGAAGAATTCATTGAAAAAACAGGAAAATATCTCCGGGAGAAAAACAGGAACCTTCCTCCCTATGGGGGAAGTTTCCGGGATTACTGTCTCTCCCTTCTCAATAAAGAGGGGATTCTCCGGAAACAGGAGAATATCAGGGTCTCTACCACAATGAACAGTGAAATACAGAAGAGACTGGAAGAGTATGGAGTTGACTATATTGAGGAGATGAAGGACCAGGACGAAAACAGGAAACGAATCCTCTCCCGGCTTCCCCCCGTAGAGGCCGCAACTGTTGTTGTGAGAACGGGGACAGGGGCCATTGCGGGACTTACCGGCAGCATCAGGTATTCCCGTGTGAACTCCTTCAACAGGGCCGTTAACAGCAGGAGGCAGATTTCCTCCACCTTTAAACCCTTTCTCTACGCCCTGGCAGTTGAGAAGAAGGGGTATACCGGGGAGACAAAGTTTACCGACAAACCGGTGAGGATGAAAAACAGGGACGGGACAGACTGGGAGCCGGGTAACTACTATCCCTACTACCTGGGAGAAGTGGACTTTCGGGAGGGACTGGTTGTATCAATAAACACCATCGCGGTGCAGCTTATCAGGATCCTGGGTGTGGACGCGGTGACCGAAAGAGCACGTGAAGTCTTCAGGATGAAGGGAAATAATATCGACGAGAGAATAAAAGGGGAGCCCTCTCTCTCCCTGGGGTCCGTTGACCTCACGCCCCTTGAACTGGCAAAGGGCTACCTGGTCATTTCATCACTGGGAAGGGAGATCATTCCTTCTCCCATCAGGGATGTGAGGGGAGAGGACGGAAGGATGATCCTGGACTATTCGGGGAAGATCAGGGACTTATCGGGAAGGAGGATATATTCTCAAAAGGCGATGGCGGAAATACGGGAGATACTGAAGGAGGTCATAACACGGGGGACTGCAAGCAGTTTTATCCGGGAGCCTTTCTCCTTCGATGTAGCGGGGAAAAGCGGTTCTTCTCCCAGCGATTCCTGGTTTGCCGGTTTCAACAGCGAATACCTCCTGGTTACCTGGGCGGGATATGACAGGCCCGCGCTGAGCCGAAAGGGGAAACTGCCCGAATTTGTGGTGCTTCCCTACTGGTACAACCTCATGAAAAAAATGGTCCCCGGAAGAAAGCACTTCAGGAATTAGCGCTTTTTCCTGATGTCAACGACTATGACTTTACCTCCATATTCATGGACCGAGCAGTGGGCCTTAATCATCACCCTCTTAACGCTTTCCGGGATCTTCACGTCGGTGATACTCCGCGTGAAGGGCTGCTCTTTTACATGGGGATGATAAAGGGTCCTTTTCGCGAGAAGTGCCCCGCTCATGTCGAAGATCTCAAATGCGTCCGCGTAGTGGTCCCAGCCGGTATCAGCGTGACGTATGGTCACCTTGAAGTTGAATACGGTCCCGGAACTCCGGCTGAATATCACATTTATAACATCCGCTTCACCGGCATGGAGAAAAGAGGCCGGGAGAATGAAGAGAAGAGTCAAAAACAGTTTTTTCATCATTTTCCTCCTGAGAGTAACATTTATAGAATCAACAGGGAAAAATCTCAAGTATAATTTCAGGATATTTCAACCGGTTTCTTAAGTGTGCATTAAATTTTAGGTAATTGTATAAACTAATCAGCAAGAGCCCCTAAATCCGAAGGACTTCTACTCACATTTATTGAACCGCCAAGGCGCAAAGAGCGCGAAGTTTTTAGAAGATAAAGAAAAAAGAGAAGGGTGCTTGACTAAATACTTCAGTGTATGATTATCACTTGACTATTCGTATTCTATGTGATTGAATAAGAATCAGATGAATACTCTTGTTACTCAGGTAGTCAATAAATTACGTTCGGAAAAGAAAATTCCCGGTATTATCGATCCCGGAAGAATTCCTGTTCCTGCTGTCAACAAGGTTGAACTGTATCTTACTCTGAATTGTAATGATTACTGCCCCCATTGTATAACAAACTCCGGACCGGGAAATACACTGACTCTTCAACCGGATGAAGTTGAAAAAATAATTAAAAATATAAAAAAATTTTCAATACTTAATCACCTGGGATCTCTCCTGGGGCCGGGACGGTATTCATGTATCCCGGATAAAAATTTAAAGCAGCTGGAAACACTTGCAAAACCTCCGGGTCGGCTTGACAGGAGAATCAAGGAGGCTTATTCGGCTGCTTTACAGGGCAGGGAGGACATCTCATTCTGGACCACCGAGAAGGGGGAAGAAATAAAGCTGCCCTTTGGACGGCCCTCTCTAAGATTAAGCGGCGGTGAATTTTTTCAATGGCCCCACCGGCTCAACGGGGAGATTGTGGAGACAGAAGACCGTCTGGAATATCAAAAGAAACTGTTGGATAAAATTCGTGAAGATCTCCCTTATTATGATATCTGGATACTCACAAACGGGAAGTTTGCCGGGAACCAGTCTATCACAGATAAAACCCTGGAGAAGTGGACAAACAGCGGGAAAGACGCGCAGAGGGACGGTAAAACCAGGATTTGTATATCCCTGGATATGTTCCACACTCCTCCCCCAAACAGTACTGTTGAGGATATGCTTTACCGCATCTGGACTTCCTGCAAAAGAAAAGGGGCTTGCTCACCTTTTCTCTATGGTGTCCCGAACAATAGAATCTCCCTTTTGGGGAGGGCCTTTAAAAACTTTGGAACAGGCATGCAAAGGGAAAAGATGATAAACCGTTCCGGTTCTCTGATCAATCCGGTCAAAGACCTGGTTATTGATCCCGTTGATCTTATCTCCTCTGACGGATGCAATGAAGTGAAGGGTTTCCTGGTCCAACAGGGCCACAAAAGTATTATCGCCAACAATATTGTGGTGTCCCCTGAAGGTAACCTGGTTTTTTGTTGTGCCTGTCTCGGTAATTACGGAGACTTCGTTTCCGAACCGGAAAAGTGTTTAAAAAACCTGGTTGTAAACCCGGTTTCATTAATGCTTCGAAAAGCTGATACGGCAACAGAGCTTCTTAATACGGCGGTGAAGCTTGACCCGTCAATTAAAATATTCGGGAAAGGCATTCACCCCGCGGTAACCGGTTCCACGTGTTATCAAATGATCTCAGGAGAGAGGATTGATTAATGCTTTGGAAAACCTCTTGAGATAGTTCCGCTCAACAGGTCCGGCTCATGATAATGCCTGATGAGCGGAAAATTACTTAAATCATTGAACAATTGATCTCACAGTTTTTTTATCCTGTCTGAACTGTCAGATCAACACATCTTATACCTTAAAAAAGTTTATAACATTTTTAAGTTCCATTGCCCCGCTTGACAGCATTTCAGACGTTGACGCGAGTTCTTCCGCTGATGCGGCTGTTTGCTGGGTGACCTGGTTGAGCTGATCCATTCCTCTATTGATCTGTTCGACTCCTGATTTCTGCTGTGTTGAAGAGACACTGATTTCCTGCACAAGATTGGCGGTTTCCTGAATGCTCGGTACGATCTCACTGAGCAGGGTGCCCGCTTTATCGGCAAGCTTTACGCTGTTCTGTGTCAGTTCGCCGATCTCCTGGGAAGCGATCTGGCTTCTTTCCGCAAGCTTTCTCACTTCATTGGCAACAACAGCAAATCCTTTTCCGCTTTCCCCCGCACGCGCCGCCTCTATGGCCGCGTTGAGTGCCAGAAGGTTTGTCTGGTAAGCAATATCATCGATGATATTGATCCTCTCTGCAATATCTGTCATGGCCTTTACCGTCTGCTTGACAGATTCACCTCCTTCCATTGCGCTCTTGGCAGTTTTTTCCGCGATCTTGTCGGTTTGAAGGGCGTTTTCGGTATTCTGGACAATACTTGCCCCCATCTCTTCAATTGATGAGGCTATCTCTTCCACATTTGACGCGTGTTCGGTGGCACTTTGACTGGCATTTTCAGCTGTGGCACTCATCTCATTTGCAGACGTGGATATATTTTCCGCGTTTTCCATGACAACATTGACCACCTCGTTTAATTTCTTAATGGTATTGTTCACCGCGTTTGAAAGTCTGCCGATTGAATCGGTCTTTTCCAGGTATTCTTCTTTAACCGAAGTTGTCAGATCGCCTTTTTCAACATCAACCATATTGTTGGCCAGGTCAACAAAGGCGCTGTTATCTGTGATGACCTCGAAACCGCCGGTTACATTCCCCATGACATCCTGAAGATAGCCGCAGCTTGCCCTCACGGGAATTTTCTTCCCGGTTCTGCTCTTTGCCGTTGTCTCGGCAACAATGGTTTCCTTTTTCTCCATGGCATTTTTGATCGTACAGTCTGCGGTATTGCATACCGGGGTTTTGCAGAGGTCCGCGCAGGTCATTTTCCCCACAACCTCTTCGCGTTTGTACCCCAGGGCATTAAGCGCGGAATTATTGATATTTTGAATAACAAGGTTCTTGTCGGTCCTGAAGGCGGCATCTGCCATATTTGAGAGAAATCCCTCATCAAGGACATCAACGGTATTAATGATTTCAAAACCGCCGGTAACATTTCCCCCGGCATCCTGAAGATATCCGCAGCTTGCACGCACGGGCAGGATCTTGCCGTCCCTGGTCTTGGCTACAGTGGTCGCGACAACAGTCTCCTTCTTCTCCATGGCTTTTTTAATAGTACAATTCGCCGTCTTACATACCGGGGTTTTGCAGATGTCCGCGCAGGTCATTTTGCCGATAACCTCTTCGCGCGTATAACCCAGGGCATTTAGCGCGGCATCATTGATATTCTGAATGACCAGGTCCTTGTTGGTCCTGAATGAGGCATCGGCCATATTCAGTAAAAAACCCTCATCAAGATTATCAAGCTTGCTGATGATTTCAAAACCTCCGACGGGAGTCCCCTTTTCATTAAGAATGGCATTGCATGCGGCCAGTACCGGTATTTTTGTTCTGTTCCTGGTCTCGGCAACGACCTGCCCGGTTATTGCCTGTTTCTGTTCAATGCAATTTTTTATTGTACAACTGCCGGTGTTACACAATTCGGTTTTACATACATCGGCACAGGTCATCTTGCCTATGACCTCGGTTTTCGAATATCCCATGGTGTCAAAAAAGGCATCATTTGCATATTGGATCACCAGGTCCGTATCACAGAGAAAGACCGGGTCCGGTATTCTCTGAAGGAAGTAGATACTGTTACGGATGATTTTGTCGATACTATTTTTATTAAACATACATCACTCCTTTTAAATCTTCATTAAATATTATCAGAGAATATCATTACTAACACTTATAATTTATACGGATTTTTCAACTTAAGTCAACAAGTTTAACATCTTTTTTAAACAGCGGGGAAAATATTTTTTGTGGTCATAATAATGACAGGGGTAACATGTTGCAGCAATGGAAGGACATTTCTGCACCTTCGTGAAAATAAGGAACTGCTTGACATCATATCCGGAACAGGAAATGAGTAATTTATCAGGTGATTGATTTTTCAGAGAGAGGGCAATGATGAAGATGAACAGGAAAGAGCTTGTAAAAAAGGCCGTGGAATTTCACGGGCACCTCTGCCCCGGAGTAGCCCTTGGTGTGGTGGTGGCGGGATATGTCCTTGACCATGAGAGTGACTTTTCAGTAGATGAGGAACTTGTGGCCGTCGTTGAAAATGATAACTGCAGCGTTGATGCCCTCCAGGCCCTCCTGGGGACCACCTTCGGGAAGGGGAACCTGGTGTTCAGGGATTACGGCAAGAACAACTACACCGTTTATAACAGGGAGAAGGGGAAGGCATTTTCTTTCAGGGCAAAAGCGAAGGATCTCGGTGACAGGAAGATGACCCGGGAGGAGAGGATTGAATCCATCATGGCATCAAAGGCGGAAGACCTCTTCGCCATCACACAGGTTGAACCTGATCCCCCCGCTTATGCGGAGATCCGTAAATCGATCATATGCGACAAATGCGGCGATCCGGTGATGAGTACCCGGATAAAAAGGGTAGACGAAAAAAACCTCTGTATCCCCTGCGCGGGGATATAGCTCAGAAAGGTTGAAACCCAGTGAAACCGGGAAGAAAACTCTCCTCACTCCTTGTACTGACAGTTTTTCTCGCTGTCCCCCGTACTCTCATTTCCCGTTCCGAAGGTTTTACTGATTTCAAACAGTGTTCCGCCCAGTGCGGCGGATTTACCGGGAGTATGAAGATAAAGTGCATTGAGACCTGTTCCCGGATGAGCAGAAGGGAGAAGAAGAGGGAGTCTCCCAATGATAATTTCAGTAAGTGCGATGAAGTCTGTAAGAGCTTTAAAGGGATAGATAATATCAGGTGTATCAGGATCTGCCTGGAAAAGATTAAAGAGAGGGAAAATAAGAGCAGGGGGGGGAGTGTGAAACCTGACGATCCGTGCAGCGGCAGGTGTTCCGTTTTCAACGAGCCCATGAAATCGCAGTGCTTCCGGAAGTGCAGGGGAGAGACCAGGCCCTTCAAAAAGAGGAGTGTCTGGTAGGTAAATATCTTGAACTATCTTTCCCCGGAAAATATAATGACACGATACTCTCAGGACAGGATCTGTTCATGACAAACATTACGCCCGGACTTATGGTAAAAATCATCTATGCCCTTGGAATAGGGATCCTTATCGGTCTCGAACGATCGATAGAACAGCCTTCCGAAACCGGCGGATGCTCCGTGCCCGGTAAAAAACGGGAAAAGGGGCCGGCTCCCGGGAACGGTGCCGACGAGTTTAAGGAACTCATCGGGGTAAGGACCTATACCATACTTTCCCTGGTGGGATTCGCGGCGGCGCTTCTGGGGAAAGACTATCCCCGGGCAACAGCGGTACTTCTGGGCGGGGTCCTTGTGCTGATACTGCTCATGTACTGGCTTCACCGGGAGGCCGATTACGGGATTACAACAGAAGCTGCCGCCATGGGAACCTGCGGGCTGGGGGCCCTCTGCTATACAAATCCCCAGGCAAGCGGCGTTATCGCCCTTCTGGTGACCATAATCCTGGCATCCAAGAGGTTTACCCGGAAAACCGTGGGCCGGATACGCCGTGTGGAGCTCACCGATACCCTGAAATTCCTGGTTATTATCTTTATCCTCCTCCCCATACTGCCGGACCGAACGCTGGATATTTACGGCGCATTTAATCCCTACAGGGTGACATTCCTGATCATACTGATCTCGGGGATAAGCTTTGTGGGGTATTTCCTCACAAAATTCCTGGGAGCGGAGAAGGGGCTTGGGCTCACCGGTTTTCTGGGGGGACTTACATCATCAACTGCCGTTACCGCGGCCATGTCAAACCAGGTGAAGGCCGCGCCGGGACTTACGGGGGCGTGCGCCTTTGCCACGGTCCTTGCCAATGCCACTATGTTCGGCAGGGTCCTGGTGGTTGTTGCCATTCTTGACAGGGTGCTTGCTTTACGGCTGGCATGGTCTATTGGGACGATGACCCTGGTTGCGTGTATCAGTGTATTTATACTCTGGACCCTCTCCCGGAAAAAGAAGAGCCGGGAAAAGCAGACTTCGGAAGACCTGGCGCTCTCCAATCCCTTCTCCCTGGGGCCCGCAATAAAATTTGCCCTCTTTTTTGTGCTGATAATCTTTGCAGCAAAGATCGCTAAGCTCTACCTGGGAAACAGCGGGCTCTATCTCGCTTCCCTGGTGAGCGGACTGGCCGATGTGGATGCCATTACCCTCTCTCTTGCAGGGGAAACCCGGAAGATGCAGCTCGACTACTCAACTGCGGCAATTGGGATCACCATTGCCGTTGTCTCCAACAGTATCGTAAAGTCGAGTATCGCACTCTATTCGGGAGGGGTCCGTTTTGGCATTCTCGTGGGATCCATTCTCCTTGTCTCCACAGGGGCGGGACTTCTCGTGCTTCTTCTCATGTGATTGTATTTCTCCCCTTATCCCCTTTTTACACATTTTTATAATGCCTCTATGCTGACAAATAAACTCTGTGAGCTCTGTGTAAAACTTAAGGAAGTTAAGAATTTACTAAAAAAATAAATATGCTTGCCGTTTTTAGAAATATTTATTAGATTAAGGATATGTCACTCTTTGATCAGCCAAACTACCTTCATGTCGGAGCATTTCATGAGTAAAAATAAAAACATCGTGATAAGCGGTTCAATCATAACCGCCATAATAGTGATAATCGTCTTACTGGCAATTTTCCCGGTTAAGGATGTCCGGGGGCATAACCCGTGGAGAAAGATCAACAGGATGAGGAGCCACCTGGACCACTCGCCGTTTTTTAAAGGAAAAAAGTTTAAAGAAGGGAGAGAGGTCACAAAGGCATGCCTGGAATGTCATGCTGATGCGGCCAAAGAGGTTATGAAGACCGTTCATTTCACCTTCCTGAGCGACCCCGTAGAGATACCCGGTAAAAAAGGGAAGTTCAGGATAGGCAAGAAAAACCTCATCAACAACTTCTGCATCGGGGTACAGGGAAACTGGTCGTCATGCACAAAGTGCCACGCGGGATACGGGTGGAAAGACGCTTCATACGACTTCACAAAAGAGGAGAATGTGGACTGTCTCGTCTGCCATGACGGGTCAGGAACATACAGGAAGGACAAGGCCGGGGTCCCGGCCAAAGGTGTCGACCTCACGACCGTTGCCCAAAAGGTGGGATATCCGAAAAGGGAGAACTGCAGCATCTGCCACATGAACGGCGGAGGGGGAATGGGGGTCAAGCATGGTGATCTTGATATCTCACTGATCAATGCGTCCCCCAATGTTGATGTCCATATGGGAAAGCACAATATGCTCTGTATAGACTGCCACAGGACCAAAAACCACAGGATCGCGGGGACCGCCTACTCTGTGAGCGTGGACCACAGGAACGGGTTCGGATGCATGGATTGCCATAAAGGGCATGTCCATTCCAACGGGGAGATAACGCCCCATGAGAAGACCCTCGCCTGTGAAACCTGCCACATCCCGAAGATCGCAAAAAGGGCCCCTACCAAGACACACTGGGACTGGTCAAAGGCGGGAAATCCCAACAGGAAAGACGACGCGCACAAATACCTCAGGATAAAGGGTGAATTTATCTATAACCAGAACATTACCCCTGAATACCGCTGGTTCAATATGAAGATGAGGAGATACCTCATGGGCGATAAAATCGACCCGGGCAGGGTGACCGATATCAATTTACCGGTGGGAAATATCAGCGACAGGAAATCAAGAATCTATCCTTTCAAGATCCACAGGGCCATACAGCCCTACGATACCGGTTACAAATACCTCCTGAATCCCGTTACATCGGGGGAGGGGGGATTCTGGCACGAATTCAACTGGGACAAGGCCTTCAGGCTGGGGGAAAAAGTCACCGGCCTGAAGTACAGCGGCAGATACGGATTCACCCGGACGGATATGTACTGGCCCATCGAACATATGGTGACCCCGCGGTCACAGGCGTTGACCTGCGAGAACTGCCATGAGGAGGGGACCCGGATTGACTGGAAGGCCCTGGGTTATCCGGGAGACCCCATGGAAGAGGGGGGCCGGGCCGAAATTGCAGAAAAGAAAGGAGAGAAAAAGGATGAGTAATGAATCGAAAGGATATATCAATCCCTATCTTGGCGGGGCGCTGCTGGGGCTTGTGCTCTTCGCGGCATTTTTCTTCACGGGATCGGGACTCGGGGCATCGGGGGCCGTTTCACGGATACAGACCGCCCTGGTGGACCTTTTCGCCAGCGAACACGTTGACAGGGTAGGATATTTCGCGAAGCTCGCGGGAGGGGACAAAAACCCCCTTGACTCCACCACGGTCCTTCTCCTGGCGGGGACCTTCCTGGGGGGGCTTATCTCCGGGGCCTTTAACAAAAGGCTCAAGGTTGAGATCAGGAAGGGACCGGGGATCACAAACAGGACCCGGCTGATACTGGCATTTGCCGGGGGGAGCATAATGGGCTTTGGCGCGCGGCTTTCCAGGGGATGTACCTCGGGACAGGCCCTTTCCGGCGGAGCGGTCCTCTCGGTGGGAAGCTGGGCGTTTATGTTCTCTGTCTTTATCGGGGGATATTTAATGGCCTGGTTTATGAAAAAGGCCTGGAACTAGGGAAGGAGAGAGCAATGGCACCATTTGATATATTAGGAACAAGCGGAAAACTTGCCGGGTATCTGGTCTCACTTCTCATAGGCGTTGGCTTTGGCATATCCCTGGAGATGTCCGGATTCGGCGACTCGCGAAAGCTCTCGGCGCAGTTCTATTTTAAAGATATGACAGTGCTCAAGGTCATGTTTACAGCTATCGTTGTGGCAATGACGCTCCTGTTTCTTGCCTCATCGCTGGAGATTCTTGATTTTAACAGGGTCTATGTGAACCCAACCTACCTGAAACCGGGAATTGTGGGGGGGCTCATAATGGGAGTGGGCTTTATTGTGGGAGGTTTCTGTCCCGGGACCTCCATTGTATCTGCCGCCACATTTAAGGTGGACGGGATGGTCTTTGTGGGAGGTGTGGTCTTCGGATCATACCTTTTCGGGGAGAGCATTACCACGTTCAAATACTTCAGCAATTCGACATATATGGGGAAGTTCATGCTTCCCGAGCTTTTCGGCCTTTCCACGGGAACGGTTGTTCTGCTGGTGGTCCTTATGGCCCTGGCCATGTTTTACGGGGCGGAGATAAGTGAAAAGGTCTTCGGACAGGGGGTCCCGTTGAAGGATATCGACCCGGTCCCGGACTTCAAAGGCGCCGGCAGGCCGAAGTTTATAGCCGCGCTTCTCCTTATCATACTGGCCCTCATCACCCTGGGGAAGGGACAGCCCGACCTGGAGGCACGGTGGTCATGGATAAAGGAGAAGGAACTGGCTAAAATAAGTAAACGGGAGGTCTTTATCCACCCGGGAGAAATGCTGGATACCATGAACCACCCCCTTCTCTACAAGACAATCCTTGACGTGAGAAGTGAAGGGGACTTTAGAAAGTTCCATTTACAGGACGCACGAAGGGTAGAACCGGGAAGCGTGGGGGACGGGTCCCTTGCCCTGATGATCGGGAACAGGCCCTCAAACAACGTTAACATCCTTGTGAGCAATGACGAGAAGGCTGCGGTTGATACCTACAAGAAGCTCCGGGCGCAGGGAGTAATCAATCTCTACATCCTGAGCGGCGGTGTAAACAGGTGGCTTTCCCTCTTTCCCCTGAACGGGAAGATTGCCGTGAAAAACGGGGATGAGACTGAGGACTCCCTGAAATATGACTTCAAGAAAGAGGTGGGGGAGCTGATGCCCCAGTCAAACCCCGCGGGGCATATGCATTATAAGAAAATGAAATTTAATTACGTGAAGAAGATAAAGATAAAGGTCAGGAAGGTGTTAACCGGGGGGTGCGGTTAGAGTTCTCCTCTTTACCTGTTCATTGATTCTTTGAGGAGAGAATATATGTCAGGGGGTATATCCGCTGCCTTGAGCTTTTCCGGGTCCTTTGATGTAATACAGATTCTCTTCTCATAGCCTCTGACCAGGAGAGTGCTGTCACTCATTTTTTCAATTTCATGTTTCAATCTTACGGTTTTGCCCGTGAGGTCATCGATTTCTGTTGTAATCCGGATATCATCATAATACCTGCCGGGGCTGAAGTAATCGGATGAGGTATTAACAAGCCCAAAGAGTATCTGGCGCTCTCTCCAGAGGTCCTTCATGTTAAGTCCCAGCATGTCAAAAAACATATGTCCGCAGCCGTCAAACCACTCGTAATACCGGGGATAAAAAACGATCTCCAGGGCATCGAGATCGCCCCACATGATCTTTCTTTCAACAATATTCTTCTTCATTTGATCGACTCCGTTTTACTCAGATAGTGAGTTATAGATTTTCTTTAAGTGGCATGTACTTCCCAGGGGCATGCCGTGAGAGGGAATGATTATTGACGGGTCCATCTCCAGTATCCTGTTAATTGATTCTCTGTATCTCTTTTTGTCTCCCGGGTTACTAAGATTTTGAGACATGTTAATTCTCCAGTCTGATGATCGGATCAGATCACCAACATGAAACCAGGAGAGATTTTCGGGAGCAAGTCCTATCCGGCCCGCATCTCCCGGAAGTTTATAGACGGCAACCCTGTGTCCCAGCCAGTAAGTAAGAATTTCCTTTTCCCTGAGATCTTTGACATCGATCCCGTTAAAACAGGAACTGCCAATTTCTTTAAGAATAAGATCATGTGTGACAGAACTACATCTTATTTCAAGATTTAATTTTCTGGCAAGGAGATTTATATCAACATGCAGATTCCCCGGGTAATGTGTTATGACCAGACCCTGAAGACGGAAGGGTTTTAAACTGAACACCAGCTTTTCAAACTCTTCGGGAGGGCAGGGGGAGGGATCAATGAGATAAGCCGGGTCACCGAAAACAACGGCATTGGAATAAGGGTGTCCATTTTCTCTTCCTGAAGCTATGAAGAGAAAGTGTATCCCCCTGATAAGTTCGAGTACCGGAACTTCCTTCTCCCGGTTACAGAGAGCATTGAACGGCTCAATTTTTACGGTCGAAATATCTTTTGCAAGTTCTTCAATGATCCGCAGTGTGGGTATTACCGCAAGAATATTTCCCCGGGAATAGAGCTCCCAGAGTTCATTAACGGGGATCCACCCGGAATCATGGGCCTCTTCCGGCCCCGGGACGAATTGAATTTTTTTATTCAGGGTAATTTTAAAGTGGTGGGCAATAAATTTCCCCATTGCATCCACCGGCGGTTTTGCAAGTCCCATATATTCGAAATGTTTTATTTCATCATTATTAATTGCGTCTTCAAGACCGAAGTTCAATTCTTCATCAAGTTCCCTGCAGAGTGCATGCATTATCCGGGGGGGATAATCTTTCAGGTATCTTGTCCGGAGGGGAGTTTCGGATTCATCCCGGTCAATTTTCCCCCCGGGAAAAGCGTGATAGCCGGGAAAAGCTCTTAAATTCAATTGTCTCTGAAAATAAAAAATTTCTTTTTCATAAACAAAAACAGCCACAACAGATTCGATCATGAATTCTCCTGAGAAACTTTATTTAAATCATATATCCGAGTAGTTGTCATATTTTTATTATTCTATCCTTTATAAATCGTAAACATAATTTTAAATATTTTTTTCATTTTTTCTAACTGCTCAGTAATGTATAAGAATAATTATATTCATGAAAAAATATAACTGATATGTC
This sequence comes from Spirochaetota bacterium, assembly GCA_050298055.1. GTDB lineage: Bacteria > Spirochaetota > UBA4802 > UBA4802 > UBA5550 > JBNKTL01. Next base: position 40,941 of record JBNKTL010000043.1, read on the forward strand.
CCCGCCGTCGAAGGCGGCGGGGACATATTGTTGATATTTTAGTAAACAGGTTGATTAGTTATATTAGTGAATCGTAACAAAATGTTATTGTTTAAAATTGCCTGAAATCATAATCTATGATATAATCTACTCAGAGTTGATTTCTTATTTGAGAGGAGAGAAATGAGAGAAAACCGGCTTAATAAACCACGGATACATCCAATGAAGGAAGATGATCTCAATAAAGACCTTCAGTCACTCCTGGAGGGTTCAAAGAAGTTTTTCAAGGGGAGGGTCCCGAATATTTTCATGACCCTGGCCAATCATGAAAAGCTCTTAAAGAGATGGCTCGTTTTCAGCAACCATATATTGAGTAAATCAACCCTGGATCCCCGTGACAGGGAATTGCTTATTCTCAGAACAGGGTGGCTCTGCCGGTCCGAATATGAATGGGGACAGCATGTGATAATCGGAAAGCAGGCGGGTCTCTCTGATGAAGAGATTCTTCGTGTTGCAGAGGGCCGTAACGGGAAAGGGTGGAGTGTTCGGGAATCACTTCTTCTGAAGGCAGTTGATGAACTTCATGCCGATTCCATGATCAATAACGATACCTGGGAGTCACTCTCCGGTTTCTATGAACAAAACCAGCTTATGGACCTGATTTTTACAGTGGGGCAATACAGGATGGTTGCCATGGCATTAAACAGTTTCGGTGTTCAGCTTGAGGAGGGGGTAGGCGGATTTCCCGGTTAAACCGGACGGTTCAGTGGGCGCTTTTTCCCTTCTCGGTTTTTATCAGCAGGGAGATCAGGGACCCTCCCAGGGCAACCAAACCGGCAAGGATAAAAGCGGAGAGAAAGGACCCGGTGCTGTCCGCCAGGGCCCCCGCAACACCGGGACCGGCAGCCTGACCGATACCGAAGAGGAGTGTGATGAATCCCAGGGCTGCCGGGGCCATTCTCGATCCCAGCCTGTCACCGCAGGCAGCTGCCATGATCGCGGGGATACTCCACGCCGTGATACCGAAGAGAACAGCCGATATTAAAAAACCGGCAGGTGCCGTCCATACTCCAAAGAGGAGAAAAGAGAGGGCCTGGATGATGAAAACAATGATCAGGGCATATTTGCGCCCGATATTATCTGAGACAGTTCCCCAGATCAAACCGCATAAAAGGCTGAACCATCCCATGATCATAAAGAGGTTCCCCGCTTCCTTCTCCGTATATCCCCCTGTTGCAATAAGATGTTTTGTAAAAAATGTCATATAGATGATGTAGGAGAATCCAAAGCAGGCATAGACAATTCCCAGATGCCACACAGAGAGTGATTTATAGACCTTTCCCCACTCGAGTTTAACTCTCCGGGAAGTTGAAGGGGGAAAGGGATTTATCCCCGCACCTATCTGTTCAAGACCTTTGTCGGAAGGCCTGTCTTTCAATATAATATATCCGGTAATTGAGAGTATCAGGGTAATGGCCCCGAAGAGAAACCAGCAGGCCCGCCAGCCATTCTCCCCAAAGACATTGAGGAGAGGGGGGACGGAGGGTCCGAGAAATATCAGGGCAACAGATGAACCGGATACCGCAATCCCCGCGGCCATTCCCCTGCGTTTTGCCGCAAACCACGCGGAGATCAGCCCCATTACGGGAACATTGCTTGCCCCGCTCCCGATCCCTGTGAGGGCACGCCAGAATGCTGCGGGAATAATACTGTCTGCAAAACCCGTGAGAATCATTGAGATCCCGGCTACAGCAAGTCCCGCGGTAATAACAACCCGGGGACCCAGCCGGGAAGCCAGGGCACCCCCGATTGCCGAGAGGGCAAGGTAACCGACGAGGTTTGCAGTTGCCAGAAGTCCCGCCTGGGTGTTGTCCATTCCCAGTCCCTTCTGCATGGAGGGGAGGACCACGGTGTAGCCGAAACGGGCAAGCCCCAGGGATCCGAAAACCACCAGGGTGGCCATAACAAGGATAAGCCAGCCGTAATGAAAACGGGTTGATGTGGGTGTCATACTCTAGTCCGGTTTTATTTATTATCAGTCTGTCCTGAGAGTGGAAAGTATGGGAAAGTCCTTTAAAAAGTCAACCACGGTTTTCCCGTGGTTGACTTATCTGTTGTTATTTTCCGATTTTCAGGACCATTGCTCCTCCTGTATCACCGGCGGCGCATCCCGCCCAGAGAAGGTATCCTCCTCCTTTTTTCGCTACAGCTTCAATCCCCTCAATAATGCTTCGTCCCGCGGTAGGGGCCTGGGGATGCCCGTAGATAAGCGAGCAGCCGTAGTTGTTCATCTCATTTACATCGATATTAAAGTGTTTGGCAAAATAGAGGTCATTGACCGCGAAAGGGTTGTGCGTCTTTATTTCCGCAACATCATTTATCTTTATCCCCGCCTTATCAAGGGCCATCCGGGCGGCGGGAACAACTGCTTTTGCCATGTATGCTTTATCAGTCCGGGCAAACCCGTAGGAAAGGACCTGAACGTCAATATCGGAACCGCCGCTCAATTCCTTTGCTCTCTCCTTTGTTGTGACAATGACACCGCAGTTCCCGTCAGCGGGATGTGTCTGTGAACCGAAGGTGTGAACGCCGCCGGGAAGAACAGGCTGCAGTTTTGCCAGTCCTTCAACTGAAGATTCCATGACACCTTCATCCGCTTCCACCAGAATTGTTTTCTTTTTTGATAATCGCACCTCAACCGGGAACATGTAGCCTTTTTGAAATTCACGGTCATTGGAAAGCGAATCGAGGTACTGCTCATATCGTCTCATTGTCAGGGCATCGCACTCCTCCCGGGTAATGCCCGCTTCCTTGGCGACATTTTCTCCTGTCTGGACCATGGACCCCCCTGCCCAGGGATCTTTGGCAAAGTTGTCCATCATCCAGTTTTCCGAGATGACTTCACCGCCGGGACCATTGGGATTCGGCCAGACAGTATGCGGTCCGTTAGAGCACCTGTCCGTATTCAGACAGAAAGCCTGCCGGTAGTATCCGGCCTCAACACCGATGCATGCCTGGTAGATGCTGGTTGTGGAAGTGGTACATGCCTGGCTGACCATCAACCCGGGAATTCCCTCCATCCCGGAAAGAGCCGCGGCCCAGGGACCTCCGTAAAATCCCCTGTGCTGTCCGATGGTAATACCCAGAAAGAAGTAGTCGAATGCTGCGGGATCGATCTTTTTCTCAGCGAGCCACCTCTTGACCGTTGCGGCACCCAGGGTGATCGAATTCTCATTGGCCATGCTCCCCTGCCACCTTGCGAAGGGACTGCTATAATACCCTTTATAAGGAATAAATGCTTTTGATAACATATTTTTCTCCATTATAATAATTATAATAATTTTTGTAACTACTCAGCTATTCAACATGGGAATTCAAGGTAAACCTGTTTCCCGTTTAGAATTTTTTCAAGGGCATCTATAACACTATAGCCCTGTTTTTTTACCGTTGAGACAAAACTTCTAATAATGCAAAATTGTTCCGCACCACTAATAGTCCTGTATAGCCCTGATATTTTTTGCTGTACCTTCACCATACGGATATCTCTTTCAGCAAGATTATTATCAAAAGGAACGTCAGGATCATACATGAATGCCAATGTTTCTTTTTGAAAATCACGTAATCTTTCTAAGAGGCATAGCACTTTGCCTTTTCTTTTTCTCCCACGCTTTTTCACCTTCTCCGGTCCTGGGGGAGGATTTGCCTTGAAACCTTCTTTCAAAATCCTTTTGTACTTATTCTCAAACTGTTTTATACGAGAACCTTCAAGTAATTTTCCTTCAATTTTAGCCTTTCCCACCTCTCCTTTAACTTCACAGAGAAATTTTATCATTTTTTTCGCCCATTTCTG
>JBNKTL010000044.1:0-44162 GCA_050298055.1 Spirochaetota bacterium
GTCCGTACCCTGAAGATTGATAGAGCCGGGCCCCGCGGAATCAAGGAACATCATAAACGCCCCCTTGTCGGAAGTCAGGGGACACTGAAGAAAGGCGTCTCCCGCGAAGAGGATAAGACCTATCCTGTCACCTTTAAGAGATTCGGCGATCCACCTCACCGCGTCCCTGGCCCTCTCCAGCCTGCTCGGTTTGATGTCCCTTGCAAGCATGCTGTTACTCACATCAAGGGCCACAAGGACATCGGACCCCTCCTTCCGGACCTCCCGTACCCTCTCACCCCACCGGGGCCCCAGGAGGAGCAGCGTTGCAACGATGACCGAGAAAAACAGGAGGGAAGATTTTATCCGCGCTACACTCCGCGAGCCCTGAATCATCTCTCCCAGTCCGCTGCCCCGGGAGAGAGCGTCAAGTATCTTCCTCTTTCTCCAGAGATAGACCCCATGGAGGCCAAGGACGATCAACGCGGCGCCCAGGATAAAGGGGGTATACTGATAATAAGTAAAAGAGATCATGGGACCTTCCTGTATACGGCGAAGCGGAGAATTATCTCAAGGAAAAAGAGCCCTACGGCGGCAATGATAAAGATATAATACTTCCCGTAAAACTCGTGGTAGACCCTGAGGTCAACATTGCTCTTTTCAAGGCGGTCGATGTCCTTTATCTTCTCCCAGAAAACCCCCGAAGAGCGGGCCCGGTAATACCTGCCCCCGGTTATCTTCGATGCATCCTGGAGTGTTTTTTCATCGATGGGTATCTGCCTTCCGCTTCCGATGCCCACACTGTATATTTTAATCCCCAGTTCCGCCGCGCTCTTTGAAGCGGTCTCCGGATCGATGATCCCGATATTGCTTCTGCCGTCGGTAATGAGAAGGATAATCCGGCTGGGGGCCTTGCTCTCCATCATCCTCGACGTGGAAAGGGCTATTGCGTCGCCGATTGCCGTCCCCCTGACCTCCACGGTCCTGAAATCTATTTCGTCAATGATATCGTTAAGCATGTTATGCTCCAGGGTCAGGGGGCACTGCAGGTAGGCGTCCCCCGCGTAGACAACAAGTCCGATCCTGTCGCTTTTCCTGTTGGCGATAAAGTCCCTCAGCACCTTCTTTGCCACAGCGAGACGGTTTGGCTGGAAGTCATGGGCGCTCATTGATCCCGAGACGTCCAGGGCGACCATGATGTCGATCCCCAGGCTCTTTACACTGGAATAGCGGATCCCCCTTCCCGGCTTCGCCGCGGCAATGATCAGAAGAAGGATCGCCAGGAACCGGAAGATGTCCAGGTACCTGTAACTCCGGGCCCTGAAGGAGCTTCTCTTCTTTATAATACTCTCCGAGGACACGGCTATGGCAGCCCCCCTTCGAAAGATCCTCTTCCAGAGGAAGATCCCCGTCATAGCCGCATAGGGGAGAAGGAGAAAGAGAAAGAGGGGACTGTTAAACTCAAAGCTATCCATTATTTTTCTCTCCCCAGAGTTCCTCCGCCAGTTTCCTGGTCATGCCGCAGTTTTCCAGCAGCAGGTCTCCCGACGGGGTAAACTCCGCGAACTTGGAGAGGTCCCACATGGTGAAGCAGCGGGAAAAAGAGTCCCGGTACTTTCCGGAAATGTGCCGCGGAAGGATTTTCCCCACCCGGCTGTTGATCTCGTCCGATGTCATCTCCATTGCGTCGAAATCCAGGAGGGATGAGATATACCTCCGGAATATTCCGGATATCCCCAGTACATACTCCTCGATTTTTCCTTCGCCGATAAGTTTCTCCGGATCGAGCTTCCGGAGCTCCCGGTGAAATATTTCCAGGGGCGGGACAACAATAACTTCTTCTTCCTTTCTCTTCCTGCGTGCCTTAATAAACTTTATAAGAAATATCAGAAGCGCCGTTGCCGCTGCCGCCGCAATTACAAGGATGATGACCCGGGTGTAGTTGCCCCCAAGTTCCAGGGGAGGCTCGTTCTCCTCCAGCTTTGCCTCACTGTTGACCGGCTTGACTTTCACCTCCGGGACTTTATAGCCGATCCGTATCTTATCGGCGCCGAAGATCCCCACCTCGGGGAGCGTGTAACTCCCCGGCCTGTAGTAGGAAAGGGATATTTTTAATGTGATATATGTTACATCCCCCTCCGAACTGTCCTCCCTGGCGGCGCTGTGAATAATGTATACGGGGACGGCCTCCGCGGCGGGGTCTTTTTCATCTTCATTTTTTTTCCCGGGCCCGGTCTCCTTTTCGGGAAAGAGGACCTCCTTCTCCGGCCTTTTGACCTCTATTCCCCGGAGGTTCTTCCCGGCAATACTCACACTGTATTCAATGACCTCACCCACGGTTGCCTCCCCGGGGGTTGCCGTTGCCTTGATCTCCGGTATCCCCTCACTGCCATACACAAGACAGGGGAAAAGGATAACGACCCGGAGAAAAAATCCTGCCAGGGAAAACGCCTGTTTGCTGATATCTGCTGCGGGTTTATACATAAAGGACTCCGTCAAAAGGCCTGGCCGCGGGCTATACGGATCTCACAAGCCGGGTTCTGTTTCTCCTTTCAAAGAATTTCAGAATGGGAATCTCGATGGGCTCCGCCGTATCGAGATAGATCGTGTTAAACTCGGACAGGAAGGGGAAGTCCCCCTTATTATCCGGCACCGAATCGGAAAGAAAGACCTTCCCGGTCTCAAGGTCCACAAATTCGGTGAGACCGAAAAACCTGGTCTCCTTCTCAAGGGGATCGGAAACCTGTACGGGGATAATATCATGCTTCCTGCCGAGGATCCGTGTCTTCAGAAGAAAATTCTCCTTTCTCTCCAGGAAATCCGATATCATAAAGATGACACTTCTCTTTTTAAGAACACGCCTCAGAAAATCAACGGCCTCCGCCGTATGGGTACCCCTCCCCTCCGGCCTGAACTTGACGATCTCGTCCAGCACCTTCAGGATAAACTTGCGCCCCTTCCGGGGTGTAATAAACTTCTCCACCCGGTCGGAGTAGAGGAGGACGGATATCCTGTCGCCGTTCATCTGCGCCAGGTAGAGGAAGAGGGTCACAAGTTCCAGAACAACCTCCCCCTTGCTCCTGCCGCTTCCGAACTCCAGGGAACCCGAGACATCCACCATAAGGACAACGTTGAGCTCACGCTCCTCGATAAATTCCTTTACAAAGAGGTGGTTCATCCGCGACGAGACGTTCCAGTCGATGTTCCGGATATCATCCCCGTACTGGTATTCACGGACGTTGTCAAACTCCAGGCCAAATCCCTTAAAAGCTGAATGGTATTCGCCCACGAACATGGTGTTGAGTTTCCGGCCCATTTTCAGCTTGATCTTCTTCAGAAGCGCAAGTTCAACCGACTCCAATCAGGGGACCTCCACCGAATCAAAGAGTGACTTCACAATATCATCGGCGCTCTTCCCGTCCGCTTCCGCCTCGTAGGAGAGGATAAGCCTGTGCCTCAGAACATCGGCGCCGATCTCCTTGATGTCATCGGGGACGACAAATCCCCTGCCCCTGATAAACGCCATACACCGGGACGCCTTCATGAGGGCAATGGACGCCCGGGGACTTGCCCCGAACTCGATATACTTTTTCAATTCCTTCCGGGACGGTTTCCTTGTCATATCAACAATTGAGACGATATAGTCGATAAGCTTTTCATCCATGTAGACGGATTCCACGATCTCAGACTTTTTGATAAGGTCTTCGGCGCTGATCACCGGGTTCAGGTTCTCCACCCGGATATCGGTGAACCGTGTAAGGATCTCACGCTCTTCATGGACCTCGGGGTAATCCACCAGCACCTTCATGAAGAACCGGTCAAGCTGCGCCTCGGGAAGGGGATATGTTCCCTCCTGCTCGATGGGGTTCTCGGTGGCCAGGACCATAAAAGGAGTGTTAAGATGGTGGGTATCATCGCCGATGGTCACCTGCTTCTCCTCCATTGCCTGGAGCAGCGCGGACTGGACCTTGGCCGGGGCCCTGTTTATTTCATCTGCAAGGAGGATATTGGTAAACAGGGGGCCCTTCTTGGTAAAGAAGTCAAGGTCTTTCGGATTGTAGATCCGCGTCCCGATAAGGTCGGCGGGAAGGAGATCGGGGGTAAACTGCACCCTGCTGAACCCGGTACCCACTACCCGGGCAAAGGACCTCACGGCAAGGGTCTTGGCCAGCCCCGGAAGGCCTTCAAGAAGGATATGACCGCCGGATATAAAAGTCACGATTATTCTGTCTATAAGGGTCTCCTGCCCGATGATGACTTTGGAGAGCTCGGTTTTCAGCTCTTCAATAAAACCGTTTTCTGACTTTACCTTCTCAGTCAGTTTTTCAATTTCAGCATAATCCATTTACAGCTCCGCCTCTTTATAAAGATATGAAATCATGTTTTTGATATTCAAAAAAATAAAGAATACCCGTTTGTCTACAAGAAAATGAACAGCATTTATTTCCTCTTAAAAATTTTGTAGAGGGAGGGAAAATTTTGTTACAGCGGGTACCGAAGAAAAATCATTTTTTTTCCGGAATATCTTTCCCGAATACGAAAAGAAGCGGGGCGGATATTAAAACATCACCTTGATCTTGTACTCGCTGATCTCATCGGATACATTTAATTTTACGTTGAGAAAGAGGGTCTGTTCCAGCTCAAACTCAAAGTTCGAGACCCATTTTTTAAACTCTTTTTCGCCCACACTGTTTTTATCAATGAGGACATCCAGTTCATGGCGAAAGAGAAGTATCCTGTAGGAGAAGCGGGAACCGTCCGACAGGGTCATGGTAATATCAAACTTATCGGTCTTGTCCCGCCTGTCATGTGCCGCCTTCAGATCAACCTCCTTGTTGGCGCCGAATGTCTTGGAGATAATATCAATGACCTTCATGTAATCGATGCTGCTCATGGTACCTTCCTGGTGTTTTATAAAATTTCACTATTAATTCATCAATATATTTTATAATATAACTGTATCAGGATTTGCCACAGAGGCACTGATACACAGAGAAAAAATAAAGTATTTTGAACCGCTAAGACGCAAAGAGCGCAAAGTTTATTTATCTTCAGAAATAAAGTCTTGTTCTCTCCAAAAGGCACCGTTGAAAAGATGTGTAAAAAGGGGGATAAGGGGATAAAGAGGGGATGGGGATTTGTAAATTGTTTAAACTTTTCTCTCATCCCCTTATCTCCTCTATCTCCATATCTCCTCTATCTCCATATCCCTTTTCTTACACTCTTTGCGCCTTTGCGGTTCAAGACTTTTCTTTCTGAATTCATAATTAATTGTCCTTAACCATCTAACAGGGACGCCGAGTCCCTGTCCAGTACAAATATGACTTCCCCTTTACCCTCGACGATACGACGGGCAGGGACCTCCCTGTTATTCTCCCCCAGGGCTTCCTTTATGGGACCGGCTTTCTCCCCTCCCGGCGCGAGCATGACAACTCTTTTCGATCTGTTTATCAGGGGAAAGGTGAAGGTGATCCTTTTCTGCAGGGGGGCCCCCGGTTCCACCTCCCTCACAAGCTTCTTTTTCTCATTCAGAGCGTCCGATCCGGGAAAGAGTGATGCCGTGTGCCCGTCCCCGCCTATGCCGAGAAGTACAAGGTCAAAGCAGGCTTCTTCGGCCTCCCGGGACCGGAAAAACTCCTTAATGGTTTTTTCATACTTTCCCGCGGCGGCTTTCAGAGATCCCTTCACCGGTACCGGGTATATGTTCTCAGAAGGGATTTCAATCTTGCCCGTCAGTTCTCTCTCTATCAGGGCAAAATTGCTCTCTTCATGATCAGGAGGGACAAACCTTTCATCAACCTGGAAGATATGAGTGTTCTTCCAGATATCCTTCCCTGCTGTTTTGACGATTTCCCTGAAAAGATGGACAGGTGTCCTTCCCCCGGAGAGGGCCAGGGCAAACCAGCCCTTGCGGGACACAGAGTCCCTGCATGATTCCAGCCAGTACTCCGCGGTAAACCTCACGGCGTTAGCAGCATTATCAAATGTCTTTACGATGTGTGCCATGAAAAACCACCTGTTTGTTAAAATATCAACAAGATGTCCCCGCCGCCTTCGGCGGCGGGGACATCTCAGTTATCTTTTTTATGAATATGATTATTCATATATTAAGCTTGAGTAATTACCGGAATTATTAATTTGACGGCCCTATTGCGCAATAAAAAAATTGAGAAAAGGGATATCACCCGGTGCCCCGGCAGAGATCCAGGGCATCGGTGTACACCCCTTCAACTCGTTCAAAGACGCTCTCCCATCTATACCTCCGGACAATCCCGGAAAGACCGGACATATCCGGGTCCGGTCTTTTCTCCGCTTCTTTTATCTGGACCCTGAGAGCGTTCTCTATCCCCGCGGTAAACATCTCTTCATCATCCTTCAGGGGAACATCTACCTGTTCAAGCCGGGGGAGGTCCACCAGGCTGATATATTCGGATTTAAAGCTTCCGATGAGTTCCCTGAAACCGGGAAGCTTTGTGGCCACCACCCTGCATCCGCAGGCAAGGGCCTCCAGGACCACAAGGGGCAGGCCTTCAAAAAGCGAGGGAAGAATAAAAATATGTGAATTCTTCATGAGATCGGCAAGTTCCCTCTGGGGGAGGAGCCCCCTGAACCGGGTCCTGGCCCCCAGGTCCTTTCCCATGGCGATGATTTTCTTCTTCTCATCCCCGCTGCCGCTGCCGATCATATCAAGCTCCCAGGGCATGTCCGGAAGGCGGGAAAGGGCCTTCATCATCCAGGGAAGTCCCTTGGCGTTACTCAGCTTTCCCGCGTAGACGATCTTTACGGGAGGAGTCCCCGGCTTCTCCCCGGGAGTGAAAAGACTGCCGCTGTATCCGGCCCCTGTAACAACGATCTTTTCCCTGCTGATCCCGTAGAGTGAGGCGATCTCCTCCTTCTGCGCGCCGCTCAGTGCCATGACCCTGTGGAGTTTTCTGCACGGTTCCTCTACGTAACTTCGAAGATGACTGCAGTTCCTGAACTGGCGGATATCCGATCCGTGACTGGTGGAGACAAGCGGTATACGGGGGAACTCCCCGCGGACAAGGGAGGTCACCATCCAGAGGTGATGGCTGTGGATGACATCCGGCTGAAACTCTTCAACGCACTCCCTGATCTTCTCCCTGAAAACCTCCCCGTAGAGTTCACGTTCTTCCCCGGTAAGGTCATAAAACCTTTTGCTGGGATAGGGCATGATATCGCTCATACCCGGAATTCTGAAAGGGAGATCACCCCCTTCAAACCTGATAAACGAGTAACTCTCTGTTCCGAGAATTTCCGGGTCCGGTTCAAAGTCCCGGGGGACCCCGGCAATGAGGTAGTTCTCGTGGCCCCGGGCGGCGGCATTTTTTATCATTGCGGTGACATAGATCCCGCTCCCGGTGGCTTCCGGTTTCTGGCTCAGGATGTGGAGAATTTTCATATGAATAAATATTTATTCTTATAAAAATCTGAATACAACTTTTTTTACGAATTTATATTATTATCCGGCTGCGAAGACACAATAATTTCCCGTTAACAGTCAATTCAATAAAAAAACCATATATAATATTCAGCAGGATCTGCAAGTATTGTTAAATTCTTCTCCGGTACCTGTTTTTCTCCCAGATCCTCATCCACTCATCCATTGAGACCCGTTCCAGGTTTCGCTCTCTCTTCTTCCCCCAGTGAACACCTTCGTATATCGTTCCGCCATCATGAATTGTTGTTTCATCGGTATACCTGCTGTCAAAAAAAAAGACGCCATTGCCGGTCAGTGTAAAAGTGACTTTTACTTCCACCTTTAATGAAAAGGGACTTCCGGTAGCTGACATAAAACCGCTTTCAATTTTCATTGACTGCTGAGTGTTTAAAATATGAGACTCTATCAGATCTGTTCTCTGGGGAAAGTCAATTTCACATATTGAATAAAAAGACCTGCTGTTCCTCACAGAACCATCACCCATATAGAGAGTGCATCTGCCATCCAGACTTAGCCTTACTGTAGCATCAAAGCTGCCTAATAATATTCCACCATAAATAAGGGAGATGACCGGTTTAAAGCAGTAATATCCTTCTTCTGTAAACTCAAGGTTCTGAAACTCAATTGAGCTTTCATGAACACATTCCGTGACAGTTCCCAGGCCATTTCCTTCAACTGCTCCCCCTGCCAGAGCTTTGTTTTCTCCGGCAATACCGGTAGCACTTGGATTTTCAGGGGAAAGGTCTCCCAATAAATGAGAAGTGATATTGGAATAATTATTGTTATAATCCGTATAGCAGCACACATAACGGGGAGTATTTTCTTCAAGCCATTCCAGAGTGTCCCATATATCCTCGGGAATCCTCATAAAGGAGGGATGATGCGGAACATCTCCATACCTGTTCATTTCAATCTGACGGTTGCGGATATTTAGAAATTCATCCTTATTGGGAACGATCTTTTCGGGAAGAAAGTCCCTGAGTTTTTTCCGGTATTCCTTTTCATACTCACGCAGTTTTTTTACATCGCAGCCTTTTGCTTCCAGAAGCTGATCACTGAATTTCAGGTTAAGCTCTTTGAGCCTGTTATTCTTCTCTTTTCCCTTGTCCATAATTTCCTCCATTAATAACTCTCTCCGGTTTTTTACTCATAAAGAGAGACACCTCACCCACCGGTCCCCTGGGAAATAAAAAAGTCTTATCTTGATGTTGGAAGTTTTTTCTGTCAGGAGAAAGCTCTCCGGGTGGTAAGATTTTCCCTCTTTCACTGTCATAGCTATTAATCCTGCCGGTTAAAACTATAACATCACATCACCCCATAACGCTAGTTTAGTCTGACAATAATGTCAAGTGAAAAGTTGATTTATTTCACGGGAAATATATTTTTCCACGGATTCCAGGCTGTTTTCACCCGGTCCGGGAATCCCGGCTTTGAATATTTGTTATTCCAGGCAATCCATAAATTTCATCGGGTTACAACCGAACAACCTTGCAAAAGAATAGAGTATGTTTTTGAAAATGACCCTGAAAAAATTTCTTCTTTGTACGGGTAACCCGGTATCGGGATCACCGAAATATCTGTAGATTCTGGGCATCTGGATCAAAAAACTCTCATTAATGATCCCGGTCCCGGTAAAATCATTATAAAGATCCATCATGGCATTGTTTAATATAATCCCGGCCCTTCTGTCATATGAACAAAAGATCCTGTTAAGAATTCTCTGTGTTATTTTATCATTCCAGGCTGATTTTGTCGGCTCATCTGCGGCAAAAATTCCCACAGCCTTTAAGTCTCTCTGCCATTTTTCGGCAAAAGAAACAAAAGGGGTTATATCTCCTGTATTGCAGGCAGCTGATATGACAAAAGGGAGTTTTAGATTATTATTCAGATTTTCTATATCCGGTATATTAAATGACTCATTGACCGGCGGGTCAGCGGAGAGAGTATCTTTTTTACCTGCATTTATCCAGGCATGATCAATCCCATGCCCCAGGTATCTTACAATAAACGCACCTTCGTCGATTGACCGGGACAGGTCCGCTTTATCTGTTCCCGCTACGCGCCAGATCTCTCTTCGATCATCTCCATCTCCCAGAACACCCCCTTCCTGTCCGATTATGTCCCTGTCATTCTCCAGGCGGAGAACAGCTTTATAATGACTTAAGTCAATCTCTTTAAGGCACTGCCAGCCGGCATCTTCCCAGTAATAACAGTCCGTGGCATCCAGACCTCTCGGAATAAACCCGGTCATAATAATTTTCTTCAGGCATTCGTCCATTTCCTGATGAGGATAATTCATGAGCATTTCACAGATATTCTCCACTTCATCAGCATCATTGGTGCTGATCCTGCCGGTTGCCAGGAGAGGGACAACCTGGCTGTCTTCAAATATTGAGTAGTAACTGTCCGATTCATAATGCAAATCCCCCCATGCTAACGGATAACCGGGGATGGAATCATAATCTCCAACCAGCAAAAGAAAACCCGGCCCGGCGGCTCCCGATTTATCTATCTGCCGACGCAGGAACTGGCGGAGAGAATCAGAGAAAGTGTCCGTGCCGGGACCGGCAGCCCGGACCTGGTCACAGGTCAGTAACTGGACCGAATATCCCTTTGACCGTTTTGTTGCAGCAAATTCGGCCAGTGAATCTTTCAGCCTGTCTGTTGTTATGATAAAATAATTTTCTCCCATAACAAACCTCCTTTCTCATTTTTTACCATTTATCTTCACTCCGAATACATTTCGGGAAAGTTCCGGTTTTTCTTTTATTAATCTGAGAGAGGCCCCGCTTCCCGGGATTCCCGGTCCTGAACCGGTACGCGGAAAAATCCTTTTTCTGACGGACCTGTTCAGATAAGATTTTTTTTCACAAAAAGTCAAGATTTTTCAGGAAGGATGTGTTTTTGTGATTTTTTTTATTGCGTTTATATATTATATTTGGAATTTTTTTTTGATATAAAAGCTTTTATTGAGAAAGGAGGTCATTATGAAAATAAATTTAATTTTAAAATTGTTACACCCCATTATAATTATCAGTTAATCCGAAAATGCTTAAAGAAATAAAAGTCGCACAGAAAGAAGAGGGTGTTTTCAGAAGGTGGTTCGAAGACAAGTACTTTGAGCTCATTGCCTGGTATGACCGGGAAGGAGGAAAAATTACCGGGTTTCAACTCTGTTATGACAGGTATGGAGATGAACACTCCTTAACCTGGTTTAAAGATAATGGTTTCCAACATAACAGGATAGACAGTGACCGAAACCTGCACAAACATCCGTCAACTCCGATCCTTGTTGAAGACGGCATTTTTCCTGCTGAAAAGATATTAATAAAATTTCTCGATTCATGCCATACAATCGATTTGGATATCTCTTCGTTTGTAATCGGTAAACTGCTTGAAACCGTTGAAAAATCATCATCAAAAATAAAGTTGAGAGAACTGCTCTCAAATATTATTGCAAAGTTAATGACTGACATAAACAGGCTTACAACTGAAAGAGATGATATAAAAAAGCATCTTTTAAAACCAATTGAAGATGAAAGGTCATTTCCTCATCCAGAAATTGACATAATTGATGATAAATCAAATAAAACAAATAAAGAGGATAAAGATCTAAAAAAAATTGACAGAAGGCCCTCACTGACAAATAAAATTAAATCATTTTTTAACAGGTTGCTCGACAAAGATGAACCGTATTACGGAATAAAAACAAAATCTGAAGATTCTCTCCTGAGAAAAGAAAAAATTGACGGCCTGATGAAAAATGCAGAATTACTCTCAAAAAAAATTAATCGCAAGAAATTAAAATAGCAGGCAGGATTCTGAATGTTATGATGGATAATGTAATTGAAGTTTATTGCAGTCAGTGTGGCAGGAAAAACTCTCTTCCGGTAATAAATTCCTTTCAAGACACAACAATTGTCTGCTCTGAATGCGGTACATCCATTTACTGGTTCTCCTGTCCGCAGTGTGAAACCGGTTATTACGATATAAAATCAGATGCTTCCTGTCCCGAATGTGCTCCGGAAGCCGGAGCCCCCATAAGCAGGCATTCTCAACAAGGTCGGAAAAATATAAACCCGTTAAGGATTTTTTCCCGGCCCTGTCCATGGTGTTCCCATGATATATATTTCTTTTTTCTTTCAAAAAACCTGGTAAAGTGCCCCAAGTGCAAAAGATACAGCGGAATGACCGGTCTTATAAGAGGGGTAAGTATCGCCATTGTTTCTGTCATCTTAACGGCCTCCCTGGTGGATATTTTTCAACTTCGCAATCTCGCGGCGCAGTATATGGGAAAAGGGCCCGGGAAATTGGTACTGGCGGTAGTGGTCATTTCAGGTTTTCTCATGATACTCAGCAAAACTATAAAACTGGAAAAGTTGAAATAGAAAACAATCATTCCGAAAAAGACTTTAACCAATGAAAAGAGGCCTGAACTTTTTTCTCATACCGCTTGCATCTTTAATCAGAAAAACAGTATAATACTTTAAGCAAAAAGATATTAGGAGTTCTTATGAAAAGATTGGCAGTTGCGTTTCTGATATTTTTCCTCCCGGTTCTTCTTAACGTATCCTGCGGCAGCGGTTCGGGCAACAAGGGCAGCGGACTCCCCTCTGTTTATATTGATCCCGGTGCCCCGTCCGGTGGTGACGGAAGTGAAGCAACCCCCTACAACTCATGGTCACAGGTAAGTTTCACCGCCGGTTATGCCTACCGTCAGAAGCGGGGAACAGTTGCCCGGGAGACCCTTACCCTGAACAACATCACTGCCACCGCTGAAAACCCGGTTGTTATAAGCAATTACGGCTCCGGTTCACTCCCCGTGGTCCAGGGCTCCGAGACGGAAACAGGCTGGTCCCCTGAAAGCGGCAGCATCTACTCCCTCACTCCATCGGGGAGTGTTGAGGGACTGGGGATGGTGGCGGAAGACGGCACCGTGCTCACATCTGTGGCTTGGGACACCGATGAGGCCACCACTTTGGCAAGCCTATCCGCAGGCTCCTTCTCCTTTGACCGCACAACGGGAAAAATCTATGCCTGGTGCAGCACGGGAACACCGGCGGACCATGTCATGGAGGTGAGCAGAAGGCTCCACGGCATCCACGGCAATTCTTCATCGTACATTACCATTGAAAACATCCATGTGCGCTATGTGAGCCTCCACGGGATAGAGTTTTCCGACAGCAGCAACATCTCGGTGAAGAGCTGTACCGTGGAGAAGCTGGGAGGAGCATTCATCTTTTCCGCTCCCCCGGACATTTTCGCGGGGAACGGCATCGAGTTCGGGAACTCATCGAGCAACTGCCTGGTTGAGGAGACCACGGTAAGGGACATATTCGATTCGGGAATATCCCCCCAGACATATGAAAGCAACCAGTCCGCTTCAAACTTCACCTTCAGGAACAATACCATTTCCCGCTGCGGGTACGCAGGGATCGAGGTATCGGTACTCTACGTATCGGGGAATACCGACAGCAGCATCGACGGTGTAAGCATAAGCGGCACTGCTATCAGTGAATCGGGTAATGGGTGGAGCGGCATCCGCTACGGCAACAAGGGCGTGGGGATCATCATCGATGCCAACAGCTCATCCCTAGACGGGAACATGACCAGGACCATCAGCAATGTATCAATATCTGACACTACTGTCAACAGCGCGGAAGGGGAAGGGATCTACCTTACGGGAAATTCCGGCACTGTCACCATACGAAGAACTCTCGTCACCGGATGTGACAGACACGGGATCTATGCAGTTGATGCGGGAAACTCAGACCTGGTCCTTGACCTGGCTGTATCCATCATTAAAGAAAACGGAACGATTTCGGGGGGATACAGCGGCATTGCCTTCAACGCCCCCAATGCGGCTGGTTACACTATCGTACATAACACCATCTCGGGCAACAGCGACTACAACATGTATCTTACCGGGGCAACCGGTTCAACGGACCTCACCAACAATATATTCAATTCGGTTGTGGCGGCACACCTGGTTGTTGCCGGCGCACTAACATCAGGATCATATATTTCGGGGAACTGTTTCCGGGAATACGGATTCGATACCCTGAACTACCTGGGAACACCCTACGGAACCGCGGCAGACATGGATACAGGTGTAACAGAATCCCAGTACAACACAGGTGATAGCGACCTCCTTCTCAATGCGGACCTGACACTCCAGGGAACAGGGTCCCCCTGCTACACCTCAGGTGTGACCGGTACCGGTATCACCACAGATTATACGGGGAGCAGCTACAGGACATCTCCCAGTTCCGGGGCGTATGAGTACTACCCGTGATCTTCAGTATGGTCTTACGGCTATAAGGAAAAGAAGACATCTTTTTATAATAGGCACCCCTCCCATTAATTTCTCTGAGAACTAATCAGCTTTTGTTTTTGACATTTCTCAAAAAAAATTCTATACTCAGGGCATGATACACTGTTTCTCCCGGAGTATTTTCCTCCGGGGGGAACCGGTGAAATTCGTATTAAGAAAAATACTGAAAGGAGAAAAGACCATGAAAAAATATTCTCTTCTTTTTTCTATTTTCCTTCTTCCCGTTATTTTATCATTGAGCAGCTGCTTTAACGATAACAGTGATACAGGCCCTTCAGCGGGAACAGTCACCGTGACCTTAACAGGCGCATCTGCCCACAACGGCAAGACCTTTTATTTTTCTCTCTTTTCACAATCAGACCTGTTTAATTCCCAGGGGTTCGGCTCATTTATTATAAATGCCAGCGGGGGCTCAGGTGTCATCCAGAGCGGAGGCTCCGATCTCTCTTTGTCCGGGGGGACCTACTACCTGACCTGTTTTATTGATGAAGACGGGAATGCAGATCCCGGTGATCCGGCTGTAGAGACAGGTGATGATTATTATTTTAATTACGCAACCGTTAATGGCAATACAACCGTGGATTTAACGTATCCTGATGATTTTACAATAGAATAAATCAGATATACGACTTCACTTAATTTTACATTCCGGGCGAGGTGCTTTACCCCGAAGGGAGATAAACGGGGACTGCATAGAGGGCCAATTTCAGATATTTTCTTGACATATAGAGCATGAATGTGAATCTGAAAATTCCATTTTCCATTTCGCCGGAGTACTATGACCTCGGTATTTCTACAGGAATGAACTCAAAAAAGCAGAGTGATAGTGAAATCCTGTTGAATTCATTAAAAGGAATAAATCGCAGGGTAAGAATTTTCATGGTTGATATTCCCAGGTATTCGGAACTTTTTAAAGAAGAGATCGATACGCTCGAGATTGAGAGCGCGGACAGGAAACACTTTTATGCAAGGCTGGAAAAAGAGATCCCCGGTCCGGTTGACATTATCAAACTGATCACCCGTTATAATATCCCCGAGCTCCTCTATTTCAAGGACAAGAACAGCCTCTACCAGTTCGGGGGCCTGGGAAACACCCTGATCATCAAGGCTGACACCCCGGGCAATGCTTTTCCCCGGATCGAAGAGATACTCTCACTGAACAAAAACCTCCGGCTTTTCGGGGGCTTCGGCTTTTCCAACTACCCGGTCATCTCCGACGAATGGCAGGGATTCAACAACTGCAGGTTTACCCTCCCCCTGGTTGAGATCCACAAAAGAAAAGAAAAATACTTCGTCATCCTCAACTACTACTGCAATGAGGAGAAGAAGATATCCGATATCAGGAATGAACTCAGGGAAAAACTCGAAGCCATCGACAGCGGCATCACGGAGAGCGCCCCTGACCACTGCTATCAACCGGAAAGTGAGATCTTTGTGCCGGATAAGGAGAAATGGGCGGTGATGATAAACAGCGCACTGGAGAAGATAAACGCAGGTGAGATCGAAAAGATCGTCCTCTCCCGGAAAAAAGTGGTAAGAAACAGGTGTTACTGGGACCTCTACGCCATACTCAACAAGCTGAACCGTCTCCACGAAGAGTCTTTTCTCTTCTTCTATAAAATCGATGACAACCTCGCCTTTACCGGCAGGTCCCCGGAGCGTCTCTTCAAGCTGAAGAAAAACGAACTCACCGTGGAGTCCATCGCCGGCACCCGCCCCCGGGGAAAAACAGAAGAGGAGGACAAAAAACGGGAGGAAGAACTCCTCAATTCACCCAAGGAACTGGAAGAGCACAGGATCGTCTCCCGGTTCATCAGGGAGAGGATGGACAGGTTCTGCAAAAACGTCGAGGTCAGGGAAAACGAAGTTATCCTGAAACTCCAGAACCTTCAGCATATCATGACACTCTACGCGGGAGAGGCAGATGAGAATATAAACCTCCTGGACCTCATAAATTCATTCCACCCCACACCTGCCGTGGGCGGACACCCCAAGGAATCCGTACAGCGGCTCATCCCGCAGCTTGAGCCCTTCCAGAGGGGCTGGTACGCGGCGCCCATAGGCTGGGTGAGAAAGGGAGAGGGAAATTTCGCCGTGGGGATCAGGTCGGCGCTGATAACCGGGAAAGACCTTCATATCTTTGCCGGGGCGGGGATCGTCAGGCAGTCACGCCCCGATGACGAGTGGAACGAAACAGACAATAAAATGGATAATTTCCTCAAAGGGATCGGGGAACTCTAATGGATGAAAATATTCTCCTCCAGAACATAAACGTCCTCTGGGCCTCTCTCATAACGGACCAGCTTGTACGCTGCGGGATCAGGAGGTTCTATCTCTCACCGGGGAACAGGAACGCCCCCTTCCTCAGCGCCCTGGCCAATAACAGCCATGCGGAAAAATATATCTGTATCGACGAGAGGGGGGCGGGATACAGGGGACTCGGCCACGCAAAGGCTTCCGGGAAACCGGCGGTCCTGGTCTGCACCTCGGGGACAGCGCTCTCAAACTACTACCCGGCGGTGATCGAGGCATACAGGGACAATCTTCCCCTTATCGTGCTCAGCTCCGACAGGCCCCCGGAACTTACGGGGAGCGACGCCAACCAGACCATAGACCAGGAGAAGATATTCGGAAGATACACCCGGTGGGACTTAAGCCTCCCTCCTCCCTCGGAGGAATACCCGGTTAAGTCCCTCCTTTCGGAGATAAGCAGGCTGGCAACATGCGGGAGGCCGGTCCATCTGAACTGTCGGTTCAGGGACCCCCTGGTCCCCCTTGAGAAGAGGGACTATTCGGACAACTATCTCCGGGAAATAAAAAAACTTCTCTTACGGGAGGGGGCCCATACCCGTTACCGGACCTTCCCGCCGGAACCGGATGAAAGCTCCCTTGATGAAATCCGGAGTATTATGGAAAAGACCGAAAGGGGCCTGCTGGTTTTCGGAAGGATGAAATATTCCGGTGAGAAAAACGCGTTTTCTGAATTCGCCGAAAAACTCAACTGGCCGGTCTTTGCGGATATCGGCTCATCCCTCAAGACACTGCTTCCTCCGGATATCTCCCTCTATGACATGGACCATCCCGAGACCCTGAGACTTATCAATGAATACGGGCCCGATACCATCCTTCACCTGGGGCAGGGACTTGTCTCCAAACACTTTTATGAAAACATTCTCCTGAACAACGACTCGGTCTATGTCCAGGTGAACGGCAGCAGGGAGATGCAGGACCCGGTCCACAGGGTAAATATAAAACTTGTGACCGATCCCGTAATCTTTGCCGAAAAGATCTGCATCACTAAGCTCCGGCGCGGGGAGGCGGCAAAAAAACTTCTGGCGGACCTGCGGCGCCTGGACAGGGAACTGGAAGCCGTGGCGGAGAACGGGCCCCTCAACCACACGAAGATCGCCTCCCTGATCACCGAACATTCACCGGAGGGATGGGGGATCTTTACGGGGAACTCACTCCCGGTGAGGAGCTTCGACAGGAATGTTTATAACGGGGAAAGGGACCTTACCTTTATCATGAACCGGGGAGTCAGCGGCATTGAAGGAAATATGGCAACGGCCCTGGGGTTCTCAGAAACAGCGGGGACACCGGTCACTGCCGTCATAGGGGACATCTCCTTTCTCCACGACATGAACTCCCTCACCCAGCTCGCGGATACCGGCGGGAACCTTCTCCTTGTCGTCATCAACAACGGCGGGGGGCGGATATTCGAACGGCTCCCGGTGGTGAACTTTCCCGGGGTGATCTATCCCTACTCTGCCACTCCCCATGAGATGGATTTTTCGCAAATCGCCGGGCAGTTCGGCGTCCCCTACACCTCAGTCTCCACTGCGGAAGAACTTGAGAGGGCGTACAGAGCTGCTACGGAGGAAATTTCATCCAATAAAAAAAGGCACCACTTTATTGAGATAAGGCTCTCACCGGAAGACGATCTTGAAGTACATACAAAGAGAAACGGGGTGAGGCTGTAAAAAACCTTACTGTCTCGTTTTTAATCATGGAATAGCTTCAATGAAATTATTCTATCTCATTAAATACCAGTGCTGAGCCCGCGTGATTTTGCACCAATAAGATTCTCTTAATAGTTGTACACCAGCAGTTAACCAACCATGATTAGTTAAAAATCGCGCAGTCGAAGTATTAGATAGTCTCTGGAATTATAACAGGTATTATTTTTCTTTTATCTTTTCGATAAATTTTAAAATCACTGTCTAATGTACAAATTGCACTATTTGCTATTTGCTCACTCATTCTCACCAGGCATGCATCAGCCAGAGACATGGGAATATTATTATATTTATTTATTAAGCGGGCAATAATTGTTAATTCTGATACAAGCTTGAATTGTATTGCTATTAATTTTCTTTCAATGAGGCGAAAGATGTTTTGCGGGCCATTTTCCGTATTTCTTAAGAGAAAACAGACTTCAGATATAACTGACTCACAGGTAAAGAATGGCGGATTGAGATGAGAAAATTGGGAAAGCGTCCATTTGTGATATTTATCTTTTTTGTTGAGAAATGCAACTAAAGGGCCGGTATCAATTATTATTTTTTTGTCTTTATTTACCATATTCTTTTAAGTATTTCTTATCTGTTGAAAGGCCTGATTTCTCATCAACACTGCCGGCAAGGTCCATCGCTAAATCCATAAATGTACCTTTGTTTATAACATCATCCTTATCAAGATATTCGATCAGCGCGTTTCTCACAATTTCAGATTTGCTCATGCCTTTTTTTTGAGAGAAATTTTTCAACTTTTTCCTGAGAACATCAGGAATTTTCAAAGTCATTGTATCCACTCTTTCACCTCGTATTACTTATCTGACATTAATGTAATACATACTATTGAAATGTCAATAATTTTTATTATGGTATAACAAATCTATTCCCAACAAATAATATGGATTCCCGTTTTCACGGGAATGACAAATCACAATCTTTAAAACCATCCGCGTAAATCTGCGTTCATCTGCGGCCCCAGAACTCTTCCACTTTAAGTCGCAATAAATAACTCGAAACTGCTTTCAACCCGGAACTTCTTCTAACATCCCCCGTTCCCCTCCGAATGTACACTCCGAAGATACCACTTTTCCCCGGTCTTTTTAAGCGTGAAAAAATTGTCCGTCCAGCTTTCGCACCTCATGGGTGAACCGGGAGGGTCCTGCCGATAATTTGTGGTCACACTGGCGGAGAGAGAATCTCCATTTCCCTCTACACCTCCGATACTGAGGGGACCGCCCTGGTACATCTCCCGTCTGATTTTGTTAAACTCATCCCGGGTAAAGGTTTCAAAGGTAAACTTCTTCTGCTGGATTTTAAGTCCCTCTCCTTTATGGATCAACGACCTGAAGAGCCGGTAGTCCCCCTTTTTCAGGGAGCTGTCCAGTTTAAGAAAGGTCTCGATACATTCTCTGCCCCCGTATTCCCTGAGGACCTTTTTATATCCCGGATGGTTCCTTATGGGTTTCAGGTCGCTGTCTGAAATCACTGACCTTAATGCCGAGACCGTATCCGACGCAAAGGAACGTTTGATAAACTTGATTGAAAGTTCCGGGTTGCCCATAAGGGAATGGGCACAGGCAATATTAAAAAAGGGCTTCCAGAAGGAGGGGTCCGCTTCGGCCGCCCTGCACCAGGTAGCTATTGCCCCGCAGTAGTCCTTCTTCCTGTGCTTTGCCAGACCCAGTTTATTCATGCGCAGACTCAGTTTCCTGTCACCCTTCCATTTCCCTTTTATTCTGTTTTGCAGCTTTTCATAACCGCATCCGCAGTCTTTTTCGGCAGCCAGCGGCCGGTGTTCCCCCGTTGCCATGATAATAAGCAGGGCAAGAACCGGGTAAACCGGGTGAAATCTTCTCTTTTGCTTCATGGGACCTCCCTCTTTCATAAAGTCTCAGACAATACGTATTTTGAATGAAAATACAATAAGCGGTTTAAAAAATCAATATTTTTTATTTTTCCGCATGTTTACCGCATAATGACTCTTTAACTCCTTGACAAATTTTAAAGACTCAGGCCACTCTATACGAAAAAAGCAACGGCTCAGTTGTTCCCGAAAATTTTATTCAATTTGTACAGATAATGAAGATAGTAAGCATATCAATATACAGATTCAGGCTCCCTTTAAAGAGGGCCGTACAGATCGCAGGGAAAAAGACCGATCATCGCGAAGGATACATAATTGTTATCAGGGATGAGAGCGGAAATATGGGATACGGGGAAGCCGCCCCTTTGCCCGGTCTCGATGTCACCACCGGTGAAACCTGCCTGAAAGAACTTAAAGAATTTGCCGCGAAAACAACGGGAAAAACCGTTTCTCTTATAAACTGGAACCCCAGGGCCCCCTTTATGGGACTTTTGGATACGAAGAACGGCTACTCGCCCCCTTCTCTTTTCAGTATTGAGTCTGCTCTTCTCTTCCTGCTCCTCAAACAGCCCGATTTTCCCGTAAAGAAGTATTTCGGTGACCTCTCCATGGGGATATCTCTGCCGGTTAACGGCCTCTTCTATCCCGATGAGGCCGAACAAAACATTGAGGAACAGTTCAATGCCCTAAAAGAGGGAGGTTATAAAACCGTCAAGGTCAAGGTGGGAAGGATATCAGAAGAAGCGGAGATAAACCAGATCCGCCGCCTTGCTGAGAGAATGGAAGGAGAAATAATACTGAGGCTGGATGGCAACCGGTCCCTTGATCCGGAAGCTCTCGACAGGTACTGGGAATCTCTTCAGGGTCACGAGATTGAGTATTTTGAAGAGCCGGTAAAAAACAGCAGTCTCTACAGAAAAGTGAAATATAACATAGCCCTTGATGAATCGGTGGGTGATTATATCAGCGATGATGATATTGACAGGAAAAAGCTTCCGGGCAGCGTAAAGGCGCTGGTCCTCAAATCCTCATGGGTTAAGGGACTTCACGGGATATTCAGGTCAATAGATGCGGCAAACAGTTACGGCATTAAAACCGTTCTCAGTTCTCCCTTTAACACCGGCGCGGGAATATCCGCCCTCGCTCTTATAGGGACCCGGCCTGACACCGGGCTGGAAACATCACACGGCTTTGATACCTACAGGTACCTTGAATCAGATATCTTAAATGAAAAGATCTCTCTGCAAAACGGTTCCATAAACATACCCGGCCCGGTTTTCTTCTTTAACGATATCCTCTCTCTGAGCAAGCTTGAAGAGGTGACAGTTTGATCGAGACTTTCATTGAGTCGGGAAAGTTCAACATTGATGAACTCTACCGGAGATACAGCCACAATATTGCTGTTGTTGAGGGAGAGACCTCTTACCTCTACCGGGACCTCAGGAAACTTCTGCAGTCGGCCCTTCTTGCACTGGATGAGAGCGGAATAAAAAGGGGAAGCAGGGTGGCCCTCTGCATGAACAACTCACTCTTTCATCTTATCCTTCTCCAGGCATCATGGGTCAGGGGATTCACCCTGGTACTCTACAATCCCCGGGCCCCCATCACCGGCCAGGTTGATATTGTAAAACCGGATCTCATCATAGCCCCTGAAGACCCCGGGGCGGAAAACATTAAATATATCCCCCCTTCCCTTTTGACCGGAAAAACCGGCGAAGCGGCAGAGAAGTTCCCGGCAGCGGAACTTGATTCGGAATCGGCCGTAATTTTTACATCGGGAAGTACCGGGAGGCCCAAGGGGGTGGTCCTGACCACGGGTAACTTTCTCTACAGCGCGGCTGGTACGGTGGAACACCTGGAAATGACCGGGGAAGACAGCTGGCTCGCGGGCCTTCCCCTGTTCCATGTGGGCGGCCTTATCATACCGGTGAGGTGCCTCCTTGCCGGCGGAAAGACCATACTCACGGAAAATACAAGGAATCCCGGGAATGCAATTGTCAGCGCCTCCCCCTCTTTCCTCTCCCTGGTCCCCACGCAGCTTATCAGGTTGATGGATAAAAGTGAAACAGTCAGGGCATTGAAAAAATGCAGGGGGATACTCCTCGGGGGCGCACCGTCACCCCGGTGGCTTATCCGGGAAGCACTTCAGCAGAAGATCCCCGTTATCCCCACATACGGCTCAACAGAATCATGCGCCCAGCTCACTGCCGTGAATCCCGGTTCCGGGGAGGATGAATACTTTACCTCCGGCAGGCCCCTCCGGTACCGCAGGGTCACCATAGACGAGGAGAACAGGGTCATCATAGGCGGGGAAGTCCTCTTTAAAAAATATATTCGGGGAGATGAGGAGACCGATCCCCGTAAAGACGGAAATTTTCTCACCGGCGATACAGGTTACTTTGACCAAAAGGGCAACCTGGTCATAACCGGAAGGGCGGACCAGGTCTTTCTCTCGGGGGGGGAAAACATTAATCCCCATGAAATTGAGAAAGAGATCTTACGGCTGGAGGGGATCCATGAAGCATATGTGGTACCCGCACCCGACCGTGAACTGGGGAACGTTCCCTGGGCATTTATTGAATCGGAAAACCGGGTTGAGAGCGCCCATATTACCGGGGAGCTTAAGGAGAGACTCCCTCAGTTTAAGATACCCAGAAGATATATCTGGCTCAACAGTGATAACGGGAACATGAAAAAGAAACGGGAAGATCTTATTAAACTTGCGTCTGTTATGGCAATGAAGGTATAACCTTTGCTGAATATGGTTTTTAGAGGAGAAAAGAGGAGCAGAACGCTTGTTTTGCTACATGGATTCATGAGTTCATCCCATGATATGCTTGGGCTGGCGGATCACCTCTCAGACAGGTTTCATTGCATTATCCCCGACCTTCCGGGGCATGGGGAATCACTTTTCAGTGTGAGTAGATTTCCCGAATTCAGGGATTTCATGTCTCTGCCCCAAATGATAAACCACCTGCTCCGCTTGCGGGGAGTGGAGAACTACAGCCTCTACGGGTATTCCATGGGGGGAAGGATCGCGGCGGGGATGGCCCTGCTCTCTCCTGAAAATATTGAACACCTGGTGCTGGAATCATCCTCCTTTGGCATCGAAGATGAACGGGAGAGAAAAGTGAGATATAAAAATGACCTTGCTCTCTTTGAGGGAATAACAAGCAGAAATGACTTCCTGGATTTTTTAAAGAAATGGTACAGCACTGACCTTTTCAAGACCCTTGAGGGCGACATGAAAAATTCACTGATAATAAAAAGAAGCGGTAATGATATAAATGAGCTCAGGGAGGCCATGAAAATTATGAGTGCCGGGAACCAACTCTATCTCCTCCACGAGCTTGCGGAACGGGACCTGGATATCAGCTACATCCATGGAACTGAAGACGCGAAATATACAGCTGAAGCGGCAAGAGCCGGGGAGAAGATCCCCGGCATGAAGCTTTTCCCGGTAGAAGGAGCGTCCCACAACGTTCACCTGCAGTTCCCGGAAAAGGTTGCCGCTGTTATAGGGAATACACTGTCTGTTCATGAGAACACAAATCAGAAAAAACCGCCGGGCTTAAGGGAAAGCCCGGCAGATGACAAAAGGATAAGTTTCAAAATCAGAGATTAATCATCATCACGATCCTTATGGTCTCTTTCATGATCATCATCCTCCCGGTCACGACCTTTATAGTCTCTCCCCTGGTCATCATCATCCCGATCATGGTTGTATTTACCGGTTATATTTTTTGAAACCAGTGTTTTCTCCGCATTCCCCTGTTCCATCATCAGGGCTGAAGCGGCATTGTGTTTATAGACAAGCTCGCCGCCCAGACGCCCGGTCTGGGCCCCGGCAACCGGGAGAAGAATGCTTAAAACCAGTAAACCGGTCCTCGCTATCTTCTTCAAAGGGTCCTTCACAAAGAAATGAATGACCGAAAGAAGCGTTATAACATAAATCAGGAACGCAAAAAGTTTTCCCCACCTTTCATGTTCCTCAATAATTGATCCGGCCACGACTTTTTCCACGATCTCCTCACCCATGTCTCCTGTGACAAGGGCCAGTGTTGCCGCAACAGCGGTCATAAGCATCAGACCACTTGCCATATACCATATCTGAGGGACGGGGTTCCCTTTTCTTTCCCTGTAAAAAGCAAACAGGAGTAGTGCCGGAAGCAGTATGACGGCAGACATCGGTAAATGAACAAACATTGGATGTTGCAACGCGCTCATTTTTTCCTCCTCGAAGTTACATCAACTTCATTTAATAGATTTGTTGTTTTTCCTTAACTTATAGAGAAAATTAGTTATTTTAATGAAAAAAAGATAATTGGTTTGTCCCCGCCGCCGTAGGCGGCGGGGACAAACCAATATTTCATTGTTAACTCTGTTTTAACTATACAGCTAAGTATTGCGCACAATCTACAGGGAAAAAACTTATTCGTCAATGGGTCATATGACCCATAGGCAGGATAAGGGGCGGAAACGGGTTACACAAGGAACAAAAGCTCAATCATAAAAACTCGGTTCCTCGTCGAGTTCAAAGAGAGACTCCAGAAAGAAGCCGACAAATGCCGCTCTCCCGGGAAACCCCGATTTTTCATAAATGGATCCGGCCTGTTTCCGGACAGTCCGTTCACTTTTATCAAGGAGGCCGGCAATCTGCTCAAAGCTGAAACCCCGCAGCGTCAAAAAAGCCACCTCCATCTCCGATTGGGACAATCCCCATCTGATAAATTGAGATTCAATGCTTTCCCTGATGGTATTTCTCAGAGACTCTGTCTCTTTTTTCCATTTCATCAGTGATTTATCAAGCTCCAAACCCTCTTTTTCAAGCTGTTTTATTACATCTTCCTGGTGCCGGTACTTACTCCAAACCCTGCGCATCAGTTCCACGCACGCGCCTACCAGGAGTATTTCAGACATAAGATGAGGAATATCCGAACCGTGAAGATAGTCATCGGCGATATCAAAGATCCCGAGACCAAGGATCAACAGGAGAAAAAGCAAGTAGAAGATTAAATAGGTTTTTTTCATAGAGCAGAATAAGTTGTGTCCATCCCTGAATACTTATTTCTACGGAATACCCTGCTGCAACGCAGCCTTATGGCTTATGACTCTTGCCCCATAAGGGATCATGGCCAAACCGTTCATTCCACCATTCGTCACCTTTTAAATATCTCATGATTTCATCATCTGAAAAAGAATAGTGGTATTGATCACAATATGCAATAATGATTTTATATGCGGCAATTATTTTTCTTGTCATTTCATTGCACCTTTCATCATCCTCTTTGCATTTGTCCGGGTGCCACTTGCTGATGAGCTTTTTGTAACGGGATTTTATTTCTTCCATTGACGCCCGTTCGGAAAGATCCAGCAATTCTCTGGCTTCGATGATATCCTGATATTTAATGTTCACTTTCCCCCCGTTATTTCACTCCTTGATGACAACAAAAGCTCCTTCCCCTGAACCACTCATTATACTCATGGTCATATTTTTCAAACGCTTCTCTTCCGGGCAAAACAAACCCTCAGTTGTCCTGTACCGCCCGCAGTTTCAGCTGGCTGTCGATAAATTGAACAAAAAAGAGTGAAACAAGGCTGAGCACCGCGCCGCCAATAAAGGGTATCCTGTAATCAATCATCCAGAGCAGGCCGCCGATGGCGGGAAGAACAACGGCGGCAATATGGTTGATAGTAAACCCCACGGCCATACTGGGCGCGGTATCGGCAGGGTCACCTATCTTCTGGAAAAAAGTGTTTATGGCCAGCGCGAAATTAAAGAAGACATGGTCAAGAACATAGAGAACACCCACAAGAATTTTCGAATCAACAACCGCGTAGGCCAGAAAGATAAAGACAAGGCTGCCGTATTCAAGTGACAGGACCTTTCTCTCTCCATATTTCACAACAAACCTTCCGATCAGGGGACTGAGAAAATAATTGATGACATTATTGAGCACGAAAAGAAATGTCACATGCTGAACAGTGTAACCGAATTTCTTTACAAGGAGAAAAACCGCAAAGGCGATAAATATCTGCCGCCGGGCGCCTGCAAGAAGGGTCAGCGTATAAAAGAGCCAGTACTTTTTCCGGAAAACCATCTCCTTCTTCTGGGGTGTAATCTCCTTATCTGCGGGATTCTGCGTAAGACTCCAGATCGCGGCAATGATAATGATGCCTCCCAGGACCATGAACATCTTCACCAGGCTGAGGACGAATGCCATGAGAAAAATGACAAGGCCCACCACGATATTTGTGGCAGAGGCATAACTTCTCAGCTTACCGAAAACCAGGGGTGCCGTCTCCTTATCAAAATACTGGAGAGTGAGAGACTTGTTGGTTGTTTCGTAGTAGTGGAAACCAAAGCTGAAAATCAGCGTAGTGAAAATAAGCCCGCCGAACGAAGGAAAGAGCCCGGTTACCGCCACACCGATCCCGAGAGTAAAGACGGAAACAGATGACAGCCTGTGCTCCCTGACAACCATCATGATATAGACCGCAAGAAGCGCAAGAAGTCCCGGGATCTCCCTTACCGACTGAAGAATGCCGACATGCGACCCTTCCAGTCCCACCGTATGGACCGCGAAGTTATCAAAAAGCGTTCTCCAGCCCTGAAGTCCCGCGGTGGAACATACTGTGAGAACCATCAGGTACCGGTACATGGGTAATGATTTATAATTTCGCATATGTGGTTTCGTTTATGAAGTTGGTCTTTATTTTTTATCCTGTTAAATCACTGTTTATAAGAGGCTGTTCACCCTGTAAATCCATATCACTCTCAACCGGGAGTTCCTTAACAACAACTATCCTGCCATCAGGACCTGGTTTTTCCTCATGTTCTTCACTGGTTTTCTTGACTGTAAAAAGCTCAACACGCTCCCGAAGTTTTTCCGCCATACCGGCAGTTTCTTCGGTACTGGCAGTAATTTCCTCCGCGCCTAAAGCGTTAGCCTGTATCAACAGGTTGGTCCTTTCAATGTTCTTCATGATCTCTTCTACCGCGTTTGCCTGCTCCTTTATGGAGATATTTATGGATTCGGCGCTGTCTGACATGACCCGGGCATCTGAAAGGATGTTCTCCTTGACCTTGTTATCGGCAATCATGATATCGTTTACCTGGTTAACGATGTCTCCGAAAACCGTAATCTCGGAAATGATGCTTTTTATCCTGCTCACAATGGTCCTGATCTCAACTCCCGCTTTTCCGATGGAATCGGACGCGTTCTGGATCTTGTCTGTTATGTCCTTTACATTATTCTGTGTGGCCTCCGCAAGTTTGCCTATCTCGTCTGCAACAACGGCAAATCCCCTTCCCTGCTCTCCCGCACGGGCCGCCTCAATGGCGGCATTGAGCGACAGGAGGTTGACCTGTTCTGCTATCTCGGTTACAGACTGGATAATGGTCCTCGTATTATCGGCCACATCCTGGGCTTCGTTCATACTGGCCGTAACCCTTGTCACAACCCCTTCAATGGACTGGAGGGAAGAATCCACTTTGTCCCGGGTGGTAAGGGCATCTGCCATTCGGCCAAGGGCCTCCTTGACCTTCTCCATTCCTGAATCGAGCCTTCCCACGATAAATTTCACAAGTTCATGGAGTAAAACGACACTTTCTTTAATATGGTTGTTTCCCGCGGAGATCTCTTCCATGGTCGCGGCAATTTCCTCCGAGCTTGCGGCCTGGGTCTGCGCATTGTTGGTAAAAGACTGTGTTGTTGATGACATCTCATCAGTGGAGGTTGACAGGGCGATTCCTATATCCCTTATTTCAACAACCATGGTTCTCAGGGTATTGATAAAGTTATTAAAATGATTGGAGAGAACCGCGATCTCATCCTTCCCGGTCACATCCAGCTGGTATGTTAAATCCCCGGCTCCGCCGGAGAGGTCCTCCATTTTGTGAATGAGTCCCTTTAAACGTTCCCTGATTGAACCGATAAGAATAAATATCATTGTGGTAAAACCGAGAAATATTACGATTGCCGCCACAATTGTCAAAAGGTTGTACCTGTTGATCCTTTTTTTCTCATTAACGAAAACAGTATTTCGCTTAAACTTCATATACGCGATCATGGCATTGAGAGGATCTTTGAGCTTCTTCTTCACAATAAACCAGCTTTTCTGTTGTTCTTTAATATAATTAAGGTTTCCTCCGGCATATGCGGCTGCCAGTTTTTTGTATTGGTTATTGAAGATCTTTAAGTATGTTTCAAAATCGGATTTTACGATATCCGACTCCGCCCTGACTTTCCCCGATATCTCTTTCCAGGTTTCGTTGATCTTTTTTTCCGATAATTTTAACATTCTACCGGCTTTTCCCGGGGAGAGGGAACCTGCCAGTACACCGAGCATTCCCATTTCCACATCAGTGAACATCTGCCGCAACTCGATAAGTTTCTCTGTTGGGATACTGCTTTCTTCATGGAGATTTCCATACACACGGTTTAAGGTGGTCGTGGTGAAGATCATCCCTCCGGCAAGGGCAACCATCACAAGTATCGATATAAGATAGAGGAAAAATATCTTGGTGGTTATCTTCATTTTATCACACACTCCATTTTTCTACTTTATTCTTTTTTATACTAACAAAAACAACAGTTTAAAATTCAGCAAAAATTGTCCAGAATTAATTCTTTTATCCTACTATTTCTGTATATTAACTCTGATATTTTTTGACTAACATCAAGCTGTTATATTCACCGGTAAATCCTGATTCAGTAAAAAGATGTCCATAATCGCTTGTACGGGCGGGTTTTCCATTGATTTTATTCACATATATTGTATGCATCTTATTAAAATCCCTGGCAAGGAGGATTTTAAAAAATCGAAGATACCGCGGAATATCTCTATCACCGGGACCTGTTAATATCTCAACCTCTTTGCAGTTTTTCATTATTTTCATGACCAGTTTCTCCCCATGAAAAACCGTGAATGTGGAGGGAAACCGGGCCGGAAGGTACGTCTTCAGTTCATCAACTTTTATACCGCAAAGTGAAGCAGGGTCCGCGGCATTGAGCCAGAATATCCTGCCGTCATCCCTGAAATCCCGGAGAAACCTGAACCCCTCGTGGGAGATAAACTGAAGACCGGCTATCCCCCTGAAGAAATGGCCCGAGATTATCTCCCCGGAAAGCTCCATAAGCCTTAATGTCCGGAAAAGCCTGCCCCACTTCAGGGCATCCTGTTCGTAAGCAAGAAGTTCCCTGAAGAGTATACCGTATCTCGCAAAGAGCTGCCGGGCCCTCTCCCTGTTCAACTCCTCTTCCTCAATGAGGTCCCTCTCCCCTGTTTCACCCCTGAGGCCGTGCCAGTACTGGCTGACCGGCCCCTTTGAGTTCCACCTGCCGGTCATTGCCCTCACCACACCCTTGTCCAGGTCATGTGGATTGGGATTGAATTTATTGAGAATAGCTATTCTCACCGTCTCGAAGCTGTCGCTGCTTACCCGGGATTTCCACACGGATTTCCAGAGAAGATCCCGTGCCTCAACATGTCCCAGGCCGGTTAATTTCATAATGTCCATAAGGGTATACCGTCCCGGGATTTCAGGAAGCAAAGAATGACTGTCTTCATCTTCATCAGGATTATTTTCCACGAAGAGGTCCAGGTCTTCCTGCAGGGAAAAACCCAGTTTTTTGTTGCCGCAGCCGAACCATGTGAGACCGGAAGTCTGCATCAGGCTGTCCAGCCATGCGGTATAGTAGGGAGTTACCCGGGCGGGTATGATATATTCCTCCCAGGCGTTTGCAGGAGCGGGATATCCGAAAAGCTTCTCAAAGCCTGACTTCAGCCCCTCCATATACCGGTCTTCACCATGGGGAGTGCAGTCCCCGTCCCGGTCCAGGGGGACAATTCCCTGGTACGCGGCCAGGAAGAGGGGAAGCGCCGTTATTTCCCGGGCTTCAAACCGGGGCTGTCTCTCTTTCCGGGAGATGCGAATAAGAATTTCAAGGTTGTCCCCGTGACAGATCTCAGTGGCTGATTTCCTGTCACTGATCTCCCCCTCCACAATGAGGTTCTCTTCAAGGAGGGAGTCCAAAAGAGCAAGGAGTCTCTCCCGGCTCAATCCGAATATTTCCCCGGGAAACTCCGCTTCAACGGGACCGTAGAAGGAAAGAAACTGGATAAGAATCCCTTCACCTGTTCTTTCATTGTCCGCACTTTCATCTTTCTTATAGACTGAATAAGCTTTTTCGAGCAGGCCCTCATGTTCCTTCGGATCAAGACCCTCCTCCCCGCCTATCACCCGTATAACCGGGTCCTCCCTTTTCAGTTCGAGCCCTTCCGTAAGAAAGGGAAGCATTTCAATCGCCGCCACGGAAAAGATATCCGAACCGGGAAGTTTGACCCTCACCAGCCTCCGGGGAATGAGCCCGGAGAGGAAGTCAGGTTTTTCCCCGTGATCTCTTTCCATGGCGTTTATGAGAAGTTCCCACTCATCGGGAGGTATAAGCAACCGTTCCTTCACATGCTCAATAAGTTCTTCGGGAGACGAGGGGGAGTAGTCTTCTTCGGTCCTTCTTACCTTTCCCTGAAAGAGGTCCGTAAGAGAAGAGGAGATCCGGGGTCTCAGTTCAGGGGAACCGATTATTTTCCGGATAAGCTCCCCTGAAAGACCGGAGGCTGTTTCCGAAAAGGGCGTATCATCCTGGTACATATACTTGTCCACCTGCCGCCAGATAAGCCCCCCGGCAAAGGGCGACGGGCTGCCGGTAACGGTCTCCGTTATCTTTACTCCCCCCTCCCGGACCTCGCCAAGGAGCAGGAGAAGGTTCTTAAGATCAAACTCGTCCCTGAGACAGCTCCTCCAGGTCTCAAGGAGAATGGGAAAGTCCCTGTACTTCTTCACCGCGTCCAGAAGCTTTTTTGACCGGAGCCTGTTGAGCCAGAGGGGAAGCCTTTTCCTGAACCCTCCCCGGGGAAGAAGGAGCGCGATACCGGCATTCATCCTGAACCGCGCGCCGAAGAACCCCGTACTCTCAAGCGTCTTCCTGAGCAGTGTTTCGAGGTTCTCTTCCGTAACCATGCCGAAGATATCCTCCGTCCTGAAGCTGTGGGGAAGCATGATTAGCAGGGCATGGTTGTCCGTGAAAATCTCCAGCCGGTAACCATACTTATCCTCCCATGCCGCCCCCAGGGCCTGGGCAAAGGGAGTGTTGACCCTGCCGCCCCAGTTTGTATGGACAATGACCTGTTTTAAGTCACTCCTGTTTCCCGGGTCATCAAAATGTTCAATAACAATGTGATGCCTGTGGGGAAGCCGGGTACCTGTTGACTCAACCTGCGCCCTGAGAAAGGCAATGGTCTCCTCCGCCGCTGTTTCCCGCATATGGTACCTGTTCATGAGCATCTCCCTGTACCCGGGGTCCCCGAGATATTCATCCGCCTCTTTCAGGAAAAGGCCCGCTTTTTCCGCGAAGTGAAAGTCCCTGTTGACACCGTCGGCCTTCCAGAAGGGTATTATCCCCTGGCTGCCGGCAAAGGGGACCACCTCTACGTCATTATGCGTAATATTTGTTATCTGCCAGGTCTGCACTCCCAGGGTAAACTTCTCACCGATGGACCTCTCCCAGGTAAACTCCTCGTCAAGCTCACCGATCCTGGCCCCGGAGTCCTTTACCCTGAGCTGGAAATATCCCCTGTCCGGGATGGTCCCCCCCGACATATAGAGGACCATGGCCGCTCCCTTCCCTGCACTGAAGCTCCCGCTTATCATGTCCAGGATAATTCTCGGTTCAAGCTCCCTGATCCGCGTATCAGCGTACCTCCCCGCAAGCATCTTTATGACCAGGTCAAAGTGCTGCCGGTCCAGGTTCCTGTAGGGATATGAGCTCTTTATAAGGTAATAGACAGGGTCCAGTTCCCGCCCGCCGCCGAGGGACAGGGAAACAATAACCTGGGCAAGGACGTCAAGGGGAGACTCAACGGGCCGGACCTCTTCGATATCAGCCTCTAAAACCGCCCTGGCGATCACGGCGGAATCGATAAAGTCCCTTCCATGAGTGGGATAGATAGTCCCCCGGCTTTTTTCACCCACAGAGTGGCCTGACCTCCCCATCCTCTGAAGCGCCGAAGAAATGGAAAAGGGGGCCTGCACCAGCACCACCCTGTCAAGTCTGCCGATATCGATACCCAGTTCCAGGGAGCTGGTGGCGACGATCCCTTTCAGCTCCCCCTTTTTCAGCTTCTCCTCAACAAGGAGCCTTATCTCCTTTGAGAGTGATCCGTGGTGGGAGTAAACAAGCGGTTCGCCGGCATCTTCATTGATCAGCCGCGTAACCTTCTCCGCAAGCTTCCTGCTGTTTGTGAAGAGAAGGGTGGAAGAGCTTTCCCCTATGACGTTCCGGAACTCAGTGACCAGTGACGGCCACCAGGAGTTGTCCACCAGGTTCTCCCTGGCCCCCGGGGGGAAATCAATATCAACATCGATTTCCTTTTTCATATCCGAAACGACAATCTCCACCTCCCTCTTTTTGTAGAGGGGTTCCTCCCCGGTACGGACCATTTCAAATCCCCCGATAAATTCCGCGGCTGTTTCCCGGGGAGTTATGGTGGCCGAGAGTGCGATCCGCTGGAACTCGCCGGTATATTCAACCAGCCGGTCAACGGCGGTTATCATGTGAGTGCCCCGTTTGGTTCCCAGAATTGAGTGGATCTCGTCCATGATGACGGCCCTGACACCTTTCAGCATGCGGATACTGTTGGAGGAGCTGAGGATGAGATTAAGACTTTCCGGGGTTGTGATAAGTATTTCAGGGGGCGATTTGAGCATCCGCCTTCTGTCTGCTGCCGGTGTGTCGCCGCTCCGAGTAAGGATATTTATTTCGGGAAAGACCTCACCCGATTCCCGGAAAAGCCTGCTGATCTTCTCTACGGGTCCCAGGAGGTTTTTCCGGATATCGTTGTTCAGGGCCTTCAGGGGTGAGATGTAGAGCACACGGACGCTCCCGGTGTCCCACCGGGAAATGATCAGCTGGTTGAGGGCCCAGAGGAATGCCGCAAGTGTTTTGCCGCATCCTGTTGGCGCGGTGATCAGAAGGTGTTTCTCTTCCGCGGCGGCAGGCCAGGTTTTCAGCTGGATATCCGTGGGTTCACCCACCTCTTCCCGGAACCACCGGGCAATAAGGGGATGGAAGATGCCGGGGAGAGATTTATTTTCACTGTTATTTATCATCATTCTCTATTAGCGGGAATATTTCTTGTTTTACAACAGTATATACAAAATGAAGTCTCTGTCATCATGAGGAACGAAGTGACGTAATGATCTGTTCTCTTGAAAATTCAGTTATCGAAATATAAATAACCAAGCCTTGCTTACAACATTAACAGCAATTCGATACAGATAGCCACGCTATGCTCGCTATGACAGAAATATAAACTTTTCCTCTCTAACGGGAAACTCAAAAACATTCAAAATTTAATGTCAAGTAAATATAAACGCGCGGGAAAAGGAGCTATCAGTAAAGTTTATTCGTTAATGCATATTTCTATATCTTTTTAAACTCATCCTCAGTTATTCCGGCCTGCTTTAAAATTTTCCTGAAAGTTCCAGTTGGGATATCACCGGGATGCATTGCAATATAAGTTTGTCGTCCATCGGGATGCCTGAGTATTTTATGGGACCCTGATTGTCTTTTTTCTCTAAAACCGATCTTTTTCAATTTAGTGAATACTTCACGCGCTGAGTATGGCATCGTCTATTTCAACTTCGGAATAATAAACTTCGGTTTCTCGTTGGATATTCTCATTATTCTCCTTTTTTTCTTCAATCCATAATTCTATGAGATCTTTTGCAGCCTTTTTAGCACCTTCAATCCCCAAACCATGAGTTGTAAGATCTAAAGCAGGTACATGCGCATAAAAATATTCATCCGGCAGGGAACCATCTGTTATTCTTTCAATAATAATAGAATATCTCATGGAAAATTACTTCTCCTTAAAATGAACTTAACAAAGTCAATATATTAAATTTAAAACAATTATGCAAACTCTTTTTGTATTCTTATACACTGGTGAGGAGCAACAAAAATATTTTTTACTACTCAACTATGTATAAGAATAATCATATTTATTAAAAAAGATAACTGATATGTCCCCGCCGCCTGCGGCGGCGGGGACATATTGTTGATATTTTAGTAAACAGGCTGATTATACTCATATAGCTGAGTAGTAACAATTTTTTTTACAAAAATTAAAAAGAAATTGAAATAATTCTCATTAATTATAAAAAGAATAGAACAGGGTGAAGATAAACCGGCAATGAAGCAGTAAAGAGTCGTGAAATAGATTATCCGCTATTTCTCTTTAGACAATTCCTCGATTTTGTTTAAACTCTTAATATTAATCCCTTCAAAGGCCAGATGTAAAAAAGACTATGACCGATAAAACACAAAAACCCATCGCAATGATCCTCGCAGGTTACAACAAGATCAGCAAGCGGGCGCGGAAAAAAATGCTCAGGGAGATCAAGGAAGAATATGACGGGGAAGAGATCTACATGGGAGAGAACAAATTCCTTTACAAGCTCGCAGGGAAACCGATAATTCAGTATGTTCTGGATGCGGTATACAATGCAAAGAAAAACGGGAAGAAGCTCTATGACGAAATATATATCTATAATGATGTAAAAAGCTTTAAAGAACAGATCGATCTCTCAAGCTACCCCGGAGTCCATATCAAACAGATGAAGGATTCCATCGGGGGACACTGGAAGGACTTTTACTTCAATCACCTCGACTACGGACAGAGAGTAGATGTCTTCTTCGGGGACACACCGAGGATCCAGCCGGAAGATGTTGAATTTGTCCATAACGATTACGGAAAAGTCCTTATGACAACAGATCCATACCGAAACCTGCCTATTTATATCATCTTCGGCATTGTCGCCTTTGATGACATTAAGGACAACTGGCTCCCTCACAGGATTAAATACGTAAAGAGAGGGCCCAACAGGGGAAAACTGAAGAGCTTCGCGTGCTTTGAAGACTTCCAGGCCAGGGTGGGAAACAGCGGCACCATGATAAAACGGAAGGAAACAGACGAACTCATAGACTCGGAAGCCTGCAATCTCTTCTATAACGTGAGAAAAATTCTCACGCCCACGTCATTCTCAAAGGTCATGTATTACCTCTGGAAAAATAAACATATGAAGGTCATTGGCCAGATAAAAAGAAGGTCCATAAAAATCCAGGACTACTATAACGCTCTTTTTGATGTTACTTCACGGCTTTTCAGGATTGACCTCTCCCGGATGGGAGGGATTATGCATATCATCAAAAAAAACGCGGCACGGTGGGAAAACGATATTGACGGCCCCAGGGATTTTGAGCTCATCCAGAAGAAGTTTACAGGATGAAAACAAAAACAAAACAGAAAGAGATAACCGTTTCCTGAAAAGAAAAATAAAAATTCATCCCCAAATTTTACTTGAAAAAATATTACTCCTCAGCTATGTCAAAATAAACATGAATAAATAATCTGTTCTCCTCGACGGGGACAGATTGCTGGTATTTTATTAATATATTTTAGCCGTACAGCAAAATCTTTACGAAATAATACATGTTCCGATATATAAAAAGCTGAAGGTGAATCCATGAAATGCCCTGAGTGCGGAAATGCGTTAAAACGAGAAAACAGAGAGAGCATGAGATGTACATGCGGATACACCTTTATCATCGATCCAAAAACAAGCGGTTTCACCGATACATTATTGTACAAAGCAGTAAAGGTCGCGTCAAAAGATAACGAGTTTTTTGTCACGCCAAACCAGGTCTATTCCGCCTTTATACAAATATATCTCAGAATGAACCGCCGTCTCTACATCCGGAGCCTGATAATATACCTGGCGGTCATTCTACTCATGTCTGCAGGATACTATGGCTTAAAGATAAGAGCAATGCCTGTCTATTTTTTTATTTTTTCTATTATTCTCATGCTCCGTCTCCTGATAAAGGTCCTCAAACAAAAACCGCCCCCATCAGAACAGAAAATGAATGAATGGGTAAAAGCTTTCGGAAGAAAGAAGCTTGGCAAGGCTCTTATCACCGTCCCGGTTCTGAAAAATCCGCCCCCCCAGTGGAAAGAACCTGACATCTATAACTACGGATTCGAGAAGATCCTTGTTGTCCGGAGGGACATCCTGGTTGACCTGTTTGTAAAAAACAATTTTCATGCCGATGAGCGAACGATTATTATCTCAGCGGGTGGATATCCCGGATACCTGAAAGCACATGTCTCAAAGATGCTCAATGACAGCCCCCACATGCCGGTGTACTATCTCCATGATTCTTCAGATGATGAACGGGAGAACATAAAGAATATGCTGCTCACCCTGGGTATTACCGCTGAAAACCGGCGGGTTATTGACCTGGGCCTCAGTAAAGAAATAGCAGGAAAATTAACATTCGCAAAAAAGGTCTATAAAGAAAACCAGGTAATTCCTGTTGACAGTTTTCCCTACTGGGTCCTTACGAAGATCATACTCCAGGCCTTCGGCCGCACAACAGAAGAACTTATCGAAAAGGCCCGGGGAAGGGACCGGGAACAGGGGGCCGATGCCCTGGCGGTTGCGGGTATCGGCTTTCTGTATATTGCTTCAAGCTACTGGAGTGACGGTTCATGGAGTTCTCATTCATTCGAGGACTCTGACCTCTCCTTCGGTTGATACCATGACGGCACTTTTCGGTTTTACAGGCCCCCCGGACCAGGACCAGCTTGTCCGCATGAAAAATTCTCTCTATCACCGCGCAGGGAAAAATCCCCTGCTCTATTCAAACCACATGATATCAATCGGCTGTTCGGCCCCTATGCCTGCGAAAACAGGACATCTCTCCGGCACAGTAAAGGTCAAAGAGTCATTTCTCGCGCTGGCAGGATATATTACGGACCCCCGGGGGAAGATCACGACCCTGGAACAGCTGCTGTCACAGATCGAACAAAATGGATTTGAGATTTTTTCCCGGCTTAACGGCAATTTCATCTGTGCCCTCCACGACGGTTCAACCTTAACCCTGGTGCGGGACATGCCGGGCATTCGCAGTATCTACTTCGGCATGCACCGGGACCGGTTCATCTTTTCAGTGGAACCGAAGGGTATCTGCTCTTACGCAGGTTTTCCCAGACGGCTCCGGCCGGCATCTCTGGCCCAGTATCTCTCATTCAGTTTTGTGGCGGGAAGAGAAACCATGTTTCATGATATTGAGGCCGTGCCCCCCGGGCACATTCTGCGGTACAAAGACGGCTGCACCCCCGTGATAGAACCTTATTGCGATCTCTTCGCCCAGTCATTTGAAGAAGCCGATGACATGGATACCTGGAGCCGGAGATTTGTTACCGCGTTCCGCGAATCCATACGGGAACGGCTCCCGGAATCCGGCCCGGTGGGGATCTTCCTCTCAGGAGGACTTGACTCCAGTATCGTCACTGCGGAGATCACCCGGATGTACAGGGGACCGGTGAAGACCTGGTCAATACATTTCGGCAGGGAATACAATAATGAACTGGAGTTTGCATCAGCCGTTGCCGGGATGTGCGGGACCGATCACCGGGAAGTATTGATAGACCCGAAACAGTTCCTTCCCCGGATCCGTGAAATGGTCTGGCATCTTGACGAGCCCATCGGCGACCCCATCACGACCCCGAACTTTGAACTGGCCCGCATTGTGTCCCGGGAAGTCGACTCCATTTTCAACGGTGAAGGGGGAGACCCCTGTTTCGGAGGGCCTAAAAACCTCTACATGCTCCTGAAACACTGGTATGGAGGAGTGGAGAACGGCCCCCGGTTCAGGGAACGCATTTACTGTTCATCTTTTAAAAGGGCCTATGAGGACATGGATGATATTCTCACACCGGAATTCCGCCGGTCAATCTCCCTGGAGAGTGACCTCTATGATACGCTGACTCCCTTTTTCGACACACACCGGCCCGAAGGCTTTCTGGACAAGCTCATGGTCATGAATATACGGCTGAAGGGGGCAAACCTTATACTGCCGAAAGTCGAACGGATGCTCAGCGCATGGGGAATAAATTCACTGTCACCTCTTTTCGACTGGCGAATTGTACAGCTCAGCCTGGCCATGCCGTCCCATTTTAAAGTCCACAGGGGAGAGGAGAAAGTCCTCTTTAAACATGCCTACAGGGACCTTCTGCCCCGGGAAGTCCTGGTGAGGCCTAAAAGCGGCATGCGGGTACCGGTACATTTCTGGTTCCAGGGCGACATGAAAAAATATGTTCGGAAGATTCTTAATAAAAAAGAATTGAAAAAAGCAGGCATCTTTAACTATGAATATATAAAACAGTTGATAGAGTACAGCACCGGCAACAGGTACAGCAGGTATGGGCTGAAGCTCTGGATGCTCATCACCTTTGAAATATGGCGCCGGATTTTTATTGAAGGGGAACCGGTATAACCAGGAGGATCTATATGAATGTTCTATCAAGTACTCAGGGTGTTCTCACCATTTCTTCATACACTGCTCTCATCTATATTATTACCTGGGGTTTTGCCAGGGGATACGGAAAGACCAAGCTCCAGTTCCTGCTGGCTGAACGAAAAGTGGGTGTGTGGGCGTCCGCCTTTTCAATTGCGGCCACGTGGGTCTGGGCACCGGCACTTTTTATCGCGTCCCAAAAAGCATACCTGCACGGCATTGCCGGGGTTTTCTGGTTTACCGTACCCAATGTTGCCTGCCTGGTCATCTTTGCCTATTTTGCGCAGCGCATCAGGAACATCATGCCCCATGGGTTTACCCTTTCAGGTTTTATCAGGACCCGCTACTCACGGCGCGTCCAGGTCATGTATCTCATTGAACTCCTGGGCCTGGCCACCTGTTCCTTTGCCGTGCAGCTTCTGGCCGGGGCAAAAATTCTGTCCTTGGTGACCGGTTTCTCTTTTTCCGGAATTACAATTCTCATGGCCGGTATTGCCGTTGTCTATTCCCTTATGTACGGCTTGAAGGCCTCAGTGGTGACGGATTATTTTCAGATGGTACTCATAATTCTCGTCGGAGGATTTCTCGTCATCTGGTCCGTGTCCCGGTCCGGAGGAGCAGAGTCCATAGCGGCCGGTCTTGGCGGTTTAAGCGGGAAATACGGCAGTCTCTTTTCAAAGGAGAGCCTGGATCTTGCCCTCACCTTCGGGGTCCCGGTAACCATCGGCCTGCTGGCCGGTCCCTTCGGAGACCAGTCCTTCTGGCAGCGGGCCTTCGCCACGGAAAAAGATTCCGTGAAAAGCGCCTTTATCCGCGGCGCCTTTATCTTTGCCCTGGTTCCCGTTCTCCTGTCACTCCTGGGATTTATTGCCGCGGGGACCGGAATGGCAGTTAAAGACCCTGCACTGGTAAACCTCGAAGCGGTTATAAAATTTCTGCCCTCGTGGACCATTATTCCCTTTATCTTTGTACTCATGTCCGGCCTGATATCCACACTTGACTCAAACCTCTGCGCTATTTCATCACTTGCGGGGCATGACATTTCAGATGAATCATCAGACAGTTCCGAATCACCCCCGATCTCACGGTGGAGCATGGTATCCGTTTCCGTTGTTGCGGTTCTCATCGCCAATATCCCCGACCTGAAAATCGTACATCTCTTTCTTTTTTACGGGACACTCCGCGCGTCAACACTTCTTCCCACAGTCATGACCATACTCGGCATGGAACTGTCGGAAAAGGGGTTATTCTGGGGAATACTCATATCACTGGTCATAGGACTTCCCCTCTTTTCCTATGGGAAAATGACCAGTAATACGGCCCTCATAATAGCCGGGTCCCTCTTTACGGTGCTGGCATCGGGAATCACAGCGGTATTATGGAAAATGAAGAGTGAAAGTTGATGTGAGGAACAGAAAGTTTCAACAGAGTAATTCTCCCGGTGATGCATTTCATTACCGGGGATTATACATTGTTTGAGAGGTGACCATCGTGGCGCATAAAACTATTTCTTTAACCTGTCCCAATTGCGGAGCCGGATTCAACAATGCCGCGCCTGATAATCCCAATGACAGTTTTATTACCTGTCCCTACTGCAAAACAGCATTGCAATTTAAGCCCACAACGACCTACACTCAGCAGGACAGCGATATGACTATCAAAATAGAGGATACAGACTGGATTGTTGTCCCCAGAGGAGTCTTGAGCAGCAAAGCGAAAAAAGTATCCGCCATATTACTGGTCTTTACAGCAGCCCTCATTTTTGTCCTGGTTGAAATAACCCGAGAGGGTTCAATTTATAATTCGGGGAAAACAGCGGAAAAAAAGAACGGGCTCTCTGTTACTTCAGAGAATTTTCCCCTTGTGTATTCCGGGGAAAAGAAATTCATCCTGAAAAATAAAAAGCTTGTCTCCAATCATAAAGCCATAGAAGTCAGGGACAGATGCACCCTTGAACTCTAT
Source organism: Spirochaetota bacterium (assembly GCA_050298055.1). Lineage (GTDB taxonomy): Bacteria > Spirochaetota > UBA4802 > UBA4802 > UBA5550 > JBNKTL01. The sequence goes on from JBNKTL010000044.1 coordinate 40,040, forward strand.
AATGTCACCATCCATTCCAATAATCATATTGCCATCAGGACCCGCGGGAATGCCACGGTCATCATTAAAAGCTCGAAAATCTCGGGAAAATACCGGGCAATGGTGTCAACAGGTTCCTCAAGGATTAAAATTGTCAATTCAACTTTCACCAGCCCCGATACTGCCATTGTTGCCCGGGAACAGGCAGAGGTCAGTATTATGGGATCAACCATTGCAGGGAGACGTTTTTCATATATCACGAAAAACTCCGGGAAAGTCGAGGTGAAAAACTCAAATATCAAAGGGAGAATATTGAAGAAATGACCTTCAAACTTCCCTGATACACCATAACCCGCAACCCATATCTCACAACTCGCAACTTGTAACATGTAACACGTAACTTGCAACTTGTAACTTTCTACCCTCCATTTGTTACATCTGTGTTACACACAAGTTACACATATGTTAAATTACAGGGGTTTTCACTGTTTGAGAACTTTAAAAATTGACGATTTTGTATTTTGATATTTTATTAAATGCATGATTCACATTATATTTTACATAACACTTGTTAGGAGGTAAAAATGAACAGGATGCTTAAAGTTATATCAGCGGCAATTATACTCGTTTCCAGTCCAGTACTGTTATATGCTGAAGAAGCTGCTGAAGCTGTTACCTATAAGACCCCGGCGATAGATTTTCTCTGGATGTGTCTGGCAGCATTCCTCGTTTTCTTTATGCAGCCGGGATTTGCGCTTGTAGAAACCGGTTTCACACGGGCAAAGAATGCAGGTAACATTATCATGAAAAACCTTATGGACTTCTCTGTGGGGTCAATAGCGTTTTTTATCATAGGATACGGCCTCATGTATGGCGATTCAATCGGAGCATTTATCGGAGGCTCAAACTTTTTTCTCAGTGACGCTACACCGGCACTTCCCAAGGCAGTCAAAGGTGTCGTTGATAACAGCGGCATGTTTGTTTACGCGCAGTGGATTTTCCAGGCGGTTTTCGCGGCAACAGCCGCCACAATCGTTTCGGGAGGCATGGCCGAAAGAACAAAGTTTACCTCATACCTGATCTTCAGCCTTATCATATCGGCTTTTATCTACCCGATATCAGGTCACTGGATCTGGCAGGGCAGCGGATGGCTTACCAAGCTCGGCTTTCAGGATTTCGCCGGTTCCACAGTTGTTCATTCCGTTGGAGGATGGGCGGCACTCATGGGCGCATGGTTTCTGGGACCGCGGATAGGCAAGTACAACGGTGACGGCAAACCAAAAGCCATACCGGGACACAATATACCGCTGGCCGCGCTGGGTGTTTTCATCCTCTGGTTCGGATGGTTCGGGTTTAACCCGGGAAGTACGCTGACTGCATCCGGACGGGACGGTTTCTCCATGGCATTCATCGCGGTCAATACATCCCTTGCAGCCGCAGCGGGAGCAGTAGCCGCAATGGTCACCATATGGATATCTTCCGGAAAACCTGACGTCAGTATGAGCCTCAACGGCGCCCTGGCCGGGCTTGTGGGAATAACAGCGGGCTGTGCTTTTGTTTCACCGTCCAGCGCTATCCTCATCGGTCTTATTTCAGGAGTGATCGTTGTGTTTTCCGTTAAGTTTATTGACTTTGTCCTTAAGGTAGACGATCCCGTTGGTGCCGTTTCGGTTCACGGCGTTTGCGGTGCCGTGGGAACACTCCTTGTGGGAGTTTTCGCAGACACCAATTACGGCGGCGGAATGAACGGTCTTCTCAACGGCGGCGGTTTTAAACTGCTGGGCGTTCAGGCAATCGGTGTTTTTGCCGTACTGGGATGGACAGTTGTGACATCAGGGGTCCTCTTCTTTGTTCTCAAGAAGACCATCGGTCTCAGGGTAAGCAGAGAAGAAGAACTGAGAGGCCTGGATATCGAAGAGCATGGAATGGAGTCATATTCCGGGTTCCAGATCTTCAGGACACAGTAGGGGGTATATGATGAAACTTATAATAGCATATATACAGCCTGAGAAACTGGAAGACGTAAAACAGGAGCTGCAGAAAAACAATGTGGCAAAACTCTCCGTCACAAACTCACTGGGATGCGGCCAGCAGGGCGGCTACCATGAAGTCTACAGGGGGGTTGATATAGACGTTAATCTTCTTCAGAAGGTCAGGGTTGAGATCGCGGTCAACGAAGAATTTGTTGATACGACAATTAAGGCCATTATTACCGGGGCAAAAACAGGAAATATCGGTGACGGCAAAATTTTTGTTGTAAATCTTGAAAAATGTATTAGAATACGGACCGAAGAAGAAGGAAAAGACGCAATTGGATAAAAAAACAGACCTGAGGGGAAAGCGGTTATTCGACCGGCTTTCCCCCCGGCCTGAATATAATAATTAAATTATCAAAACAAATGGAGGACACAATGAAACAAATTGCAAGAACTTTCCTGGCAATTGTATTTTTAACAGCAGCAGTAAATTCATACGCACAGGAAGCGGGAACCACTGAATCTAAAGCGGACCCCATGGGACTCTCCTTTGGAGTCGATTATATGAGCACCTACCTCTGGAGAGGCGGATACTGGTTTAATGGAGACGGGGCTTTCTTTCCTTCTGTCTCATTTGAGAAGGCCGGTTTTTCAATAGGCTACGCGGGAGAATACAGCGAAGACGCCTGGACAGGGAAAGACACAGACGTGGTAAATCCCGGTATTGAAAAAAAACACGCGGCTGACTTCGGCATCGGTTATTCTTATTCAGTTGAAAAACTGGTAACAATCGGCGCAAGTGTCTGGTATTACTACTTCTATAATGAAGATGCCAATACATTCTATACAGGGACTGTATCATTAGCGCTGGACCTGCTGCCGCTCACACCAACAATTGCCTATAACCACGACTACTATACCGATTCAAAGGAAAAGAAAGACTACTATATAACACTGGGATTAAGTAAAAGTATTGAAGCAAAGAGCGGGGAAATCAGCCTGGGAGTGACAGCCGGATATTACAACTGTGTTTCAGGTGATACGGAATTAAAAGGTATCAGCGATGTAACGGCATCCCTGGGAGCAAGCACAACCGTAGGCGCTGTGACCCTTTCCGGAAGCTTTAACTGGGTCTATGTTCCCAGCGAGGATTATTATGTACGCGAAGATGGTTCAGATGATAAGAACAGAACATACGCCACCTTCGGCGCTTCATATTCACTGTAATTGTATTGACTTAACTTCATACAATTTTCTCTTTAAATTAAAGGGGACTCATGCTGGTCCCCTTTTTTTTAAATGCTCTTAGCGTTCCGATGAAGAACTTCTCGTCATATCAAAATCACCAGGCAAGAAAAAATCAGAAAATGTCTCATACAAAATTTTAAAGAAAGTGAGGGTAATCGAGAAACTTCCGGTAAGGGACCAGAACGCAATATTCCATTTCATCAATGCTTTAGTGGAAAAGAATAAGGTAAGGGGAAAGAACAAACTGAAGCAGAAAAAGTAACCGGCTCATACAGCCCCAATTATTATTTCAAAATCTTTAGCTTGTTTAAGTAATATTTTTAATTCACCTTTATTTACCTTTAACCTGGTAAACATTGGTTTTAACCACTGTATCATTAAATTAACAGCTTCATTTATATATTTTGAAAATTGGTCTTTTTCGTCGTCAACCATACTTAAATTATCAGATATAATGCTATAAATTTCATTTATTCTTGTTTCACTTAAATATGCTGGATCTTTCTTGAACTGTACTAAATCTTGCAATGCAATTAATAACGTTACTCTACATTTTCTCAATGGTAAAATTATAGTATCATTCATATCAAATAATACTTTCCCTTTAATAAATGATTCTTCCAGTTTTCCGAAATTTGTTTCCAAAAATTTCCATCTTTCAGTATAACAATATTCCGTAGCAAGCGCTTCTTCCTCACGAGTTAATGTAAATTTATCGTGTAATTCTTTCGGTTTTTCATATTGTCGTATACCTGGATTCCTCACATGCGCAAAAGCTTGTTTTACTTTATAGACATTTTCTAATATCTCTTGTGCCAGTTCAAATTTACTTGTTCCTTTTAACAGTTTCCTGAAAAACTCATGAGTATCAAGAATTAATTGCAATTTAAGGGTATATCACCAATAAAAGGAATATGAGA
>JBNKTL010000045.1:0-42093 GCA_050298055.1 Spirochaetota bacterium
GGACATATTGTTGATATTTTTGCAAAAAGTTTATTTTGGTCATATAGCTGAGTAGTTATGATTTTAGCATGTAAAAAATATAATGAATATATATCAGGAAAGTTACCTTTTTTCTAGTGACATAATTTATCAGGTATCGGCAAATTTGTAAAAATAGATGTTAGATCTAAAAAGTTCTTGTCATAAAAAAACTCTGCTGATATTTCTTCCTCTCACGGGAAGTTGGAGGGATATCTGTGAAACAGATCACAAATTATCTTTTGATAAAGTAAAAAAGATAAAGTATCTGAATGAATGATCCCTTAAAACAGTTATCTGCTATGCGGGAAAGAGCAGATGAGGAGTATTCTTCACATATGTCTAAAATTGAAAGAGCGTTAATAAGTGTTTCGGATAAAACAGGCATCGTTGAACTGGCAAAGGAGCTGGCATTGTTTGGTGTTGAAATTTTCTCTACCGGGGGAACAGCCAGGCAGATGAGGGACGCAGGTATCGAGGTAACGGACGTTTCCGATTATACCGGTTTCCCTGAAATGATGAACGGGAGGGTAAAAACCCTTCATCCCATGATCCATGGGGGGCTCCTGGGACTCAGGAACAATCCGGAGCATATGGAAACCATGGAGAAGCATGGAATAAAGAAGATCGATATGGTCGTTGTCAATCTCTATCCTTTTGAAGAGACCGTGGCGATGCCCGATGTAACACTGGAAAATGCCATAGAGAATATTGACATTGGCGGACCCTCAATGCTCCGCTCAGCTGCAAAGAACTTTGAAAGTGTAACTGTTTTGACTGAACCGGGAGACTATCCGGATGTTATTGAAGAAATGAAAAAGAGCGGGGGCTCTGTTTCCCGTGAGACGAACTTCAGGATGGCAGTAAAAGTCTATAAAAAGACTTCTGAATACGACAGGATGATTACCGGGTATCTTGTAAAGGTTTTGAACAGTCTGTAATTGTGGCTTATAATCTTGGAGAGACCCGAATTTATACGGACTATCAGGAATTCGGAAATCTGCAAGTTAATTGTATTTACAACTTTAACGAGGAGGTCTCTTGATGGGAGAAGAACTTAAAAGCGTATATCCTGTTCCTGAAGAATTCAGGAAGAAGGCATACTTTAAAAGTAGAGAGGATTATCAGAAACTCTATAAAGAATCGATCGAAGACAACGATGGTTTCTGGTCAAGAATAGCTGAAGAGTATGTTACCTGGTTCAAGAAATGGGACAAGGTCCAGGAGTGGAAATACAGCAAAGACGAAGTCTCTGTTAAGTGGTTTTTAGACGGTAAACTCAATGTTTCCTATAACTGTCTTGACAGGCACCTTGAGTCAAAAGGCGACCAGGTCGCCATTATCTGGGAAGGAAACGAACCCACGGAAGATAAGACGTTTACTTATAAGGAAATGCATGAACTGGTAAGCAGGTTTGCCAATGCCATGAAGGCAAAGGGAATTAAGAAAGGAGACATTGTGACCATCTATCTTCCCATGATCCCTGAACTGGCAATAGCCATGCTCGCCTGTACGCGTATTGGCGCGATTCACTCCATCGTTTTTGGCGGATTCTCCGATACGGCCCTCCGGGACAGGATTCATGACTGCGATTCAAACACGCTTATAACCTGTAACGGTTACTTCAGGGGCGCGAAGATGATCAACCAGAAGGCCCAGGCCGACAGTGCCATGGACGAATGCCCCACAATCAAGACATGCTTTGTTGTGGACCGGCTTGAAAAAGACAAGGTTGATATAACCATGAAAGAGGGACGGGATGTCTGGTTTTACGATGAAGTTAACGCGGCCAGCCCCGATTGCCCGCCTGAAGAGATGGACGCGGAAGATCCTCTTTTCATCCTTTACACATCCGGTTCCACCGGGAAACCCAAAGGTGTCATGCATACAACCGGCGGTTATCTTGTCTATACGGCATTTACGCACAAGAATATCTTCGATTATCATGATGGAGATATCTACTTCTGTGCTGCCGATATTGGCTGGGTAACAGGCCACAGCTATATTGTTTACGGTCCCATGGCGAACGGCGCAACAAGCGTGATGTTCGAAGGTGTACCGAACTATCCGGATCCGGGCAGGTACTGGCACATAATTGAAAAGCATAAGATCCAGACACTCTATACTGCTCCCACGGCCATCAGGGCCATCGCCAGCCAGGGTGATAACTGGGTAGCCGATAACCTGGATAAACTTGATTCACTGACACTTCTCGGGACTGTAGGTGAGCCGATTAATCCGGAGGCATGGAAGTGGTACTTTGAGCTTCCCGGAAGAAATAAATGTCCTATTGTTGATACATGGTGGCAGACTGAAACAGGCGGTATCCTCATTACGGGACTTCCCGGCGCAATCGACATGAAACCGGGAAAAGCAACCACTCCCTTTTTCGGCATTGAACCGATTATTGTTGATCCCGAAAGCGGTAAGGAGATAACGGAACCCGATGAAAACGGAAACGTCAGCGGCGCCCTCTGTATTAAGAGGCCGTGGCCGGGACAGATGAGAGGGGTCTATGGCGATCCTGACAGGTTCAGGCAGACATACTTTGTCCAGTATGACGGATACTACTTCACAGGTGACGGAGCCAACAGGGACAAGGACGGTGATTACCAGATAACCGGACGAATTGATGATGTTATCAATGTTTCCGGTCACAGGATGGGGACAGCAGAGGTTGAGAGTGCCCTTGTTCTCCACGACAAGGTCGCGGAAGCGGCTGTTGTGGGTTTTCCCCATGATATTAAAGGACAGGGAATTTACGCCTATGTTACCCTGAATAAGGGTATAGAGATGACCGATGAGCTGAAAAAAGACCTGGTCCAGCTTGTGAGAAAGGAGATCGGACCTATCGCGACTCCTGACTTTATCCAGTGGGCGCCGGGACTTCCCAAGACACGGTCAGGTAAGATCATGAGGCGTATCCTCAGAAAGATCGCGGCCAACGAAGTTGATGCGGGCTTCGGTGATACGTCAACACTTCTTGATCCGACTGTTGTTGATTCTCTCGTTGAGAACAGGGAAAACAAAGGATAAGAGGAAATTTTAGTGAAACAAGAAAAGGGCGTCCCCGCGGGACGCCCTTTTTTTTTGGTGCGCCCGGAATGGGCGTCCAGAAGGGATAAAATTATAGATGGCGATAAAAAAGCCTGACAGTGAAACGATACCAATGACAATGTCGTAATTGAGGAAAAATTGCAATCAAATAGAAAAATGAATTAAAAATATGGGCAAATATTATTTATGAACATAAAAAACACGTATATACTATATGATATTAGATAAACAGGCAAAAAATTAATATAATATATGAAAAATAACAATAAATTTACTTGACATTTTGTAAAAATACAAATATTTTAATATATAATATGATTATATGGTTATAATTTTATATGTAATAAGGTTATGCATATAAAAAACAATTATGATCCAGAATTGGATTGCATAATAAAGCGAAAATAAGTATTTAAAAAAGATAAAAAAGTAATGGGAAAATGCTTAAATCTTAAAAGAATAGAGGAGTATTGATGAATACCGAGAAAAAAAACATGGGATGGTTTGTGGCCCTCTCTGGGATTGGGATCAATCTTGCTCTTGGAATTCTCTACACATGGAGCATTTTCAAAAGTGAAATTACACGATCAATTGAATCGGGTGGGGACGGTGGTTTCAGCTGGGATCTGGCATCGATTAACGATCCCTATGCTGTAACATGTATTGTATTTGCCTTTGCCATGATACTTGCAGGGAAAGTGCAGGACCGGTTTGGTCCCCGGCTTACGGCAATGATTGGCGGAGTCCTGGTTGGCACGGGATTTATCCTCATTTCACAGTTCAACTCGTATTATGTATGGATTGTGGGATTTGGAGTGCTGGTGGGAACAGGTATTGGCTTCGGTTATTCCGCGGCGACCCCTCCCGCACTGAAGTGGTTTCCTCCTGAAAAAACCGGGCTCATCGCAGGTCTCGTTGTATCCGGTTTTGGGCTGGCTTCGGTCTATATAGCGCCCCTGGCCACATACCTGATAAAGATATGGGGACTTCAGCAGTCCATGCTCTTTTTCGGAGTGGCCTTTACTATAGTTGTCTGCGGCCTGTCTCTTCTGCTGAAAAATCCTCCTGAAGGTTATGTTCCGGTACCGGCAGCAACGTCCGGACCAAGCGGGAAAAAAGTCAATAAGGACTTTATTAAGACAGTGGATATTACGCCTTCGCAGATCTTCAGGAAATATGAGTTTTATCTTCTCTGGATCACCTATGCCTTTGCTTCAGGTGCGGGACTTATGGTTATCGGCAGTGTTGCCGGGATGGCAAAGAAAAGCCTGGGGACTTACGCTTTTCTTGCTGTTGCCATACTGGCAATCGGTAATGCGGGGGGCAGGATCATTGCGGGGATATTGTCGGATAAAATCGGAAGGACCAACACTCTCATTATTATGCTCGGGTTCCAGGCAACACTGATGTTTACGGCAATCCCAGTTCTCAATGCGGAGATCCCCAGCGCGGTACTCCTGGTGCTTCTGACGACCTTTATCGGGTTCAACTACGGGACAAACCTTTCGCTCTTTCCTTCAATAACAAAGGACCTCTGGGGACTTAAAAACTTCGGAGGGAATTATGGTATTGTCTTTACTGCGTGGGGTGTGGGTGGTTTCGTCATGGCCAGGGTTTCACAGATGATCAAGGCGGGCAGCGGTTCATTTACAAACTCATTCCTCATTGCGGGAGGTGTTCTTATCCTTGGAATGGCCCATGTGCTGCTCCTGAAAGCTCACCTGAAAGCTATACAGGAAAATGAGAAGGAAGCTGTAAAGTTAAATAACCTTGCAAACTGAATTTTAAACAATGAAAGATAATAAAAAAGCGACGATTTAAATCGTCGCTTTTTTATTTTACTCTCAGGCAAAACTCTCAGGGAGAACAATATCCTGTTTGTATTGCTCCCTGGCAGCTGTGAGACTTTCCTTTATCCTGTTAAGTGTTTCCATAAAGGGGGCCGGGATTTTCTCTTCTTTCCCGAAGACCTCTTCCATTCTCTCCATCTTTTCAATGAATTTTGAGATCCTCAGAGAGAACTGTGTGTTATAATTTTCCTGCGTATAATCCCTGTTGAAGATCTTTTTAAAAAGGTCTTTCAGGTCCTCATATTTGGGGATAAAACCTATTGGCGTTTCAATCGCGTCGTATTCTCCATGCACCCGGCCCTCCATCCAGAGGAGCCAGACCTTCTTGTCCACCTTTTCATTGAGGAACGTCCCATTTTTCTTGAGAAAATAGTTGGTGGCAAAAACCAGCGGTTTTTTGTCAAGGCTGTTCCCGAATTTTATATGGTTATCAATATACTTTCCCAGTGAAACAACCAGGAAGTCGAGATTGGCCATGGGATTGTGCTTTCTCACGCCTGCTGCTCCCAGGGTCGCGGCGGTTGTCTCCGATTCAACGGTTGAGCCCACAAAGACACCGTGGGCCCAGTCAAGGCACTGGTAGACCGGAACGGATGTGTCCGAATCCCTTCCCCCGTATATGATCCCGCTTACGGGGACACCGTGGGGATTATGGAGGTTCTCATCGACATTTTCAAGGTCGATGATACGGACCGTATACCGGGCGTTTTTATGCGCCGGGAGGACCTCATTTCCGCTGCTGTCCTTATCACCCAGTTTCCAGTCTCCGTAATGGTTATGCCCCTCTCCGGGAAGTTCCTTCCCCATACCCAGCCAGTAGGGTGTGCCGTCATTTACCAGGATATTTGAAAAGATAAGTTCCCGGGGAGATGTCAGTGTCTTATAGATCAGGGGATCATCAACCGGGTTGACATCTTCAATAATCCCGAAGATCCCCTGTTCAATATTGACGGCATAAGCGGACCCGTCGCTGCCTTTCCTGATGTACGCGATATCATCACCCACGATTGTCTGACCCGGTATCATTGCCGTTGAGGTTTTACCGCACGCGCTGGGGAAGGCACCGGTAAAATACGTTGTCCTCTCTTTATCAAGGGGTTTTGCCCCCATGATGAACATATGTTCCGTAAGCCAGTCTTCGTTGTTTGCCTTGTATATGGCCAGTCTCAGGGCAAGTTTTTTAAGTCCCAGGCTGTTTCCCGCGTACTGGTTGTTTACGGTAAAAACCCTGTTCTCCTGAACGTCAATATAGATCCTTCTTTTATCAATATTCCTGCTGTTTCCCCTCTCATCCAGCTCTCCCGCTGAGTGGACAAGGTAGAAAAAGTCTTTAGACCCTTTAAGTTTTTTAAACTGTTCATATCCTGTCCTGTAGAGTATGTCCTCGCTGTGAGCCACATACGCGGAGTCTGTGATCTGCAGGGCCGATATTGAAAACCGTGAATTGATTGGCCCCAGGCAGAAGAACCTGATAATGGCTTCTTTCCCCTTCATGGAACCGTCCATTATCTCAAGGACCTCCTTCAGCCCTTCCTCTTTATCGGTCCTGTTGATGATGCTGCTCATCTCCATCTCAGGAGTGGCAAGGACCCTGGTGTTGTTCTTGTCCCGGGCCTGGTCCTGGTAACCGTCAAAATGGATGGTGTGCCCTTCCGTGGAGAGTGTTTTCTCCTCCCCGTTTTTTATTGCCAGTTCCCTTATATATTTAATGTCTTCCTCACTGTCTGTTATGACTGAAAGGCTTTCCGGTTTGCAGATGTTGATATATTCCTCGATAATCTCTTCGGCAAATGGATTTTCGATATCTTTGATTTTTGCCAGGTCTGACTGGCTGATAATATCTTTAAAAAGACTCATAGCTACACCCCATTAATCAAATTATTTCCCCTGCTGCAGTCAAATATTCAACAAACAGGTAGCGGACTTGTATCATGGTGCCCGTAATTTGACAAGAGAAATTTTAAACTAATTCTCTGAGAAATTATCCGGATGAATTTTTTCCAGGGTTTTTTGAATGACGCTGCTGTTGAATCCCCTGCTGCTCAAAAAGGATACCAGGCGTGATTTTTTATTGTTTTTGTTTTTTATGGAGATAAGTTTTTTTTCCGCTTCATTGATAACTCGTTGGATATCAACTTCTCTGCTACCTGTTTCATCCAGGGCTTGTTCAATGATGTTTGCTGCCACACCTCTTTGGAAGAGTTCCTTCCTGAGATAAATTTCTCCGACAACTTTCCGGGAGGTCCTGTTCCGGATAAAGCGAAGGGCATATTCGTGATCGTCGATATACCCGGACCCGGCAAGCTGCTCCAGAGTGGTCTCAATATGCCCGCTTTTGAAGTTTTTCTTTTTCAGTTTTATCACAAGTTCACTGCGGGAGTGGGACCTCAAGGAAAGGGACTTCAGGGCGCTGTTCCTGCACCTGAACCGCTCCGATGCGTCCCTGACCCTCTCAACCTCTTCCGGTGACAGATTTTTTCCTGTTTCCAGGTGAAGTTCTTCAATGGATGAATAGGGAACTTCCGGTTGGGTCCCGTCATCAAGAAGAAGGGTTGCCGAATGGCCGTTGTATTTTATCTTTTCTATTAATGGCATAAAGGATCTACTATTAGAAAAAAAATTCAGGAGCCTTTAAATGCTCTCACACAGTGGGATAGAAATTCCGTTCCTTTTAGATTTTCTCTGCGGCTTACGGTCTGCACCTGTTTAAAATCCCGGGAAGAAAAAAGAGTTTCCAGTTCTCCTGCTGTATACGCTCTGAAAACCTTCTCGGTGGCAACGGGTATTTTGCGAAGAGATTCTTTGTCCGTATGGTAAAGGACCAGCCGTCCTCCTGGTTTCAGGACCCGGAGTATTTCATGGATTTCCTTTAGGGGGTCTGTCCAGAAATAGACAATGTTTATACCGAATACCAGGTCAAATTGATTGTCAATAAAAGGCATATTCTCAACATTGCCTGTAAATAATTCAACTTTTCCGGCCTGTATCTGTTTCCTGTTTCGCCGGGAAGCATGTTTATACATAAGTTTGCTGAAATCTATTCCGTAGATTTTACCTGTGTTCAATCCTGAAACAATTTTTTCAATGGCGTATCCCGGACCATACCCCAGTTCAAGAATCTGCTCCGAAGGTTTGATCTGGCAGTTTTCAATGACCCAGTCGTTGGTAGTTGCGTTCATTTTCAGCAGTTTTTTGCTGATATACTTTCCCAGGATTCCCGAAGGTTTTCGAAACTGTTTTGCGAAGAGATTGTTCAACATGGTAAATAAGTGATGGCAATATAAATTATTTTATTCTTTATATAACTTCTTCTGATCAATTGGTTTTTCTGTCAAGAGAAAATAGTGTGCTGTGAAAATTCAATATTTACTTGACATCTGAGTCATTATGATGTATCGCTTAGTTTGTAAATAGATGTGTGTTTTCCTTTTTTCTGGTGTTTTAAATAATCGGCGCTTTTATTGCATGTATATCTGTTCCATTTATTAATATAAAAAGTATAAGTTTATTTCATTTGGAGTTATCGTTATCCAGGGAATTATAATCTAACACTGGTTAGAATTAATTTCCAGGCAGGCTTATGGATTTTTTGAAAAATGTAAATTCTATAGATGGAGAAGAAAATGAAAATCGAAAGAAACCGGATCCCCAAAATCGTATCTTTTGTACTTTTATTTATAGTAACTGTTTTATTATCTTCCGGTTGCGATAATACTCAAAATTTTGAAGATGATCTGATACCGGATGAAGACGGGATGTCTGTTATTAAGCTCTACCTGACGGACACTCCGGTCAAAAGACCTGAAGTGAGCAAGGTCTTTGTTCACATTAAATCCATTTTGGCTGAACATACGGAAAACGGGTGGTTGACAATAGCCGATTTTGGCGAACCGGGAAAGACCTATGATCTTATGGAATTGCAAAATGGAAAGAGAGCGGAACTGGGAGGCTTCCCCATTCCCTTTGGAAAATATAAAAAACTCAAAATGATTGTGGGTACTGAAAATGAAATAGAAGTTGACGAAGGTGACGGTCCCGTAATGCGTCCTTTGAAGACACATAAGAACCGGGAGCTGGAAGTCAAAATTGAACACACTTTTATTATTGCGGACAGCGGAGTACATGAGTTGACCTTTGATTTCGACGCAAAGAAATCGGTAATAATCATGAAAGGGATGCTCTGTGAGATAATAGATTACTTTGATAATGTACTTGGAAAAATCAATAATAATCCGGATGCCAATGGACAGGGCAGAAAACATCCGGACAGATGTGATGAAGGAACGAAGCATCACCAACATCGCCACCGCTGCGGCAGGGAAAAAGAAACATGTTACTTCCTGGAACCGCACATAAAAATTGTTGATTCTTTATCTTTGAGTATCTCAAAAGGAGTGCCGACCCTTACACTGCCGGATGGTGTTCCGGATGCGTTCATCATTAATAAATCAAATCTTTTGCCTCCTCCCCGGGTGAATTCAGAATATGTTCCCATTGGGAGTATTTATAATATTGAGCTGGATATAAACCGAATAGAGGGTCTGGATCCGGTCGAAGATAGTGGTGGGTCAGTCTTTTTCCCGGAGGGAACATTTGCCGAAATACATTACAGATATGATAAAACAAAACTGCAGGAAGCCGGACTGGCGGAGGATTTTATGGTATGGTACTATAACGATGGAAGCTGGTACCCTGTAGAGAGAGTAGAGGTGGATACTGAAAATGGCGAGGTTATAGCATATACGAACCACTTTACTCCTTTTGTTCTCACTGCCATGCCTGTGGGAACAGGAAGTGTTGCTGAACCACCGGCCTGTATTGTAAACGATTATCCTGCGGGTATAGGCGGAAGTGGAACTGCTGCCTTCACAGTGGTAGATGCCAATTTTAAATATTACCAGGACCGGAATTATACGATTATTCCCACTACAGACTTTTCGGATCTCGGGTTTGAGGGGGCCCTGGGAATTTCAACCTGCAACGGCGGATCTCCCTGCGGGCCAGTGACGTCTCACAAGCAGTTCACCGGTACAAACTATATATCCTTTGTAACACAGCGTGATATAGATGTCTATCTCATGTATGATTCCCGGGGAGGTGTGGACCGTTTCGATACCAGTGAAGACGCGCCCTGGATTGCCGGGGACGGGTTTGTCAATACGGGGAAGTTCATCGAGACAACTGACGCTGTTCATTATTATACAGTCTATAAAAAGTCTTATGCAGCCGGCGAAGTGGTTACTTTACACGGCAATCGTAACGGGATAACCGGTCCTACAGCTATTGATACCAATTACTGGCTCGTAGTAAAACCCCAGGGGGTTACGGCAACAGCGCCCGCAGGTTCCGTATGTACCATCCCGGATGAGAATCCCCCGGCACCGGTGGAGAATCTTACAGCTTTTTCCGGTCAGAACTCCATAATTCTTCAGTGGTCCAACCCGGTAGATAATGATTTTGCCGGTGTAGTCATTCGTCGTTCCTCGGTGAGTCCTCCCGCGCTTGTTTCGGAAGGGGAAGAACCTACCGGGGTGGTAGTCCATCCGGAGGTTTACCGTGATGAGGGATTGTCCCTGGGCACGACCTATTATTATACTGTTTTTGCCCTGGATAAAGACCAGAACATCAGTGCCGGTCGTACAATTGTCATGTCTACTGCCCTTGACCTGGACGGTGACGGCCTTTCCGATGTTTATGAAAACACAGTAACTTACGCAACCGGAAGCATGACTGATCACACAAATCCGGACACCGACGGTGACGGCATTGATGACGGTGTGGAAGTGGCCAACGGCACAGATCCCACCAATGGTGATGTCAGTGCGCCGGTTATAAGCGCTTTTACCCTTACAAGCGGTGACCCAACAACCTTCCCTATCATTGAATTTTCCCTTGAAGGAAATGATGATACGGGTATTACCGGCTGGCTCATAACAAAGACGGCGGATCCGCCACTGAGTACTTCCCTGGGCTGGCAGACTGCCAAACCCTCTGAAATGGAACTCTTCGCTTCAGGATCGTATAGCTTTTATGCCTGGGCCAGAGATGCCGCGGGAAATGTCAGTTCACCGGTAACTCCTGTGTCAGTTACCCTGGAAGGTATCAATATCCCCAAGTTTGCCTATACCCTGAACCAGGGGTCCAGTATTATTGATATTTGCGGTATAGACAAAAGTACAGGAGAGCTCACCGATATTTCTTCTGTGGAGAATAGTTACACACCCAGGCAAATCCATATCCACCCCGGCGGTAGATGGGCTTATGTGGAAAACAGTAACACTATCAGAAAGTATGATATTAACAGCGCAACGGGAGAATTAATATATGTAAGTAATATTTCTCCGGATATTTCTCTTTCCGGGACCCGTATGGATTCATTGGGTGAATATTTCTATATCTATAATTCGCAAAAGATCAATATGTATAATATTAACAGTGTAAACGGTGAATTACAGTATATAAACCAGGTAAATTTGGGTGATAATGCCAGCATTGCGTCATTGTTTACAGTGCCAACCGATGATGGAGGTGTCCTGGTACCGGTTACCACGTCAACCCAGGTTTATGATCAGAATCTGAAAGATCAATGCGTTGATAGTTGCTGTACGGACCAGACAATATTTGGCCCGGTAAATATGTGTGTTGCTACAATATACTGGTCATGGGAGCTGGCTCTCCTGCGATATCTTAACTGCAGGGATAATGTCTGTCCTTCCCAGGCTTACCGGACGGAATACAGTGATTATATGAGATTATATGACTTGATGCCTTTTTACTCTCTGAAGGTAAATATCAATGCTCCGAGAATTCGGGGTTCCAGGGGGATTGTGTCTCCTTATGGAAATTTTGCCTACATGGTTAACAGTAATAGTAATACAATTTCAAGTTACAGTGTAGACCTTTCGGGAGGCGACTTGCAGCATATCGGGGACACTTCCATTGGAAGCAATCCTCTGGATTTTCAGATTGATCCCGAGCAGAAATATCTCTACCTGAATTATTCGGGCTTAAACATTATTTCCATCTATGCCATCGATCCGGGTACCGGCCAGCTGAGTCTTATCTCGGACCAGGCAGTGGATAATATTCCGGTATCTATCAGGCTGGACCCCACAGGACGAATCCTCTTTTCACTGGATGGCCAGGGGCAGACGATTGCCTCTTATCGTTTAAATCCCGACGGGACGCTTCATCTTACCGACTACAGGTCAACAATCCGCCAACCGAAAAAAATGGCCATACTGGAGTATCACGGCGGAAATGATCCCCCTGTGGCAAGGATCACCACGTATAATAAAACCAGGTATTTTGACGGGAGCGACTTTAAGGAAACCTTTAAGCACTTTGTTCAGGCGGGTGAGGGTATCGAATTTAATACTCACGGGAGTCTTGATCCTGACGCGGCACAGTGCGGTGCGGACCCCAATAACTATCACCACCATATTGAGCTTATAAGTAAGCCCGCCGCTTCGGCAATGACCCAGGCGGACATAGATATCTGGGAAACAGCTATGGGAAGCCCGCCATACAAGATGATGTACTTTTACGCTCCGGGTAAAAGGGGGAGATTCACTCCCGATGTTCCGGGTGAATATGAATTCGAATACCGGTTTACGGACGATCCCGGAAGCTGTGACGATATTGCCAAAACTTCCAGTTCCCGGATCGTGATCACTGCGGTGAACCAGATGAGAGATTCATCAAATTATCTATTAACAAGTGATCCTCCCGGTGCTGCACCGGCGGGCAACGCGGTTCTTGAATACGATTGGGAAAAATATTATGATCTGGAAGGTTCCGGATATTCCTATAATAGGATCTATAAATACAAAAAACGTAAGTATTATCGTGCGAGAGTCGATTCTCTGCATCATAAATGTTTTTTTTGGACTTGTGAAGATCATATTGATGCTGAATGTATTTCACCCTATGAAAACAGCGAGAAAAATGCTATTAATTACTGCCTGGAGTCTTTACCCGATACTTTTAATAGTGGATTTTTACATTGGTCATATCGACATAATTATATCATCTGGACAAAAGAATATTATCACACGACCTGGTACTGGTGGGAATAGATGTACTTTGTTCTGCGTTATGATGAAGGTGAATTTCAAGCTGTGAAGATGCTTGACAGGCCGGAAATCCCGGGATATGAAAATATCGCCTTCGATAATGGTACAAAATTGAATCAGCAAATCCCGGGAATTGAGTTCCGCATCCGGCCTGATCAGAGAGGCGAACTGCTTGATATTCTGCCTGCCGGTTTACCGGGACGAAAGCAGAATTCAGGGAAAAAAGATATTCCGGCCGGAGAAACAGACCACCCTGGTTATTGTGGACGAAGATATAAAAATAAAACTGGATGCGGCAGGACTAAAAGGAGTTAAGTTCCTGGATGCAAACGGGTATTCGACTTTTTAACGAATATCTCCGAAAAGAGATGATGATTGTGGACTGATACTTTCGGCCTTATATTTGTCCACATCAATATCTGCCAGGCGAGTGGGTTCGGGAATCCTGTACTTTTTTGTACAGCCAAGCATGATATATACCGAATCTTTGAATCCTGTCAAATGACCGGGGGAGACGAAAACCGGTTTTACCCTGTCACGTGTTCGAAGGACCGTGCCAATCTGCTGCCCTGAACTGCCGGTGAGAATGCTTGTTGAGCCCTTTGATTCAGCCGGTTCCTTATAAGTGCCGCAGAGCCTTGACTTCGCGCAGCCGATAGAGGGCAGCCCCAGGGAAAGGCCCATATGGGATGCGATTCCGAGCCTTCTGGGGTGGGCGACACCCTGGCCGTCAAAGATCAGAAGATCAGGTTCCGAATTGAGTTTCTTATATGTTGCCAGGATAAGGGGCCCTTCCCTGAATGAAAGAAGTCCCGGGATATAGGGAAAATCCACTTTCCCGGATGATCTCGCAATTTCGATTACTTCAAGACCGGGGTAAGTGAGAACAATGATGGAGCAATAACCGGTATCGGTTTTTTTATGGTAGGCAAGGTCTATGCCTGCAACACGTTGCGGTGTGGTTTTAAGTTCTCTTATGGCAACCTTATCCGCAAGCTGCCTCTGAAGTTCAATAGCTTCCGTGTATGTAAGGTCCCAGGTGTGCATTGTTTGTTGCCATAATTGTCCTTTTACTGCAAGTCTGTACCTGGGGTCCGGGACCTGTTACTGTTCTGCAATAGCTTTGAGACGGTCATAAAAGGGACTCCGGTTATCTCCCGAGTCTCCCATTATCAGCATACTGCGGGCTATGAGCTTTACTGCCCTGTGCTCAGGATTATTTTTGTGAAGATCTTCAATAAATTCCACGAACTTTTCAGCTGATTCCAGTGTTCTCTCTTCAGTGAGAGGCTGTCCCAGTCCCATGGCACGTTTTGCCACCTGAAGGTCAGGAAACCGTGTTCTGTTGTCACCCAGCATGGCATCAAAGACCCTGTTAACCATTTCCTGGATAGAGAGCAGTTCCTCCCAGTCTTCGTTTACGGCATTTTCATACATTGCGTGGTATGCATAGACCATGCAGGCCGCGGCACCTGATGTTGCGCCGCACTGGTTGGTCCCATCAGAACGGATACCGGATTTTAATGCCCGGGCATAGTGGGAGTCCCAGCCCTGTACGATCTTTTTATCTTTAAAGGCACCTTCTTCGAGGTATTCCTGTGTACTGTCTTCAAAAAAAGGTTCGGTTACTTTGACTGCAACAATATATCGGGATGCCTCGTCTCCCAGGTAGTCAAGAAGAATAGCGGCTGCAGAAGCTTTTAAAGGAGCTCCATCAATTGTTGAGACGGAGTAAATTCCCATGGGAAGACCGGCTTCTGCTGAGGCTTCCGCAAGGGGGAGAATATTCCTGGCGACCTCCCGGTCATCTGCGGCAGGTTTAACGACGCTGCCTCTTCGTGTCCAGACCACGGAATATCCCCACTTCTTTAAGTCACCGATCAGTTCCCTGTTGAATTCAACCGGGTCCTCAATGCGAATAAGTGCCTGTTTTATGGTTGAACCGAGTTCTGCTTTCCCGTAGACTTCCAGTGTTTCCCTGTGCTCATCAAGGTTCCTTTTGTGCCCCCACCCGGTTGATGCTGCAACAAGGACTCCCGGAGCACCGGCATTGGAAATTGCCCTTGCATACCTGACTGTTCCCTCAATATCCAGTTTTCTCCTGGGAAGGTCCCCGGTTGTGGGATCAAAGAGCGCCACTGTCCATGAAGGCATATTTCTTACAGGGTCAGAAACGATCATTTCTCTTATTTGTTGTGCTGCATTATTAAACATTATTCTTAACCTGTAATAACTCTGTCAATCAATTGATGATATTCAGGGGACTTTGCTTAAGCAGGATGCTGAAAAAAGCAAAGATATGATATTACAACGGATTTGACCATACACAGAAACTCCTGTCAATAAGAATTAATTTTTTTCACCGGTACTTTATCGTGATGCCTGTCCGGATAAATCAACTATATGGTTAAAACAGACCTGTTTACTAAAATATCAACAATATGTCCACGCCGCCAGGGGCGGCGGGGACATATCAGTTCTCTTTTTTAATGAAAATGATTGTTCATATGTATAGCAGGGTCGTAACAATGCAAAAATCATTCTGAATATTATTGAAAAAAACTTGCTCCTGTTTTGAATTACTTGTAATATTATTCAGATTTTATGTGAAAATTTACCGGGCAGAGAAGAAGTTTTTCTTAATTAATTCTGTAGTGTGGTTTTACAGGTATTGAAGTAAAAAGTCTTTGTTTTCAGAAAATTTAAAGAAATTTTTAGAAGGGAGGACGAGAGAAATATGGCTGATTGTGAATTATTTAAAGGATGTATATTCTTTAATGACAAAATGCCCATAGAAAAGGGAATTGGGTCACTCTATAAAAAGAACTTTTGCCAGGGTGATAATTCATCCTGCGCCAGGTACATGGTTGCTGAAAAACTGAGCAGGGAAAAAGTCCCTCGGGACCTCTATCCTAATATGCAGGAAAGGGCAAATGAAATAATTGTTAAAGGATGAATATACATAAAAAAAGCCGTCCCGGTTTTCCTGAGACGGCTTTTTTGACAGAAATTGTATAGAGTCCTTAACGTTTTGAAAACTGGAATTTCTTTCTGGCTTTTTTCTGACCCGGTTTTTTTCGCTCAACCTGTCTTGAATCCCTTGTGAGGAACCCGCCGTCACGGAGAGGCTTCCTGTTCTTCTCATCTAACTGGGTAAGACACCTGGCAATTCCCATCTTCATTGCCCCGGCCTGACCTGACCAGCCGCCACCGGATACGTTTGCGCTTATATCATAATCGTCCACAACACCGATATATTCCAGCGGCTGCCTGACGATGAGCTCCAGGGTCTGTCTCCTGAAATATTCATTGATTGGCTGTTTATTGACTGTTATCTTACCTGTACCCGGTGTTATCCACACCCGTGCAACTGATGTTTTTCTTCTTCCTGTCGCATAAATTCTGTCTGCCATTTATCTCTCCTGTTATAACTCCTGAAAATCCCTTAAATATCAAGTTTTTCCGGTTTCTGAGCGCCGTGGGGATGATCTATGCCCGCATACACCTTCAGGTTCCCCATTATCTTTCTTCCCAGCCTGTTTTTGGGGACCATTCCTTTTACTGCATGGGTTATGATATATTCAGGCTTTTTCTCCATGATTTTTTTTATACTTGTAAACTTCTCTCCGCCCGGATACTGCGAATGCGTAAAGTACTTTTTATCTTCTGATTTCAACCCGGTAAGGGAAATCTTTTCTGCGTTGATAACCACGACGTTATCACCCATATCCATATGAGGGGTAAATCCCGGTTTCTTTTTCCCTCTTAAAATGGAAGCAATTTCTGTTGCAAGACGGCCGAGAATCTTGCCTTCTGCATCTATGAGATACCACTTCTTCTCAATTTCAGATTCTTTAATGGAAAAGGTTTTCTGTATACTTCTCATCACTGGTTCCTTGATCTACCTGTATATAAATTTATATTAAAATTCAAATTTTTCTGACGGTTATTTTAAGAGTGTATACACTTATTAATGACCCTGTTTCTGTCAATAAAAAATATCCGGAATTCATTAATTAATGCCAACTAGCCAGATATTTATATGGCTGATGAGTAACAATTAATGAGTGATAATTGATTAATTGTTGACACCGGCTAATTTATAAATTTTTAATTACATTATGAATTGCCCCGGTTTTAATCTGCATTTCATTGATTCCTGTGTTGAGGCGGCAGTGTAGTCCATGGATATTGTACCTGTGATCATGGCCGGGGGTGCCGGTACACGACTCTGGCCTCTTAGCAGGAAGGAGAAACCGAAGCAGTTTCATAACCTTTCAGGAGCAGGAACACTTCTCCATGAAACCATGGAAAGACTAAAACCTCTTGAGCCGAAATATACTTTAATAGTAACATCAAAGGATTATGAAGATCTTTCGCAGGAGGAGATCGCCCACTCGGGAATCAGGGGTGTGGTTCTTTCTGAACCGAGGCCCCGAAATACCGCCCCTGCCATCCTCTATTCCACTGTTTTCATCGATAAGTTTTACCACGATTCCGTAATGGTGGTTCTTCCCGCTGATCATTTTATCAGCAACAGTGAGGAGTTTATTCGGATAATCAGACTGGCGATTGAGGAGGCGGAATCGGGTTCACTGGTAACAATCGGCATAAAACCGGGATATCCGGAAACAGGATATGGGTACATCAAGGCAGCGGAGGGAGCGTCGGGGGATTGTTATCCCGTTGAAAGATTTGTTGAAAAACCGGACAGGGATACAGCGGAGAAATACCTGGATAGCGGAGACTATTACTGGAACAGCGGGATCTTTGTCTGGAAGACAACTGCGATCTTTGAAGCATTTATGAAGTATCTGCCCGGGTATGTTAAGGCATTTGAACCACTCTACAACCTCACATCCGATAAGATCGAGAGCGACACCCCTGAAGTCTGGGAGATAAAAACAGAAATCTTTAATAAAATTGATCCCCTGTCAATCGATTACGGAATCATGGAGAAAGCGGATAACTGCATGGTTATACCTGCGGATTTCGGGTGGGCCGATCTCGGCAGCTGGAAATCCATAGATGATATACTGAAAGGTGATAAAAATAACAACAGGTCACCGAGTAAAGACAGGGCCCTGTTTCTGAATTCTGACAACTGTTCTGTTTTTTCTGAAGAGAGTACTGTTGCTGTTGTGGGGCTTGATAATGTGGTTGTTGTTCAGGCGGGGGATAATATTCTCGTTATGGACAAGGACTCTTCGCAGGACGTGAAGAAGGTTGTTGACCTGGTAAAGCCGTAACGGAACTGATATTTTTCAATTTTTATCATAGAGGAAAATTGTGATGGTTTTTGGCGGGCTATTAGCCCGCCATTTTTTTTGGTGCGCCCGGCATGGGCGCACGCTTGGTGGTGCGGTGTAGAGCCATTAACGACCTTTCTGGTAATACACCTAGTCCACTACGGGGGTTGATAGTACCAACCGTTAGCTTAAGGCAAGGGTGTCCACCGTGAGGTGGAATCTGAAGGAAGCCGACGGCAAAATCCCGGCCTGACGAACAGGAATCACATAAGAGGCCGGTCAGAGTGGGTAAGTTTGCCAAACAAAACAAAGCCCATACTATCAAAGGTCTGACAGGTAAATGTGGCAGGTATATGGGAGGAAAGCGTGCGTTCTTACCCGGGGAGGTCTGGCAACAGGTGAAACTGATGAACTTCAGGATCGCAACCCATATAGCAATATATGGCTGAGCTGTCAGAAGTCAGCAGAGGTCATAGTACTGTGGAAGGATAAGAGAAGCAGGAAGGACTGAACATTAAGAGGATATTGAAATCCGAATTTTGAGTATCATGCGGTGACAGCAGCCAACTCATTAAATGAGCCTTTGAGGGGACGTGAGGGTGAAGCCCTGAGAGAAACCGCAGAGAGCCGAGTATGATACCAGCGAAGAAAGATGGAAATATCAAATGGACAAAAGATGAGTAATACACTATTTGATAGAATCTTATCAAGAGAGAACATGATGCTGGCACTGGGTCGGGTGCGTCGGAATCGTGGCAGTCATGGTGTTGATGGAATGACGGTGGATGAACTTCCAGCCTATCTTGTGACAGCATGGCCATTCATCAGAGGTGAATTACTCTCCGGTACATATACACCTCAACCGGTCAGAAGGGTAGAAATACCCAAACCTGACGGTGGGATCAGACTTTTAGGAATACCAACAGTGCTGGATCGTCTGATACAGCAGGCTACAGTGCAGGTTCTTAGCCCTGTTTTTGAAGAAACATTCTCAGAGTACAGTTATGGTTTCAGGCCCGGGAAAAGTGCTCATACCGCCATCTTAAAGGCAAAAGAGCATATAGAACAGGGCTATACCTGGACAATAGACATGGATCTGGAGAAATTTTTCGACAGGGTGAACCATGACATCCTGATGTCCCGAATAGCACGAAAGATAAAGGATAAGAGAGTCCTGAAGCTTATCAGGAACTATCTGGTATCTGGAGTGTTGGTGGAAGGGATTAAAGTATCTTCTGAGGAAGGGACCCCCCAGGGAGGTCCCCTCTCCCCGCTTCTTGCCAATATTCTTCTTGATGACCTTGATAAGGAACTTGAGAAGAGAGGCCACGTCTTTGTTCGATATGCTGACGATTGTAATATTTACGTCAAAAGTGAAAGAGCAGGATTAAGGGTTATGGCAAGTGTAAGAAAACTGCTGACAGGAAAGTTGAAATTAAAGGTCAATGAATCAAAAAGTGGAGTTGATCGACCTTGGAAACGGAAATTTCTGGGCTTCAGCTTTTACAAGATCAATGGTAAAGTCGGTATAAGAATTCATCCAAAATCTATCAGGAAATTTAAGGAAACCATTCGTAAAATAACCAACCGGAACCACAGCCGTAATTTTGAGGAAAGACTTCAAAATCTTGCGGTTGTTACACGTGGCTGGATAAACTACTTTGGAATTGCAGAAGCCAAAAGAGTCATGGAAGAGATTGATATGTGGACAAGGAGAAGACTTAGAGCCTGTCTTTGGAAACAATGGAAGCGTATTAAGACAAAACATGATAATCTTGTAAAACTGGGAGTCAACAAAGCCAAAGCATGGGAATGGGCCAATAGCCGAAAGGGTTATTGGAGAATTGCCGGTAGTTATATTCTATCGACAACTTTGACTAATAAATTTCTTGAAGAAAAGGGATATAAGAGTCTGTTAAAACAGTACAGGAAAGTACATTGTGCTTAATGAACCGCCGTATACCGAACGGTACGTACGGTGGTGTGAGAGGACGGTGAGTGAAATAATCACTCACCTCCTACTCGATTGAAACCAGCAAAGCCTTCCCATTTCTCTCTAGTGTAAAATCATATCCTGTTAAACCAGTCTCTTCAAGGGGATGCTTGGATTATTTACTGTTGACATGAATTTATTCACGCTTATAAAGATAATATGTAACGACTCAGCTGTATCAGCAACTAATAAGTCTGTGATCCCGGTTGAAGCGAAGCAAATTTGTTGACTTTTAGCTGAAACGTTAAGATATTTACTCTCCAGGAAAAGTTATGGGAGATAAAAACAAGAGAGAGAAGAAAAGATGAAGAAAAAGATCTTGAAAGGACTGGTATTTTTCGCAATTGGGTTTGTTATCGTGTTTACTCTGCGATTAATCTACGGATATGTAATATACCCTGACGGTAAAACCCGGACAATGCAGGAATCAAATTTCCAGGTTAACCGGGACTTTAGTTTTAATGTCAGGAACTATGCTTCCTATAAATACAGAAAATCCGCCAAAACTGGGGTCCAGACATACTCGGTTGACCAAAAATATGAAAAAATTGCCGATATAAAATCTTCCACCGAAAAAATTGATGAGAATGAAAAAACGGTCAGGGATTTAATAAAAAGTCATGATTCAATAATTCAATATGAACAAAAAAGCGGCGTAAAACGTTCAAGAAACCGGATTTTAAACCTGGCAATCGGGGTGCCTCCCGGAAAATTCGATGAGCTGGTTGTAAAACTGAAGGCAATCGGGAAAATCATTTCGATTAATATCGATAAGAAAGACAAAACAAACGAATATAAGAAATTAAAAGCGAAAAAGAACTCGCTCCTTACTATCCGAAAATCACTGATCGCCTTAAAAAACAGGGGCGGTAAGATTGATGAATATATAAAACTGGAAAACCGCATACTGGAGATTGAAAAGGAAATTCAGGATTTAGGTATCAACCTGGGTGAATTTGATTCTGAAAACGAATTTTGTACGATAAAATTCTCATTGATTGAGGCATCGTATATCAAATCGAGTATCTCTTTTTTTCAGCGGTTCACTGTTGCGTTTACCTGGAGCCTGAAATTCTATTTTGCTCTGACCCTCTTTCTCTTTTTTGCGAGCCTGACGATTCTCATCATCAATTCAATTATATCCAATTCAAAATGGATACAGAAATTATTTGAAAAGACGTCCTGAAAAGAAGGAACACCTATTCCCACTCAATGGTGCTGGGCGGTTTTGATGAGATATCGTATACTACCCTGTTGATGCCTTTGACTTCATTAATGATCCTGTTGGAGACCTTTCTCAGGAGGTCTTCGGGGAGATAGGCCCAGTCCGCGGTCATGGCATCAACCGAGGTAACGCCCCGTATTGCGATAACATTCTCGTATGTCCTCTTGTCTCCCATAACGCCTACTGACTTTACCGGGAGGAACACGGCAAAGATCTGCCAGAGTTTGTAGTAGTATCCCGCGTTCTTGATCTCTTCAAGAAGGATATCATCGGCCTTCTGGAGGACCTTTATCCGGGAAGGTGTCACTTCTCCTATGATCCTGATTGCAAGTCCCGGTCCGGGGAAGGGCTGTCGGTAAACCAGTTCATCGGGTAGTCCGAGCATCTTGCCCAGAATCCTTACTTCATCTTTGAAAAGTTCCTTGAGGGGTTCAATGACCTTTCCCGATTTAATCAGCTTCATCACTTCGGGGACCCTGTTATGGTGGCTCTTGATGGTATCCGAAGGTCCCTTTGTTGAAACAGACTCAATAACATCGGGATAGAGGGTCCCCTGGGCGAGAAAATCAAACTTGCCGATCTTTCGCGCCTCATCCATGAATACCCTGATGAACTCCTTTCCGATTATCCGCCTCTTCTTCTCGGGGTCTTCGACTCCTTTTAATTTATCGAGAAACTGTTTTGATGCATCGGCATAGATCAGGTTGAGCTTCATGTGCTTTTTAAACCTGTCAATAACGCGGGTATGCTCATCCTTTCTCAAAACGCCGTTATTTACAAAGACGCAATAAAGCCTTTCCCCTATGGCCTCATGGAGAAGAGCCGCAGTGACCGATGAATCCACACCCCCGGATAGACCGAGAAGAACGGTCCCGTCCCCCACTTCCTCCCTTATTGCCTTTATTGAGGTTTCAACAAAGGATTTCATGGACCAGGAGGGTTTCAGTCTGCATATCTCGAAGAGAAAATTTTTCAGTATCTTTTTGCCGTTTTTCGTGTGGTGGACTTCAGGATGGAACTGGACCCCGTACATTTTCAATTTGCTGTTTTCGATGGCCGCATATTCTGCATTTTCAGATTTTCCCGATCTTTTAAATCCTTCGGGAAGGGAAGAGACCCTGTCCCCGTGGCTCATCCAGACAAGTTCTTTTTTCTTGAGTCCCCTAAAAAGAGGTGATGTGCTTTGTATATCAAGTGTTGCCCTGCCATACTCCCTTTCATTGCTGGGCTCAATATTTCCGTTGAAGGCGTCCACAAGCATATAAAGCCCGTAGCATATCCCAAGGACCGGGACGCCCATCTTGAAAATCTCTTTATGGATTTTTGGAGAGTCTTTTTCATAGATGGATGAAGGCCCTCCTGAGAGAACCAGGGCAGATGGTTTAAATGCCTTTATTTCTTCTATTGACTGATGGTAGGGAACGATCTCAGCATAAACCTTCAATTCCCGGATTCTCCTGGCTATGAGCTGTGTAACCTGTGAACCAAAGTCCAGGATAAGGACCCTTTCCCGGGGCAGGGCTATTTTGTGGTCTATCATTTCTGTTCCTCGAGATTTTTAATATACTCTTTGTAGCCGGTATTTTCCATCTTTCTGTTTTTTTCAGATATTTTATCGGCCATATCGTTCCGGTATTTTTTTATTTTCTCTTCAAGGGATGGGTCGCTCAGGGCAAGTATGCTGATGGCAAAGAGAGCTGCATTGGCACCGCCGGCTTTTCCTGAGGGCATTGTTGCCACCGGTATTCCCGAGGGCATCTGCAGTATTGAGAGTATTGAGTCGAGACCACCTGAGATATTTGTCTCAATGGGGACCCCTATTACCGGAAGTGTTGTATGTGCGGCGACAATCCCGGGCAGGTGTGCGGCTCCTCCGGCAACAGCAATAATTGCTCTGACCCCTCTCTCACGGGCGGTTTCAACCCACTCCTTTGTCTGGTCTGGTGTCCTATGGGCTGATGAAATAAGGATCTCAAATTCAACGTCAAATTCCTCCAGTAATTTAAAACATTCCTTTATTTTTGGGAGATCAGAGTCGGATCCAAGTATTATACCAACCAGAGCCATAACAGGTACCTCCATTGCATTTAATAGATTACATTACTCTTACCGGTTTTAGAAATCTTCACTGTCCATATTTGTCAATAGAATTATTTATCTGGAATGTATTGAAAAAATTTGCTCTGACCCCTATTTTAAGCTCAAAAAAATGCTCTGACCCCATTTCAAAAAAAATGCCTGAACTTTCCAAAAAGTTTTAATTTTTTTCATTTACAATCGTATTAATACATAAAGCTAGAATAAGGAGAAAAACATGCCCAGACCATTAAGAGAATGCAAACCAAACTTAACATACCATGTCTGTTCGAGATGTGTTGAAAGCCGTGATTTTATTCAAAATGATTATTTTAAAGACATAATGATTGAAATTTTGAAATCAGCACTGGAAAAATATAATTTTGAGCTCATAGCATATGAAATCCTTCACAACCATTTCCATTTTATTATAAGAACAGTAGATGAAGGGGAGTCCATTTCAAGGATAATGCAGTATATTAAGTCCCGGTTTGCGCAAAAATACAATAGAATAAACAAAAGAGAAGGCGCATTCTGGAGTGAAAGATTTGTGAGTAAGATTATTGAATATACTAAAAATCCAAAAAAATATTTATTTTGGCTATTATGGTACCTGGGATTTAATCC
Organism: Spirochaetota bacterium; assembly: GCA_050298055.1. Classification (GTDB taxonomy): domain Bacteria; phylum Spirochaetota; class UBA4802; order UBA4802; family UBA5550; genus JBNKTL01. The sequence continues at coordinate 24,171 of JBNKTL010000045.1, forward strand.
TGTTCGAAAAAAAATTGTCAGAGATCCGAGAAAATCAAAATATGGAAGTATTAATGTATATCTGGATGAAAAATATAAGTCACCGGTAAAAATTACATTGCATGATTATTTTATCCAGTTAGGAAATTCATTTAAAGAAAGGGCCCAGAAGTTCCTCTATTATGAGGATGCATATAGAAAAAGACTTTCAATAATTTATTGATTCCACTATTGAATAAAGCTTCTCATCGAACTTTTCTCATATAAAAAAATAAGTTTATATTTTATATCTTTCAGAATTTGATGCAATTATTGTTATTAATTTACAAGTAAATTTTATTCGATGAATAAGTGAACTTATAAAATTTATGTAGTATAATTTGTTTTGTAGTGAAGAAATAATTGTTAGAGTGAAGTCAAGGTTCTTAATGAGAGTTGCTCTGACCCTTATTTTTATTTATATTTCTAAAATTGCTCTGACCCTGAAATCCCTTGCAGCAAAGTTCTTGAAAAAATCTTTACTATTATATTAACTACATTCATGAAATGAGTAAGAAATTACAAATGTCCACAAACAGATAAATAATCAGGTCTAACTCATCGTTGACAGCTATCGGCATTTTGTAATCATAATGAGAACTTTTTTAACCGTGCTAAGAAACCTTAAGATACAGTAAATATTAATGGAATGAAAAATAGAGTAAGCTGAAAATCGTAATTAACAACATCCCGATAAAACCGGATGAACCTGAAAGCAGGATTATTGAGGTTCTGAAGGTGGATTATGGACTGAAAAAAGTCTCATATACTATATTAAAGAAGTCCCTTGATGCCAGAAAGAAGAATAATATATTCTACACCTACAGGGTTCTGGTTGAAGTCAGTGACGAGGAAGCGGACAAGCTCCTAAAAAGGGACCAGGTAACCCATTACAGGAAGAATAATTTTCCCTGTCCTCCGTTTATTAAGAAAAAAATCAAAGTAAAGATTATCGGTTTTGGCCCTGCAGGCCTTTTCTCTGCATTGAGGCTGGTCAATGCCGGTGTGGAGGTTGAGATTTTCGAGAGGGGGAAGGAGGTCAGTGAGAGGCTGGCTGATATTAAAGGGCTAGAGGCAAACGGGAACCTCGATCCTGAGAGCAATGTCCTTTTTGGTGAAGGGGGCGCGGGGACCTATTCCGATGGAAAGCTCACCACTAGGATAAACAGGCCGGAAGTAAGCTGGTTTTATAAACAACTTGTTGAGTTTGGAGCGGATTCATCTGTTCTTGTGGAATCGAAGCCTCATTTGGGAACAGACCGGGTCAGAGCAATTGTCCAGAACATCAGGGAGTTTATTATTTCACAGGGCTCACATGTCTATTTTCATGAACGGGTTGATGATCTTGTCATTAGAAAGGGGAAGATAGAAGGGATAAGGACATCCTTTGGGAGAGAATATCCAGCGTCCCTCCTCATCCTTGCTGCGGGACACTCAGCCAGGGATGTTTATCGGCTCCTGGAGAAGAAGGATGTTACCATGGAGAGGAAGGGCTTTGCCATGGGACTTCGGATTGAACACCCGGCAGAGCTGATACGAAGCATTCAGTATGGCAGTTCGGAGTACAGGGATATCTTACCAGCTCCCGATTACAGCATGGCCTATAATAATGGTGTTACAAAGCGGGGGACTTACACTTTCTGCATGTGCCCCGGAGGGATAGTAATAAATTCTTCGTCGGAACAGAAAATGCTCTGTATAAACGGGATGAGCTACTCAAAAAGGGATTCCCTGTTTTCTAATTCAGCGGTTATTGTTACAGTCAGGCCTGAAGATACAGGAAATATGATCCTTTCCGGCATTGAATTTCAGGAGGACATTGAAAGAAAGGCATACATTGCTGGAGGGGGAGGATTTATTGCTCCTGCCCAGAGGGCTCTTTCCTTCATGGAGAAGAAGTTAGACGTCAACTTGCCGGGATCATCCTATAGACCGGGGGTCAGAGCAGCGAATTTGGAAGAGTTGATACCTTACTGGATGGCCGAAGAGATAAGAAAAGCTCTGGTTCATTTTAATAGAAAAATGAAGGGTTTTCTTTCAGAAAATGCACTTCTCTTGGGGGCTGAGACTCGTTCATCATCACCGGTAAGGATCCTCCGGAATGATAATTATCAGTCAGTAAAAATAAAGGGGCTTTATCCAGCGGGAGAGGGTTCTGGATATGCCGGAGGTATTGTCAGTTCCGCAGTTGATGGAATCAGAGCAGCCGATGCAATATTAAGGAGGTTTAGTTAATATTTAATATGAATTTCAATCCTTTGAAGAGAATCTTTATTCAAATTTAACTTTGGGTCAGAGCAAAATACAATATAGAGTAAACAATAATCAAGGACCTCCGAACACATATTTCGGGGTCAGAGCAAAACCGCTTGATAAATGATAAAGCTTTTATTTCCTCTTTCTTCCTTAGGAAAAGTAATTTAAATTTTTGGACCGGATTTTCAGCCAGCTTAAGTTACGCGGTAATAAAGAAGTGAAAATAACTATTCCGATGAAGTGTCAGAAGAAGTTGATTTCTGGTAGATGACCTCAAGCTGAAGTGTGGGGCTGTCGGAACTGGGATAGTTAGCCGTAAGGGATTCGTTCTGAACAAGGTCGTCATTGAGATAAATGTAAACATAAAGTGATGCGGATGCTGCAGATTTTGTAACATTTACTACAAGGGTATCTACATTCTCAAAAACTCTCTCATATACATACGTATCTGTAGTGATCTCTGTCCCGGACAGATCTGTTGCTGACCCTCCGTCAACCCAGTATGTTCCCGAGAATGTGCTGTCCGTGCAAGAAACAACCAGTTTGAGTTCATCAGGATCATCATCACATGTAAAGAACATAGATCCAAGAATAAGAAAAACGAGTATGATAATTTTTTTTCTCACCTGCCCAATCCCCTCTTTATCTCGCTGATTGTGTTTTTCCGGATAGTAAAAAGTTGCATATTAAATGTGAAAATGTCAAGAAAATAATCATTTCAGGATAACTTTCTCGTTCCTGTAATCTGTTATCTCTCCCAGAACAACCGGCCTTTCACCCTCGTTCCCCAGTGTCTTCATGAGCTCTTTCGTGTCCTCTTTTCCGGTCACAAGCATCATCCCGATACCCATATTAAATGTTGTAAACATCTCTCTTTCATCGATCTCGCCCTCTTTCCTGATAAGCTTGAAAATTGGCGGTATTTTAAATGAATCCTTTTTTATCTCTGCCGCGCAGTTTTCAGGAAGTATCCTGGGAATGTTTTCATAAAAACCCCCACCGGTTATATGGACAAGACCTTTAATTTTACTCCCTGACTCCAGGGCATTGCAGATACTCCGGGTATATATTCTCGTGGGTGTCAGAAGGATGTTTCCCAGTGTATCGTCCAGTTCCGGGAACCTTTGGTTAATATCAACTTTCTTCAGATCGAAAAAGAGCTTTCTAATAAGGGAAAACCCGTTTGAATGTACACCGCTGGATGGGAGGCCGATAATGACATCTCCTTTTTCGATGGTGCTCCCATCGATTATTTTTTCCCTGTCAACAACGCCCACTGCAAAGCCCGCGATATCGTAGTCATGGGGCTCGATGACATCGGGGTGCTCCGCGGTCTCTCCCCCGATGAGGCTGCATCCTGCCTGCCTGCAGCCTTCAACAATTCCCCTGACAACATCCAGATGAATTGATTCATCCAGCTTCCCGCAGGAAAGGTAATCAAGAAAGAAGAGAGGCCGTGCCCCGGAGACAACAATATCGTTAACGCACATTGCCACAGCGTCGATACCCACCGTATCATGCTTTTTCATCATCTTCGCAATCTGCAGTTTTGTGCCCACACCATCGGTCCCGGAAACAAGTACCGGGTCTTTCATTTCTTCAAATGATCCTGAAAAAAGAGCTCCAAAACCGCCGATACCGGTTATAACCCTGTTGCTGAAAGTTGATTTTACAAGAGGAGCAATCTTCCTGACAAAGTCATTCCCCCCCTCAACGTCAACTCCTGAATTTTTATAGGTCAGTCCCATGATATCCTCGTTTGATTAAAATAGGGCATCCAATCCCGGATACACCATTTCATCCAACTGTGTTTTTTAATTTTCTGGTAACGACTCATGTATATGTCCCCTACCCAAGGCTGCGAGGATATACACGTTATATTTTATTTATTATCATGTCTCTTTTAATAAGAGCTGAGTCGTAATTTGTACTGTTTATATAGCTTTAACAGATACGGCTCTTGGTCCCTTATCGGAATTTTCAACTTCAAATTCAACCTGGGCCCCTTCTGTAAGGGTCTTAAAACCTTCGTTTACTATTCCTGTGTAATGAACAAAGATATCTTCACCATTCTCCTTCTGGATAAAGCCATATCCCTTGTTTTCATTGAACCATTTTACAGTTCCTTTTTCCATTGTACTACTCCTGAATAAATAAATCTTTGATACAATGATACTATGCGTATGGATATAGAGACACTCAACCGGTAAGCCGTTTTTGTTGCCCTATTTTAAAATGAGGAAAAAAAAGCGGTGTAAATCCTTCGTGCTATTCCACTGATGCATAAAATCCTGCATCTTATCTTGTCTAAGACATTCAATTATAAATGAGAAAAAATTTCAAGAAAAAGTTAAATTTAATTTAAATTAATTCATAAGCTCTCATTGGGAACCTGTATTTACCTTGACTTTTCACATCCAGGAATGATAGGTGCAAGCACTGAGTAAATGTGAACTCAACGGAGCAGGTGAATGGAATTGTTTAAAAATATATTGTATGGTGTTATTGTGGGAATTGCCAATATCATACCCGGGGTTTCCGGCGGAACTATGGCCCTGGTCCTGGGCTTCTATGAACGGCTTATAGATGCCGTACATAATATTTCGGGAAAGACCATAGAAGCACTCTTTGGCCTTTTCAGGTTTAACAGGACCGGTATTGAAAATCTTAAATCTGAGCTCAGGAGAATTGACGCGGATTTTCTTGCAGCTATACTTTTGGGGGCTTTAGCGGCGATTGTTGCTCTGGCCAGCCTGATGACCTATCTTCTCAAAAAATGGCATGATCCTACCTATGGTTTTTTCTTTGGGCTGGTCCTTATATCCGCTTTTGTCCCTTACAGGATTATTAAAAGAAAAACAATTCCTGTTTTTCTTTCATTTATATTGGCAGTTGCAGGTGTGCTTGCAGTCTCCGGAGCAATATCGGATGCTGAAAAAATTGAAAAAGCCAGGGTCAAGTATGAGTTGAAAGAAAAAGGAAAGAGCGGGAGAACGGAAAACAGTGTAAAAAGAGACCTGTCTCCTGTAAAAATAGTTTATCTCTTCTTTACAGGCGCAATAGCAATATCGGCAATGATACTTCCCGGCGTGAGCGGGTCTCTTTTACTCCTGATCATGGGAGCATATTTTGATATTTTAGCCGCAATTGCAGACCGCGATTTTCTCCTGCTGGGGATCTTTGCCGCTGGCTGTATTGCCGGGATCCTGCTTTTTACACGGCTTCTGAATTTTCTTCTCAAGAGATGGGGTGATGAGACCATGGGTGGCCTGCTGGGGCTTGTTGTTGGTTCTCTCTGGATGATATGGCCTTTCAGGAACAGTGCAAATGTCGGTGATGAGATCATTTATCTCTCAAACCGCATGCCAGGGGAATTCGGACCCAATGAGTGGCTGACAATAGCCTGTACGGTTGCGGGCATGATCATTGTCGCTCTCTTTATAAAAATGGAGGCCCCGGAGAGGGAAGGGCGGGATGGATAAAATTTCGAGAAAACAGGTAATATAATTGACATTCTAAAGTATGATTAGATATTTTTATAGTGGGGAGTTAGTCTGTAGAGGAGTTTATTAAAGAGGGAGATGTTTCCTTAATATCATATTGTACCGGTAAACCGGATAATCCTGAAATGGACAAAGTAGAAAAAACAAAAGAGAGTCTCAAAATCGATGACATCCATGAGGATGACAGGAAGCGCCTGTTCAAGAAATTTGTTGAACATGGCGGGGAAGTTATTGATGAAAAGTCAAAAAGAAGAAACCTGATTATTGACCGTGAAAAACAGAGAGATTTCAAGAGACGAACCGATGAGAGAAGGAGCAGACAGCCGGCTGGGAAAACAGCCGTAAAAAAAACTCTGACTAAAGCCGGGAAAAGACGTGAAAAATCAGATTCAATACTGAAGCAGTTCTTCGGCAGGTTCATGCTTCGCGTCAAACTGAAATGGCTTAAAGTTACTCAATTAAACGGACTTTATTTTAATATTAAATTTCTGGAAAGGTTTAATAATGCTTACAAACCTGCGTTTATCGAGATACAGATGCAGTATCTTGATATCTTCAAGAGCAATCCCGGAGTATCAAAGAAAATAATTTTCAACCTAGACAGGGTAAAACCTCTCCTCTATGAGTTGATCGAGATTGTCAGTAATTTGTATGATAATATAACAATAAATCAGATTGTTGACCATTATAAGAACTTCCCTGACGTCCCAAAGAATATTTCAGAGCTGAAAGAACCGCTGATGAACTACTACCGCAGGCTCTATATCCTGAAACCCTATGAGAATACAATACTTAACGCATTTGAAAGAGCACTGGTACTTCAGAGCAGGATTGATCAGAAGAAAAATGTATCGTATTCTCAGCAGAGGAGAAAGATCAAAAATGCCCTCTATCTGCTTTTTAACAAGCTCTTCCCGCGGCTTCACTGGCTTTTCTGTCACTATGAAAGCAAGATCTATGAGATTGATGACAGGGAGATAGAAAAGATCCTGAAGATTACAGGTGATGATATCCCGGGACACAGGCATTCGGGCAGCAAAAAAGACAGAGAGAGAGAAGAGGCCGCATCACAAACACATGATGAGAGCTCCCCGGATGAAGAGGAAAGCGGGGAGAGTGAAGAAATTTCAGATAACATCAGGAATGGCCTCAGGATCATGTCCAGACTTGATATAAAAAAGCTGAAGCAGGAATTCTACTCCGATGATGCGTACAAATTCCTGAGTATCAGGGACAAGGTACTGATAACATATATTCTGTTCAGGGAATTTGATAAAGAATATTCCTTTATCCTCACAACAAACAAGATAAAATACAGGATAGACATATCTCAAAAGAACAAACTGGATTTCCGGTCCAGGATGCAGGAGTACTATGATCTCATGAGGAAGTGCTTCAGTCTTTTCAAAGACTACGCCTCCGTTTCCAATGACTATAAGAAAATGGAAGGAGAGAAGCCGATGACGAATACACAGTATATACAGTACTCCCGGAGGCTTACCGATATCAATAAAAAGAGAACACAATCCGCGCAGAATGCAAGAAATGCGGTCAAGTCTTATATGGACAGGCTCTCTTCAGATCTTGCTGTTCTTATCGAAGATTATTTTGACGAAAAGAAACTTGTTGAAAATCCCGATGAAATTCTTGAATTTATACCCCAGATCGAGGGTGAGAAAAAGATCAATGGCAAGAGCATCGGCCAGGCAATTATGATTGTCCATAATTTTGCTTCAGCGTTCTCATACAGGCTCGGGTTTGGCGGTGATCTTACCGGAAGTATAGAGTTTGATACCGAGGAACAGATAAGGAAGGAGCTTGAAGAAGCCGGTGACCGTCATGAGGGTGATGAAGAGAAAGAAGTCATTGGCAGCCTGGAGGAATCGGATAAGTCTATTCTGGACGAGCTTGACGATATTCTCTAGATCTTTTTTCCGCCATTTCATCCAGCCGTCTTTTCAGAATTTCTTCCCTGGATGATCCACCCGAAATATCCCGGTAGGGCGTGGACTTGATATTTTCCCTGATCTCTTTCAGCTCATCATCGGAGAAAAGAGTTATTACCCTGCTTTTTGACGCGAGAGTTCCCTCTTTCTTTCTCCCTACGGAAGGTCCCCTGCCCGGATAGAATCCCGCTTCAAGAAGTGCCCCCCTTATCTGTGGCGCGCTTGAATAGGTTGTGAGTATCCCCTGAAGGAAGATGAGCCTGTAAATTTCCCTGAAGAATTCAACTGTCCAGAGTTCAGGGTTTTTTGACGGTGAAAAGGGATCATGAAAAACACCGTGAAAACCGGCTTCTTTTATCTTCCTTATGGTTTTCCTTGCATCGCCCTTTATAACGCGAATACTGTAATTATCAAATATCCGGTTGCCGGTCCTGTATGCTTTTCGGATTTCGCTGTAATAATCATCAAGAATATTCCCGAACCTTATATCTTTCATGACCCGGTCAATGGATTCGGATTTTTCAAGGGATGTAATATTGACCTTTAGTCCTTTTCCCTGTTTGTCTGCTTCTGTGATGAGCGCCAGGATGTTGTAGCCCAGGCCAAAGCCCACATCAAGAACATTGATCTCCCGGTAATCTTTCTCCAGGAGAGCAGAGGGGTAAACATGTTTCATCACTGCTTCCTGGTAGGCGCCGGAAACAGAGTGCATGGCTTCCTGGAATTCATCCGAATAGGCGGTTTTTGTCCCGTCATTGGTGGGAAGAGAGCGGTATTTATCTTTCAAGGATCTTCTCTTTTTCTTCTTTCTCAGAGGGGGGAGCTTTTTCTTTGTTCGCAGCGGTGTTGATCTTTTCTATAAGGTTTACCGTGTCATAGTCGGTGAAGGCTTCACAGTAATTATCATTGCAGTCTTCAAATTTCAGGGCACCTTTTTTAACAACGGCAAGGATATCATTATCGTACGCATTATACCTGCTTCTCTCCTTTATATTTGCCCTTATGTAGCTTATAAGAAGGTGGACGGCCCTGTCGTTGGCCATCCGGATAAGTTTTTTTCTTGCCCTGTTCGCGAAATCCTTGTCCCCTTCAACATCTTCCATGCTGTCCCGCACATAAACCCTCAGTTTCCCGTTTTTCAGCCCTTCCCATCTTTCGGACTGTTTTATACCCGATGAACAGGAGAGGAATATAAGCAGGGATATGAATAGATGGATGTTTTTATAATAAATATTCATAATGATAAATCTTTTAAAAAACCGAAAAGTTGCCCTTATTTCCCCCTACCCCCCCGGAGGGGGCGAAAGATTCTTCTCAACTCTCTTATGCCCCCTTTGGGGGTTAGGGGGCCGAAACTCAAAATCTTTTTAAATCATCTTCACGTATTATCAACGATTTTATTGTTTTTTCCCGAAAAAGATTTGAAAAATCGATCCGGTTCTGCTAAATACAAATCATTAACAGGGGAGGATTGGAATTGATAGATGCCGGATAAAACCAGGGAAATACTTATAAACGAACCGTATGAGATAAAAAAGATGGGGACTTCCGGTCTCAGGCAGACCCAGGAGGTCTATAACCGGGAACTCTTCCTGGAGCAGTTTACCCAGGGAGTTGCCGATTATTTCAATGAGATAACCGGGAAGGAAAGGATTGCCGAGAATAATAAAACCATTCTCCTGGGAGGGGACCCCCGGAAAGGAAACAGGGAACGCATCAACACAATTTCGCGGATCATGACCGCCAATGGTTTCAAGCTTAAAATCGCGGAAAACGGGCTCTCTTCAACGCCGGCCATGTCCCACGGGATCAGGGAGCTGAAACTCGCGGGGGGGATAATACTTACCGCGAGCCACAATCCCTCTACCGATGTGGGGATCAAGATCAACATGGCGGACGGTTCACCCGCCCTGGAAGAGACGACTGAGAGGATCCACCGGCTCCAGAACAGCGTAAAGAAGGTACTGGTTTCGGATGAATCGGTCATCGCGGAGAGTGAGCTTGTTGAGTCGGTTGATATTGTTAAGATATATACCGATCTCCTTGACAGGATTTTCAGGTTTTCAAATATGAGGCAGAAAATTGAGGTGAGGGGGATAAGGGGGGCCTTTGATTCAATGTACGGGGCCGCCGGTCCCTTCGCGCAGTCTGTCTTCCGGGAGAGGCTGGGGATCAATGCCGAAATGCTCAGACGGGAACCGAGAGAAGACCTGGGAGGCACTGACAGCAAGGGAGAACCTCTCCACCCCGAACCTGACTATGATTATATCAGTGAACTGATAAAGCTCAACGGCACCGGGGAGTATGATATTGTTGCCGCGTGGGACTCGGACGTGGACAGGAGACTTGACGGCGGGAACGGTTTCTTCATAGAATCCGCCGATGAATTCGCCCTCTTCGCGGAATACAGCGAACTGATCAATATTGAAGATCTTTTTCCCGGGGCCCTTTTCTTCTGCAGATCTACCGTTACTGCCGGTACAATTGATCATATGGAAGAATACCTGGGGAAAAAATTTACCGGGAGAAAAGTCAGGACAGTTGAAACGCCAACAGGCTTCAAGTGGATAGCCGACCTCGGGAACTGGGGAGTTGAGGAGAGCAACGGTGTGGGCAATCCCTATCACAGGGAGAAGGACGGGATCTTTTCCACGGTCTTTTTGCTGAAAATTATGCTCCACACGGGAAAGAGTGTGAAGGAGCTCATGGAGGATATATGGGAGAGGTTCGGCAGGGTCTATTTTACCCGGGGGGAGGTCTCCGGTGAACTTTATGACGAAAAGGATAAACTCGCGGAGATACTGAATAATGCCGGGAAGAGCGCCGGGAAAAAATTCGGGGGCCTTACCCTGGAGTCCGCCGGGGAGTGGGACTACCTGCACCCGGTATCCGGAAGTATCGAGGCCAGGGGCGCGGCCTGGTTCCTCAAATTCAGTGAAGGTAATACCGTAAAGGCCAGGTTTTCCGGTACGGGCTCATCGGGCTATACATTGCGGGTCTACTGTACAAAGTATGATAAGAGATACACAATCCCCAAATCAGTGATAACAGGGCCCATGAAGGAAGCGTTTGATGATTTTCTCTCGCAGCACGGGTTCGGGAGAAAGAGCGGCAGGTATACCGATGCCAACCAGCCTGATCCTTACGGGGGGTGATGTTTCGTGGCAAAACAGCTGATTATTGACGGGGTTGTACAGGGTGTTTTCTGCCGGAGCTACTGCAGCCAGTACGCGAAAAAGATGAAGATCAGGGGATCGGCAACCAACCTGCGGGACGGTACCGTGAGGGTTGTTCTGGAAACCGATGATGAGGACCTTGTGAGGGAATATGTCGTTCAGCTGAAGACAAATCCCCTGGGTTTTACTTTTTATGGTACCATTAATGGCATATCGGTTTCTGATTACAGGGGGCCGGTAACCGGAGACTACAGGTTTTAATTCAAAAAGGAACATCAGTATATGTTTATTCTCTCAAAAATTCTTCCCTGTTTTATTCTTCCCCCCGGAATTTTTATTGTTCTTCTGTTTATCATACTTTTTCTTTTCAAAAAGAAGAGGCAGGTCCCCGCGGGGAGATTAACGGTAACAGTCATTCTCCTTCTCTACTTTTTTTCCATTGAACCTCCCGGAGATCTGCTGATAAAATACCTGGAAAACCTTTATCCGCCCATTGACATGGAAAAGAACCGGGAAGCAGAGTTTATTGTTATCCTCGGGGGCGGTGTAGTGGACAATTCTCCTGAAAGCGGGGGAAAAGGGAGCCTGGGGTCCGAATCACTCCAGCGTCTTTTACACGGCTATTACCTGTCAAAGAGGTATAAAATTCCGGTCATAACATCGGGGGGCAGGGTCCTTAAGGGCGATGATGCCGAAGCGGAATCTGATGTTGCCATGAGGGAACTGGTCAGGCTCGGTATCAGCAGGAAGAGAATTTACCGGGACAGTATAAGCAGGAACACCTTTGAGCAGGCGGTCAATATCAAAAAAAAGTTCTCCGCGGGGAGTGTCATCCTTGTGACATCAGCCTATCATATGCCGAGGAGCGTTTACAGTTTCAGATCACATTCAGTCAAGGTTATACCGGCGCCCACAGGGTATATTGGGAACAGGTATGGCTACGATTTTTTCAGTTTTTTGCCCCGTGCCGACAACCTGCTGAAATTTTATAAGGCCTGCAAGGAGATGATCGGCTTTCTCTACTATGCGGTGCGGTATTAAAGTGATTGAGTTTTTTTGAGAAAAAAGCTTAAATGTCTTTCAATTAAAGAAGTTATCCGGGGGATAAAATGTTTGTACTTGGACTTATGGGCAGTCCCAGGAAAAATGGGAACACAAATCACCTCCTTTCCCTCTTTATGGAGGAAGCGGGGAAACTCGGCGCGGAGACAGAGATCATTGATGTCACACGGAAAAATATCAAACCCTGCAGGGAATATATTGTCTGTGAAAAAAAGGGGGTCTGTCCCATTGAAGATGATATGGAGGCTGAAATTATCCCTCTCTTAAGAAAAGCCGATGTTATCGTAGCTGCCACACCTATCTTCTTTTACAGCTGTACCGCGCAGCTTAAACTGCTTATCGACAGGACCCAGTCCCTCTGGGCGAGGAAATATATGATGAAACTCACGGACCCCGCGAGACATTACCGGAGAGGGTTTCTTCTGGCCCTGGGGGCCACAAAGGGGAAAAATCTCTTTGAAGGGATGATCAACACCGCAAAATATCTCTTTGATGCCGTTGGTGCGAAGTATGCGGGTGAACTGACATACAGGCGTATAGAGAAACCGGGTGATCTGAGTAAACATGCCACTGTTCACGCTGATGTCCGGGAAGCTGCAGAAAAACTTCTTAAACCGTTCCTTTCCCGGAAAAAAGTCCTCTTCGTTTCAGAAAGCGATTCATCTCTCGGCCAGGTGGCATGCGCTTATACACAGCTTCTTGCCGGTGAAAAGATTGAGGCGGTCAGCTGCGGGAACAGGGTATCCGGTAAACTGGAAAAACCGGTCATTGAAGCCATGGGAGAGAAGGGTATCGATATGGGGTACAGGGAACAGAACAGGTTTGATGAGATCATGGAAAAATTTTCTCCTGAAATTGTCGTATACCCGGGATCAAAGGGTAACTTTCCCGGTATTGAAAATGTCATAGAGATAGAATGGAATATACCCGAAAAGGATGAAATTTCTCTTGAGAGGATGAGAGAGTTGAGGGCTGATATTGAGGTCAGGGTGAAGGACCTTATAGATGAAGTTCTTTTATAAAGATTTTGATAAATTCCGGAGGCACAGTATGTTTTCAGGAAAAAGAGTCAGAAGACGTGAGTTTATAAAAACAACTCTCTTTGCATTTGCCGGTATGTTTATGGGGCGGATGTTTTTCCCGGTAAAGAGGCTTTTTGCCGGAAGGAAATTGAGCGGCGAAGACAGGTCAATATCCGTCATAAGAGGAAAGAAGATAGACCGGACGACAATAGAGCGGATGGTCAAAAGGGGATTTGAAAGCCTGGGCGGAATAAAAAGGTTTATCAAGCCGGGGATGAAGGTTGTCATTAAACCGAACATCGGGTGGAATTCAACTCCAGAACAGGCGCACAACACAAATCCCGATCTTGTTGAGACAGTGGCCAGGATCTGCGTTGAGGCGGGGGCCCGGGTAAAGATCTTCGACAGGTCGGTGCAGACACCACAGCTCTGCTACAGGAGAAGCGGTATCCTTGCAGCGGCAAAAAATGCAGGCGCTACAATCGAATACATGGATGAGAGGAAGTACCGGAAGGTTTCCGTGAAAAACGGGCTGGCCCAGAGTTCACTGGAAGTGTACGGGGAGATCCTGGATGCGGACTTTGTTATCAACATGCCCATCGCAAAGGACCACTCCGCGTCAACCCTGACCCTTGCCATGAAGAACCTCATGGGGGTCCTGGGAGGGAGACGGGGATGGTTCCACCTCAGCCTTCATAAGTCTATTGTTGATTTTAACAAGGCGATCCCCCAGCATCTTGTGATCCTTGATGCCCTGAGGATCCTTACGGACCACGGGCCTTCTTCGGGGACCGGTGCCGACGTGAAGGAGATCAGAACGATTGTCATGGGAACAAACCCGGTCACCGTGGACGGTTACGCGGCGGGTTTCTTTAATATCAGTCCCAAAAGGATCGATTATCTCAGAATGGCCGCGGGAGAGGGCATGGGTGAGATCAACAGGAAAAGGATGAAGATAAATCACGTTCACGTATAAGAATACGTTATCGGGAGAGGAGGCAGGTGGTTAAGAATAAAAGATGGTCGGGAACCAGGGCGGCGGGACAGCTAATCTTCTGGCTTCTCTTCATAACAATTCTTATCAATACACGTGATCCCATAAGTGATCCGTTTATCTATAATCTCCTGCCCAAACTGTCAATACACCTGGGGATTACATCCTCCCTTGTGGCGGGAAAGCTGCTGGATTCCTTTTTCATCTCACTGGTTGTGGTTGCTCTGACCCTTTTCCTGGGAAGATTTTTCTGCGGCTGGGTCTGTCCCCTGGGGATAACTCTTGATGTAACGGACAGGGTCTTTAACAGGGGAAAAAACAACAGCCGGTCCCTGAGGGGGAAAAAGTGGAATTTTAAACCGTACAAATATATTGTCCTGATCATATCCATTGTTGTGGCCCTGGCGGGTGTCCATGTGGCGGGGATTATCGACCCCCTCTCTCTTGTTTTCAGGACCTACGGCACGGTCATTTACCCTTATTTCGACAGCAGTATCAAACTCATCTTCACCCTGCTCTATAAGGTCCCCCTGGTGAATTCGGTAAGCGAACCGGTCTATGAGCTGTTGAAATCGCATCTTCTTGACTACAGGAACATCATGTTTTTGGGACACCTGAAGATCTTTTTCTTTTTTCTCCTGATAATAGCCCTTTCCTCTTTTGCCAGGAGGTTCTGGTGCCAGTCCCTCTGTCCCCTGGGGGCGTCCCTCTCCCTCTTCTCACGCTTTGCTCCTTTCCGGAGAGTGGTGGATACGGATAAGTGTACCAATTGCCTCAGGTGTGAAAGAGCCTGCAGGATGAATGCCATTCATAACAGCGGTGAGAATACCTATGAGGGTGAGTGTATTAAATGCTTTGAGTGTCTTCCCTCGTGTGAGTATGATGCCATATCCTTCGGCTTTGAAAATCCCCTGGCCGGACCGGGGAAGGGAGAGGAAACAGTGAAAAAGGGCCGGGGAAAAGCAGAGGATGTTGATATATCCCGGCGCGGCCTGATTTACGGTCTCGTTTCTTCGGCTGTGGCGGTTCCGGTCTTAAAGAGGAAACCGGGGTATGAAAAAGACCATACTTATCTCATAAGGCCTCCCGGGGCCCTTCCCGAGGAGGATTTTATTGACCACTGTATACGCTGCGGTGAATGCATGAAGGTCTGTCCCACAAACGCCCTTCATCCAACTATCTTTGAAGCGGGACTGGAGGCTGTTTTTACGCCCCGGCTTATTCCAAAGCTGGGATATTGTGAAAAGAACTGCATACTCTGTTCGCAGATATGCCCCACTGATGCCATAAAAGAGTTGAAAATATCCGACAAAGAAACAACAATATTCGGGACGGCATATTTCAATAAAGACCTCTGCATACCCTGGTCGGAGCATATTAACTGTATTGTTTGCGAGGAGGTCTGCCCCACGCAGACAAAGGCAATCAGGTTCATGGACAAAACTGTTCTTAACAAGGAGGGAAAGAGGGTCAGAGTCAAGCTTCCCTATGTTATCGAGAAACTCTGCATAGGGTGCGGGATATGCGAAAACAAATGCCCGGTACCCGGCAGCAGTGCCATTCGGGTAAGGACGCCGAAGCTCCCCCCGGTCTGATGCTCTGACCCCCTGAGGGGATAAGCTCAGAGGGGGGATAAGAGTGTTTGGGAAAAGACCTTGCACTAAATGGTCAAAATTTGTTATTTTAAATTGATATTAATATTGTCATTCCCGCGGAAGCGGGAATCTATTTTTTTAAAAAAAGTGGATCCCGGCTCTTCGTTGCACTTCGGCCGGGATGACAGACTTGTAGCTGTTAAGATATATCCAAGTTACAAAATATCAACAATATGTTCCTCTCCTGGGCGGCGGGGAACATTCCGGTAATGTTCTAATGAAAATGATTGTTCATACACATGGTCGGGAAGTTACTAAAAAAAATTAAGGAGCAAATATTATGGTAGAAAGACAAAATGTAGACCTTGATGAAATCATAAACAAGTTCAAAGGGGGGAAAACCCTGCCCACGCTTGTTATCATCGCACTGGTGCTTATCGGGCTTCTCTTCCTGAATCCCTTTGTGACCATCGATGCCGGTGAACGGGGGGTCGTCCTGAATTTCGGTGCCGTTCAACCTAAGGTCCTCGATGAAGGGCTCCATTTCCGGGTCCCGATCATGCAGAATATCGTTGAGATGGACGTGAAGATCCAGAAGGCACAGACAGACTCCGCGGCATCCACCAAGGACCTCCAGGACACACAGTTCTCAATTGTGGTCAACTACCATATCATTCCCGAAAAGGCAAACTGGATTTACCAGAACATAGGGCTTGCCTATAAGCAGAGGATCATCGACCCGTCGGTGCAGGAGGTGGTGAAGGCTGTATCGGCAAGGTATACCGCCGAGGAGCTTATCACCCAGAGGGAGAAGGTGAGCCGGGAGATCAAGGAGCTGCTGAAAAACAGGGTGAAAGGATACAATATTATCGTGGATGATTTTTCAATTGTGAATTTCAAGTTCTCCGACCAGTTTACCCAGGCCATCGAGGAGAAGCAGACCGCGGAGCAGAGGGCCCTCAAGGCAAAGCGGGACCTGGACAGGATCAAGACCGAGGCCATGCAGAAGGTCGAGCAGGCCCGGGCGGAAGCCACGGAGCTGAGGCTGAAAAGGGCACAGGTGACCCCCCAGGTCATCAGGCTGCGCGAAATAGAAGTGAGGCTCAAGGCCATCCAGAAATGGAACGGGGTCCTGCCCCGGGTCACCTCGGGAGCGGTTCCCTTTCTTGATATAGATAAGTAGGGAGAAGGTGTCAGTATGTAACGGTTAGATATATCTGACCAATTTGTATAGACCGGTCCCCTGTTTTATTCGTGCGGAGCCCGCGTGATTTTGCACCAATTAAATTTTGTAACTCCTGGTTCATTCCGTGGTTATGTTTTTGCAATGAGTTAAAATCACGCAGTCGAAGTACTAAAAAACAATTAATCCAGACACAGGAGCGGCCCCGAAAAGGCGCATTTACTTTTTCCCCTTATCAAATGGATTGACTTTCTGGTTGAGATGCTGAGTAACAGCGGCCACCTTTTGAATATGTTCGTTCATGGTGTCCGCGCCGTGGGCGTTTTCCTGGGTCAGTTCGTTAATAACGGAAATTGATCTCACGATTTCATCGGCGGCAACCTTGTGCTCCGCGGTGGATGTCTTTATCTCTTCCGACCAGCCTTTTACCTGGGAGGTTTCTTCGATAATCAGCCTGTTTGTTTCAAACTGTTTTTCCATGAAGTTCTTCAGCATCCCCACCATTTCGTTTATGCTGTTGACCCCGTTAATGATCTGCTTGATGAGATCAATTGTGTTCCGGACATTATCCATGCCGTTTTCGATTTCACTGTTGCTGGTGTGTATCAGTGTATCGATTTCTTTGACGCTGGTGGTTGTCTGGTCTGCCAGCTTCGAGACTTCATCCGCAACCACGGAAAAGCCCCTGCCGTAGTCCCCCGCACGTGCCGCCTCAATGGAGGCGTTGAGGGCAAGAAGGTTTATCCTGTCCGATATTTCATTGATGATATTAATGATGTTGAGCATTTCCCGGGAACTCACGAGTATCTTTTCCATGGTCAGGCTCATATTGTTCAGGGAGATTTCCCCGTCGTTTGCCTTCTTTGATATTTCCAGCCCCTGTGCCATGGCGTTGTTCATTTTTGTGCGCATCTCGTCTATCATTCGGGACAAACCGGTGATTTTATCAGAGAGGGAGGTCATACTGGCGAGCTGTTCGGAAGCGCTCCCGGCAACGCCGTCTATTCCCGATGACATTTCTTCAATGGTGGAAGTGATCTCCTCCGCCGATGCCGCCTGGTTCTGGGAGCCGGTAAAACTCAACTGGCTGGCCCGGAAATATCAACCCAAGGTGGTGATCAGCCCGCGCTCCGGCTGGGAAGGGGATTTCCAGTGCGACGAAGGCGGG
>JBNKTL010000046.1:0-41720 GCA_050298055.1 Spirochaetota bacterium
CACTTATTCTTCTTTTCTTATTTATTGTCCAGATCAATTTACCTGTTTATCCCCAGCTCATTAAAAGAAATGATGTGTTAATGAGAAACGGTGATGACAGGGAATTTCAGGATCTCCACATCTTCTGCAGGAAGAAATTCTACTATATTACATTTGACCTGATTGACGACGAAAATGTTATTTCTGAGATATACCAGCCCATGGAACATCACCTGTTTATCATAAGGCATGAATATATCGAGCCGATCAAACGGATCATCGAATCGGAAAATTTCCTGGAAGAGGTCTTGAGAGTATACAGTGAATACAAGCTCAAGATGAAAGAGCTCATATCAAAAAGACAGTATAAGATTATTTCCGCGCTCAGTTTTAAAAGCCAGGGATTAATTTCAACCGAGCTTTATAAGCTGAACAGTGAATACAGGAATCTCATCAACCAGCTGGAAGATAAGCTCTATAAGAATATTATCGAAAAGATACTTTTAGGATCACCTGTGGTCCGGGATTACCCTGAATACACCGGGATGGAGATAACGCCAAAACAGGGGGTCTACGAGGAATTTAAGACCGTTAATTATACAACCAAAAACCTCAAGAGAAAGAGTTTCAAAGAACCGGAACTCCTGGACCTTGTAAATGAGAATATGGAAATATATAAAGAGTGGGCCAAAGGTTTTGATAAACTGAAAAGCCTCTCATCGAGACTCCGGATGATTGAAAAAGACCTGAAAAGAAGTACCACTTCCGGGAAAATACGGAGTCTTTGCAGGAAGCTCAACAGTTCCTCCCATAAATGGCTTGCGGGAATGGTCAAGATCGAGATAGATTATCTCAACTACAGGGAGAACCTGAAAACACTGGAGGAGTTTCTTGAAGAGAAGATCAAGATAATCGATAAAGTCAGATACCAGGAAGAGGGGGAGACCGATGAAGAGGTTGAGGAGAGAAAAAGGGAAATCGAGACGGAGGAACAGGAGAAACAGTATGAGGACAGCGAAGACCGGAGAGAAAGACGGAAAGAGAACACGAGAGTAAAAACCGTAAACAGGGACATAAAGAAGATAATATCGGAAATAGCAAATATTCAGGTGAAAAGACCGGAGTATGAAAACATACAGAAAACAATGATAAAGTTCAGGACCCTCATAGACAAAAAGGAGGAGGAGGCCCGGGACTATATCCGGGAAAAGAGAGAGAAACCCTGGAAAGACTTTGTAAAAAGCTGGTGGAAGCAATACGATACAATTCCCCGAAAGGTCTACATCTTCCCCGATGTTTATAATGAGAAAAAACAGGAATGGAAGGATGATTAATAAAATAATGTGAAATGGCAATAAAAAATATTTTTAACTTCATACCGGCCCTCTTAAAATCCTTCCGGAATATTAAGAAAGGCAGTTCGTATAAAGAGACAGATGAATACGAGAATCTCTATCAGTCCAGGGAACTTGCCGAACTGGCAAACAGGGCCAAAAGCGATTTTCTCGCAAACATCAGCCATGAAATCAGAACACCTCTGAACAACATCCAGGGCTACATTGAACTCATGGAACGTACCCCCCTTAATGTAAAACAGTACAAGTACCTGCATATCATAAACAAGAGCGCAAACGATTTACTGGGCCTGATCAATGATGTTCTTGACTTCACGAAAATAGAAAACATGAAAATGGAAATTGACGCTCTCCCTTTCAGGTTTGTAAGTGAAATCCAGTCTGTTATTGAACTCTTCAACCTCAAGGCACAGAAAAAAAATATCAGACTCCTCTCTTTCATTGAACCGGATATTCCCCCTGAACTTATCGGAGACCCCCTGCGCATCAAACAGGTCCTTACGAATCTCCTGAGCAATGCCGTAAAGTTCACCCATGACGAAGGCATTATCAATATTGATATCACACGGGTTAAAGAGGAGGAAACTTCCCTAGAATTGTGTTTCTCCGTGAAAGATAACGGGATCGGAATCACAGAAAACAGGCAGAAAGAGATATTTGAATCGTTTGTCCAGGAAGGAAGGTTTGTCTCAAGCAGGTATGGCGGTACAGGTCTTGGTCTGAGCATCTGCAAAAACCTTGTCAAACTCATGGGGGGCACACTGCAGCTTGAAAGTCAAAGGGGTACCGGCAGCAGGTTTTTCTTTAACATTACACTCAGCAAAAGTCAAGAAAGGCATGAGAATGAAGTCCGTAAAGATTACAATATTTCCCTGAAAACCGCTGTATTGTCCCATAGTGAAAACGACCTTCTCTATAAAAATCTCTTAAAAAAATACCTGGATTCCATGAACTTTTATCTTCTTGAAGAGTACCATGAAGTAAAGGAAAAGGATATTGATCTGTTTTTCTATCTCATCAGCAGCAGTAATCCGGAAGACCTCCCCCCCCTGTTGAAAAAAGAAAAGGATTTTAAAGTCATTGCCATTGAGGACGATTTGATTGTTGAAAACAGTGATGCATTAAAAAATATATTTGACGCATCTATTCACCAGCCCCTGAACGCTGTGAAAATACTCAAAGCAATTTCTGAAATCTATCCCGGCTCACCATACAGATTCAGGACAGCAAAAACGGAAGATACCGGGCAGGGCACGATCTATAATGCAAAGGTCCTTGTTGCAGACGATAATACCGACAGCCGTAATTTTGTAAAAATCATGCTGAACAACCTGGAAATAGATGCTGATACCGCGGAAAACGGGCTGGACGCAGTTAATAAAATTGGAAAAAATCACTATGACCTCGTTTTTCTCGATATGAACATGCCTGTTTACACCGGCATTGAGGTTGTTGAAATTGCCCTGGAAAGGGAAAAGGAGAAAAGCCTTCAACACACTCCCTTTGTTGCTCTCACGGCACGTGCTGTTAAAGGGGACAGGGAGCTTTTCCTCTCTTCGGGATTTGATGACTATATTGCCAAACCGGTAAACAGAAAAAAGCTGAAAGAGATGCTGGACAGATACCTCTTTCACCTGAAAAAACTTCAGCCTGAAGAGCAGGAAATTAAGGAGACCGATACCGGCCATGAGAACAGACCCGGTGAACAGTATGATATTAATGCCGCCGCAAAAGAAATGGGGATAAGCAGACCTCAACTTTTAAAAATATTACCAGCATCTTTTCAAAGAATAGACAGAGACCTTGAAGCATTGAAAAACGCAATTGACAATAATGATTTAGAAAATATCTATGAGTTCTCACACAAGATAAAAGGCACCTTTTACAATTTTCTCTTCAACAGTATAGGAAATATTGCCCGTGAAATAGAAATAAATTCAAACGAAAAAAAAGATGTTGATTATAATAATCTTTTTAATAATATAATCACAGGTATTGGGTTACTGAAAGAAAGCATAAATAAAAATAAAAAGTAACGACTCAGCTATGTATAAAATAATAAACAAAATACCTGATATGTGCCCGCCGCCTTCGGCGGCGGGCACATATTGTTGGTTTTTATATTATATATACATATTTTGCCATATAGCTGAGTAATTACAATAAAAATAAAAGTAATGACTTAGTAAGATATTGCGATTAAGGTGTTCCCATGGATATTGTTCTTTTTATTGATGATGACCGGTCTTTTCTCGATGTTGTTGAGGCCCAGCTTTCCGGTAACAGTTTCAGGGTCTTCACCAGTACTTCGGGAAGTGAAGGCCTGAAAACCGCATCCTCGCTTAACCCGGACCTGATCATCTGCGATATCCATATGCCGGGAATGGACGGCTTCGAAGTCCTGAAAAACCTCAGAAGGGACACTATAACAAAAACCATTCCCGTTATCATGCTTACGGGAATTACCCATAAGGAAGCGCTCTACAAGGCAATGCGGTATAATATTGTGGATTATATCATAAAACCGTATAAACCCGATCTCCTGATAAAAAAAATGCACGCAGCAATCCATTACAATAAATTAAAAAAGGAAAGGGAGATATCGGATGAGAGTGAACATCTCTTAATAAGCAGGGACACCGACTCTGTCATCATTTCATTTAACACTCCCCTTAAATCGACAGGATTAATATCAGAAATTAAAAATGTTTTCAGCAGTTTTTTTCTCAGGTCACTTGCAGATAAAAAGTGCATTATTGACCTGCGGTCCCTTGACGAAATGGGGCCCGATGACACAAAAGTCCTGGGACTGGTAATAAAGCTCTTCGGGACCAGGGAACTTCTTATTATCGCGGGAAGGCATTACGGTGAAATTGTAGCCAGTCCAAAACTCGATGACATTATCTTCGGTGAGACGACACATCTCTTCATCTCCTATGGAGACATGGAGATATTTCTCCAGAAAAAAGCAGGCTAAATAAAAAGGGCGCCCCACGGGCACCCTTTTGTTCCTTTAATGATCTCTCATAATCCGCTTTCTATTGACCCTGTGCCTCTCCTTCCGGCTCTACCAGTTTCGGCAGACAGTACTTGTCGATAATCTCATTCTGGTATTCACCCATCCACCGCGTGACCGGTATACACGATTCGATCTCCCGGTAGCTTTTGCCGAAGATGCCGAGCTTCATCATCTCATTGATGCATTTTGCGGCCCCTTCATATGCAACTTCCTTGGAACCGTTGAGTGTCTGTATGGTGAATTTCTTTGTGCTGTCACCATACATGAACGACCTCTCTGTCTTCAAAATCTTATCGATATTTGCCTGGGAGACAATCTCGTTAAGGGTTGTCAGTTTAAGTGTTTCATTGGGATTATTGTTGTTAATGACCAGCCTGTTTTGAAAATCTTTGTGGATCTGGTCAGAGATAGTGCCGTCTTCATTTTTCACGTACCAGTTGTACCTGATGTTCTTCCTGCAGAGTTTGGACTTGTAGTACATGTTCATGAGGTTGCGGTCCGCCCGCTCAATTTCAATGAGGAATTCCGCGTTGGAGTTGAGGATCTGCTTCTTCTCAAAGAGGGACATCTTCCGTTTCTCCTCTGTCCCGTCAGGTTTTTTATAGACCGAGAAAGTGTCCTGCGAGAGGCTGATCAGGTTCTGAAACTGCGTGTTCTCTACCCAGGGAACAACCTCTATACTTGAGACCTTCCCGGTCCTCGGGTTCTGCATGGACATAAAGGCGTCCTTGATGGCAGCCTTGAATGTTTCAAGGTCATATGATATGATCGAAGCCTTTTCATTTTTCCCCAGGCCGAAGGCAAGGGTTGTAATGCTCAGGTGTTTGGACGCGACCTCCTCCTGGAACTTCTCACTGAGCTTTTCACTCTCGGTCTTCTGTCCCGTCTGCCACTCCCTGTTATACTCGCCCGCAGCCCTGTTCCCGTATTTCCATTTGCTCGTATATGCCCTGAAGCTCTTTATCTGGGTCTCAAGTTTACCTTCAAACTCAGAGTCGCTGTTCCTTTTCTCGGTTTTATATTCAAAAAAGGAGAGAAAAGTTGCCTTCCTTCCTATTGACCTCACATAGTATGGGCCGCAACTGTTGAAGAAACCGGGAATATCGTTATTGAGAAGGAGCTGTGATGCCGACTGGCTCATCTTTGATTTGGCTTCATCCACTGAAGCATAGTAGCTGTAAATATCGATTGAAACGGTAATCACATGACTATAAAGGTCAACGGTGTCTACTGTTGTCTTTTTACCGACCTTATTCTGCTGTTTCCTGATAATCTCCCTGTACTCAGAAGAACCGCTCCACTGTCCCCAGCCTTTCCAGGCCCAGGAGCCTAATTTCTTTGAGGTTTCCGTTCCCGGCCCTGCGGCCTCCTTTGTATCTCCCGACGTTGTGGCCCGTTTTTTCGTTGTATCTTCCATTGAAGTGAATTTATAGGTGAAGTCGTACGAGGGTTCGGTCAGTACAACATTTTCCAGGCAGGTTGACTGAAACGTATTGGACCCGATTGAGTACCCCCTGCCCAGGACAGGTGTGGCCAGTGTGTCCCGTATCCTGCTGTCCTGGATAACCGTGGGCGCCGCGAAAATACTGCTTCCGGCTGCTGTTGTCACTATTACAGCAACGGCCAGTACTACTTTCTTCCCTTTCATTCTTATCATGATATCACTCCTTCTTGTTAAATAACAGCTCGCATATATCTTGTTAAATCATTTTTCCGCAAAAGACCCGTAATCACTCTGCTTTCGGTTTTGCCAGTGTGGGCATACAGTAATCATCGATAACACTGTTGACCTTGGGAACAAACTTGTTCCTCAGCGCCTTGCATACGGGAATATCACGCCAGCTCTTTTTAAAGATCCCCTGGTTCATGATCTCCTTAATACACTGGGCGGCCCCGTCGTTTCCGTACATAAAATCCTCTTCATCCTGGTAGAGCCTTTCAATGGCTTCCGGACTGAGCTCCCTGTCCAGCTCCGCGATTTTCATTGTTTTGGGATACCTGTTGTTCTGAATATCAGCATCCTCAAGACCGGGCATAAACTTTCCTTCCCTCTTCCAGTTTGAATCAATAATGTTCCTGCATATCAAAGCCTTATAATAGAGGTCCGTAAGCGTACGGGCAGTCCTGTCAATTCTCGCGAGAAACTCGGCATTCAGGTTCAGGATATGCTTCTTTTCAAAGAGAAGGAGTTTCTTCCCCTTTTCATTCTCGGTATCTTCTTCCAGCTTGATAAAATTCTGGAACTCGGCATTTTCAACCCAGGGAACGATCTCCATGGTGGTGACCCTTCCTGTCATGGCATCCTGCATGGACATAAACGCGTCCTTGATTGCCGCTTTATATGTGGGCAGGTCATAGGCGATAAGTGTGGCATTCTCATTCTTCCCAAGGCCCCACGCCTTTGTGGTAATGGTGAGTTTTTTCTTCCGCGCCATGGATTCAAATGAGGATTTTACGCTTAAATTGAGTGACGCGCCTCCGCCTCCCATGACCTTCACAAGGGATGACCCGAAGCCCTTGATGGCCAGCTCAAGCTGCATCTCGAACTCCTTGTTTCTTTCTGTACTTTCATCAAGGTAGGTAAAGATCGACACAAATTTCGCATTTCTTCCCAGTGACCGGATATAGTATGAACCGCAGCTGTGGAAAAAACCGGGAATGTCATTGTTCAGGAGGAGCGTCTTTGAAGCGTCACCGAGCCGGGTATTGCTCTCATCAACCGACGCATAGTAGGTGTCAACATTGATGTCCACCCTTATGTTGTGATAGAACATCCTCTTACCCTCAACCGTTGTAGACGAACCGCTTGTCTTCACATCAAAGGCAAGATAGCTCAGGTCCACCTTCCCGCTCACAGTAGATGCCTTTTTCTCGGTGTCCTCTTTCTCCATGGATTTGAAGGTGTAGTCAAAGTCGTATGAGGGCTTGGTGATCTTGATGTCCTTCATACACGTGGACTGGTAGGTATTTGTTGCCAGGGAATAGCCCCGGCCAAGTACCGGTGTTGTGGCAAGGTCCGAGATCCTGTTGTCCCGAATAATTGTGGGCCCTCCGGACAATCCGCCGTGCATTATTATAACAACTGAAGCAGTGAATAATATGATACTGAGTATGTTCTTTTTCATTAAATAATTCCCGGACTTGCGCTTTTTTTTATTTCCTGGATATATATTCATTTATCCTCATTCCTGTTAAGCCCTATTTCCTCTTCCTCTCACTTGTCAGTATAGGCATGCAGTAATTTTCTACTGTTTCATCTTCAGCGTTTGCCATCTTCTCAATAAGATCATTGCACTCCTTAAACTCCCTGTAGCTTACCCTGAAAATTCCGCTTCTCATGATCTTCTTCATACAGGCTGCCGCTCCGCCGCCCGATTCAGCACCCGGAACACCTGAACTGCCGTACATAAAGATCTTTTCCCTTTTGAGAAATCCGTCAATACGTTCATCGGTCAATACCTGGTCCAGCTTTGAAAGCATGATGGTTTCACCTGTTCGGTTATTGAGGATTTTGCTGTTCCTGTACTCAGGTTTCAGACTACCACGGTTCTTATAGTTTATATCGATCTGCTGTTTGCATATCTTGGCTTTATAGTAGATATTCATCATGTTCCTGTCAGCCCTTTCGATCTCCGCCAGGAACTCCGCATTCTGGTTGAGGAGCTGCTTTTTCTCATAGAGGAGAAGCTTTCTTGTTTTTGTCTTTAGCGGGCCCCCTCCGGGAACTCCTTCTTCAGACTTTACTGCGGCTTCCGGTTCATCCTCATTGAGCTTTATAAGGTCCTGGAACTCGGTATTCTCAACCCAGGGAACAACTTCAATACTGGAAACTTTCCCCGTCCGGGGATTCTGCATTGAGAGAAATGCGTCCTTTATTGCCGCCTTGAATGTATCGATGTCATAGGATATCAGGGTCGCCTTCTCGTTCTTCCCCAGGCCGAACGCGGCAACGGTAATTGTCAGCTGCCGTGACGACGCGTTCCTCCTGAATTCATAGCCGGCATGATCAACGGTTGAGACTGTTCTTTCGTTAGTAGTTTCACCCTCTTCACCGGCAGTCTCCTCTTCCCCTTCACCTTTATTCATTGTCTTTTCCATCTTCTTGCCAAAGCCCTTTATCTGCTCCTCAAGCTGAGTCTCAAACCGGGCGTCCGTGGTATCGGTCCGGGTCTTGTAGGTGAATATTGAAACGAACTTGGCGTTTCTCCCTATTGACCGGACATAGTATGAGCCGCAGCTTGAGAAAAAACCGGGCAGATCTTTATTCAGGATAAGCTGTGCCGCCGTGTTGCTCATCTTCGTATTGCTTTCATCAACCGACGCGTAGTATGAGTTCAGGTTTATAACAACAAATATGTGATGTGAGAATGTCTTTGTTTCGGTTGTAACGGCCGAAGTTGTTGTCCTTGTACCGGTCCTCTCTTCGGTGGACTCTTCGGACTTTCCTTCACTGAAAACCTTGTTTTTCAGCTGGTTGCGGAACTCGCTGCTGAAAGACTTTGTGTCAATATAGCGGAGATCACTCTCTTTTTCAAGGGAGTCAAAGGTATAGGTAAAATCGTACGAGGGTTCAGTGAGTTTAATTCCCGTAAGGCACGTTGACTGGAAAGTATTGGTAGAGATGGAATACCCTCTCCCCAACACAGGGGTTGTTGCGATATTGGTGATCCTGTTGTCCTGGATGATCGTCGGGCCCGAATAGGCAATACCGGAAATAACCGGAATCGCAATAGCCGCAAGTACCTTTTTAATTTTTTTCATACTCTTCCCTGATTCACTTTCCTTATACTTATTTAATCCAGAGGTACGGGCATGCAGTAGTAATCCACGGTTTCGTCCTCAACCTCTCCCATATGCGCCTGGAGGGCCTTGCATTCTTCATGCAGCCTGTAGCTTACGCTGAAGATCCCTTTATCCATTATGGTCTTTATGCAGGCAGATGCCCCCCCCTTGGGGACCTTGCATTCTTCATCACCACCTTCCTTCCCATACATAAAGCATCTCTCTTTCTTCAACAGGTTGTTTACCCTTTCTTCCGTTAAATACGTATCCAGTTCGGAAAGCTTTTTGAGGTCCCCTGTCTTATGGTTAGTCAGCAGAAGATTCTTTGCGTTATCAGTCAGGGCGCCGCCCTGCTTCCAGTTCCCATCGATGTTCTTTCTGCAGAGACGCGCCTTATAGAACATGTTGAGAAGGTTCCGGTCAACCCTTTCTATCTCCATGAGAAATTCCGCGTTGAGGTTGAGGGTTATCTTTTTTTCATAGAGGACCTGCCCTTTTTTCACCAGTTTCTTTTTCGGTTCCTTTGTGGCAGGGTCGATGACCGGTTTCCCCTCCGCGTCCTTTTCCACGTCATAGACGTCTTCTGATTTTTCAAGCCCAACCAGCGCCTGGAATTCCGTGTTTTCAACCCAGGGAACAACCTCTATACTGACGACCTTTCCCGTCCTCGGATTTTGCATTGCCATGAAAGCGTCCTTAATGGCCAGCTTGAACGACTGAAGGTCATAGGAGATCAGGGTGGCTTTTTCATTCTTCCCCAAGCCATATGCCGCGGTTGTTATGGTGAGGTTTGTCCGTGTGGCTTCACTGTTGAACTGCCGTGAATCGGTCTGCTCCTGTGTATCCTCAGAGGAACTGGTGGTGGTAGTGCTGCTTGTCCACCCCCAGCTTGTGCTGCTTGAGAACCTCTTCAGGGATGTCCTGAGCCGGGACTCAAAGGAGATGTCCCGGGACTCTGTTTCCGTCTGGTAGGAAAACCTCGATATCAGCCTCGCCTTCCTTCCGATAGACCTCACATAGTAGGGCCCGCAGCTCGAGAAGAAGCCGGGAAGGTCTTTTCTCTGGAGAAGGGTCATTGCCGAATTGCTCAACTGTGATCTTCCCTCGTCAAGAGACGCGTAGTATGAATAGAGGTCTATTGTTGCATAGAGATCGTGATTATAATATGTCCTGTTGTTCCTCACCGAAGTGGTTGATGATCTCTGGATGTCATAGGTCTGCCTGAATGTTGACTTGCTCCCGAATCCGAAAAATGACTTTCGTTTTGACCTGCTGTATGAACTGCTCTGACTTCTCGACGTGGCCTGGGTCCTGGAGGATGACTCCTTTCCCGCAACCTCCCCCGATTCAAAATAGTATTCCATATCGTATGAGGGTTCCGTGAGGATAACCTTTTTCAGGCACGAGGACTGAAATGTGTTTGTCCCGATTGAGTATCCCCTCCCCAGAAGCGGGGTTGTTGCAAGGTCTGTTATCCGGTTGTCCCTGATAACCGTTGGCCCCGCACTGAGCTTTATGCTGACTGCCGCAACTGTGAAAATAAATAGACAGAGTAATGATTTCGTTAATAATCTCATTGGTAGACCCTTTTATTAGATATCGAATAACATACAAACAAGGAACAATACTATATGTATCAGTGAATAATACTTTTATACTTCAGCAGATAAATCAAGTACTTTTTCTTTCCACATAATGATAATTCAAAATCACTTTATTTCTCATCTCCGTTTCTCTTTATAAATTTCCCCTCTCCCGTGAGCCTGTTTTTCCTGAATTGACCTTCGTACCTGTCGCCGTCACTCCAGGTATATACACCTTTCCCTTCTCTTTTATTGTTCTTCCATTCACCCGAGTAAACATCACCGTTTCTCCAGTAGAGTGTCCCCCTGCCGTTCCTGTTGTCCCCGGAAAACATTCCCTCAAAAACATCCCCGTTTCTCCACCTGTAGATCCCAAAACCCTCCCTTTTGTCATTCCTCCACTCACCGGTGAAGCTGTCCCCGTTGGGCCATCTCTGTGAACCCATTCCTTCTTTTTTCCCGTTTTTAAAAAGACCGGAATACATGGTTTTGTCAGGATGCACAATTGTCCCTTCACCTTCCGCGTGTTTTCCCCTGGTCTCACCTGTATAGACGTTGCCATTCTTTTCAATGTATGTTGTGACTTTATGCTTTTCTCCTTTAGTATAAGAAAGAACATCCAGCTGCTCCGGAGAGAGGGTCCTGTGGACCTTGAAGTATTCGATCCATGGCTCAAGGTAAAGCCTTACAGGTACGGCCTTCTCGTCACTTCTGAAGAGTTCAATGATCCTCTCCTTGTTTTTGAAAAAATTCTTAAGGGTTTTCGGCTCAAGAAGATTTTCTCCTTCTGAAAATGACGGGATCAGTCCGGATATGCATCCGCTTCCCTGTTGTGTGCCGGCGGGGACCTGTGTGAGCTTTTCCTTCATTGGTCCCGTTTTTGACAGGGCACCGGCACCCTGTTTTTCCGGGATACCATATGGTTTTATTTCAATGTCATCGCCACTCTTATTAAAAGAAAAATAGTAAACAAATCCCCTTCTGTGCTTTACCTGGCTTACATAGTGAGTTCCGCACCTGGCGTAAAATCTGTTTATGTTTTCCTTTGCCAGTTTCTCCGCTTCCTTTGTAAGTTTAAATCCCGTTGCAAGCTTCCGCGAATAGCCCCCGATCTCCAGGAACCCGCGGTAGCGCACCCTCTCCGGTTCGGGCTTTTTCCAGAAGAGAAAAATTCTCTTCCAGAGAGGCCGCCGGATTACTTCATGGGGAGTGTAGCTGCCGATTACCCGGAAGTCTCGTGAAGAATCTGTCTCAACGGGTTTTACCGATTTTGCATCCATACACATTCCGGGATAGACTTTTCCGGTCATATCCATCTGCTGCCCCAGTTTAACAGGTCCCGGAACATTTTCAGTCTGCTCATGGTCTGAATACCTGTAGCCGGTATATTCCCTGTCAATTGACTCCGGGTCTGCCACAAGAAACTGTGTCAGCTGAACAGGTCTGTGGGTCTCCTTCCACATCTGCGGCATATCCCTTTCTACCGAAACAGGCAGATTTTTGCATGAGCTGCTGCTGTCAATCATTCTGGTAAAATCGATGATAACGCTGCACTGGGGGATCTCCATGAGAGAGATTGACCTGTCATCCGAAGCTTTATTATAACACCTGTTATACTGGTCACGGTTAACCCAGTTTCTCGCCTCGATCATCTCATCGAGACAATCATAAACAAAAATCCTTTCTTTTCTGTCCCTGACCTTTTCCGCGGTCCTTTTTACCTGGTAATATTTAATGTTGAAGTTTCTCAGAGATGTTTCAAGAGCATTCAGTGACTTGAAGATAGACTCATCCGATGATTCTGAAAGTTTAATAAAGCTTTTATCCATTCCAAATTTCTTCATCGGTCCGAACTGCTTCCAGGGCATGGTTTCATAACCTGTGATTTCTCCCTTGCCGGAATTGAGCAGTGAATGGATTGCCCTGTTGAGAAATCCGCTCACATCCTCCCCGTACTTTTTTCTCAGGGGGAACTCAGCCGGGTCGAAAAAATAATCGGTCCCCACGTCCAGTGAAAAATAGGTATCATGTGAAGAAGGGAGGTCCCGGAAAATTCCCGCCTGCAGGCTGTTCTCCGGGACTTCAGTGATCCTTTTCCTGATTATTTCTTTCACCCTGTCTTCTTCCTTCCCCGGAGCAACATAATAGGCAACAAAGAGCTTGATCCGGGAATTGTACCGGGTTGAATAGACATAATCGGTACCGCAGGCCTCAAAGAACCTGTTGATATCACCTGTTTTAATAATATCATTTACATAAGAAAGAAATTCCGCTCTTTCTTCCGATATGACCGAGTACCGGTTTTTGAGTTTAACGACAATGAGGAAGGAGACCTGTTTTTTTTTCTGAAGATTAAATTCCGCGGACCTCTTCAGACTCTCCCTGACAAAAAATTCTGTTCTCCTGTTTTTACTTTTAAAATCTTTGTGGACCCGGTGAAATTCAAAAGTAAGCTCCCCTCCCCGTGTTTCACTCTTAACATGCGAAAGGCAGGTCTTGGGAAGGTAACCGGAACCTGTGTACTTGAGGCCGGTTCCTATAAAGTTCGCTTCATCAAAGATATAGGGGATTTTTTCAGCCGAGTGGAGTACCGGTTTCCACTTAAAGGATTTACAACCGCTTGAAACCAGCAGGAGAAACACAAATACGAGTTGCGGATATATTTTTAAGAGAATGCCGGATATGGTTTTTCCTGAAATCATTGCGCACAATTGAAAATGATTTACCGTTTGATATCTTCATTCATATCTTCAAGGCTTTTGGGAGGCTCCTTATTTTCCTCTTTCATTTCCTCTTTATTTTTTTTATCCATGAGGTCTTTCAGGGAATCCGGTTTTATCTTCTCTTTGTCTTTGTCACCGGTCAGGTTGACATCCGATTTTGTACCCGTTTTCTCTTTTACGTCCGGCTCCTTTTTCTCCTTCTGGTAAACGATCTTTGACGGTTTTGGCATGCAGTACTGGTCAAGAAAGTTTGTCCCGAGCCTGTTATACTTCATTGCTTTTACACAGCTCGGGATTCTCCGGTAATCCGCTTTATCAAGCCCTGTCTCATATATTTTATTGATACAGTCAAGGGCCCCGTCATTCTTACCTTGGATACCGTAAAGAAACTCCCTGTTTTTTCTGAGAATATCGTCCGGAGGATTTTTCGCGAAGTATCTTATGAATTCATCAATGGATATAAAAAGGTCTTTATCGTTTTCATTTGACTGGTTGTAGAACAGGGTCCTGTCCATGTCATATTTTATGACCTTCTGTTCAATGAGTTCCGTGAGGGTGGTAAATTTTTTCTCCTTTGTTTCAAGGCCCAGCCAGCTGTCATACTTCTGCCTGCTCTCCCTGTCCACATAGTTCTCATAAAGATGCTTCCTGCACATGCCGGCCTTGTAAAACTGTTCAACCTGCTGTGTGCTTATTCGGTTTATCTCTTTAATGACCCCTGTATTTGCTTCCAGTTTCTGCTGGCGTATAAACTGTCTTTCTCCCTCCTTTACATCCTTTCCGATAAAAGAAACAAGTTCGGGATTCTCTATCCAGGGGACGATCTCGATACTGCTTATGACACCGGAATTGGGGTCCTGCATCAGCTTTACCGCGTCCTGTATTGTCTGCCTGAACTGTTCAATATCAACAGGAATGAGGTTAACCATGTTACCCTTGGAGAGGCCCACACCCTTTATATAAACCCTGAGCCCCCTGTACTCCGCGTCATCGGTAAACTCCTTCCCCGGCTTTCCCTTGCCCTGAAAGTTGAAGAGTCCCTTTTCAAGGTTTTTTTTAAATTCCCCATCCTTTTCATTATCATCGGACTGCCTGTACTGGAGGAGGGCCACATAGGTGGAAAAGCTCCCCACAGCCCTGACATAGTGGTGGCCGCAGCTGTTGAAAAACGCCACATACTGCTTCCTCTCCAGCAGCTGTCTCACACTTTTACTGAGCTGTGAACTGGTTTCGTCAAGGGCATAGTAGTATGATTTGATCTCCAGGTTCACCAGGAGGTTTTGAAGATGATACGTATTCCCCCCGGCGGATTCCCGCTCCGAATAGTACTTTTTAAGGAACTGGGTCAGGTTTGCCTTACTGAGCCTGTCCTTCCCGGAAACAGAGATGTTCTTAAAAAAGTCACTGTTGATAACCGTAAGCTCATAATCGAGATCAAAGGTGGGCTTTGTCTTTACAATTTTTTCAAAACACATGGACTGCAGCCTGTTGCTGTATATGGAGTAGCCGCGGCCGATAGTGGGAAACCCGTTAAGGTTTTCTATCCTGTTGTCTTCGATGACCTTTGGTGATCCTTCCAGCAAACCGGAAGAAACAGCAGCAATAAAGAGAGATATCAGCAATATGGCGAGATTTTTTTTTCTAGTTATATGCATATGGTTTTAAAGCTGCAACTACCTGAATGATGAGGTAAAACTCTCCTTCCTCCCTCTCTCTTAAGCGCCCGGGAGAGGAGTGTCGGGCCGGAACAGGTTATCCATTAATAAAATCAGTTGGAAATATAAATCCCTGAACCTATCCACCAGGAGTTATTGACCTTATGAACATAGCCCAGTTTCGGTTCAATCCTCTTGGTCTTCGGGTGGAACCACTTATATTTTATCCACCCGCTTCCTTGTCTCCTGACGATTTTCACCATCTCCTGAACAATGAGCTTACCTGTGGGGTCCTTCAATTCACTGAAGTTATTGCCAACCCACTTCGGATTGGCGCCATGAGCAATGACCCTGCACGAATAGTCGTAGCCGAATATATAGAGCTCACCGCGGTTATAAAGACCGCTCTTATCATGAAACTCTTCCACGGCCTTCTCCCTGCCGTATATTTTTATAAATGCCAGGGCTTCCTTTACAAATCCCACAAGCTCTTCTTTGGTGACTTTTTTCCCATATTTTGGATTATATCGTGCATCGCTGAAGGTTGTTGCAAAGAGAACGATCAGCAGAATAAATGTCAAACTTCTCATTTTGACTCCTTCAATAATAATTATTGAAACCGGCCCATGGATGGACATGATGCCGGTTTGATTTAATGAACCAATTAAAACAAAACAGAGTTTCCCTTATTGTTTGGGTGGTTTCTCAGGTTCCGATTTCGGTTTGGCAAGCTGGGGCATGCAGAAATTATCAATCTTCTCATTCATGACTGCTGACATCTTGCTCCGCATATCCCGGCACTCCTTTATATCACGCCAGCTAATTGTGAACATACCCGATTCAAGAAGCTTCTCAATGCACACATTTGCTCCCTTACCCTGGCCGCCACCACCGCCGCCGCCGCCGGTGCCGCCGGATGCCTTACCATACATAAACATTTCCTCATCAGTAAGCAGTTTGTCTACACTGGCATCGGAAAGCATTTTATCAAGCTCGCCAAGCTGCATGGTTTCATTGGGGAACTTGTTATTTACAAGTATAGCGGCGGTATAATTGGGATGCAGCTTGTCACCCTTATACCAGTTGGCCCTGATATCCTGCTGACAGATCTTTGCCTTGTAGAATATATTCATGAAGTTCCTGTCTGCCCTTTCCAGTTCGGCAAGGAACTCGGCGTTTAGATTCAGAATATGCTTTTTCTTGTAAAGGAGCATGGGCTTCCCCCCGGTTGCAGGGTCCGGGACCTCCTTTTCAAGCTTGATCAATGACTGGAATTCAGTATTCTCCACCCAGGGAACAATCTCCATGGATGTGACCTTTCCTGTCATGGGGTTCTGCATTGAGATAAAGGCATCCTTGATGGCCGCTTTGAATGTTTCCAGATCGTAGGATATAAGAGTTGCGCCCTCGTTCTTCCCGAGGCCATAGGCATTTGTGGTAATTGTAAGTTTCTTATTAGATGCCTGCTGCGAAACACTGGATGATATGGCGCTCCTGGACCCGCCCTCAACTCCGAAAGCCTTTACTGACATTTCAAGGGCAGCCTCAAATGCGGCATCCTTTGTCTCCTCAACGCTTGTATAACTGAATATTGAAACGAACTTCGCGTTCCTGCCCAGGGACCTGACGTAATATGATCCGCAGCTTGAAAAGAAACCGGGAATATCGTTGTTGGTAAGGAGCATCCCCGCGGAAGAACTCATCTTGGACTTGGCCTCATCAACAGAGGCATAGTAGGTGTCCATGTTGATCTCAACATAGATATGGTGAAAAAACTCCTTTTTACCGCTGGCGTAGGTAAACTTCTGGCTCATGTCCACGGAGATCCCCATATACCCGGCACTTGCACCAGTCTCCTGGGACGTACTTGTTGCTGTTGACTTTGATGATTCAACCGATTCAAAGACATAGGTAAAATCATAAGAGGGATCGGTCACAACAATATCATCAAGGCACTTGGACTGGAAGGTGTTTGTCACAATTGTATATCCCCTTCCCAGGGTGGGAGTCATTGCTATATCGGTAATTCTCTTGTCCCTGATTATCGTCGGCCCTGCAAATACACTGGCGGCAATTACAGTAATAAGAAAAACAGATATTAGGCTGATTACTCTTTTCATGATCCCTCGCTCACTTCATGATATCACTTAATATTAATCAAAAATAATTGCCACTATAGCTGAAATATACATATTTGATCAAATATCATCAATGTGTCCCCGCCGCCTTCAGCGGCGGATACACATCAGTTTTCTTATATTCAATAACATGTCTATTTTATACATAGCTGATTAGTAACAAAAAATAATTGTATGCAATTTAATATTGAATTATTGATTATATCAAGCATTTTTTAGGAATATCTTTTATTTAACAGGAAAGATTAAAAATCGAGTCTGGTTTCATCGGTACATTTCCAGATTCTTTATCCCATCTTCATCATGTAAATCCTGTCCCGGGCTTTCGGAAAGAGTTTCTCTTTTAAAGCTGAATAGTAACCATAATTGTTGATTTTTTGACAAAAAAAATTATTTTTAACCACAGGGCTGAGTTGTTACAAAAAATCCTTGAATAAAACCTTTGCTTTAAATAGGTAGATACACGGATATTTAACCAATAGATAAAAGGGAAAATAAAATGAAGAAAACAGTTTCGGTCCTCCTTCTCTTTGCTGTGACAACCATCATCTCCTGCAAAAAGAGTGTTGATTTAAGCGGAAAATATCGAAAAGCATCGGGGGATTACAGGTATGACATAATCATTTTTGAAAAAGCCGGGGGAGACAAATATAATATTACCGGTTATACCGATGAAGTAAAAAAATTCAGCACAACAGGCAAATTGAAGGATAATGAGATTGAGATGGGATGGATGTCCAGACTTACTTTTAAAGAGGACTTTAATCAGTTTTATCTCCATTCGGGCAAAGGAAGTGTCTACATTAAGGATAACACAGGTAAAAAATAAAATCCTTTACTCTGTCATGATTGCACCCGATATCTCTTCAACTCGTAATCCGGAACTCGAAACTTGGAACTTTATCGCTCCGGTCTCCCCAAAACATTCAGGACCCTCCAGACCTTGCCGTCACATACCAGGGTAACACCTTCATCCTTTACAATCTCAAGCTTTTTTGATCTGAGCCTTATCTTCTGGGAGGCAAGAATAAAATCACCTTCAATGGTCATAACGGAATCACCGGTGTTAAAAACATGAAGGACCTGCCCGTCAACCCCCTTACTGAATCCCCTGACCCTCTTTGTTTTTTCCGCAAAGATTATCCCGATACCGGTTACATCAAAATTCAGAAGTTCACTCCCCCTGAAGGTCATGCTTCGAAGAACAAATGCGCCGGTTTTCAGATCGGTTGCCACTTCAACATGCATGCTCTTAAAGTTTTTGGCCTGGTTAACAAACCTCTCTTTATTGTTCAGGATGTTCCTGTCCCTGACTTTGTTCTTTCCTTCTATACTGAAGATTCTTCGTGAATTTTTCTCCGAGGTCACCCTGTTCCTCTTTATTTCCTCCTGTCTCCTTTTATCGGCATTCTTGATGATCTTAATATCAAGACTGTTTTCCCCGGTTACTTCCCTCAAGAGTTGTATCATGCCGGAATTTTTTCTGATCCCATGCACATTCTCCTCTCTGTTGTTGATGATATTCTCAATCTCCTTATCAGCCAGTCCGGGCTCTCCCTTTTCTCCCCGTGGACCTCTCTCACCTTTCTCTCCCTGAACTCCCGGAAATCCCCGGGGACCGCGCTCTCCCCGGGGACCGCGTTCACCCCTCTCGCCTTTAACTCCGGGGTATCCCTGGGAACCTTTTTCTCCCCGGGGACCTCTCTCACCTTTCTCTCCCTGAACTCCCCGGTCTCCTTTCTCACCCTTCTCACCTTTCTCCCCGGGAAGGCCCCGGTCTCCTTTCTCGCCTTTCTCGCCTTTCTCCCCGGCAGGACCCAGGTCTCCCTTTTCTCCTTTATCACCCTTGAAGCCGGGTCTTCCCGTAAAACCCTGGATACCCCGCTCACCTCTTTCACCCTGCTGCCCCCCGGGGCCTCTGTCACCTTTTTCACCTTTCTCACCGGGAGGACCCTGTTCACCTTTCTCGCCCTTTTCCCCTTTTTCACAGGGACAGTCACTTTCATTACGAGAACCGGGTTTCTTCCCCGTATCGAACATCCCGGCAAAGACTCTCATACTATCATAACTATTGTCAAAACCGGGTAAATGCTTCTGCATGTTTACCGGAAGGGCATAACAGAGAGTTATAAGCAGAATCGTAAAGAACAGGTCACTGTTGAGCAGATGTTTTTTCATTGTATCCCTTGTAAATAATAGATTATCATTTTATTCATATCAGTACCCCCCTTTATTAAAGGGGGGACAGTTTTCCCCATACTTTTCACTCTCACTGTTTTACATACCCCGTAAACTCACTGCAAGCCTTTTTCCATAGCCGGGGATCAATACCCGGGTGAAGCAGGTCGGCAATTTCACCCGATTTTCTTTTCACCCTCTCGTCCCCGTCTCCCGCGGACAGGTCCCGAAAAAGAAGTGAAAACCGCTTGAGGATATCACGAATAAAGTAGTGGCCCTTCACGGAGACATTGACCTTCACCGTGCTCAGATCACCGCAGAGTTCCGCGGCAAAATCAAGATTTGACGGGCCCCTGTCCTCATTGATACTGAAAAGGATCCCCCGTCTCTTTACCTCCCTGTTGAGGTGCATAAGGAGAGGCGCGGAACTGGAAACCAGGGGATGCTTTTTTCTGCTCATATATTTCTTAAAATAGAAAAAATTATTTACCGTTGTAATATTCATCTCCTCAAGATCCTGCCTGATAGTGACATCCAGTTTCATGAGAACATTCTCCATGTACCAGGGAAACTGGAAGAGGTTCACAACGGGAAACCTGGTCCCCTTTCCGGAAGGGACCCCGTAGAAGGTATCGAAATCGCTGCCGGAGAGGAAGAGATGCTCCTTCTCAAGGGACCGGGATATGTTCTTCCGGTAAATATCCACAAAGTTGTTTGCCATCCCCCTGAAGTATGGGACGCTTCCGGCAGTTCTCATGACGATGAATATAAGAGGGAGCGCAGCAACCAGAAGCCTGAGGCGGCTCTTTTTATCAGGCAGATTGAGAAAAAATTCAATTCCCTGGGATGTTGCGATAAAAACAAAGGGAGAGAAAAACACCAGGTACCTCTCCATATAGCCGTAAGAATTATCAGAGACAAAATTGGAAAGAGAACCGAGAAGCGCCAGCCCGGAAACGAGAGCCGCAGAAAGAACAGCGGCAACCCCCTTCTCTCTCCTGAAAAGTCTCAGCATTCCGAAAAAAGGGAGAAAAAGGAATATCGTAAACCCGGGAATAATATCCGCAACAAGCATATCAAGCCCGGTAAATCTCTCCTTTACATGGGTACCGATATTCAGCTGAAACCCGCCCAGGTCTTTACGCATGAGATGATGATAAATATCAGTGAGGTTGCTGATATTTCCCCAGTCGGGCCAGGGATGGGCGCTGTTCCGGAGAAAGGGAAGGGAAAGATAAAGGAGCGAGGCCGTCACAACAGGAAGGAGCAGTATGAAGGCCCCTTCGGCATATCCTGTTCTCCTTCCGGAGACATTGACAGCCAGACCATAGAGCAAAAAAAGAGCAGAGATCCCCGAAACCGGGTGATGGGCCAGGGAGAGCCCTGTGATAAGGGCTGCCAGGCTGAGGTTTCTCCTGACTTTCTCTTCCCCAGTTGACGCGACAGAAAAATAGATCACAGAGAAGATCAGTGTCTGGACCGCGGTATACTTGTCCGGCTGAAGGGCAAGACCCATAACCAGGGGGTATGTGGAATAGAATATACTTCCAATGAGTGAAGCCGTTATACCTGCCCTGAGTTCTCTTGATACTAAATATATCAGCCAGGCATTTAAAATATGCATGGAAAATGAGAGCATGCTCAGGGGATAAGCGGAATCGACAGGAGTAAAAAGGTTCATGAAACCGTAGAGCAGCCTGTCAACCCATGCCTGGACCGGGAAACCGGGAGGATGGAGAACACCTCCCTGCAAAGCTGTCATGAGCATTTCGGCGCTGTCGGGGTCCTGGGGATACTCCGCAAGCCAGAGAGCAAAGGGCAGGTTGATCAGGATAATGAGAAGTATGATAAATTTTTCCCTGCTGCATTGATCAAGTATCTCTCTCACAGACTTTTTCATAAACAGAGAAAAAATGTCATCTTTTTATATTTCAACCATTTTTTCATTTTTCAGAAAACTGTACCATTTATTCTTCACACAAGTAAAAATCCATCCTCTTTTACTGACATAGAGATCATGCAGAATGATTTTCTGTTGACAGGCCCCTCTCTATTCAGTACATATATTAGTATAAAAAGTCAAAATGTGCCCGGAGAGCCGATTGTGAAAAAAA
Organism: Spirochaetota bacterium; assembly: GCA_050298055.1. Taxonomy (GTDB): domain Bacteria; phylum Spirochaetota; class UBA4802; order UBA4802; family UBA5550; genus JBNKTL01. The sequence continues at coordinate 21,527 of JBNKTL010000046.1, forward strand.
AGTCATTTTAAAAGGGAATAATGAAGACTTGAAGACATTGCATATTGAGAAAGAACAACTTTCAATGAGGATGTGACCTTAAATAATATGATTCATTTTCTTGAGTCAGAAAAGTGCTCCAACGAGAAACTGAGAATTTTGTGAGGTTGCATTATGAAAGTTGATACATTTTTACTTTTTTTAGCGCTGCTGTTAGCTATTTTATTTATTGCAGGTATAATCCGGGCTCTTAAAAATGACATATCCATAAATAGTGAAAAGCCCGGTCAACAGATGAAGAAAGATGATGATAATGATATTGAAGAAGAATAAATTTTCGATGAGTGTTCTCCTCTTCATTCAAGCGAAAATTTAATTTCATCGGGATCCATTACTCCCGGTCCGCTAAAAAAGTTTATAAACCACAGGTTCATAACTGCCTTAAAAGACCGGATATCCTCCTGTAGATCAACTCATGGCCCGTCTTATCTATGTGGAGTTCATCCAGTGAAATCCTGTTGATATCGAAGCTGCCGTCAAATATTTCAACAACCGATACGTTACAGTAGAGATCAGCGACTTTATTCATTATGGTGTTATACCGGGTAATGTTCCCGGCAATATGGGGGCTTTTGCTGATAAAGAGATCCGAGGGTTTGTTTATGGGAATGGCCAGTACCCGGGCGGATATCTTTTTTGCCCTGCTGAAAAAACTGTTCAGGTTGCTATAAAAGTCCCCGGGGCTTACATCGGCAAGTCCGGGATCCCTTACCCTGTTCTTTTTCACGAACCGGATATACTTCTCCCTTAATCCGGAAGGAAGTATTCTGGATACAATAAAGAACTCCAGCCCCTTTTTGTTAAAGAGCCGCGGCGCGCACTCGGTTATCCCAAACTGCAGAATAACAGTCCCCGGCATATAGGTCTCCAGGAGATCAACACCGCCGCCCCCTTCAGTGACCAGCCTGAAGGATGTTGTTCCCCTCTCGCTTTTATCCATAATATCAAAACCGGGAAATTCATTCTTCAGCCTGCATATCCATGTATCCTCATACATGACTTCCGGTCTCGGCATGGAGATCGAATCCCCGATTATCAACACTCTTCTGTTTCTGTCCAATAAATACTCCTTCTAGAATCCCGGATAGAGAAACATTTATGAAATAAAAATAAACCGGAAAGAGTCAAATAGAAAAAGCTTTCTAGCGGATCAATTTCTCCTGCTTGACAAAAATTATCCCGTTTATCAATGTTCCTGTGAAAAAGACCACCGGAGTCTTCCGGCCCCGGCCGGCTCTTTTTGAGAAAAATTTTTGGAGGAAACCGAGAAAATGAAAAAAAGAATTATCCTGGCCTCATTTCTGTTGCTGGCTTTTATTGCCGGATGCGGAGGAGGAGAGCCAAAAGAGAGTATGCAGATCATCAACAATCTGCTGGCAAAGAAGTTCGATATGACCGATACTCAACGCAATGACGTAAAACGCCTTGTTGAAGAGGGGAAAAAACTTAAAGCCGAAAATAAAAACGCAGAAGCTGAAAAAGCCCTTGCGGAAGCCATAAAAATTCTCAAATATGCTGAAGAAGCCGATCGTTTTAATAAATCAGAATAGCATTATACGCAGTGAAGGTGCGGCAAACCAGCCGCGCCGGATATCTGCACTCTCATTTCCCGGTTATGTTCCACTCCCGGTAACGTTTTTCATTGTATTAATCTAATAATTCATCAATAATAATACGATAATGTAAACAGGGCTTACCAGTGGTTTGCATACTATCTATTCTACAGGATATTGTCATGAAGGATATGAGAAGAACATACATGATTCCATTTCTTATTCTCCTCCTTGTTCCGTGCTGCAGGGAAAAGGATTTTGCCGTTGACGTAAGCGGAAAGTTTATACTTGAGAGCTGTACCGATTCTCAAACAGGAAAGAGCAGGTTCAGCAACAAAGTCTCTACTGTTATCAAGCTGAAGAAGCTCACTGAACATGAATACCAGGTTGAATATATCGGGGGAGATGCAAGCGGCACCAAGCTCAACAGCCATGTTGAGGGAAGAGAGTTAAGGGGTGATCTCGGTGATGTGACCGTAAGATACCGATTTAACAAAAGACTTGATAGCATCAGCTATTCGAGTTTCGGTATGGATTGCATCTATATAAAGCTCAATAAATAAATTCCCTCTCCTATTTGCTCTTCTTCCCCAGGGCCCGGTCCAGGAGCATCATATCGGAACCGCTCAGGAACGTGCCGTCATCAATATAGAAGGCAGGGACACCGTCAATGCCCAGGAGGTCCGAAAGAGAGTTTCCCCTGTGAAACGCCTTCTTTCCTTCGCTGCACTGGTACTGCGCCGTGTCCTTTGACTTCTTCCAGTCAGGCTTGCTGTATTCTTCAAAAGTCAACTTCCTGCAGACTGCCTCTATTGATTTGGCCTTTCCCTGCTCACCGTGAACGGTTACCAGGATAAAGTTGAAAACCACACCATGTTTATCAGCAAGGCCCTTTACGCTCTTGATCGCCCCGTTGCAGAAACCGCAGAGGGGATCGGTAAACATGTAGACCGACCTGCCTTTCTTTACCTGCGGTATGTAGGAAAAAGAGACTGCCTTTTTTATGCTCTCCATGTTCTTCTTAAAATTTCCCGCCTTGATACTATTGATGGTCTCCTCTGTGAGTTTCTCACCTTCTTTGTAAAGGTTACCCGTCAGGACAAAGTCCTTTCCGGCATAGAGGGGGATGAGCTGATCGTTGAAATTGATTATTATCTCGCACAGGCCCCTGACCGGTTTTTTTGATACGATGCTGAAATTTCGAACGGGAAGATGCTTTTTAATAAACCCACTATCTATCCCCGAACAGAGATCATCCGCATTTATTGTCCCGGAATGAAAAAAGATAACTGCCATAAGTATTGTAAATGCTAAGAGTCTGTATTTCATGAATTATTTTTCCCCGTTTTCTAATTTAGTATGTGTAATCCTGCTGTTTGAGATATTTATTCTTACCCGGTACTCATCGGTAACAAGGACCTTTTTGCATGAATCAAAACCGCTGCAGTATACCCTGAAAAGGTGTGTACTTTTCTCTGTCTTTAAAAAGTGTATGGATTTGATACTGTATTCATGGTAGATTTCATCGCACTTCTCCTGTACCAGGAAGGGGTCCCTGCTCCTGACCGGATTACTGTAGGTAATCCCCTTTTCCCGGAAATATTTACTAATCACGGGAGTGTATGTTTTTATCAATTCATCGCTCTTTGATAAAGCCAGGGACGCGGTACCTGTTAAGAGAAACAGGAAGGAGAAGAGAGTCATTATTATTTTCAGAAATCTCATATTCATTGATATCACAAAAAACCAACTAATAACGAAAAAGTTCAAGAAAAAAACCTTTTAAGAGAGCATATTTATAAGAAAACATCCGCAGCTTGATGGAGGTTTGCAGCATGAGGAGAAGAGGTTTCAGGCAGTTCTGACTCCCGACGATCTCCTTTCCCCCCTTCTTCTGTCACCCTTCTTCCTTTTGAAAATTCTCCTGTCACAAAAACGTCTTTCTCTCATTTCATTTTCACTGTTTTCATCATACGGCTTTCCTGTGAAAAAACATTTTATCCGTTTCTTTCTGCAGTAGACAAAGAGAACGGCAGCCAGTACCAGGAGAACAGGAAGAAGAATTTTTACCAGCTGCAGAACACCGGCGGCAAACAGGGTGCTTATGATATCCGTATTTATCATTTTACTCTCCCCATTTTATATTATACAAAATTTCATGCCGGGTCAATTTTTTTCATGGAATTTTTATAACGAATCAGCTTATAATAATTTTAACAATATGTCCCTAATAATTATTTTGGAATAAATAGTGTTTTTTTTTAACAAAATCTGTAAAAGAGCGTCTTATTATTTAAGAATATTTTAATATATTAAAACTCTATTTTAAGGAGGACCTCCAATGACAAAGAATATGGGAACCGTTGACAGGATCATAAGGACAGTGCTTGCCATTGTTATTATTGTACTCTACGTAACAGGACAGATAACCGGAACTGCAGCCATAGTACTGGGAATTATCGCAGCAATGTTCCTTTTAACAAGTTTAATCGGGTTTTGCCCCGCTTATCTGCCTTTTGGAATCAAGACAACAAAGGGCGAATAGACCGGGATAAGGATCTACCAGTAAAAACCGCAGCAGAAGATGATGTTATCATATTTCTCAAAATAGGTAATCTTCTGCTGCACCTTTCCCGACTTCGGTTCGGTATACCGGTACTCAACCCACCCGCTTCCGTTGGTTTTAGCCTTAAAGACAATCTCTCTCCTGAAAAACTTGCCGCTCTCATCCGGAATATCGTGGAGTTTTCCCCCGATAAGGCTTGAATTTATTGGATGTGCAATGACCGTGCCCTCAATATCATATGCAAATCCATAGAGGCTTCCGAGAACAAAACATCCTCTGGGATTACTCATCTCCTTCAGGGTTTTTTCCCTTCCATGTTTTTTGTAGTAGGTGATAGCTTTTTTTACCATCTCCCGCGCGGCGCTTTTCAGCTGCTCACCCTTGAGGTTCCCGGCATCCCCCGGTCCGGGATTTACCGAATATGCAAAACAGATAATTATTAATGCTGATAATAATACTCTCATATGAACTCTCCGTCGCTCATTTAATTGGTCACTTATCACTGGTGATAAACGGCCTCACCTCACTGTGAACGCAATAAACATTGAACCATCCCTGATCTTTATAAACATCCTCACTGTCTCCCCCTTTTTTACACCCTTGAGCATTATATTAAAACCCCGGGGGCCGGATATTTTTCTGCCGTTCAATTTTATGATAACATGACCCTGGCGAAGCCCGGCTTCGGAGGCCATGCTTCCGGGGTCAACATCCTCTACCATAACACCGCCACTCTTACCGATGCCGTACTGCTTTCTCTCACTCTCGCTGAGCTTTCTTACCTTTATGCCCAGAACGGGGGTCCCGGTCTTCCCCCGGTCTTCCTTACCGGTTATGCTCGTATCATCGGGAAGTTCTCCGAGCTTCACCCTCAATCTCTTTTTCTTCCTGTCCCTGAGAACAACGATCTCAACCTCTTTACCCACCCCGGCCATGGAGGTAATCAGGGGAAGATCCGATGAGTCGTTGATCTCCCTGCCGTCAAAGGTGAGGATGATATCACCTGTCTTTATCCCGGCCTTTTCACCGGGACCGTTTTTCATGACCTCGCTCACAAGGGCGCCCCCGGCCCTCTTCAGGCCGAAGGATTTTGCAAGCTCATCGGTCACCTTCTGGATCCTGATGCCTATCCAGCTCCTGGTCACCTTTCCCCGGGCCTTCAGCTGGGGAATGAGGCTTTTCGCGAGATTTATGGGAATGGCAAAACCTATCCCCTGGCCGGAAGCAATGATGGCGGTATTTATTCCTACAACCTTCCCGTTCATGTCGATAAGGGGCCCGCCGGAATTTCCGGGATTGATGGACGCGTCGGTCTGGATAAAGTTATAGTATCCCTGTCTGCCGCCGGGATTGACCTCCTTCCTCCCCTTTGCGCTGACAATCCCCGCGGTAACGGTATGCTCAAGCCCGAAGGGGTTCCCGATGGCGATCACCCAGTCCCCTATCTTCAGCCCTGACGAATCTCCAAGCTCCGCGTAAGGAAGTTTTTCCTTCGAATCGATCTTGATGAGGGCGATGTCCGACTTGGGGTCCTTGCCGATAACTTTCGCCTTGAACTGCCTCCTGTCATTCATCTTTACAATAATGGACGTCGCGTTGTCAATCACATGATTATTTGTGAGGATATACCCGTCACCGGAGATGATCACGCCGCTTCCCTCGCCTTTCTTCCTGAAATCCCTGGGGATACGGGGAAAAGGCATACCGGGGAAACCCTTGAAATATTTTTTAAAGTCATCGGGGAGATCAAAATCGGGCCCCCTGAACCTGTTATCGCCGTTAATGTTGCTTTTCATTTTAAATTCTGTTTTAACATTGACCACAGCGGGGACCAGCTTTTTGATAATCGGATTTAATGACGGGATGGTACCGGACATTCCCGGGACCGGCCGGATAAAACAGCCCGCAGCAATTATTGTTGCCGCGGCAAAAATAACATTTATTGAATTTTTTTGACAACTTCTTCTCATCATAAAATTACCCTTTTGAGACTCCCTGTGGCAGAGTTTATTATTTCACGGGAATGAAGTGTAATGGATTGTAACAGATTGTCAAGCTTGAATAGAAAAAAGTAAGCCCTTTTAAACGGTTTTGCTCAGCTCATTATAGAGCATTCCGGCTATACCGAGCTTTGTGTTTTTCGAAAGGTTCAGGGCATACTCATCATAGAGCATATCTTCAAAGACCTCTTCGGCAAACCCTCCGTGAAGCCAGTCGCTTTTATGGACGGTTTTCCTCATTTCATTAAACATTTTTGCAACGAAGAGAGATTCCATCTCAATACATGTGTCCATGAGCTTCTTGTCCCGGACTTTCTCTTTTCCGTTACTCCTTGAAGCTTTTACCGCTGAGCTGAGCTGCTCACTGAAACTCGCTTTATTTTCGGCACTCCTGACACTGCCGCTCACCCTGTTGTTTATTCCGAACCTGGCGTTGTTCATTATACCCTTTATATCTGTCATAAGCTTCTCCTACTTGATAATGAGCTCGGCGTAAAGCGCTCCCGCGTCCTGAAGTGCCTTGAGTATGGCAATGATGTCCGATGTGGACGCGCCGATTGAGTTCAGCATGTCAACAAGGTCTTTCACGGAACTGATGTCCCCCACATGAGACGCGGACCCTTTTTTGCTGCTGCCGGAGATCTCAACGGTAATACCTTCCCTGCTGACCATGGCCTCCGATACCCTCACGGAACCTCCCGCCGCGATGGTCCCGGTCCTTTCATTTATCACGATCCTCGCCTTCAGGGCGGGAGTTATCTCAATGTTCTGAACGGCGGATATAAATTCCGGGATATCCGTCTCTTTCTGTATGCTGAGACGTATCTTCCCGTCAACCAGCTGCGGCTTTGAAGCGGGAAACTTCGATTTTATCCCCTTGATAACATCATGGGCAAGGGAATAGTCCCAGTTCTTGAGGACGATAAATATACTGTTGTTGTTTACAATATTCGGGATGATCTCCCTCTCGATGACGCCGCCGTTGCTGATGACGGCAACGGTCTTCACTCCCCTTCTTTTTTCCCTGGGGACCTGAAGGGTGAGAGCGCCCTGTACAACGGCATAGATGATATTATCAGCGCCCTTGAGGGGTGACTGCACCAGGATCCCCCCCTCCAGGGACTTGGCATCTCCGATGGAGGAGACGGTGATATCGATCCTGTCCCCCACCCGCACAAAGGGAGGGAGCTGCCCGGTGAGGAGAACCGCCGCGGTGTTCTTTGAAACCAGGTCATTCCCTTCCATCCCCAGGTTTTTCAGGAGGTTCTTGAGAGATGATTTCGTGACCGAAGACCTGGTGTCGCCGGTGCCCTGCAGGCCCACAACCAGCCCGTATCCGTAGAGCTGGTTGTATTTGAGGCCGCTTATATATGATATGTCCCTGAGCTTTACCGATACGCCGGCCCTGAGGCCCGCACAGAGACTGATAACCAAAAGGAGTACCTGAAGCCCTGTTTTGTATTTCCCGGTATTCATTATTTAGCAAGCTCCGAGAGCATTTTCTGAAGGTAGTCTATGATGATCTGCTGTTTCTCCTGTTCCGTAAGGGTGCTGCCGGCCGTTTCTTTCTCCTTGAGCTGCGGCCTTGTTATGGTGATCCCTTCCCCTCTTCCCCGTACCTGGAGCCTGAAATTAACAATATTTGACGAATCAACGTTTCTTCCGTTGATGAGAAAGGGGTCAACCAGCCCGGACACGGTGATGGTGTTTGTGGTCCCGTTGAAAGAGTATGCGCGGGTACCGGTAATGGAATAGCTTCCTCCCGCGCCCCGTCCCACAACCGAGGCCGCAACAGAGAGGTTGAGCCGGCCCTTCTCCGAAACAGCCGTTGAGTTCCGGTAAGTGAGATTTTTATTGGCCGAAACTTTGGGGAGAAAGCCCGTTATGGTAACATCGGGATTGGAAGAGATACCGGATGTTGTCCGGGAGTTGATGTTGAGAGTAAATCTCATGTTTGAGACATCGTTTATATTCACGATGAGGATATCCCCCACACGGATGCTGTTTGCCGATGAATAGATGTTCCTGTCCCTCCAGATAGTCCTGGAGGAGAGCGTCCCGCCGGATACCGTTGCAAAGATGAGCAGTGTTATGGTCACAACTTTTTTCAAAGCTTTATCTCCACCTTCCCCTTACCGGTTATTTTTCCGCGGACAATTCTTTTGTTCCTGAGCCGCACTTCTATCTCATCTCCCCGGGACCCGTTCCCCCGGGCCCTGCCGGTCACCTCCACCCTCATCCTTTTCTTAATGACAATGACCTTCACACTGTCCCCGTTTTTCACAAGTACACCTGCCGGTTCCCCGCTTTCGGACAGTCTGCCCTCTGTCATGTCACTGCTCTCATGTATCCTCGACGCGCTGCCGTATATGGAAATAAGTCCGCCGGTCATCCCCCTGACGATCCTGTAGAGTTCGCTTCTGTCCACAAGACCGTCCGAGTAGTAACCGCTTAAAATAACTTCCCTGCCCACGGCCTCAACGTCTTTTTTATCACCCTCGATCCGGGCAATGTCCATGACCCTGAGTTCAGCGGTGCCCTTATACACCCGGGGGATAAGGTAGAGCTTCACGTCAGCTTTCAGTGAAGCCAGGGGGACGACCAGGAAAAGAAGACTGTATATTATTCTCTGTTTCATTATCTCTTCAGGGCGATTGCCGTCGCAAGCATGGAGTCCGATGTCTGGATCGCCTTGGAATTTATCTCATAGGCGCGCTGGGCAACGATCATGTTCACCATCTCCTCCACCACTTTCACATTGGACATCTCCAGGAACCCCTGGTGAAGCTTGGCCATGCCGTCCAGGCCCGGCTGCCCCGGGATCTCCTCCCCCGATGCGGGTGTTGTCTTGAAAAGGTTGCCCCCTATGCTCTGGAGTCCCGCCGGGTTCACAAACCTGTATATCTCCATCTGCCCGATATCCACCGGGTCGTCCTCACCCACGATCTTTACGGTGATCCTTCCGTCCTGGCTGATGGAAAGTGTCTCCATAATTGAATTTTCGGGGAGAACAAGCTGCGGCTCAAGAAGATAGCCGTTGGAGGTAACAACCTGCCTGTTGGAATCAATCTTGAAAGAGCCGTCCCGTGTATACGCCATTGTCCCGTCATACATCTGTATCTTAAAGAACCCGTCACCCTCCATGGCAATGTCAAGCTTGTTGCCCGTGGCCTGGAGGCTCCCCTGGGTGAACATCTTCTGTGTTGCGGCGACCTTCACCCCGTGGCCCACCTGGATACCTGTGGGTACCTCCGTGACCTCGGTGGCCGGGGTCCCCGCCATGAGAACGGTCTGGTAGAGGAGATCTTCAAACTCCGCCCTCTGTTTCTTGAAACCGGTGGTATTTACATTTGAAAGGTTATTGGAAACGGTATCAATATTAAACTGCTGTCCGATCATTCCCGATGCTGCGGTCCACAGTGATCTCATCATGGCTGTTCACCCCGTAAAATATAATAATATGTGCGGGCATACGGTTTAAACCATACACCCCTCATTATAACATCGGAACATAATCTGTATGCCTTAACAGGAAAAATATCCTTAAAAATACGGTTTTTTCTTGCGCTCCACCGGAAGGAAAATAAATTATGGTTAAATTTGAATATCGGGGTTTATATGAAAAAATCATTCGGAGTTGTTGTTCTTTCTTTTCTCGTCTTTCTTTCCGTCAATTGCTGCAACGAAATAAAAGCGGAAGATACCTACTGCAGAACAAAGTATCCTGTTGTCCTGGTGCACGGTCTCGGTTTCAGGGACGATGCTCATCTCGTGAAATACTGGGGAAAGATTGACAAACACCTGAAAAAGAGGGGCGCACGTGTAATACTGGCGCACCAGCAGGCCTACGCGTCACACAGGGACAACGCCCTTTTAATTAAAAAGGAGATCGAGAAGTTTCTGAAGGAAAACCCCTCTTATAAAAAAGTCAATATCATCGCCCACTCCAAGGGGGGGATCGAATCGCGGTATATGATAACAAAGCTCAACATGGCGGACAGGGTGGCGAGCCTCACCACGCTTGCCACACCCCACAGGGGTTCCTCCATTGCCGACATTGTCATGGGGAAGATAAAGTCTGACAGGAAGATCATTGTCAAACTCATCAACATGATGGCGAAACTCCTGGGAGACAAAAAACCGGACTCATACGACGCCGGGTTACAGCTGACAACGGAGTATATGAAGATTTTTAACAGGGAAGTACCCGATATGAAGAACGTCTATTACCAGAGCTACGCCGCTGAGATAGACCGGAACTTCCCCAACCCCTTCTGGAGGAAGCTCCGGAAGGTCCTGAATAAGTATGAGGGGCCCAACGACAGCCTGGTCTCAATAAAGTCCGCGGTCTGGGGAGATTTCCGGGGCGTGGTCAAATGCAACGGGAAGCCCCTGGTTTCTCATGCGGATATTATAGGCATGCATATTATCACCGGGGAGTTTTGTTTTAAGGCTGATCACTTCTTCCAGGAGCTGGTGCACAGGTTGAGGGAGATGGGGTATTGAGGGAGATGGGGATGTTTTAAGTATTTATTAGTTACTACTTTCCATTATGAGTACAATTCTATAATATTAAAAAAACTTCTTAAACAATCCCGTAATAAAGCCGTCATCTTCATATTCATATTCATCACTCATCATTTTATTAAGTTCTTTATCTGGGATATAATCAAAATCACAATGAATATAACCTGATTTTTGAATTCCAAATTGCATAAAATTATATGCCTTTTCTCCATAGCTAAAACTTTTTGAAGATAATCTGAATGCAGTATCGAGATTATCAATTGCAATATGAAACAGCCATTCAATAATAGCCTTTTCCCCATAACCAGCTTTCTTTTTATTCCAGAAATCCTTAATCATTTTCATATCTTTTTCATTGAAATGATGTCTTTCCTGTCTGTGATTATGACCAAGCTTGTCTTTGGGTTCATCTATCCACCTATGTAAATCAGCAAAATCAAAACCAGTTCTTTTTTTACTTATTGCACAATGTGTTCTAAAGTTAGGCATTATAACCTCCCATTGATATTGATTTTATTATTTTAATTATTTAACTTACTCTCAAAAACTCCTGATATTTCCAATCCAGATGATCTCTATTAGGCCAGTTAATTTGTTTAGATGGCAGAATAATTTTTTTATCATGAAGCCCCTTTAATCCATGCTGAAGCATTGGGCCATCTTCTTCATCGAGTATTTTTTTACATACTTGAATTTTATAATCTGGTGTTATCCCTATGAAATAACTATCAAATGCAGCATGATGAAGTTTGCATAATGAAATTCCATTCGAGACTATCGGCTCCCCTTTTGGATGCTCATCAGGAATTATATGTGCTGCATCCAGCAATTCCCTGTGTTTAAGTCTGCACAGGGAACACTGTGACAGATAGGCGTCCAGTACTCTTTCTCTGAAGCTTCTTTGATGCAAACGGACTTTCACAGTTGATGTTATGTATGTTCTTCTACCAGTTGCGGAATCATTGATTTGGAATGAATAATCTTCTTTTCTTTGTATTTCTGCAATATCTTCCAGTACAAGTTTAAAGCACAGGTTTTCCGGTTCATCTGTTACTATATAAACTGGCCAGATTGCCATATACTTTCCGGGTATTAATCCAATTAAATAAATCAAAGGTAGTTTTCTTTTATATACTTCTCTTAGTCCGACATTATCTCTATGGTTAGGGTCAGTTCCTCTGTATCTATATCTCAACATTTCACTATCATCTATTTTATCATCGTATGATGAATTTGGTGAGGTATTTATTGAAAGTGGTAATTCCATTATTTTTGGTTTGAATATTCCCTGTGGGGAGATTAATGGGATTCGCTGATCGGTATAAACGAAGCCTTGTTGGAGTATTTCTCTTGGGATGACGTCATTGTAAATTTGGGCTTGCTTAGTTAGCCAGTTGAAAGCTGCGAGTCTTATTTGGAGGTCGGGTTCCATTATTATTTATGTTTTTCTATATCAATAAAGTCTGAAAAACTATAATTATGATAACCTGTATTAAAAGATTTAGTCTTATCAGGAAACCCAAATGTGTAACAATCATGTAGCATTGTAAACTTTGCAATATTTTTAATAATTTCAGATATATTTTTCAATACAGTTATAAATATTTCATGCAAATCAATCTCATTTTTCAAACTAAATGCTTTAAAAAATAATTTATTATCTTTAATATGAACAAGTGATCCAAAAGAAGATCCAAAATTATTTATATGCACTACTTCATTTCTAAATGGTTTTAAATAGGGTTCTATAAAATTATTTAGAGTATCCTTAGCATAAGTTAAAAATTCATTCTTAATTTTAAGATGCATACCACTAGCTCGGTTTATCATCTTTTTTTCAACTATACTTTTTGAACTGAATAAAAATGCATCAAAATCAAAAAAAATAGCATCTGATATTGGCATTAAGAAATTTTTTGAATTAAGATGAGATTTTTCTTTTAACTCAACTTCGATTCTTTCAAGATTTTGCAAATAATTTTCAGCATAGTACATTGTTCTTTTTGTGTATCTGCTAAATACTATTTTAAAAATATCAACCTCAGTTAAAGTGTAATCACTTGGGAAATTAGGACAGAATGTGAAAAATGAATTAATCAATTCAGCTAATCCTCGATTATATCTGACTATCTTTAATAATTCATCATTCATTATTTAGATCCATTCATTATCCTTTCCCAGAAATAATTACTATTGTCTTTTACACCATCCTGAATGTTATATGTCTCATCCAAAAACAAACCCCGGTAAAAACAAAAACAAAATGTCAATTAAACCCGCAACACCACATCAATACAAAAACAGTACTCCCCCCGGATTATCTGTCAATTAAAAATTCACTTATCATAAAACACCCGGGAAAACGCCGCTCCCATGGGACAGGGGGCAATCTATTCCGTAACTCATTTGCCTTAATCTCTTCATCTCCCTCACAACAAAACGCAATAGCCCACATAATTAAAAACAGCACCGGCACCCGTGATACAACCGCCGGCCCGCAAAAAACATATTGACTATTCTGCACCACTACTGCAGAATAGTCAATTATGAAAATCAGACGGGAAATTGCCGCGCGGCTTGAGAGTGAATTCAACCGGAAGGAAATATCAATACTTCTCGGACCGCGGCAGGTGGGCAAAACTTTCCTTCTGGACGAACTGGCAAAAATCGCGAAAAAGAAAAAACTCCGTTTCCGGTATTATAACCTGGAGGTCCCTTCGGACACCATCATATTCAACAGGCCCGACACTGAAATCTTTGAAGAATTAACACACAATACCGACGTGGTCTTCATCGACGAATTTCATTACATAAAAAACGCGTCGCAAATATTCAAAGCGGTCTTCGACAGCAAAAAAAAAGTGAAGATATTCGCGTCCGGTTCCTCCTCCATTGAGATCCATAAACATTTAAAGGAAAGTCTCGCGGGCAGAAGGCTTATATCCCTTATTTACCCGTTAAATTATCACGAATTTTCTCAGACAAAAGAAAAAAATATTTTCGAACGCTACCTGGTATTCGGCGGCATGCCGGGACTTGTGCATTTCAGCCGGGAAGACGAAAAGATACGCCTGTTAAATGAAATTCTGGAAACCTATATTCAAAAAGACATCAAGTCATTACTCAAAGAAGAAAATATCCGGGCTTTCAATACCCTGCTCTATCTCTTGGCTGAGAACCAGGGAAGCATAACATCGGTCAGCAATCTTTCGCATGAAATTGGCCTGACCGCAAATACCATAAGTAAATATCTTTCCCTGCTGGAACAGACATTCGTGATTTTTCCCGTAAGTTCATACGCGAAAAATATCGGCAATGAGCTTAAAAAATCCAAAAAATACTATTTCTTTGATACCGGTATCAGAAATGTAATATTGAAAGATTTCGGGAAACCCAATGACAGGGACGATACGGGCATACTGAATGAAACATTTATTCTTCTTCAGATGCGCTACAATTTAAAACCGAATTTCGACATTAAATTCTGGAGAAACAAGCAGGGACAGGAAATTGACTTTGTCCTTTTAAAAAACAGAAAGCCTTTTCTCATCGAAGTAAAAACCGGTTTAAACGCCCCTGACATTCCCGGCGCCTTTAAAATATTCATTAATAATTATCCGGATACCCTGGGAGGGATCGTCTTTTCAAATAATTTTGAAGGGGAAAGGGACTTCCGGGGTAAAAAGATCCGTTTTATGAAACATGAAGGTATAATGAAATTTATCGCGAAAACCCTGTAGTTAATCCCGCCCGCATGCTTCCTGCCGTTCTCTTTTTATTTTTTACAGACAAAAATACTTGAACAGGGAAATTTTCTGTAATACAATATTTGCTTTCACTATATAAGAGCAGTGAACAGCAGGAAGAGTATAATGCCCATTGTTTTTGAATATGACGAAGAAAACAATATTCTCTATGAAAAGGGAGAGGGTACCATAAGCCTGGATGAATTTATCGAATACAGGGAAAAACTGGCAGGCATAAAGATAAGGTCCGGCCTGAGGTGCCTGGCGGATTACAGGGAAGCAGTTGTGAATTATTCTTACGACGAGATGTGGTCGGCCTTAACAAATATTAATAAAGTTGCGGATAATTTTGAGGATATTCGTATTGCAATCTGTGCTTCCGATGATCTCGGTTTTGGAATGGCGCGGATGTACAGTTCCATAACCGAAAATAATAATTATAAGACAAACGTTTTTCGCTCAATAGAAGACGCGTGCGTCTGGCTCGGGATAAACTATAATTCGAAATTACTCAGAAGATAGAAACCCTTTCTCTTATATGACAAAGCCGGCTGAAAGCCGGCTTTGTCATGTTCCCATACGCGCCTATTCCAGCGCATACATGGATTCGATTTCAGCAGCGTACTTCTTGCTGATAACGCCTCTTTTCACCTTTTGTGTGGGTGTCAGTTCCTCGGTCTCCTGTGTCCATTCCGCATCGAGCAGCGTGAACTTTCTTATCTGTTCAACCCTTGAGTACTGTGCAGTATACTTCCTGATCTCATCTTCAATAAGCTTTATCACGGCGGTATTATTGGCTATTTCGCTGTTATCAGAAAAAGTATACCCCTGCTTTTGGCCCCACTTGATCAACTCCTCGAAATTCGGTATCACCAGGGCCGAGAGATACTTTCTCCTGTCGCCAATGACGGCAACCTGTTCAATAAACCTCGACTCCTTAAGGCTGTTCTCTATATTTTGCGGAGAGATGTTCTTCCCGCCCGCGGTTACAATGATATCCTTGATTCTTCCGGTAATTGAGAGATAGCCGTCTTCATCGATAATTCCGATATCACCGGTCCTGAAAAAACCGTCCTTTGTAAAGACTTCCTTTGTGGCCTTGGGATTTTTATAGTAACCCTTCATGACCTGCGGTCCCTTGATAAGGATCTCTCCTTCATCCGATATTTTTACCTTTGTTTCCGGGATAGGAGGGCCCACCGTTCCCGGTTTAATATTACCCGGCAGATTCACATTGGTTACGGGAGTTGTCTCGGTGAGACCAAAACCTTCAATAACGGAGATCTCCATCCCCAGGAAAAACTCCGCGTCGGATACAGAGAGAGGTCCTCCCCCGGAGACGGCAAACTTCAACCTGTCCATTCCAAGGGCCACCTTCAGTTTACTGAACACCAGCTTGTCCGCAAGGTTATAGAGCACCGCGAAGAGCCCGGATCTGGGTGCCCCCGAACACATATAGGGAAGGTTCTTTTTGGCCATATTCATGGCGAAGTTGAATATTCCCTTCTTCACCGCGGAAGCATCGGACACCTTGGCAAGGATCCCCGCATGGACCTTTTCATAGATTCTCGGGACACTGACCATAATGGTCGGCCGCACCTCCAGAAAGTTCTCCATGAGAGTGGAGATATCTTCGGCAAAAGCGACCTTACAGCCCATGGTAATCGGCATATAGTAACCGGCCGTTCTCTCCAGTGAATGTGAAAGGGGAAGGAATGAGAGAAAGATATCATCCTCAGTGAGGTATTTGTTTATATCGGGAATTTTCATGATATTGTTCACGTTTGAAATAAAATTGCCGTGTGTAAGCATGACCCCTTTCGGATTTCCCGTGGTTCCCGATGTGTAAATTATCGTTGCCAGATCATCCGGTTTAATTGCCTTAAGTTTTGCGTCAAAGTCCTTTTTCTTTTTGTAACCCTGTCCTTTTTTCAGGGCTTCTCCGATAGTTATGACTCCCTTCTTCTTACTGCCCGGTTCATCAAATATTACCATGTTTTTGACCTTGGACAGTTTTCTTTTTACCTTCAGGACCCTGTCAAGATGGCTTTCAGTCCCCGCAAAGCAGACCGTAGAACCGGAGTTATTGAGAATATACTCGGCTTCTTCAGATGAGTTTGTGGCATAAATCGGAACATTGACCGCACCAATGGATGTTATGGCCAGGTCGGCGACCCACCACTCATACCTGTTGGGAGAAAAGAGCCCGACCCTTTCTCCTTTTTTTACGCCTATGGAAAGAAGGTAGCATGCAAGATCGTGAACCATTTCGTTCATCTCATTCCATGATAAATCCGTATAAAAACCATCCTTTTTATAAGCGACACAGGCCTTATCTCCCCTCTTTTCTGCCATGTTCTGAAACTTGGCAGCCAGTGAATTATCTTTAAACTTTCCCACAATGACCTCCCGTCTCTGCAATTGTTGAATTTTCAAAATTATAGATAGAATATGTTGTAATAAAATCAAATGTGCAATATAAATTCCACCATTTTTTTTCTCTCTTTTGACCTAAAAATTATTAATTTTCCGCAGAGAAATTTGGTTCCGTGTTTCAGGTCATGGGAAAATAGTTTCATACAAAGAGCACAAAGTATACAAAGGGAAAAAAGAGTGTAAGAAAGGAGACAGGGAGATGGAGGGGATAGGGGGATAAGATAAGTCAGAAATAACCCGGTGAATTTTCCGGGTGTTTTTCATAAAGAAAAATTCTTGACACCAGACTGTTCTGATACCAGATTCCTAAATGATTTTTTATTCCAAGGAGCACCTGTTTTGGCAGAATCTAACAAAAAAAAGAAATCCGCAAAAAAGAAAACACCTGTAGAAAGCACGGCTGTCAAAAAGAAAAAAACCGCAAAAAAGACGGCTTCTGTTAAAACAGCAAAAACTGCTTTAAAAAAATCTGTTAAAAGCAAAAAGAAATCTGTCAAAAAACCGGCAAAAAAGCAGACACCAAAAAAAACCGTTAAAAAAGTCAACCGTCCAAACAAAAAGGAACCCGCAAAAAAGATAAACAGGGAAGAGCGGATGAAGTCCCTCATACCCAAAACTCTCCTTGATGAATCCCGGCCGGAAATAAAGACAACGTATACGAAAGAATCATCTGACAGGAAACCGGTTAAAAAGAAACCGTACCCGGAGGACATCTCAGAATCTGAACTGGCGGCAAAGGAAAGGGGCGATGAGCCCATGACAGTTGTGGATCACCTTGATGAGATGAGGTCCCGGCTGCTCTACAGCCTTATGACGGTAATCATTTTTACATTTGCGGGATTTTTTCTTTCGGATGATCTCCTTTATTTCATCAACAAACCCTTCATTGCGACCGGGCAAAAACTGAACATCTTTAAACTCACAGGCGGATTCATCATCAGGCTTAAAGCCTCTTTTGTGGCGGGGCTCATGCTGGGCCTGCCCGTTATTCTTTACCATGTCTGGAAGTTCATAGCGCCTGCCATCTCAAAAAAAGACCGCAGGTTTTCCCTTACAGCTCTCGTAGCGGCATTTTTTCTCTTCTATGGGGGGATGGCATTTGTCTTTTTTCTTTTACTTCCCTTTGCAATTGACATGCTCCTGGGATTTATCGGTGCGGAGATGCTGAGCACAATCGGGGCAAGTGACTATATGAGTTTTATCCTCATGATGAGTATTGCCATGGGCGTACTCTTTGAATTGCCCATTGTTGTAATGATTCTCACACGGATCGGTATCCTCACTCCCGCATTTCTCATCCAGATGAGGAAATATTCAGTTGTGATTATCTGGATAATCGCGGCAATAATAACACCCCAGGATATTCTCTCACAGGTCCTTGTAGCCGTACCTCTCATGTTTCTCTACGAGATCTCGATAGTTATTTCCCGGATCATGACGGTGAGGAAAAAGAAAAGAGAGGCGCAGGAGTAAATTGGCTTGACTGAAGCGGTTAAAAATCTATAATATTATTAATTGAATATATGATACATCAGAGCTGAGTCGGACATCGACTGCATGATTTTTAACTGATTACAAAAATGTAACCCCTGAATGAACCAGGGATTACAAAAGCAGATTGGTGTAAAATATGCGGGCTCAGCACGAGTGACAATATTTTGACTTTTCATTCATAAGGGTAATGGTATGACAATCAGGTATATTGATGAAGTTGACGTAAAAGAGAAGCGTGTTCTCATAAAGGTTGATTACAACGTCCCCTACAATGAGAATAGGGAAATCACCGATGAAACCCGGATAACATCAACCCTCCCCACCATAAACTACTGCCTTGAAAACAACGCAAAAATCATCCTGGTCTCTCACCTCGGAAGACCCAAGGGAAAAAAGGTGAATGAGATGAGCCTCAGGCCTGTGAGAGACAGGCTCTCAGAACTCATAAAAAAAGAGATAAAGTTCTCCGATTCTGATATAAATGAAGAAACGGTAAAAGTAACCGAAGAGATGAAACCGGGAGAAATACTGCTCCTTGAAAATATACGCTTTTTCCCGGAAGAAGAGAAGAATGACGATAATTTCGGGAAAAGACTTGCAGCGCTTGCGGATGTCTATGTAAACGATGCCTTTGCAGTTGCCCATCGCGGCCATGCCTCAAACGACTCAATAACCAGGCATATTAAAAACTGCTGCGCAGGATTTCTTTTAAAAAATGAAATTGAATACTTCAATAAGGCAATTGATAATCCGGAAAGGCCTCTTGGCGCGCTCATCGGCGGGGCAAAGGTGTCCGGTAAACTGGAAGTATTAAATAATATTCTGGAAAAGGTGGATTATCTTATCATCGGCGGCGGGATGGCCTTTACCTTTCTCAAGGCAAAGGGCTTCACTACAGGAAAATCACTCATGGAGGAGGACCTCGTTGATGACGCCATGGAGATCATGAAAAGCGCCGAGTCAAAGGGCAAAAATATACTGCTTCCCGTAGATATTGTGGCAGCCGAAGAGTTTGATAACGAATCACCGCAGACCATAGTCCGGGCATCATCAATTCCCGACAACCTCATGGGCCTGGATATCGGTCCCGAAACAATAAAGCTCTTCTCTTCAAAGATTATGGACTCCAGGACAATCATCTGGAACGGGCCAATGGGCGCATTCGAGATGCCGAATTTCTCCAACGGGACCAATAAAATCGCGGAGATCATCGCAGATACCGACTGCCTGAGTATAGTAGGAGGGGGCGATAGCGTGACCGCCGTTAACCAGGCGGGTATTGCCGGGAAGATATCATATATATCCACCGGGGGAGGCGCCTTTCTGGACCTCATGGGAGGAAAAACACTGCCGGCACTTAAAGCTCTGGGCAGGTGTTAAGATATTTTCGCAGGATACCGAAGAACCCACTCAAAAGAAATTCACGAATACTTTCAGGGAAATATTGATGACCAGGTGAATAAGAAACGCAGGCCAGAAAGAATTTCCCCTGTACGCGACAAAACCGAAATAAAGCCCCATGGGGATACAGGCGAAAATCTCCAGAACCGGTTTTCCCATATGCATGAGAGTAAAGGGGACCATCTGGATGACAATGCTTCCCTCGCCGAATCTCTCCTTCAAGCCCATGAGCATAAATCCCCTGAAAAGAAACTCCCAGGCAAAAAGCTTTACTGTAAAGTCAGCGGTATAACTGACCATGTTCAGGCTCCTGCTGCTATAGTACCGGGAAATTGAGGCATCCCGCGAAGCAATAAAAAGTATGATCAGCGCAACCAAGGATGCAACTCCCACATGAACACTCCATACCCTTATATTACCCGGCCTCAACCC
>JBNKTL010000047.1:0-41207 GCA_050298055.1 Spirochaetota bacterium
TTCCACCCCAAAGCCCTTCTTGATGTGCTGGGTCATCCGCCTTGAAACAACGTCCCGGGAGGCCAGGTCCTGTTTATCCGGTTCATAGTCGGGCATGAACCTGTGACCGTCTTTGTCAACCAGGAACCCGCCGTCTCCCCTGCATCCTTCCGTGACCAGGATATCCGTGGGGACGATCCCCGTGGGGTGAAACTGGACCGCTTCCATGTTCCCCAGGGGAACAACACCTGTTGCCAGGGCAATGGCCGCGCCGGTCCCTTCGTTGATCATGGCATTGGTGGACGCCCCGTATATCCGTCCGAAGCCCCCGGTGCCGATCACTGTGGATTTGGCGTAGTATGTGGAGAGACTCCCGTCCCTGAGGCTCCGGGCAATGGCCCCGTAACACCTGCCCCCTTCATGTACCAGGGAGACCGCTTCCATCCTGTCATGGACCTCTATTTTATGCTGGATGATAAGGTTGTCCATGGCAAAGAGAACGGAGTGGCCGGTGCCGTCAGCGGTGTAGCATGTCCGCCACTTCGCGGTGCCCCCGAAGCTTCGCGCCGTTATCAGCCCCTCCTTCTTTTCGTCTTCCACAATGGTCTGTTTTTTCCCCTTGATATAAACTTCGGCGGGGCCCCCCTTGACCCTGTTCCAGGGAACACCGTAGTGTGCCATCTCCCTCATGGCTGTGGGGGCGTTATCCACGAAGAGCCTTACCACCTCCTGGTCGGCACCCCAGTCCGAGCCCCTCACGGTATCAAGGAAGTGGATGGTGGGATTATCCCCCTTTCCCTTTACGGTATTTCCCAGGGCGGCCTGCATTCCCCCCTGTGCGGCGGAGGAATGGCTCCTCTTGGGGGGGACCAGGGAGAGTATTGTCACGCTGAGCCCCTTTTTTGCCGCCTCCAGTGCCACACGTTCCCCGGCCAGTCCGGCGCCGATTATCAGTACGTCAGAAGTATATGTATCACTCATTATTTCTTCTCCTTATTTACACCAGGCTGAATCTGCCCGCGAGTCCCAGTACGGCGGCTATATTAAGTATCACGTAGACCATGAAGAGGACCAGGCATATTGCGTACGCGGTTTTTCTGTTGAGGCGTGTGTCGGATATCCATTTTACCGCGAGCCGGTAAAGCCCAATGGTCATGTGAACAATCACCGCAAAACCGAGAAGGATATAGAGTATCCAGAGACCGCTCTCCACCCTGCTTGAGGATATCTGCGCGGTGAACCCGTGGGTGTCCGCGAAGCCCATGTCGGTAAAGAGGTTCCACATGACCAGAAAAAGGTGGAAAGCCCCCAGGGCAAGGACCGTCATCCCCGTCCTGACCTGCCAGAGCCAGAGGGACGTTTCACTGTGTTTCCTCTGCCTGATGGCGTTTTTCTTCTGCTGCCATCTACCGGAGGCCTTCTTTATACTTAATCCCAGTTCCATCATCCTCCGCCTCTCTGCCAGCCGCCCGGGGATCTTCCTGCCTGCGTAGACAAAATGGAAAAAGAACACAATGGTTATCACAAATATCGAGACCTGGGCTATGGGAAGGGTCTTCTCCATAAACCCGGCAACCATTTCATAGGTCTCTTTCCCCAGGAGTATCGAGCTTTCCAGGACAAGGTGCCCCATGATAAATGATGCCAGGAGGAGCCCCGTTCCCCCGCTGATGATTTCTGCCCTGAGGACCCTCATGGATTTTGACCAGGCCCGGCTCCCCTTTCCTCCTCCCTTTACGGATTGAGGGTAGAGGTTTGTTTTTACTTCGTTCATTATACTATCCCTTTTTAATATTTAGCCCCCCATCCCCCCAAAGGGGGCGCAAGATAATTTTTCAAAAATTCTTATACCCCCTCCGGGGGTTAGGGGGTCTTCCTCCGTGCTTTTTGCGCCTGTGGTTCAATCTTTCTTTATTTCACGGCCTCGATGGCCTTCTTTACCGCGTCTTCCAGTAAGCTGCTGTCCGGTTTGTGGATAATGTTGTTATCCATGAGAATATCCATGGTCTTCCGGGCTTCCAGTATATCCTCAAGGGTTGTTTTATAGACATCTTCACGGCTTTTCTCAATGGTTGCCACCCCGTTTTTCATGGCCTCCATGGCAACATCGGCCGCTTCTTCGGCAAAGACTTCGGTCTCACTCATTGTGCTGATGATGTTGTCGGGATCAATCCCTCTCTTTTCCGCGAAGTTTGCCAGTGAATATGCCGCGGCAATAGCCATTTCATCGGTTATCTTCCTGGCCCTTACCGCAAGTGCCCCTTTAAGTATCCCGGGAAAACCGAGAGAGTTGTTCACCTGGTTGGGAAAATCTCCCCGTCCCGTGGCCACAATATACGCACCGGCTTCTTTGGCAGCGTAGGGGTAGATCTCCGGTACCGGGTTTGAACAGGTGAAGACAATGGATTTATCGGCCATTCTGCCGATCCACTCCGGCTTTATCACATCGGGTCCCGGTCTGCTCAGGGCCACCAGGACGTCCGCGTCCTTCATGGCGGTGTCCATGTCGTTGATCTTATCCGGATTTGTTGTCTCGCAGAGTTCCCACTTTCTATAAAAGGCGGGCTTTGACTTGATATCGTCTCTTCCCTTATGGAGACCGCCCTTTGAATCGAACATGACAACATGCCCGGGGTCCATACCGGCCTTGATAAGGAGCCGCGCGATTGTGGTATTGGATGCCCCCGCGCCGAAAAGTACCGCTTTCACTTTGCTGATATCCTTGTCCGCTATCCTGAGGGCGTTGATCAGGCCCGCCAGGGTGACACAGGCCGTTCCCTGGGCGTCATCGTGCCAGACCGGGATGTTACACTCTTCCCTCAGTGTGTCCAGGACCTTGAAGCAGTTGGGCTGTGATATATCTTCCAGGTTTACACCGCCGAAGCTCGGTTCGGCCATCTTCACAAAGTCAATAATTTTGTCCGGGTCATGCTCGCCCTTTTCATTATAGCTGTTCATGCAGAGGGCGACTGCGTCAACGCCTCCCAGGTACTTCATCAGGAATGCCTTTCCCTCCATGACTCCCAGTCCACCCGGGGGCGTGCAGTCTCCGTCTCCGAGAACACGGGTTGAGTCTGAAATAACCGCGATAAGGTTCCCCCTGTTGGAGAGTTCAAATGAAGCTTCATTGTTATCTCTTATGGTGGTGGACACCTTTGAAACACCGGGAGTATACCATACGTTGAACCAGTTAAATCCGTATATCCCGGCCTTGGGAAGGGTCATGATTTTCCCGCTGTAGAATTTATGGGTGGTATAAGAAAGTTCCTTTAAAAAAACTGTTTTTGCCTTTGCCAGCTGTTCCTGGGTAAAATCATCAGGAAAGTAAGAATTTAAATCGCCCAGTGATAAATCAGGTTTTTTCATTTTCATTCACCTTTTTTAAATAGTATTGAGATAATTGCCCCGGAGAACTACCTGCTGTATTTTTTTATTCCTTCTTTATAGAGGTCATTCCCGTAAGCGTCGTTGATTACGATGACGGGGAAGTCTTCCACTTCCATTTTTCTGATAGCTTCAGGCCCGAGATCTTCGTACGCGATGACTTTTGAGCTCTTAATGCACTTGGATATCAGTGCTCCCGCTCCTCCTGTTGCCGCAAGATAGACTGCTTTGTTCTCCTTCATTGCTTCAATGACCTCCTCTGACCTGCCTCCCTTCCCGATCATCCCCTTGAGGCCCAGTTTGAGAAGCCGGGGGGAATAGGCGTCCATCCTGTAGCTGGTTGTGGGACCGGCTGATCCCGCGGGATTTCCCGGCCGCGCCGGTGTGGGCCCCACGTAGTATATTATCTGCCCTTTCAGGTCCACAGGCAGCTCTTTGCCGCTGTCGATGAGTTCTACCAGCCTCTTATGGGCGGCATCGCGGCCGGTCAGTATTGTTCCGGTGATCAGCAGCCGGTCGCCGCTTTTTAACTTCATAATTGTCTCGTCATCTACAGGGGTGGTAATTTTTATTTCAGCCATTTTCTCCCTCTCGATTTTGTCCGTCATTGTCAGAATGTTACCTGCCGCCCGGGAAAATCATATCAGGCAACACTTCATTGAATTTTAAAGCACGATCTCCTTGTGCCTGCTTGAATGGCAGTTTATGTTCACTGCCAGGGGCAGACTGGCAATATGACACGGGTGCATTTCAATATGGACCGCCAGTGAGGTGATCCTTCCGCCAAAACCGTGAGGGCCGATGCCCAGGTCGTTTATCCTGTTGAGAATATCTTCTTCTATTTCGGCAAGTTCCGGGTCGGGGTTCTTTGATCCGATTGGCCGTAAAAGCGCCTTCTTTGCTATGAGCGCCGCTTTTTCAAATGTTCCCCCGATTCCCACGCCAACTACTGTGGGAGGGCAGGGGTTGGCCCCCGATTCCCTGACCCTGTTAACCACGTAATCTTTAATCCCCTCCACACCGTCCGAGGGTTTCAGCATTGTGACCCTGCTCATGTTTTCACTGCCCCCTCCTTTGGGCGCAATGATGATCTTCAGTTTATCACCGGGGACCAGGTCAACATGAACGATAGCCGGGGTATTGTCACCTGTATTCTTTCGTGAAAAGGGGTGGCAGATAGATTTTCTCAGGTAGCCTTCCTCGTATCCCTGTATGACCCCCTGGTTGATGGCATCAACCAGGTTCCCGCCGTTTATCTTTACATCATCTCCCAGTTCCACGAAGAATACGGCGAAACCGGTGTCCTGGCAGAGGGCGAGTTTTTCTTTCTTTGCGATTTCAGCATTCTTCAGAAGCTGGTCAAAAACATCCTTCCCCGCATCAGATTCTTCCCGTTCCCTGCTTTTTCTGTACGATTCAATAACATCATCCTCCAGTTCAAAGTTTGACGTCATGCAGATCTCTTTAACCTTTCCAACAACATCATTGTACTCGATCGTTTTCATAAAATTAATCCTTTTTTCAGTAATAATCCCTAAAATTTAAATCCGTGGCCAATCTTTTAAAAGTATAATTAGAAAGTAAGTTCAGGAATTTCTTTTTTACAAATTAATAATTGCTCTTTAACCGGCACAGCTGTCTTTCTTGGATTACTCCTCTTTTTTACCATTAAAAAATAACAATATCAAGTATTAATGATCAAATACGGGAAAATTGTTTCCCGGATAACGGGACCTACCTCTCCTTTTCAAGGACCACCTTGAACTTGTACCTGTTCTCAACAAAGTGTGTCCAGACAACTTCCACAGGGCTGTTGTCCGTTGCATAGACCGATGTTTTGATTGTGAGGACAGGATCGAGTACTGCCACTTTCAGAAGTTCCGATATCTCTGAATCTGCCCGGGTAATTTCCACTTCATGGTGTATGGTGCCGAGGTTTATCCCGGCCACTGTTTCAAGAGACTCCAGCATTGTATACTGTTCCAGCTGCTTCCTGCTTATGAGTTCTGCTGTTTCAACCGGGAGATAATTTATCGTATAACTCATAGGCTCTTTTTCAATATACCGTATTCTTTTAAATGCCACAACATCGTTGCTGTTTCCGAAAAATTCTGTTATTTCACGGTCTGTTTTTACCTGTTTTTTGGAAAGGACCTTTACGGTTGTGGTTTCCTGTACCGCAAAGATCTGCCTGTTTATGCCGGAGAGCTTTTCTTTCCGGATTGTTCCTGTTGACTCAGTCCAGAATGTGCCCTTTCCCTGTTTTTTGTGTATGTATTCTTTCTTGAGCAGGTGATCCAGGGCCTTTCTGATTGTTGTCCTGCTTACATCGAACATCTCTGTAAGTTTTTCTTCAGTGGGAAGCATCCTGCTGCGGTCCAGTTCGCCTTTCTGCAGCATATGGATAAGATAGTCTGCTATCTGGTAGTGGAGCGGGATCTGGGTGTTATCAAGTTTTATTTTTTCCATTATACTGTTTTATGAACTTGTCTATTTGTATCAACAATAATACAAATGAACCGGTCTGCTCTTTCTGTCAATTAAAAACCGGATTTTGAGAAAAAAAGCGGTAATTCAAATCTTTTCACTTGTATTATGAAACAGGTAGTGATAAAGACTATAAGTGACTTTATTTCATCTGGCGGTGAATAACAGGGTAAATTGATTTGACAAAGAAAGTATAAAGAACAAAATGATTAAATATTTTAGTATCTACTGGAATATTTTGTTCACAAACAGTCATGAGCAGTAAATCATGAAATGAGTCGATTTGGATGTATACTCATATTTATATATAGAGGATTTAATCTTATGAGTATACAATTACTAAAAAAAGGACCAATTTTAAAGAAAAACTTTAAACCGGTTTTAATCATTTTAACTGCCGTATCTCTTCTGGTCACGGGATGTGGCAGTGACAGTGATCTGATACCTCAATTTATGCAGGCCGCATCCAAAGGGGATCTTAAAACAGTGAAGTTCTTTGTTGAGAAGGGCAAGGTTAATACAAAGGACAAGTTCGGTTATACAGCTCTCATATGCGCTGCAAACAACGGCCATTTTGAAACAGTAAAGTTCCTTGTTGAGAACAATGCCGATGTTAATGCCCGGAGTGAATCCGGGTGGACACCTCTCCTGGGGGCCGCGAACAACGGGCACCTGGAAATAGTAAAGTTTCTTATCGCGAAAAAAGCAAGTATTAACGCTAAGAACAAATCCGGCTGGACTGCTATAACAGGCGCTTCCAATAATGACCATCTTGAGATCGTCAAGCTCCTTATTAAGAACGGTGCCGATGTTAATTCCAAAAATACATCCGGCTGTTATTCCGGCTGGACAGCTTTAATAGGCGCTTCGCGCAGTGGTAATGTAGAGATCGTTAAATTACTTTTGGCGCAAAAAGGGATCGAAATTAATATCAGTGATAAGAACGGGTGGACTGCGCTGATCCATGCTGCGAATGAAGGGTACCTTGAAGTGGTCAGGCTCCTTTTATCGAGAAAGGATCTTAATATTAACTCCCGGGACAAGTATGGGCAGACTGCTTTAAAATGCGCTACATTGAACGGCCATAACGATGTTGCGGATTATCTGAAAAAACACGGGGCTATTTAATACAATTTCAAATTCACGGTGTTATCTCCTGTCCCAGGCAGGTGTGGGATAGAGAGGTTTCCTGGTAGCTACATCCTTTGGCCATACGGTTTCAAGTTTCCCTTTTTGCCACTGGACAAGAAATGTGGGAAGTTTGTTCTGTTGTGTCTTTTTGCCGTATGATATGAATTTGACGGGTCCAAAGATTGTTTCCATATCTGTTGCTGCCAGGGCATCTCTCACATCTTTTGCTGAAAGGGACCTGGCTCTTTTCAGAGCGTCCGCGATAACATACATGGCCGCATACGC
Source organism: Spirochaetota bacterium (assembly GCA_050298055.1). Taxonomy (GTDB): domain Bacteria; phylum Spirochaetota; class UBA4802; order UBA4802; family UBA5550; genus JBNKTL01. Next base: position 7,267 of record JBNKTL010000047.1, read on the forward strand.
TTCCGCCCCGTGGTATTCTGTGGAAGTGTTGTATTTCTTAACAAAGTTATCATAGTACTCTTTCGCACCAGCATAGGGAACCGATGGAGTCCAGAGTGTTGCGGAATAAACAAATTCGGTTGTTGAACCTGCATTCTTCTGGAATTCGGGGAGTGTAAATCCAGCGGCCCCCCCCACAAAGAGTTTTGGATTCAGGTTGAGTTCCTTTGACTGTCTCATGAGGAGGGAAGCGTCCATAATATAGGAGATCATATAGATCATATGAGGTTGTTTTGCCTTAATATTGGTAAGGAGGGGTTTAAAATCAACGACGCCTGCCTCATAGCCCTCTTTCATGAGCACCTTGAGTCCAAGCTTTTCAGCAAGCTGAGCAAATTTCTCTGATCCTGACTGGCCAAAGAGTGAGTTTTCATGAAGGATTGCAACAGTTTTTACGTCCTTCGCGATTTTTGCAAGGAATGATTTTAACGCACCCGGGTATTCACTTACCGGGGGATTCAGCCTGAAGATATACTTCCATCCCTGCTCGGTAATTCTGTCTGCTGACCCGGTATTAACAAGAAAAGGGACCTTTTGCTGTTGTGCTACGGCTATTGCTGCCCATGTAACAGAGCTTGAATATCCCCCTCCGATCACTACGACTTTGTCCTCTGTTATCAGTTTCTCTATGGAAGATCTTCCCACATCAGGTTTTCCCGTAGTATCCTCAAATAATAGTTCAACCTTTTTCCCGTTAACACCGCCTCTGGCATTTATCTCATCTGCCGCCATAACGAAGGATTTTTTCTCAATTTCTCCGAATTTTGCGAGCTTGCCGGTCAGGGGCAGCAGTATGCCGATTTTTATGGCATCCTCATCGATACCCGATTTTTTCCCGCATGAAAACATAAAGAAGCTGTTGATTGAAAGAACCGAAACAATAATGAGAAGCTTTAATAAGTGCTTTTTCATTGTAAACCTCCTTTGATTCTTATACTTAATGTTCCCGGTATCCAATAATCATAAATCTGCGGGAAAACTCTTCTCCGGTTTATCGGCTGTCATGCTCTTACCAGGTTGAATGATTGAGAATATATCATTGAGCAGTGATTTTACCACACTAAAAACTCTCAGAGTATGTGGGGATTTTTAAGTAAAGTCAATAAAAAATTAAAATTGTTTTGCTCATTAAATGGAAGAAGTTTTATCGATGGGGTTATCTATTAATCTGAAAGTAATTCGGCTTCACTGTATTTACTTTTCAGCTCATCATGCAGTTCATTGAATTCTTTTTCATTTTCAATATTGAACATCCCGAGTATTTCATCCTCGATAAAATAGTAATTAAACCGTTTCTCTTCTATGGAGCAGATCTGGTTTGCCAGGTAAGTGATGAACACGATCTCCCTGTTTTGACTGTCTGCTAAAAGCAGGGGTGAATGATGATACTTTATTGTGTCTACCAGGTAGTGGGGAAGGTTCCATTGCGCTGCGATAAGTTCCCCTATTGATGAATGGCTTATCCCGATTGAGACTTCTTCAATAACCGTAGATGTTCTGAGCGCCCTGTTCTTCGTAATTTCCGATATCCATTCGGCCAGGCTTGAATTGGTGGAAAGAAGAACAATCTTTCCCAGGTCATGTAGCAGGCCGGAGAGGTAGACGCGGTCTGAGATTCTGGAATAACCGTATTTCATTGCAATTGCCCTTGCGTAAAAAGCAGTCTTATTGCAGTGGTCCCAGATTTTCCTGAATGTTGAGTATTTCTGGTTGATGATTTTTCTGGCACTGGATGCAAGAAGTATTGCCTTGAGGTTCCTGAGACCGATCACCTTTATTGCGTCAAGGATATTTTCAATTCGCTTCCTGGTTATAAAGCCCGCAGAGTTAGAGAGTTTAAGGACAGAAGCGGATAATGACGGGTCCAGTGAAATTTTTTGCGCGATTTTTGAAAGTTCAATATTGGGTATATGGCACATCTCCTGGATTTCAAGAACACTTTCCGGAAGTGTGGGCAGTTCCTTTATCTCCTCCAGTATTTTAGCCTGAATAATAGTGGTTATGGATTGCGGCTTTGGTTCAAAGGGTATGAAAAGTGAGGACTCTGTGGAATGATCGGAAGATTCTATTTTCAGTGAATCTTCGCCAATCCCTGAATTTCTGAGAAAGAGAAGCGTCAGGATTATTCCAAGCCCTTCTCCCTCGATATCATCTGCAATTTCGCCGTATGCTTCCGAAAAATCATTTATTTTTTTGGCCATTGAATACCGGTGTTCAATTCTTTTCAGCTCATCCGGGAGGATAGAGCTGTTGTTTGCTATCTTAAACCTGAAGCCTCCCGGTCCCTTAACAATGTGTATGGTTACCCTGAAGCCCCTCTCCTTGAGTTCAGTTTCACATGAATCCTGGTTGTCTATGATAAATGATTTGAAATTCTGCATCCCGCTGTGATAGTCATCAGGATTTTCAATGTTCATATTGAGCTTATTAAAGTAGATCCGTTTTGTGTTTGCTTTTACGGCGTTTACGATTATCTCCCTGAGGATTGTCATGAGGGTACTGTGAAGGTATACAAGGTTATTTCTCGATAATATCTTTAAGACAAGTGAACTTAAAAAACCGATTGTTTTTTTATTATGATAAAAAAAAGACAGCTTGATATCTTTCCCCTTATCAAGGTTATTACTCAGTTCTGAGGTTTTCTGTGCTATCATTATGATTATAGTAACAATTTTTTATATATGTATCCGATCTGGGTTGAATCAACATCGTATTTAAGCGCAATATCCAGCCATGTTTCTCCGTTAAGAAGCATTTTAACTATTCCTTCGATAGTTTCAGCTGATAGATTCTTTATGACTTCATCATTTACTGTTTTCATTGCATCTTGTGTTGATATCATTATAGAACATAATATACATATAACGGAAAATTAATCAATACGAAAGTAATGAACGCTACGTAGAGTGTAATGAAAGCTACAGGGAGTGTAATGAATGACATTTTAAATATTTTCTCTTGACAATTATTATTGTTGTGTAAATAATTTTATTACCTGTAGAGATGTTTGTTCTTATATTTAATATACATCTTTTCTTTCAGGTCTTGAATAAACATAGGGAGACCTCTATAAATTAATTTAATAATCTTCCCTCTGAGTAGATGTTTTATTCAACAAGGAAGAAAATTAAGTTTTTTCAGGTACCCATAATTAATATGATAGGTAGTTTTTGAAATATGACAGCAAAAAGCAGCTATTCAGTACTTATTGCGGAAGATGAACTGCCTTCCAGGGAGCTTCTGGTTGAGTATCTCATAAAAAGGCCTGAACTCAGACTTGAGGGTATTGCCAAAAATGGGGAGGAGGCCCTGGAGAAACTCAGGGAAAAAAGATACCAGATGCTTTTCCTCGATATTAATCTTCCCGTGATGACCGGCATTGAAGTCCTTGAAAAACTGGATGAAATTCCCTACCTGATCTTCACAACTGCTTATGACAAATACGCAATCAAGGCTTTTGAACTTGGCGCAGTTGATTACCTTTTGAAGCCATTTACACAGGACAGGTTTAACCAAGCCGTAGATAAAGCCCTTACTGCCATAAACAGCAATAAAAAGAACCTGGAATCCGCGGAATCTCTCGGCTTTTCATTTAAAGAGGGAGAAAACTACTATATTGTCCCCTATGAGGATATTATCTATATCTCCTCATCGGGCCGGCATACGGTAGTGCATACCGAGGAGAAGGATTTTGAGATATCCGGACTTTTAAAAGATCTCGAGGTAAAGCTTTCTGCTTACGGATCAAATAACTTTTTAAGGGTACACAAGCAATTTATTGTTAATATCAGGTTTGTGGCGCGATACCAGTATATACTGGGCGGTCAGTATGAAATTTACCTTAAGGATAGTGATGAAACGGCACTTCCTGTTGGAAGAAAATATGCAGTCCCCCTGAAGGAAAAACTGAAGTTTTGAAAAGACCGGTATTAAAGCCTATGAGAAAAGAGATTACAGTCGTGTATATCCCGCATGAAAAAGATCCTGCTTATTGATCCGGATAACAGAATTGCAGATATATATCTTCCCCGATCGGTCAATAGGAAAAAAGCACTTGAAAGCCTTAAAGAGAAGTATCTGAAATGAGTTTCAAGTGTATCATAGATCGATTTTTATTTGTATCAATTCAATAAAGTAGACAGAGAGTACGAATTATTTAGATAAGCCCATGTCTTTAAAAGTGAAAAAACTGTTTTTAAGAAGTTTGATTTTCCTTATCCTGCTCCCGGTAATGGACCGGCCCCTGTTTTCATCGAATTATATTCAGATTAACGAGATTAAAGGTATGTTCTCCCTGGTCTCCTTTATGGAAGTCCTGGAGGACAAAAAAGGAGAGTATACAGTTGATGATGTGAGAGATGAAAGGCTGTCAAAAAAATTCTCCCGGTTGGACTTTGAAAAGCTTAATTTTGGATTCTCATCGTCGGCTTTTTGGATCAGGTTTAAACTGAAAAACAATTATTACCTGGACAGGGACCTGTACCTTACAACGGGATTTCCTGTTATCACTGAAGCTTCTCTCGCAATATATGATTCCCTGGGAAAATTTCTGGAAAAGGAACTCTTTCTGTCAAAATCCTTCGAAAACAGGGATATAGATTACAGAAGCTTTATATTTAACCTTAATATTAAAAAACCTGATACCTATACATGTTACCTGAGGTTAAAGTCAGATTATACCATAGTGATTATTCCGGGCCTTATGTGGGATTCTTATTTTCACAGGAATGCACGCCTGGAAAACATATTTTATGGTGTCCTGGCCGGGTTGCTGCTTATTATTATGATCTATAGCATCGTTCAGGCCTATTACCTGAAGGACTTTGATTATATCTATTTTGTTTTTTATCTCCTCGGTTTCGGTTTTTATGATATTACCTATACCGGTCTCGGGTTTGAATATATTTGGCCCCAATCTCCCGGCCTGAATAACATTTTCCAGTCCTTCTTTATTTACTTTCCCACGGTATGGGGGGGGCTGTTTGCAAGCAGGTTTTTACAGGTTGATAAGTTCTATTCATTTCTGGGAAAGATCTTCCTTATCCTGGTTTTTCTCGGTACCCTTCTTGCAGGGGTTTCTCTGGTCTATAATAATCAGGTCATGATATTAATCGGACTTCTTATTGTCATTATAGTGGTTTTCTGTATCATTGCGGCATCACTGTTGATGTGGACCAGGGAGAGTAAGACTGCAAAGTATTTTTTTATTGGAGTTAATTTTCTCCTTATTGGAATTATTCTCTATCATTTGAGAAATTTCGGGATTTTGTCAAATAATTTCATTACGGACCATGGAGTCGAAATCGGATCAATCCTGATGATTACCACAATATCCATCGCTTTTTCCGAGAGATATAACCTGATAAGAACCGAGCACCTCAAGGTACAGGAACAGCTTCTTGATACCCACAGGTCTGCGGTAAAGTTCCTTGAGAAGGTTGACAGGATAAAAACAGATTTCCTTATAAACTCATCAAAGGACATAAGAACACCTGTGGAGGATATAATAAAGATTACAGGTTCCCTGGAGAAAGACTCTTCCGGAATTCTCAGTGGCGATGCTGTCAGCAAAATCCAGATGATTTCAACAAAGGGGCGTAACCTGCTTAACCAGATCGATGAAATCGTTAATTATTCCACCATGAGGGTTTCAGATATAAAGCTCCATAGAAAGAATATTGATTTAAAGGAACTTTCCACCATGATCATCTTCTTTTCCCGGGCGCAGATTACCGGCAGGGATATCCAGTTTGTTAATGAAATTCCCGACGATCTGCCTCCTGTGTATGGTGATGAAAACCGGCTTATGCAGATATTCTTCAACCTTATCGATAATGCATTGAAATATACACAGGGCGGAAAGATCACTCTTTTTGCCGAACTTCAGGATGAACAGGCAGTGGTAATAATCAGCGACAGGGAGACGGATATCCCTGAAGAGGAACTTGTTAAGATCTTTGAAGATTATCACCATACGGACAATCTTCCCATACAGGTTGTGGACGGCAGGGGTTTTGATCTTGCGGTGACGAGGAAACTGGTGGAGCTGCATGGGGGAACGCTTAAAGTTGAATCGGGGAAAAGCAGGGGGACGAAATTTATATTCAGTTGTCCCCTCTATTTGGAACAAGTGAACGATTATTCCGGTACCGATGAAAATGATGACGGTTCTTCAATAAAGCCGGGGACGGTTGTATCCACTGATCATTCAATAAACCAGAACCTTGCCGGTTTTGACCCGGATTCTACCCTGAATGATAAATACACGATTCTCGTGGTTGATGATGAACCGGTGAATGTTCAGGTGCTTGTGAGCCATCTTTCTCTTGTGGGTTATAATGTCATTACGGCATCTGATGGTTACAGGGCAATAGAGATTGTGGAGAGCAGGGACAAACCGGACCTGGTACTGCTTGACGCCATGCTCCCCTGGCTTTCCGGTTATGAGGTCTGCAGAAAATTGAGGGAGAAACATTCACTCTACAGCCTTCCCGTGATTATGCTTACTGTAAAGAACCAGATGAAGGATATGGTTGCCGGGTTTGAGGCCGGGGCAAATGATTATCTGACAAAACCCTTTGACAAAATGGAGCTCCTTGCCCGGGTTGCAACACTTCTTACCCTCAGGAGAATTGTTTTCAGGTATGAAGAACTGAGATTCAGGGAACTTCAGAAACGGATGAACCCGCACTTTCTTTTCAATGCGCTTCATTCAATACACTCGCTTCTGTCTAACAAACCGGAACTTGCCGACAGGGGTGTCATTATGCTTGCGGATATCTACCGCTTTCTTATGGACAGGTCTTTTGATAAACATATTCCCCTGGAGATGGAATGGAAGTTCGTAGAGAATTACCTGGAAATGGAAAAACTGAGGTTTCCGGACACACTCTCGTATGATATGGAAAAGAGAGGTGATTTCCAGGACGTGAGCATTCCTCCCCTTATTATTCAACCCCTGGTTGAAAATTCCATTAAGCATGGAATAAGAAATAAGCCTGGTCCCGGTTATATAAGTGTTAACGCGGAAAGGAGTGACGACTGGATCAGGATCAGGGTAAAGGACAACGGTGTGGGCCTAAAAAAGAATGATGTTTATACAAGAACCGTGGGGAATATCAGGAACAGGCTTCAATACTATTTCAGTGAATCGGGGCTTACCCTTGAGAACAACCAGGAAGCAGGTGCTGTGGCAAATATCTTTTTTAAGCTCGATACATGACTATCTGTCGAAAATGAGAAGGGAATTGTCATGTTGACACTGCACAGGTATCTCACTGCCGATTATTATAAAGATGCGAATAACAGGTACTGGGAGATCAAACTCTCTAAAGACTGAATATTTTTTATTGATCCTCCGAAAAAACTTGATAAAATTTGAGGCATCAAATATACTCTTTCTGTTTTATTATGGAAATATCACTGGTTTTATGCTATTATATTTTCTAATTCCTTATCAGAGGTAACTACTTTGCTGTATAGTAAAAATATACATATTTAATAAAATAACAGCCATGTGTCCCCGCCGCCGAAGGCGGCGGGGACACATCAGTTATCTTTTATTCATTAACATATCTATTTTTATACAGAGCTGAGTAGTAACTATCGGAGAAACAGTATATGAGCTATTATAGATCCCGGGAGGAAGTTTTGTTATGATACGAAAACTGTCAAAACCGATGTCCCGACTGAAAAAGAAGCTTCTGATATATTTTATACTTATCGCAATTGTCTCCATATCAGTTAGCGCGGAAATTATTCTTGAAGTCAGTTCAAGAAGATTTAAGAACAGCATCAGCAATAATTTTATCAGCCAGGTTGAAAATAATCTGGGGAAAAAATACGTTGATAAAATAAGTAAACATATAGATTCCGATGCTATTTTTACTCCCATCTACGACCTGAGAAACAGGATGATTCTTTTCCTGATGGTTGTCTCCGCCAGTATCATCGGGGCATTTTACATGTTTACAAAGGATATTATATCACCAATGGACGGGATAGTTAAGGCAACAAAGAAGATCGCGAAGGGTGACCTGACGGTATCGGTCCCGGTCATGTCAGAGGATGAGATAGGACAGATCGCGGGACTGATCAATGACATGAACCTCAACCTCCAGGACATGATCTTTCAGGTAAAACAGGAAGTTGCAAGGTATAAGGACAAGATAGAGATAGCAACACACAGGATTTCCGCGCTGGTTAACAATGAGGTCAGGGATGAGGTCATGGAAACAAGGAAGATGAAGGTATCGGATTTTAAGAGAATGGTGACAATAGGGAAGGAGGTGGTAGGTCTTCTTGAATATATGTCAAATGATCTCTCATCACTGCAGACTTTCATCAATATGTATAAAACCTATAAGATCAACTCCGAGATTTCACAGAACGAAATTGAGGAAGCATTGAGAAACTTTTCACTGGAAGCAACGGACCGGGAATAGCGGAAAAGTTATGAGCTTTGAATACTGGTACATGTTTCCCGTCTCAATTGTTATTGCGATACTGGCAAATTCTTCCGGTTTCTCGGGAGGAGTCCTTTTTCAGCCTATCTACAACCTTTTTATGAACATCCCCATACAGAACGCGGTGGCAACCGGAATCGCCACGGAAACCGTTGGTATGACAAGCGGCGCAATCAGGTATCTTCTTTACAGGATGGCGGAGCTTCCGATATTTTTTACAATGATCATGCTGACAATCCCGGGTGTTGTGGTTGGCAACCATGCGCTCATGGTGGTTAACGCGGACCTGCTCAAGTTGATTCTCGGAGTCATTATCCTGGGAATCGCAACCATGCAGCTTGTCAATGCCATACGAAAAACATTCGGTACCCGTGAGAATATTCCCATAGAAGATATCTACAGGTTTATGTGGGTCCCTCCCCTGGGCGGATTTTTTTCCGCCACAACCGGTACCGGGATTTGTGAGCTGGCCCAGCCTGTTCTGGAAAAGGGGCTGGATATAAAGACCAAGAGGGCTAACGCAACGGCTATTCTCCTTGAGGCAACAGCGGACTGGGTCATTACTATCCTGAACCTGCACGCGGGGCTGATCCTCTGGGAACTCTGGATTTTTACCGGTGCCGGAGTTATCATTGGAGGGCAGATAGGCCCCTATGTCTCAAAATTCCTTCCCGACAGGATCGTAAAGGTTGTTTTTTCCATAGCGGTTGTGATAATCGGAATTTTCTATGTTGTCAAGGGAGTGAAATGGCTCATGGGCTGACCCTTTAAAGGGATTTGTAAATCAGGTGAATGCCCATGAGAAGAAGCAGGAAAATAAATATTTCCTTGAGCCGTGTATCATCGAAGTGATTGGAAAGTGCCGGGCCCAGTTGTCCCCCGATAAATACCCCGATCCAGCTGAAGATGAGTATTTGAATCATATTCGGAGTAAACTGGTACTCCGAGAATGTTAAGTGAAAAACAGATCCCATGAGCGCAATAGAAAAGTTTAATAAAAGGTTGGTCCCGACCGAATACTTCATGGGAATTTTCATCTTACCCCTCATGACCGGTATCAGGAAGTCGCCGATACCGATGGAGAGGAGGCCGCAAATCCATCCTAATAATGGACTCTGGATCTTCAGCCAGAGGGGCGGGGGAGTTAAACGGTTCACCGTGAGAGTTGAATCATACTTTTCAGTCTGTACGGTAAAAAATATTGAAACGGCAATACTCACTATACCCAGGATCCCTTTAAGCATATTCGGATTTGCAACCCTTTGATTCAGGTAAGCGCCGGCAGTAACACCTACGGCAATAAGGGGGAGCAGGCTGGTCACGATTTTCCAGAATATATTTTTTTGGCGGATATTTGAAAACGTTGCCGAGCCCATGCCCACGAACTGAATAAGGAATGAGAACATAATGGCTTTTTGCGGGGCGAATCCCTGGAAAAGGATAAAATAAGGGGCCCAGAGTAACCCTCCGCCGATGCCAATGAGTGAGGCAAATGTAGCAATGGCCATTCCTATGGGAATGAGTATCAGGTTTTCCATAATACAAAAAGGACTTGTTCTGACCTATGAATAAATTCAGTCTTCAATATTTTTTTTTATTCCGTCTATAGTATAGAGTACAAAGTTATCCTTCAGAAGTTCCAGTTTCTTGATATTTTTTTCAAGGAGAATAATATTGAGTTTAACCGTGGAAAGCCTTACCGGTTTTTCCGCTATATCATTTCTGAATGTGTCCATGGCGGAATCAAGGTCAAAAACCATCCGCTCCAGTTGCGCGATGACCTCCTGGAGGTTGATTGAAAGGTCGTTGATAAGCTTTCCCAGCATGGCGATCTCATCACCGGTTTTTACGTTGATCCGGATTCTCAAATCACCCTCGGCCATTTTTTCCGCCTGGTTGATCATATACTGCATGGGAGACGCGATTTGCCATACAAAGAGAAAAAGTACTACTGCTGAGACGATAATGAGGATAAGTGTCATTATTACAAATTTCCAGGAGAGGCTGTCGAGTATGGTGTAGATATGACTGACTGTTTCCTTTCCTTCTTTTATGACTGACACGACCTTTGTGACTTTTTCCCTGTAAGCGGAACTTCTGATTTCCCAGAGGAATTCTCCCGCTACCAGGACATTGGCTATTGCAATCAGGAGAAAATAGAATATCATCCTTTTTCTCAGACTGGATTTTTTTGATTCACTATTACCGGATACTTTCATTTTGTTCATTACTTAAAAAAGATGCCCGGATAGGGCAGATTGTTCAGCATATATCATATATGAACATTAAAAGGTGATTGTGTCAATTCTTTAAATTATGGATATATTTGTAAATCGGTTTTTCCCCTGTTATAAAAAGAGGTGAAAAACAGTCCGACTTTTTTTTATCCTTCATTTTATTTATCTTGACTTGAGGAATTTTTAATATAATCTTAATTCAGTTTTATAACAGGGAGTACGATATTTCAATTATGAGAAATTTTTTTCAGGATTGATACATGACTGATATGAGAAGAAAAATTACGGAGATTTCTGTTTTAATCGGGGATATTACCGAGACTGCCAGGGGTGTAAATTCCGGTTCACATGAGAGGAAAAAGATTACCGCTGAGGGCCTTCAGCAGATCGATGATCTGATTAAAAGGAACAGGGACCTCATCCAGAATTTTGACAAGATATTCCAGAACCTCAAGGAGTCTGACAGCGGGATTGAAAACAACTCAAGGGAGTTTACGTCCAATATCGAGTATTTTATCAAAGTCATAGAATCCATCAACGAGATAAAAAATATCCTTAACAGCATCGGTACTCAGATTGACGGGCTGACAGCCCTGGTCAGGGAGATCAGGGACGATACGGACGAAATCTTTACCCTTGCTCTCAACGCATCCATTGTTTCGAGCAAATATTCACACACATCGGGTGTATTTGATATACTTGCCAACAAGCTTGACGAAATGTCAAACTATATAAACCAGAATCTTGATAATATTGTACAGGTGGTAAAACCCATTACTGACGGCATCAGCCAGCTGGTGGAAGAGAACTCGGTTACTCTCAGGCAGATTGAAGGAAGCCACACGGATTTGATGTCCTTTCCGGATACACTTGGCAGTCAGAAAGAGTCCATAAGCAAGCTGCATGAGAGGGCCAGAGAAACAGATGAAATGATAAAGATGCAGAAGAAAATGCTGGAGGAGATAACCGAAAAGTTTAAGCTCATGGACAATGATGCGGAGGGTTCAATTCAGGGATCGGGAAATGTTATGAGGACCGGGGAATCTCTCAGCGGGGAAGTCAATGAAATTCTTTCGGCCCATGACACAGGCGGCAATTATCACGACAGGCTCAGCTATGTAAAGCAGGAATCAATTACAATATGGAACAATGCGCAGAATGTAAATGAGAAATCCAAAAGCCAGCTTGATTTTTCCATAAGCAGTCTCGAGTTTTGTGATTCCATTGTTTCAGAATCCGATGAGCTCCGGAACACGGCAAAGACCTTTAACGAACTCTCCATGGAAAACAGCAGGATGGCGGATACCATTGCTCTCAACCTGGAGAAGCTCATCTCGCAGGTCGGTGTTATTGAGAAACAGATCCGTGATTCCAATGACGCAATCCAGAAATTCAACCTCGATTATAATGAAATTGACAGTATCATCGAGTTCCTTAAAAACATTCTCAAGTCCATGAAGATCATCGGTATGCTCTCAAGAATTGAATCCTCAAGGGACCCTGAAGAGTTCCAGGGATTTATGACTATCTCCGAAAACATCAGCGCCCTTCAGGACAAGATCCAGAACAATATCCCCCTTATCGAACAGAATATCATGGAGACTCACCAGTTGATTGAAGGGGTAAATACCCAGTTCGAAAATATATCGTCTGACTTCAATGTCATATCCAGGATTTCAAATACTATCATTGTCAACCTGAAGGAGATATCGAACATCAGCTCAAACTCCGAAAAATTGAGCAGTAAAATTCTTGTTGATTCCGAGACCCTTGAGAACTCCCTGGAGAAACTCAGGGTGCTTCTGAACACCCTGACGGAAATTGTCAAAGAACCCATTGACGGCTCTGCGGCAAACGTTGAACGGGGAAAGAAGGTAGAGGCCCAGTGCGAGGAGATCCTTACCGCCCTGCTTGAACATGATGAAACGGGGGAAAGTGAAAAAGAAACAGGTGATGCGGATATGCCGGCGGAAGCCCTTCCCGATGAGTCCGGTGAAGGAGCAGAGGTTGAAGAGGGAAAAGAAGGTTCGGGAAGCTCTGAAAAAGTGGTTCCCGAAGACATAGAGTTCGAAATAGAGGAAGATGAAGAATATCCGGGAAGCTCTGAAAAAAATGTTTCTGAACAGACCGGTAATGAAGTTGAGGAATCTGAAGAATACAACGGGGGACTGCCCCGGGATGATATAAATACAGAGGGATCTTCCGAAGATCCCGGGATAACCGGTGAATCCGAAGAGACAGAACAGGTTGAAATTGAGCCTCTCTGATGGTGTTTTAACCGTTACATAAAAATTATAAATTTCCTTTCAGAAGTTATTGACATTATTGGCTTTTTATCAATACTGTTAATTTTAGTATGACAACTCTGAAAAGAAAAGACCTTCTCGATATCAGTTCCCTCTCAATAGAAGAAATTAATCTCATCTGTGAATCTGCAAAGTACTTCAAGGATGTATTTACCCGGACAATCAAAAAAGTCCCGGTCCTCAGGGGCAAGACGGTCTGCACTCTCTTTTACGAACCGTCAACAAGGACACGGCTCAGTTTTGATCTTGCGGCAAAGCGTCTTTCCGCTGACCTCATTAATGTTACTGTCTCAACATCAAGTGTCGTAAAGGGGGAGTCGCTTATCGACACTGTCCACACTCTTGAAGCAATGAAAGCGGACTATATCGTTATAAGACATGGGGCGTCACTGGCGCCTCATTTTTTGTCTCAGAATATCAAGGCATCTGTGATAAATGCCGGTGACGGCTTTCATTCTCATCCCACCCAGGCACTCCTTGATACCTATTCAATCCTCGAAAAGAGGGGAAGCCTCAGGGGACTTACAATCGGTATCATCGGCGACATCAAACACTCCCGTGTTGCCCGGTCCAATATTGAATCCTTCAAAAAGCTTGGGGCCAGGGTCATTGTCTGCGGCCCCCCCACACTTGTTCCCGATGAGTTCAGCAGCTACGGTGTTGATATTTCTTACAGCATTGATGAGATCCTTCCCGAGCTGGATGTGATAAATCTCCTGAGAATGCAGAGAGAGAGGCAAAAAGGCTCAAACTTTCCCTCAATCAGGGAGTACACCAGGCTCTTTTCCCTTACAATGAAGCGTCTTGAAAAATGCAGGTCCGATGTCATCGTCATGCACCCCGGCCCGGTGAACAGGGGTATAGAGATTGAGAATTCCGTGGCGGAAATACCCAACGCGATCATCAATGAACAGGTCACAAACGGCGTTGCCGTACGGATGGCGATTTTTTATCTCCTTGCAGGCGGTGCCCCGCTGGAAGAGGTTGAAGAGGAGTAGAAGAAATACCAATGAAAATTGTTATTAAGAATGGGACAGTGGTTGATCCCGCATCGGGAACAATGGAGAAGCTTGACCTTCTCATCAATGACGAAAGAATTGAGGATATATCCGGAAATATCGGGGTTGATGATGACGCAGGGGTGATCGACGCGTCGGGATGCATGGTCCTGCCCGGGCTTATTGACATGCACGTGCATTTCCGTGAGCCGGGAAGAGAGGATGTTGAGACAATTATCGGCGGCTGCGAGGTTGCGGCAAAGGGCGGGTTTACTTCCGTGTGTACCATGCCCAATACGAACCCGGTAATCGATAACCAGGCCCTTGTGAGGTTCATCATAATGGAGGCGGAAAAGGGCCCCATAAATGTCTATCCTGTTGCCACTATATCAAAAGGGTCGCTGGGTGAGGATATCTCCGAGATGGGCGACCTGATCGACAGCGGGGCGGTGGCCTTTTCCGATGACGGTTTGCCGGTAAAAAGTTCAATACTCATGCGAAGGGCCCTGGAGTATTCCCGGATGTTCGACGTTCCCATACTTTCCCACGCCGAGGACCTTGAGCTCTCGGACAACGGTCTCATGAACGAGGGAAATAATTCCATGAAACTCGGTCTCAAAGGGATCCCCCGGGAATCGGAGGAGATCATGATTGCCCGGGACGTTCTTCTCACCCGGCTGGCCAGGGGGAGACTCCATGTCTGCCACGTATCATCACGGGGATCGGTGGATATTATCCGCAACGCGAAAAATGAGGGTATCCGGGTAACCTGTGAGACCGCTCCCCACTACTTTTCACTCACAGACGATGCTATCGCTGAAAAATTTGCCATGGCCAAGATGAATCCCCCCCTGAGGACAGAGGCTGACAGGAGGGCAATCATTGAGGGCCTGAAAGACGGTGTCATCGATGTTATCGCAACAGACCACGCGCCCCACTCTGAAAATGAGAAGATGCAGGAAATGGAATATGCGCCCTTCGGTATCGTTGGACTGGAGACAATTGTTCCCCTGATAATTACACTGCTTGTTAAAGAAAATAACTTTTCTTTTTTAGAAGCCTTTGAAAAGGTAACCATTAATCCGGCGAAGATACTTAAGCTTGATAAAGGAGAATTGAAAAAGGGGAAAATAGCGGATATAACAATAATTGATCCTGAGAAAAAAGTCCTGATTAATGAAGAGTTTATGCGCTCAAAGAGCAGGAACTCACCCTTTCTAGGCCGGGAACTTTACGGTTCGGTGGAATATACAATCTGTAACGGAAATATCATCTATTCAGGAAAAGACTGATCATTTAATCGGAAGGAATAACCGCCGGGAGTTTTTTATCATCTTATTCAGGTTCTCTCGTCTCCCTTTTTTTCTTGTAACAGTTTATCATGAAACAGGACCTGCTCAACGGGAATACATCCAGACTTCTCCTGGCGTTGACACTCCCCATGATCTGGGGAATGCTTTCCATTATGACGTTCCGTCTTGCCGATGCCTACTTTGTCAGTTTCCTGGGTACGGATGAACTCTCCGCCCTCAGTTTTACCTTCCCCGTTGTCATGATTGTGGGGGGGCTGGCCCTGGGGCTGACTGCGGGGGCGTCATCTGTTGTCTCAAAAGCAGTGGGTGAAGGAGACCTCATCAATGTCAGGCGCCTCTCCACTGATATTTTACTGATCTCTTTTCCCGCTGTTCTGCTATTTGCGCTTGCGGGCGTTATGACAATAGGACCTGTTTTCCGGTTTCTGGGCGCGCCCCGTGAACTCATGCCGCTGATAAACCAGTATATGACAGTCTGGTATTACGGAATAATCTTCTACATCCTTTCCATGGTGGGCAACGGTATTATCAGGGCCACGGGGGACACACGGTTTCCCGGAACAATAATGAGCGCTGCCGCGGTTATGAACATTGTCCTGGACCCGCTTTTCATTTTCGGGTTCTCCTCCCTGCCCGGGATGGGGATCAGGGGAGCGGCAGTTGCCTCCTTTATTGCCCGGTTCATTTCCTTTTCCGCTACCGGGTATGTACTGATCATCAGGAAGAGGCTCATATCACCGCTTTTCCCTTCATTTGCCGCAATGGCGGAGTCGTGGAAGAAACTCCTCTACATTTCGGTACCCTCAATGGGGACACATCTTATGAACTCACTCTCCCATGTGGTCATTATTAAACTTCTCTCCGGTTACGGAAAGGCTGTTGTGGCCGGAGTAGGGGTGGCGGGACGGCTTGAATCATTCGGCCTTATTGTTCCCATGGCAATATCATCTGTTATCGGGCCCTTCACCGGCCAGAACTGGGGCGCGGGAAAGATAAAAAGGATAGACAGGGGAATATTTGTGACCTTTACATTCATTATTGGCTGGGGAATTTTTCTTCTTGCTCTTTTCCTGCTGTTCGGCAGGGACCTTGCCCTCCTCTTTTCTCATGACAGGGAGGTTGTTGAAACCATAGTGCTCTATTTCAGGATAATCTCCGTCAGTTACGGCCTGCAGGGGATCTTCTATGTGGCGTGTTCCGCGCTTAACGCGTTAAAGAAGCCGATTCATTCAACGGCATTGCATATGATAAGGATAATAGCGATTTATTTGCCCCTTGCAATTGTCCTCGCGTTCTTTTATAAGGTTGACGGGGTGTTCATCGCCCTTATGATCACAAATTTTGTAAGCGGATTTATCGCTTACCTGATGCTGAAGAGGGTAGTGAACAGGCTGTATTAAAGGGAGTTGCCGTTTTTTTTATTGCGTTCATTTTGTATCTCTGTCAAGTTTTGATTTTATCAATAAATGTATCATGGAGAGAATTTTAATATGAAAAAAACAGTATTTCTACTCATACTCCTTCTGAGTCTCACTCCCTGTATTTTTGCCAAACGATCAGCTCCAAAAGAAATTACACCAATTGTACACAGGGGTATTAAGTATATTGTACCTCACTGGGGCGCATCTCTAAAGAAAAAACAGAATGGCGGGTTCATTGAAGCTTTTGATATCAAGAATAAGAAAAGACTCTGGTTATTAAGAGTGTATAAAATTAAATATGATGAAAACCTGGAGAAAGATGTTCAGGATGTTTTCATAACTGAAATGAAAATAAAAAATAATAAGCTTGTTGTCCGTAATGAGAAAAATGATACATTCATCATTGATTTAAAAACGAAGAAGGTTAAACCGGATAATAAAACGTATTCATTAAAAAAAGATAACTGATTTGTTCCCGCCTTGGACGGCGGGAACAAATCTATTCAAACATCTTCCCTTACACTTTCTTAATCATCAGCTGGATCTTTGTGAGATAGTTTTTCGGGTTCTTTTCGAGGATCATATCAGGCCCTTTGAGATAATTTTCCTTGATAGGAGATAATGTTTCCAGCTTCCTATCATCGTACAGCACTACATATGCGATATTGTCGCCTGGTACTGACAAAATATTCCTTGCATATTTATATGCATTATTGAAATATATTCATAGCAGTTAAGGTAGTGTCGCATACACTTTGACGTTGATAAGTCGTTATTAAAAATATATTAAGAAATAAAAATAATTAATCCTTCTGAATTTTTGCCTATTAATATAGATGTGTTTGGGTGATGAATAATACAAATTATATATCTAGCCTCAATGAGGGACTGAAATAAATGAAAATTAAAATTACATTATTGGCAATTATATACTGTATCTTCACATCAACGATATATGCTGCGCCACTTCATGAAGCTATAATGATTGGAGATATAGATACAGTAAGAAAACTAATAAAATTAAATGCAGATATAAATGATTATTATTACTCAGGATTAGAAATGGGGGAAAGAAATCTATACCTTCCATTGCATTTGGCAATATTATATGATAATTTAGAAATGGTAAAATTACTGATTAAAAAGGGAGCTAAAATAAATAAAAAGGGAGCATGGGATCAAACGCCATTGTACTATGCCGTTGAAAATAAAAATGAGAGAATGGTTAAATTCCTTTTGAGTAAGGGAGCCGATCCAAATATCCCAAATTATCAAGGACATACTCCCCTTCATATCGCTGCACAAAATGGACATTATAAAATAACAAAATTATTAATAAAAGGGGGAGCAAAAGTAAACAGTAAAGTTATAATTAAAAATATGTACTACGAATCTTTCAAAAAATTTAGTACTCCTTTACATTTAGCATCTAATGAAAGAATAGGTAAACTCTTAATAGATAATGGAGCAAACATTAATGCGAGAGATTATTATGGTGAAACACCAATTTTCTCAGCCGTGAGAAAGGACTTTAAATTGACAAGATTACTTATTAATAGCGGTGCAGATGTTAACATACTAAATAAGAGAAATTTAACTCCATTAAACTTCTCTTGTGGGCACTCCTATATAGGGTTTGAAATTACACTGTTACTCATTGAAAGTGGTGCTTTTGTTAATAGGAAGGATGCTAAAACACCATTAATTAATGCCGCTTTTCATAACAATATTAAACTATGCCTTTTGTTTATTGAAAAGGGAGCTGACATTAATGGAAAGTCTAAAAATGGAATGACTCCTCTGCATGTAGCAGTAAAAAATGGGTTTTTTGATTTATCTAAACTTTTAATAAAAAAAGGTGCCAATGTTAATGTAAAAAATAAGAAAGGTAAAACTCCATTGTTTTTTGCACAAAATAATAAAAATAAAAAATTAACAAAATTACTGATCAATAATGGTGCCGATCCCAATGCTTTAAATATGAAATAGTCAGAGTGCAGTCTCTAATTCAAAATAAACGGACTAAAAAGTTTATTATTAAAAATATTTTTTTATTTCATACATAGATAATGTCAATGAACTTGAAATCCAACAGTAACGGAAAAAAAATTCGATATAATGTTGTAATTAAATTTGCTATTATATTATTTATATCAATATATTTATCTGGTTGTAGTTCTGGTAATAGCAGAGTATTATTTAATAGTGTGAAAAAGAGAAATATTAAAAGCATTAAAAAGCTGATAGAAAGCGGGATTAGCTTAAATGTTAAAGACTCTATTGGTTATACACCTTTGCACTGGTCTGTTTTTAATGATTACTACGATGTAGTAAAACTGCTTATTAAAAATGGGGCTGGTATAAATTATCTTAATAATTCGGGAGACACTCCTCTTCACCTTGCTTCAAAAATTGGCTATTATAAAATAGCAGAGTTATTGATAGAGAGTAGAGGAAATGTAAATGCAATAAACCATAAAGGGTATATGCCTCTCCATTCAGCAATTAATAATAGACATCTTGATATAGCAGAATTACTTATTAATAACGGGGCTGATGTCAATTACAGATTTAAATATGAAAAAAAATCGCATTACTATAATGACACACCACTTCACAGGTCTATAAGGTATGGGTATGCTTCACTCATTAAACCGCTCCTTGACAAAGGGGCCAGCCTTAATGCATTAACTGAGTCAGGAAAAAAACCATTTTTAATTGCTTTGTCTGAACAGAATTTTGCAATAATTCGAACAATGATTAAACATGGAGCTAATGTAAATGAAAGAGATAGCAAAGGAAGGACCCCATTACATTATATTGCTTCTTCGGATTTATATTATATCATTCAATTATTAATTAAAAGTGGGGCAAATGTTAATGCTATAGATTATGAAAGAGATACACCACTTCATGTTGCTGCAAGAAATATAAAGAATAATACAGCGCATATTTTATTGAAAAACGGTGCAGATGTAAATGCCACAAATAATGTCAGGGAAACCCCGCTTCACAATGCTTCTCATATCCAAATTAGAGAGAATTATTTAATGCCAAGGATACTCATCAAAAATGGTGCAAATGTAAATGTTAAAGACACTTATGGAAGAACCCCTCTTCATATTGCCGTCTCAACTAACAACATGGATTTAGTAAGAGTCCTTATTAAAAATGGGGCTGATATTAATGCTCAAACTGCTGATGGTGCAACCCCATTGCAATATGCAGAAGAAGCCGAGATGATTAAATTTCTTATTCGAAAAGGAGCGAAAATAAAAATTGCGAAATAAAATGATATAATTAAGAAAAGAAATGATTTAGCGAAAACCATGGATCTATAGAAACACGTCTATTGCATTTCACAGTTTAAATCAATCATTCCTATATCTTGGATTTTAAATAGAAACTATTTCAATTAAATTAGATGTCAATAAATAAGCCCTGAATGAGGCTTTTGAAATAAACACTACAGATAAAATTATAATAAACCTTCATAATTAATCAGAATTAGGTTAATAATATATGCTAAAAATAATCTTAACAGCTCTAATACTGCTAACAACAGTAAATCTCCATGCGGGCAAACCGCTTCTGGGAGTGGGCAGTATAAGCAGCAACAGTCCCCGGACCACCGTGCTTTCCGGGATGCTTGAAGGTCACCTGCTGAATATTTTCAATACATCGGGAGTTTTTGATATTGTCAATTCATCGCTCTTAAAGTCCGAGCTCCGGAAGTTTAATTGTATTGAGGAAAAATGTATATTGAGGTTTGCCGGTCATTCCCGGATCAGCGTCATCATTAATGGCGATTTCCGCGACAGCGGCGACAGTCTCAGGCTGACACTCAGGTCTTACGGTACGGATGTCCCCTATGAGAAAAGAATGATAAGCAGGTATACGGTAGAGATCCCCATGTACCGGAGCATATCTTCCCGGGAATACAGCTATATCTGCGAAGAGCACGCGGGCAGATTTATTTCACGGTTTCTTTCCGTATTCAAACACCCGGTCTCTTTAAAAAGAAAGGGAAATGAACTGAGGCCCGATTCAAAAGAAGATATTAATGGCAGCTTTGATGTTTACCGGTTTACTGATAAGGAGAGCGCGGAATTCAGGGAGTACGGGAAAATCGGTGACGTAAAGATCAGCAGCGGCAGGATCGTCTCCGGGAGAGAAACCGGGAAATTGAAAGAGAATGATTTTCTCTTTTATGTAAACCATGAAAAAGCGGAATTCTATGACAGCTTTTACCGGGGGAGAAAAAAGGAACTGGTTTTCAGTGAAACCGGGATAAGCGATACCCTGTATAAGGTACTTCTTACAGTTCCCGCCAGCGCATCCATGCCCTTTGCGGCCCCTGTATTTGGCTACTATTCCAACAGCGACTGGGCCGGGCTGGGACTCTGGGCGGTAAACGCGGCACCCTATCTCTACCTGGAGTACAGGGGACTCACCGATGATCCTGGCGATTCCCGCGCGGGGAGAGAAAATATCGGAAGGGAGAAGATTACCCGGAACCGCTTCGCATGGTATATGCTCCTTGCAGGGGGGACATCACTCTTCGTGGACGCGTTCTCCAGCCAGTATCTTGAGGAAGCATCCGGTTACCAGGGGATGGTCCCTCTTATGGGCAGCAGCCTCTCTGCGGGATATCTCGCCCTTATCTCCGGAGGAGGGGGGCATTTCTACAGGGGGTACCGGGGCTGGGGATATCTCTATTTCCATATGAACAACATTCTTCTCTATTATACTATCAGGGCATTCACCCCTGCCGAAAGATACAATTCCGTCACGGGGAACTATGAGAAGGATGATATTGACAGGAACCGGGCATATCTCATGGCGGGGGCATACGGCCTTCTGAAGACCATTGAGATCATACACGCGGTTCTTCTCCCTGACAGGATAGGTAACGGGCGGATTATCGAAGAGACAGGCTGGCCCGAACCGGTTTTCTCTTTTGATGAAAAGATAAACCCGGTATTCGGGCTGAAATATACATACCGCTTCCAGGGTACGTTTTAAATTTCGGGTGAATGGCAAATTGGGTATACAATGATGTAGCTTTTATGGGGTCTAAGGGGTGAAACCCCTTAAAAGCCCCGCAGGGTCCCCTGCTGCAGGCGGTTGCGAATTATTTTGTCCGAAAAATAATTCGCAACCCGCTTCTGATGTTTTTTTGTTGACATTGTCACGGGAAGTTTTAATTGTATTATTGTAGATACAAATAGACAATTTGTCTCACAATTCCCATATCTTAAAAACTTATTACCCGGCTGAATGAAAAAAATATCCATAAGCCGGGCAACTACACAAAAACAATTTGGAGGAAAAAATGGCTGGTGAATATCAAAAAGCTTTTGATGAGTCGCTCAACAGTCCGGATACCTACTGGGACAGGGCGGCCCAAAACATTAAGTGGTATAAAAAGTATGACAGGGTGCTGGATGACTCGAACAAGCCCTTCTACAGGTGGTTTACCGGTGGGGAACTGAATACCTGTTATAATGCCCTTGACTACCATGTGGAAAACGGCAGGGCCGACCAGGACGCTCTTATCTATGACAGCCCGGTAACCGGTACAAAGAAAAAATACAGCTATAAAGAACTCACCGATTATGCGGCAAAGTTCGCGGGAGTTCTCCGGTCCCGGGGGCTCTCAAAGGGCGATACGGTGATCATCTACATGCCCATGATACCCGAAGCGGTGGTATCAATGCTTTCCTGCGCGAGAATCGGAGTTGTCCATTCGGTGGTATTCGGAGGTTTTGCTCCCAACGAACTGGCCATAAGAATTAATGACGCGAAGCCAAAACTGATCATATCCGCGTCATGCGGAATTGAGGGCAAAAAGGTCCTGGCATATAAACCTCTCCTTGACGAGGCCATAAAACTTGCGGAACACAAAGTTGAACAGTGCATCATCTACCAGAGGAAAGAGGAAAAGGCCGACATGATTGACGGCCGTGACTTTGACTGGGAAGGGCTTATGGGGGACGCGCAGCCGGTTGATCCCGTTCCGGTAAAAGCCACGGACCCGCTCTACATTCTCTACACATCGGGTACCACGGGCATTCCAAAGGGTGTGGTCCGGGACAACGGTGGACACGCGGTTGCTCTCAAACACAGCATGAAGATGGTCTACAATATCGATCCCGGCGAAGTCTACTGGGCGGCATCGGATGTCGGCTGGGTTGTGGGTCATTCGTATATCGTCTATGGCCCCCTTCTTAACGGTAACACAACGATCCTGTATGAAGGGAAACCCGTGGGTACACCGGACCCCGGGGCCTTCTGGAGGGTCATCAGTGAATATAATGTGAAGGTCCTCTTCACCGCGCCGACCGCCTTCAGGGCAATCAAGAAGGAAGACCCCGGCGGAGAGTACATGAAAAAATACGATCTCTCCGGTTTCAGGGCGCTCTTCCTTGCGGGCGAACGAACTGACCCGGACACCTATCACTGGGCATGCGACCTCCTGGGAGTTCCGGTCATCGACCACTGGTGGCAGACAGAGACCGCGTGGGCCATTGCGGGTAACTTTATGGGACTGGAGGAGTTTCCGGTTAAGCCGGGTTCGCCCACAAAAAGGGCCCCCGGTTTTAACGTTCAGATCCTTGACTCCGACGGGAAAGAACTCGGTCCGAACCAGGAGGGGATTGTCACGGTAAAGCTTCCTCTTCCACCCGCCACTCTCCCCACCCTGTGGCAGAATGACCAGAAATACAAAGAGTCGTATCTGGATCCCTACCCCGGTTACTACTTTACCGGTGACGGCGGATATATCGATGAAGACGGATATATCTATATCATGGGAAGGGTTGATGATGTGATCAACGTTGCCGGTCACAGGCTCTCCACAGGAGGCATGGAAGAAGTTGTGGCCAGGCATCCTGATGTTGCCGAGTGCGCGGTTGTGGGCGCCTATGATGAACTCAAAGGGCAGCTTCCCGTGGGATTTATCGTACTCAAACAGGGTGTGACCAAAGAGGGGACCGAAATAGTCAGTGAGGTCATCCAGATGGTGAGAGAGCAGATAGGAGCCGTTGCGGCATTTAAAAACGCGACCATCGTGAAGAGGCTTCCCAAAACAAGGTCGGGTAAAATTCTGAGAGGGACCATGAGAAAGATCGCCGACGGTGAAGACTTCAAAATGCCTTCAACCATTGATGATCCGTCGATTCTCGATGAAATAGCCGATGATCTTAAGTCCATCGGATATGGAAAGAAAAATTAGTCTGAATACGGAAGAGGCGCGGCGGCGCCGCGCCTCAGTCCATAACGATCCTGTTGCGGCCCCCTCTTTTCGCGTCATAGAGCATATTATCGGCTTTTTTGATCATGGATTCAAGACTGTCAGTCCCGGTAGATGCGCCTATGCTCACGGTAATATTCACTGTTTCCGTTCCCACGGAAATGTGCTGTTTCTCAATACTTGATCTGAATTCTTCCAGGTACCGGTAAATTGCGGTTCGATCGGAATTGAGCACCAGGATACAGAACTCCTCTCCTCCAAAACGTGAGATGAGAGCTATCTCCTCAAAGGACTCTTTTAAGATTCCAGCAATTTTTATTAATACTTCATCGCCGGCTTCATGACCAAAGCTGTCGTTTACCTGTTTGAAATGGTCGATATCGATCATGACAACGGCAGTGTCCCTCTTGTTGTCCGCTGCATTCCGGTGGAGCGTTTTCCCCTTATTAAAAAAGAACCTCCTGTTATAGAGCCCGGTGAGGAAATCCCTGTTTGCACTCTCCCGTCTCTTTTTGACCCTCTCAAGCATGTCTATGTTATGGGTTATTCTGCAGTAGAACTCCTCGTTGCTGAAAGGTTTTTTGATGAAGTCATTGGCGCCCCTTTTTATAAACCGGGCGGAAAGATGTTTGTCCCTGTCCGATGAAATGCCGATTATTGAGAGTTCATCGGGAAGATATTTTTTTCGGACCTCCTTGACCAGGTCAAGTCCGTTCATCTCCGGCATAATGTAATCGGTTATGAGCATTTTCACAGAGGGATGCTCTTTGAGATTTTCCAGTGCCTCCCGCCCTGAACCGGATTCGATGACATTATACTGGTGGACCATCAAAAGTTGAGTGATATACTGTCTTATGCTTGTTGAGTCATCGGCAACCAGTATACTTATTGACCTGTTTTTGTATATCCTCTTTATAAGTGATGCCAGGTAATCGATGTTATGGATGCCTTCCTTGATAACATAGTCAACAACCAGCCTGTCCCAGCACATCCTGCTCAGTCTTTCGCTGTAGTCCGATGTCATAACAACAACCGGAATATTTTTTGACTGGACGAGATCTATGGCTTTCCCTTCCTCAGCATCGGGAAGGTGAAGGTCAACAATTCCCAGAAAGAAGTCACCGCTTCCCTCTTCCAGTCTTTTTTCCGCGGACCTGTATGAATCGGCCCATTCAATATCAAATTTAACCAGGTCCCCGATGTTTTCAATAAGAAGTTCCGCGAAGGATCTGCTGTCTTCAATGAGAATAACTTTCTTCATATTGTTGATATTTTCGTAAATATATTTTTTTTGGCCATAGTGCTGAGTAGTTACGAACTTGTCTTATTATATATGAAAAAAATATTAATGTCAAGATAGTCTGTTTTTACCCCGTTTAATTCTTGCATTTTAAGGGGTGGGGATTCAATTGTTATATGCTGCCATTCAATGAGATTAAGCGGGGAGTCGTTTGTGAGACAGGGTATTATTATATTTCTGATAATTTTCACCGGCATTTCAGTTCCGGTTTTTTCTGCAACGGAGCTTCCGCCGGTGAGGGGAAACATGGTCATATTTACTGTTCCCGGCCGGAGCCTTGAACTCAATGCCGTACTGAATGAGAGTGCCGGGACAATAATCGAATCGTGCAACAGGCTTGGCCGGTTTATGCCTGTTGAAGAAAACAGGAAAAACCGGGCGGCAGGAGAAGTTTCCGGTAAATCAGGGGAAGAGATTTTCCGGAAGACCGCCGATCTTCTCCATGCGGAGATCTACATGGTTATAAGCGCTTACCGTCTGGGAAAGAGGATCATCTCAGAGATGCGGGTCGTTTCACTTTCCGGGGAGTTCAGGGATATCCAGGGAGTCTACGTGGTAAAGAGCAGGATAGGCCTGAATATCCCCCTGAAACTTGCCCGGGAAGTAGCCGGGCTCCACCGGAAGATACGGCTCCGTGCAGGCATAGCGGGCAGGAGGGATGACGGGAGCCTTGTCATAGACGCCGGCCAGTGGCACGGTCTTTCCGCCGGAAAATACAGGACCGGTGAGGGTAAAGTGATAGAGATCATTCAAACCGGGAGGTACAGGTCAGTCATCAGAACAGAATCCGGGGTAAAGGGCGATTCACTTCTTATTAATGTTTTTCCTGATCCGGGAAAGCTTATTGATGAACTGGAAGACAGGATAAAGAGAAACACTCTTTTTACATATGGACTCAAGAATACGCTCCTGAAAGGGGTTGATGACGAGAAGAGGCTTGTAAACGGGACCTGTGTTATTAATACCGGCGCCAACGCGTGTATGCCCGGATACGGATCATTTCTCTCTGTGAAATATATGGGGTTTGAGACCGATGAACCGGCGGCTTATGGAATCGCTCTTTCCACCGGTTTAATAGCCACACACCTTCTCCTCCCGGTTTCCCTCGAAAAATTCAGAATAAATTTCTTTCCGGGAATTAACGATGACGAAAAAAATGAAAATGTAAAACACCTCCAGTACTTTCTCTGGTTATCGCTTCCGTTGACCTTTTCCGCGTCATATTTTGACCAGCTCGCGTACCAGTACCGGAAGAAAGAGCACCTGCCTCCCTTTTTCCATGATCCCGATATTGCCGCCGCGACCTTTTCCCTCTTCATTCCCGGCGGAGGGCTCTTCTTTAAAGGCTACAGGCTGACCGGCTGGGGATTTTATCTTTCCGAAATGTTTCTGGCCGGGTACGGTATCTATCATCTTGATAATGAGAAAAAAAGCCTCTATGCGTTCTCAATACTGGGGGCCATTAAAGGTCTGGAGATAATCACTGCCTTCCTGGTAAAGCCCTCCTACGGCTTTTACAACATGGAGATGGATAAAGGAACAAAAAGAGTCGGTATCTCCATTAATATGAAGCGTGTGAATGACACCGAGAATATTTACAGTTTGGGGCTTAACTTCAGGTTTTAGGGATAATAGTGCCCTCTGAAGGCCGGGTGACGTCTGAAGGCCGGGTGACGTCACCCGGCCTTCAGGGGTTCCGGGTTCAGTAAAGAAATATTTGCCTCTGTGGCCCTTCACCCGGAACTATCAGTATTTACGGACAGCAGGAATCGGAATCATTTCCGTTATCCATCTCCGGACAGTTACTCCTGCTTGGATCGGAACAGCTCACCCTGAACTCGGGACAGGACTTGCATTTTTCCGGGATTGAACGTGCTTTCCTCCCGGCAGATCTATAGAACCTGTATATCCACCGCAACAGGTAGATGACTGAAACTGCGATGATAATATAGACAATGATTTTCTGTGTCATTTCATTTAGAGTATCCTTGAACCGATGTTGTAGACCAGGAATGATACAAACCATGCCACGGATGTTGTCTGTAACGCGGAGAAGAGTGCCCACTTCCAGCTTCCCGATTCCCTTCTTATTGTCGCAATGGTGGCAATACAGGGAAAGTAGAGAAGAACAAATATCATGAACCCGAAAGCAGTGAGGGGCGTAATGACCCTTTTTCCCTTCAGGGGCCCGCTCCCGTGTGTATGGTCCCTTATATTATTGATCAGTGACACGCTCTCCCCGGATACATCGCTTCCCGCGTGGTAGAGGACCCCCATGGTACTCACAACGATCTCCTTGGCCGCGAAACCGGTCAAAAGGCTGACACCCATCTTCCAGTCGAAACCCAGGGGCGCAATAACCGGCTCAAAGAAACGGCCGATCATCCCGATATATGATCTCTCCAGCCTTTCGCTCTCCTTTTCTCTTTCAAGAACGGAAATTTCACTCTTCCGTGATTTTTTTATCTGTTCAATCACTTCGGGTTCTCCCGGATTTTCCTTCAGCCTGCTTTCATATTTTTTCTCAACCCTGCTGACAAGAGAATCGTAATTTTTTGAATAATCGATACTGTGGGGAAACCTGCCCAGTGCCCAGATAATAATTGATGCCACAAGTACAACACCGCCGATCTTTTTCAGATAGTGTATTCCCTTCTCCCACATATGCTTTGATGATGTATTGAGGTGAGGTTTTCTGTAGGGAGGAAGTTCCATCACAAAGGGGACATCACCCGATTTAAAAATGGTTTTTTTCAGAACAACGGCGGAAACAATGGCCACGAAAATTCCGATTATGTACATGGTAAAAAGCATTGTCCCGGGTGAATCGGGGAAAAAAGCGCTTATGAAGAGAACATAGACCGGCAGCCGGGCGCTGCACGACATAAATGGGATTATCAGCATTGTGATCAGCTTGTCATTCCGGTTTTCAAGTGTCCTGGTTGCCATGATGGCGGGAGCGTTGCACCCGAAGCCCATTATCAGGGGTATGAACGATTTGCCGTGCAGCCCTATCTTGTGCATGAGCTTGTCCATGATAAAGGAGGCCCTTGCCATGTAGCCGGTGTCCTCCATAAGGGAAATCATGAAGAAGAGGATGAGGATGTTCGGCAGAAAGACGATAACACCGCCCACACCGGCGATTATTCCGTCAATGACAAGCTCTTTCAGAAGTCCTTCCGTCATGGTGTGGATGAGAAAGTCGGATATGAGCCCCATAAAGGATTCTATCCAGCCCATGGGATACTTTCCCATGGTGAAAGTGAGCTGGAAGGTCAGGAACATGAACGCGAGGAACAGGGGAAATCCGAAAAGTCTGTGGGTCAGTATGGAATCGATCTTTTCGCTTATTGTCCGTTTGGGCCTCACGGAAGGTTTGTAGGTTTCTTTTAATGCGCCGGCAATGAATCCATACCGTGAGTCTGATATCAACGATTCGGTATCTTCATTGAGGTGTTCTTCCAGCATCTTGATCTCCGATTTTGCCATGAGAAGGATGTCGAGGTTGTTGGGGCAGTTGTTAAAGACAAGCTTTTCCGTCTCTTCATCCTTTTCCAGGAGCTTGATAGCGATCATCCTCGATGAGACCTTGTCGGTCAGTGAATAATTCTTCGGGTTTTTAATTTCAGACTGGATTTTGCATATTGACCTTTCTATATCTTCGCCATAGTTCAGGTGTATGTGCCTGTAGATTTCGTCCCTGTCCTCATATTCTTCGATCACTTTCCCGAACAGTTCCTTCAGCCCTTTTCCCTGTGAACTCACTGTAGGGACAAAGGGGACCCCGATCATCTTTCCCATGCTTTCAAAATCGAAGCTGTCCCCTTTCTGCTCCAGTTCGTCATAGATATTCAGGGCCACAACCATCTTAATGTCCATATCAATGAGCTGTGTCGTGAGATAGAGGTTGCGTTCCAGGTTTGATCCGTCTATGACATTGACCACGATATCGGGTGTTTTTTCAGTGATATATTGCCTGACGAACACCTCTTCCGGGCTGTATGAAGTGAGAGAATATGTTCCCGGAAGATCGATGATGTTAAAGACATACCCGTCCTGTTCAAACCGGGATTCCCGTGCCTCCACGGTAACGCCCGCGTAGTTTCCCACATGCGCCCTAGAACCGGAAACAGAATTAAAAAGGGTCGTTTTGCCGCTGTTGGGATTTCCCACAAGGGCGATATTGATGGTCTTTCCTTTCTCCCGGGCCTTTTTCCTCAGCCCTTCCGTAACCTGGAGGCTGCTCCCTCTTCTTCGCTTTCTCCTCTCCCTTTCGCCGGGTGTGATGACTTCAATCAGCCTTGACTCACTTCTTCTGAGGGATATATTGTAGTCCAGGATTTTGTATTCAATAGGGTCTTTCAGGGGGGCGTTTTTAATCACCTTGACTTCCTTTCCCCGGATAAAGCCCATTTCGATAATTCTTTTTCTTATGGCTCCCCGGCCCCTGACCTTGGTAATAACACCTGTTTCTCCGGTTTTTAAATCGGCCAGGGTCCTGTATGTATCCTTATACTGTTTGTTCATTATTTGTTCAGGGTATAAGTCCAATTGTTAGCGTCAACTAATTTTTTTAGATAAGTCTAAAAGCTGACGGGTTTGTTACATCCTCTCTTCATTAATACGGGAAATCGGGGAAATTGTCAATTCTTTGGCTCTCATTTCCTCTTTTCTATCATGTTCTTCGCAAGTGATCTGTGAATCATCTTCTACTCATATGAAAAAAGGGGATAGGGGGGATAAAGAGGTGATAGGGTGATAAGATCAATTAAGTGTAAAAGCGGCCAGTTCTTCCTTTTCGTCAACCGGTATAAATCTTCCCCTGCTGTCCCTGCTGATCGCCGATGCTGCCACGGAAGGATCATGAGTATAGAAAAGGAGCCAGTTCTCATCTATGGCCTTTTGTAGAATGATCTTTTTCTCATCGATCAGTTTTTCCGAAAACCTGTCAAATCCCATGGTAATGGGAAGATTGATCCAGGGGACACCGGGGACCAGGTCTCCCGCTATCATGACCTTTCGGTTTCCGCAGTTTATGATGCTGTGGAGCTGGCCCGGAGTGTGGCCGTTTGTATAGTGGAATTCAATGAGGTCTCCCAGTTCGGGGACCTGTTCCTCGTTAACAAGGAGGAGCCTTCCCGTTTTTTTCAGGGCATGGGTAATACCTTCCAGGAAAGATCCCCTGTCCCCCGGGTGGGGTTCTTCCGCGTGGGTAAAGTTTTCCAGGGGGAGCAGATATTTCGCCTCGGGGAAAAAGAACTCCCATATATTTTTCTCCGGGTCCTGTCCGGAGATCAGTCCGCCGAGATGGTCGAAGTGGAGGTGGGATATGATTACGTAATGGATGTCACTCTCCCTGAAGCCCGCTTTTTCCAGGCTGCCGATAATTCCGGGTTCTTTTTTATCAATACCGTAACGCCTGAGAAACCGGGGGGCGTATGAGCAGCCGATCCCTGTTTCAAAGAGTATGTTCGTCTCACCGGTGGAGAGAAGAAGGGCCCGGGATGCCATTCCGATCCTGTTCCTGCGGTCTGCCACGGACCACTTTTTCCACATCTCTTTGGGGGCATTCCCGTACATACTGCCCCCGTCAAGTTTGAAAGAATGTCCCATGATTGATGTAAGTTTCATCGCTGTTACTCCTCCCTGCAGGTAACTTTTTTGCAGGGATTCGGTTTTTCGTCAAGATTTTATACGGAGAATTAACATTTTAACAGGTCAAGTACATTACTTATTATCCGTCCGGTATTTTTGCGTCAGCCCGTTATATCCCCACGAATCTGCAGGAATTTCATCAATGACCACATAGCATGTTTCCTGGATGCTTCCCAGAATGTTTTTCAACATCTCTATTGTTTTTTTTATCATAACGGCTTTTTCCCGGGAAGTATTTGTTCCCCGGGTGATCTTGATGTTGACATATACGCAGGGATTATCAGATGAAGACAAGGGGATTGAATTTACCGACCATTGTTTTGAAGGGCTTTCTTTTATCTGTACCACCGTAACATCTTTTTTTTTCTTCATTGTATTATGCATAAGGCCTGTTGTTTCCTTTATGAGTTTTATCCTCTGGTCGTTGTTAATTTGACAGTTGAGTTCTATGCTGATATAAGGCATAATATCCTCCTATTTTTGTTTTATTGCATAGTTGTATATACAATTACATGCTTAAAAAATTTTTTACTGAATCAATTTTCCCAATTCATTTTGTATGATTCTCATATTTTTAACAATTTCATCCAGTTCGGTTTTGCCAAAAATATCCGCCATTTTTTTACTGAGCATACTGCCGGTTTTATCCAATTCCCCATGGATTTTTTTTGCTCTTTTCGCCGGGAAAACACGGACCTCTCTGCCGTCAGGGCTCTCGACCTTTCTGATGAGATAATCCCTTTTTTCAAGGCTGTCCAGGAACCTGGTTACTGTTGATCGTGAAATCTTCAACTCATCTGCCAGGTCCCGGGCAAAAAGTCCCGGTTTATTCAGAACAACCCTGAGCAAAAATGCATGAGGAGGAGAAATATCAAATTTTCCGTATGCCTCAGCCCATAACTTCGTTACCGATCTGGCTAAAGCGTTACTGTTAAAATAAAGGCACTCTTCAAACATGGGTCATAATCGCGCATACTAGTTGTATATGCAATTACTTTTTATGAAAAGGGAAAAAATTTTTATTCAATTCCTATTTCAAGAGATCACTGTTTCCGGGAAGACAGACTTTGATTTCTGCAGTATTAATGGAGAATATTTTTGAAATAATTACTAATCGTTTACCGGGAGAAAGAGATGATAAAGATCAAAAAAAGCCCCTTACCTTATTTTGCCGCAGTACTTTTTATACTGACAGTATCACTTATTCTTTCACACGACAGGTTTACCTGGGTCCTGGAAGTCTTCCCCATCCTTATCGGCCTGCCCATACTTGTCTTGACACACAGGAGGTTCCCCCTTTCCGGTCTTGTCTATTCGCTGATTGTGCTCCACTCATTGATACTTTCAGTGGGGGGGATCTATACCTACGCGAAAGTCCCTTTTGGTTTCTGGCTCCAGGACTGGTTCGGGTTTGCCCGGAACCACTATGACCGGATAGGACATTTCGCCCAGGGATTTATACCGGCGCTTCTCACCCGTGAGATCCTTCTCAGGACATCACCCCTGCGTAAGGGGAAATGGCTTAACTTTATCACAGTATCCGTCTGCCTTGCGGTGAGCGCCTTATATGAACTTATTGAGTTTGCCTATGCCCTGGGGACAGGGGAGTCGGCCGATTCATTCCTGGGCTCACAGGGTGACATCTGGGACGCGCAGTGGGACATGACATTCGCGCTGGCGGGAGCTGTCCTGGCCCTGATGCTCCTCTCAAAATTTCATGATGCGCAGTTGAAGAAAATCCTTAGTTCAAGTTTGAAGTGCAACACTTAATCCATGAAACGCTTCATAAGGCGTTCTGTACCCAAGAGATTTTCGAGGAATATTATTCAGTTTATCCACCACTTCGTCTACATCATTTTGAGTAAGATCCCTAAAACTCATACTTTTTGGAAAATACTTTCTCAGAAGACCATTCATATGTTCGTTTATACCTCTCTGCCATGCACTATAAGGATCAGCAAAGAATACCTTGCACTCAAGAGCTTCTTTCAGATCTTTGTGCTGGTAGAATTCTGAACCATTATCAAATGTAATTGTTTTAATAGCTTTATTGGGAATATTTCCATAAGCTTCTAAAATAGCTCTATTGCATGTTGTTGGCTTTTTATTCATCATAAGACCTGCTGTGAGAAACAGAGTTTTTCGTTCAACCAGAGTGGCAATATATCCCTGATGTCCCTTGCCAACAATTGTATCCCCTTCCCAATGACCTAACCGGAATCGGTTATCTACAGATTTTGGACGGCTATGAATACTTATTCTGTCGGGAATTTGTATACGGGATCGTCGTTTATTTAGCCTCCTGTGCCGTTTTTTCACGCCACGAGGAAGATACATATATAAATCATCTCCTGTTGCAGCTTTTGAATAAATCCAGGTATAGATAGATTCATGGCTAATTTGCATCTCTGGAATATTTTTATGAGTTAATTTCAGTCTTCCAGAAATTGCATCTGGTGCAATATCTGCCTTTATAGATTTTATAACATGTTTTTTAAGCTCAATATTGTTTTCAAGTTTACGGGTTTTTGAAGTTTTTCGACGACTTTTATATTTCTCATGAGCATGAAAAGGATGATACCAATAGGGATCTTTATTTCTTTTAAGTTCTCTACTAATAGTGCTTGGATGACGACCTGTATATTTCGCTATTTCTCTGATACTTTTGTTGTCTAAACGCATTTTTTTAATGACTTTTCTATCGCAAAGAGTTAAATGTTCATATGGCACCATAAGGTTCTGTCTCCTTAAGATTTTGTGTGGTACTTAATCTCTTAGGATTTTGGCCTTATGGTGTCATTCATTTATTTGCAAAGCGTTGCACTTCAGTTTTGAATTCGGGAATCAGCGCCGGGATAGATTAATTATTTTTATTGACTATCTAGTAAAACAGATGCACTATGTTATGTTATATTATATATAAAAAAAGTTAAGGAGTGTTTGGTATGAAAA
>JBNKTL010000048.1:0-39557 GCA_050298055.1 Spirochaetota bacterium
GGGGTCCCAGGAAACGGTGACCTTATTGCTGTATGTTCCCTCGGTAGCCAGGAGATTCAGGGGAGCATCAGGGGGCAGGCACCGGGCATATCCCTCCGCGGGATCGCTGGATTCGCCGGTACCGTCGATATTGACCCCGGCCACCCTGTAGAAATACGCTGTATTTTCCGAAACGGATTCATCGGTGTAGCTTGTTTCCGTATAATTGTCCACTCTCTCACTGTATTCCCCTGCGGGTGACGTACTCCTGTAGATTGTGTAATGTGTGATATTATCTGCCGGTTCCCATGTGAGAACAACTTTTACCGGCCGGTCATTGGATGCCGTCAACCCGGTAATTTTCGCCGGAAGCTTCGGATTGGTATACCCCAGGTCCGCTTCACTCTCCCCGCTTTCTCCTCCTTCATTAACAGCCACAACTTTATAGTAGTAATAACGGGACATGCTTATTGTTCTATCGTCATAGCTCTTTCCCGTAACGTCATCCTCTATGACCCTGAAATCATCTTCAGTGTCTATGGACTTTAATATCTTATATGTTACCGCGCCTTCGGATTCCGTCCAGGT
Organism: Spirochaetota bacterium; assembly: GCA_050298055.1. Taxonomy (GTDB): domain Bacteria; phylum Spirochaetota; class UBA4802; order UBA4802; family UBA5550; genus JBNKTL01. The sequence continues at coordinate 568 of JBNKTL010000048.1, forward strand.
AATTGCAACCTTGTCCCGGTAATCACCATCGGTGGCGGAAATACCTGTCGGAACGGCAGGAGGTGCCGGGGCTGAATGTGAAGTTTCAGATCCCTTATCTGAACATCCGGAAAGAACAAGCAGGATAAATAAAACCGGAAAAAGAACCCGCTTTACAATAATTTCTTTGAATATCATCCTCATCTCCTCCTGGACCGCCGACTATTTAAGATGCATTTTCATACGTTTTTTCCCGTCCTCTTCAGCCGGGGACTTACTCTCATTACCCGGGAACCTGCAGGTAATTCCAAAGGCAACGGCAAACCTGTCTTCATGAAAATCTTTTTCAATGGCATGCCATGTGGGAGCCGTCACATTGGTATATTCAACGGAACGAACACTTGCCGATTGAAAGATCATAAAGAACATACCAAAGGACACATTGATATTTTTATCCACCTCAATCCCAAAACCGCCGCCGATTGAATGACTTGATAAAAGCTGGTCCGCCTCATCCCGCTTATCCGGCTTGATCCCGAAATTATTGTACAGGTATCCCAGGCTTGCTTTCATATTTGAAATAAACGCCCATTCCACACACGCCCCGGCCTTATATCCGAAACCGTAATCATCCTCCCTCCCGTCAAGGTCCCTGTATTGTCTCAATGTCAGTTCCCCGGAGGTTTCGGCTTTCAGGTTTTTTAAAATGTAATAGGAAACACCCAGGTGAAACGACTGGGGATAGGTAACCCTGAGGCTGTCACTCCCGTTGCCATGGGTATACGTTATTTCATCACCGGGAGTGCCGTCCTTAAAAACATCAAGCTGGCCGCTTGATTCAAGGACTTCGGGAGCCTTGAAGCTGTTTGTTGTTTTCTTTAATATCATGGGAAAATAGTATTCATATCTCAGGCTGACATCCAGTCCTTTTAACAGGGCAAGCTTATAACCCGGTCTGAAATGGGTCCCGGCAATAATGCCAAATCCATGGCCTTCGCTATCGGTATCCAGGTCCCATTCCGATTCTTCCGGCAGGAAGGTGGTGACATTGTTCACCGTAAAGGAGATATTTGTCACTGTGACCTTCATGTTGCCCCGCGCATTGATATAACGAAAACCGAGAGCGGCGGAGAACCAGTTGAAAATTCTGTAGCTTCCGCCAAGGGTGGCCCCTACATACATTTCATTTCGTACGGCTTCCGCGGACCTGTCATATCCCTGCAATGTGTCGGTGACCGCCATGGCGAGAGATGTTTCCTGGGCGGCCAGGTTGCCGAAATCCATGACGGCCAGCCCGTCACCGAACGTCATATCAACCGCTGCCTGCATAACGGAAATATCGAGGTATGCCGCCCATTTATCCGCCTTCCATATTATGTCCAGGTCAGGGAGGAGAGGGGCCGTTGTCCGGGCAGAGTACTTATCCGGGAGTTTGCTTTTAAAGTCACTTCTTGTATGGAAAGTCTGAACATAGGGGTCCGTATTATACTTGATGGCATAATAGTCCATTGAATGTTCCTTGTTCACATACAATGTCTGGCTGCTGAACATCACATGAAGACCGTTTCCCTTTAAAAACGCAAGGCCCGCAGGATTGTAAAACGCGGCATCTGCCTCAGTTGAAGCATTCCTGTTTAAGGTCCTCACATATTCAGCACTGTGGTTGGGAAATATTCCGTCTTCCTGGTGCAGCCGGGAAGCAGAGAGGGAGACAGGCAGTGTTATTACCGCAATGAAAATTGTTATTTTTCGATATACAGACATGGAATTATCCTTATTTAATCTCAGGGTGACCAGTTCTCTTCCCAGACATAAGTGCTGTCAAATGGATAGGGAGCGTTTATCCCCGCATACATTATCCGTACGGCAGCTCCGCCCATATAAGAGACATCGGAATATGAATCGGAAGCAATGACTTTCTCCTGGTTTTCAACTCTCAAATGCAGGTCAATTGCCGCGACCATGTCACCCCGGGGAGTCATAACCCGTATGACCTCCCGCTGATACCCCTCCTGGCCGATGAGGCTGATAAGGGCAATCATTTGGTCATTTATCACGATCCCGTCATCATTATAATCAACGCCATACTTGCCGTCATTATAGTTTGAATAGGTCATGACACTCTGGAAATCCCTTGTTACATCATATTCCTCATCATAATAACTGCCCTTCGTTATGATCCAGTGCAAACTCCCCGTGACTTCTCCCGGTATTGTATTTTCATTAGACCCCCCAAAGATTGGAGCGGCAGGTTTTCCCGGAGCCCATTTGTTGTCATATCCGCTGCTCATCGGCGGACTGTATATCCCCCAGTAAAATTCATAAAGATTGAGAAGTTTTATATAGAGAGTATAGGTTTTTGTTGTGGTCCCGTCTTCAGCTGTTACGGTAATATCTATTTTTTTGACCGCTCCCTCCTCAAGGGAAATATCCTGTGTAAAGGACCCGTTGACCAGTATACCGCCGCTCACCGGGGTATCATCCGATGCCACACTGATACCGGAGATATAGGGATCATCAGCTGTTGCATTAATTGTTACCGTATCAAATGCATAAATTACAGCTGCATATTCCGTTATACCCGGATCAAACCCCGTAATATCGGGATCATGATAATTGGGGCTGCTTCTGTTAAAATTACCGGGATAAAGGGGCCGCTCTGAGTTGTTTGTACCCATGGTTAAAGTCAACCCGCTGATGTCCGCGTCTGAACCGGCAGCAAGCAGGATCGCGGTCAGAGTATATGTGGTTACGGAATTCCCATCACCGGATGTGACAATAACTTCAATGGTATTGGTCCCGGCATCCAGTGTCACCGAAGAAAGATCAGCAACTGCGGAACCGTTACATGTTGCCGTTACCACGGCATTACCGGATTCCGTAATTGTTAAAATTGAGACAGGGTTCAGTGAACCCGGAACGGTTGCGCTGTAGCTCAGTGTCTCCGCGCTGAATTGCTGGTCCAGGTCAACGCTGTCTATTGCCAGAGATGCAAGGCGGGAATTTGTCGCGTCGCTTGTCTGCCTGACAATATTGATCCGGTAAGTCTCTGTTGTTTCATCATCAGGAGCAGTAACTGTTATGATTAAGATATTGCTTCCGATATTTAACGGCACACCTGCCAGGTCAACTTCCGTATTATTGCATGTGGCACTGACAACAGCCCCTTCAGCGGCAGCTTCCGCAACAGCAGTTACTGCGGCAGACGCATCGGTTACCATAGCAGAAAAAATCCTGTTATCGCCTGAGGGGTCAAAAACAGGTGTTAAACCTCCTCCTGCAAAGGAAAGTTCCGATAATTGCGCATTGGAATAATTTTCCGAATGCCGTGTAACAATAAGAGTATATAAATTTGTTGTATTATCCTGGGCTGTTACAAGAATTTCTATTAAGTTGTCCCCTGTTTCAAGATCAATAGGAGGCGAAGACATACCGCTTGCAAGTGATACACCATTCAATGTCATTGCGGCCCTTACATGGTCAAGTACCGGTGTAAGAGAAATATTCGTTGTCTCATTCTGAACCGATGCTTTAATGATCCAGTCATTGCTGTTAAAGGGGTACTGGTATTTTCCTGCTGAAAGTTCAAGACTCTTCAGGAGAGCATTGGAACTCAGGCCGTCATCATAAGAAATTCTTTCCCCTGAATCTCCTCCGCCACAGGTTTGCAAAATAAAAGCCAGCATGAAGAGAAAAAACAGTTTCGATATATGTTTAAAATGAACCATATCCAGATTTCCTCCTTTTAATCTTTTAAAACCCACATATGTTCATATCTCTTTTTCCTGAACACTCTGAGAATTTCAGATTTCCACTCTTTATTTTTTGTGGATCTATACCTGGAATGTCGTTTTATTCTTTAATTGAGTTATTTTACATAATTACAAGAGACTTTATATTACTCAGCTATATAATGAAAAATATGTTATCTGTTCCCCGCCCCCGACCGCGGCGGGGAACAGATCAGTTATATTTTATGTTAACATGCCAATTTTTATACATAGCTAAGTAGTTACGAGAATTTTTCAGTATATTATAATGTAATATGCAATACTACAATATAGTATGATAAAAAATCAATAAATTAATTTTTTCATTTCGACTTTTTTTATCTGTTTAAATAAAAGGCTAAAATATGCATATTAAATATCCCTGAAGTTTTTTATGAATACAATTATTCGGCTCATTCCGAAATGTTGGGTTTTTGCTTCTTTATCCATCTTCATCCTGTAAATCCTGCCTAAAAGTCTTTTCTCAAGATTCCAGGAAAAGTCAATTACTCATATAGCTGAGCTGTGACAAAATAATAATATTTTGTTGACATTAATTTATACTTATAAATTAAAATATTTATATTCTAATCCTTTAATTTTTCCATACAGAGGTGGCAGTGAAATCAAATCGACGGGTCCTCCAATCCCTGCAGCGCGCATCGGATATTCTCGACATCTTCACCAGGGAAAAACGAATGCTGGGCCTTGCCGATATCGCAAAAATCATATCTCTCCCAAAAAGTACGGTGCAGGGCCTCGTCTATTCACTGGAAAACCTGGAATTTCTCGAACAGGATCTGGATACCTTCAAATACCGTCTTGGTCCAAAACTCTTTAACCTCGGAATGAAGTATCTCACCAATAACGAGATATTTACAACCACACAGGTATGGATGGAACGGCTCAGCTACAAGTACCGGGGAACAGTCAATGTGGGAATACTCATCGACGGCAAGGCCGTTATTGTCATGCACATTGACCCGGAAACTCCGTTTACGAATAACCCCAAGGTGGGGAATGAAATCCCCCTTCATTCTTCGGCTATCGGCAAAACACTGCTGGCCACCCTGGATGAACGGCAACAGCGGGAGCTTTTGAAAAATTATCAGTTTACTTCTTATACCGAAAATACTATCGGAAATATTGATGTCTTTATTGATGAACTGAAAAAAGTCAAGAGAGAGGGCCTCGGTTTCGACAATGAAGAATCGACCAGGGGCCTTTCCTGTATCGGCGCTGGCCTGTATAATAAGAAGGGGCATATTGTTGCGGCCTTTTCCGTAAGCGGCAGCACGGAACATATCAGGAAAGAAAAGGGTGATATCATCGACTCTATACGGTCAACCTCCCGGGAGCTTTCAAAAAAGATAGGTTTTGTGGGATTTCTTTGATTAATTCCCCGCTCTTTAGCCTTCCCCCGCAACCGGCAATAAAATTTTTGATTCAGTAAGATTTTTATTACATTTATTATTATAAATCTTTGTATATTATAACGAGACCTCTCTTTAATGACTGTTCTGACGTTCTCCTGCGGTACGTTACAGGGAACAGAATTTTTTTGAGGCATCTGCAAGGAGGATCTATGGATATTACATTTCATGGGGTCAGAGGTTCATACCCTGTTCCGGGGAAAGAGACAAATAACTACGGGGGAAACACCTCCTCCCACATTTCCCATTGAATATAAAGACCTTAAATCCAAACGAAAACATTATGAATTAAAAGACGGGCAGACTTTTTATATTGATAATGACAATAAAATAAACAAAAAATATAACAATTCCGTCTTCAGGGTGGATGTTCTTCAATCATTTGCTCCCAGCCATCCGCAGCAGGGCGCCCTCTATTATAAAGTCTCCGAGCTGGGTGACGCGGAGGACAATGTTCTCTCGTCTGTTGCGTGCATCTGGGACATTGAATCCCATCCGGACGGAGACCAGAGGGTCATTAAATTCGCAAAAAACTGCGATTTGATGATCCATGACGCGCAGTATTCTTCGGAAGAATATAATTCGGACAACATCATTGTTCAGGGATTTGGTCACAGTACTCACGAAATGGCAATTGAGAACTGCCAGAAAGCAGGCTGCAAGCGATTAGTCTTTTTCCATTACAATCCCGCCCATTCGGATGAGATGCTGGAGAGTATCAAAAATAAATTTTGTTCCGGGGACAATATGATCATGTCCTATGAAGGACTGACGGTCCATCTCTGAGATTGTTGTTCAGTAAGTATTATTCTCACCTTTTGTTTTTTCGATCATCCCGGTTTTTAGCTTCTTCAGTTCATCGGAAATGCTGACCTTATATGTGTGGGGATTTAAGAGCCTCCTGCATGTTCTGTCAAGGGAATTGATCTGCTCCTCTCTGTATTTTTTTATCTCCGAAAGTCCTGGAGCAGGTTCCACTCTTTTCCCGTTCTTCATGACCTGCCGGAGAAGGAGTTCTATAGAAGAATATTCTCTCATTGTAAACCGGGAATATTCAGTTGAGGGATGGTTAAACCTTACCGGTTCCCGTTTTTTGACCTTTTCCTGAAGGTCTTCTTTTTCACTTTCCAGGAAGATGAGATCGGCCAGCATGACATTCTCGTTGTTAAAAAAGCGCATGACATTTTTTATCCCGGGATCGGTGATCTTGTCGGACTGGTTCGATATCTTAATGCGGGGCTTTTCAGCTCCCTCCTCACCCATTGAAGTTATTTTATACACACCTGACAATGCCGAGGCACCGGCTCCGGAAACAAGCTTTGTCCCTACCCCCCAGGAATCTATGGGCGCGCCGCTGTCCCTGAGCTGCCTGATGATCCACTCATCCAGGTCACTGGAAGCGATGATCTTCACCTTTTCCAGGCCGTTGTCATCAAGAATGCGCCTGACCTTCTTGCTGAGGTACTCCAGGTCTCCACTGTCAAGCCTTACGGCCATGTTCACATCATCCCGGTCTTCCAGTTTTTTAAAGACCTTCATGGCGTTCCGGATACCGGAATTCAGGGTATCAAATGTATCTATCAAAAGAATGCAGTTGCGGGGATAGATCTCTGCGTATTTTTCAAATGATGAAAGTTCCGTCTCAAAGCTCATGACCCATGAATGGGCCATGGTTCCGGCAACGGGAATATCATAGATCCTCCCCGCAAGGAGATTGGATGTTGCCGAGGTGCCCCCTATATATGCCGCCCGAGATGCCGAAAGGGCACCGTCAATGCCCTGGGCCCTCCTGAGGCCGAATTCCATCACGGGACCGCCTCCCGCCGCGTCAGTCACCCGGGAAGCCTTTGTGGCGATAAGCGATTGAAAGTTGATAAAATTAAGCACCAGGCTTTCAACGATCTGGGCCTCCATGATACTCCCGTGGACCCTCAGCACCGGTTCTTTGGGGAAAATAACCGTCCCTTCCTTTACACTGTAGACATCGCCCCCGAACCTGAACTTTGAGAGATAATCAAGGAATTCCTCCCTAAAGATCCCCCTGGATTCAAGATACTTCAGTTCCTCATTGCCGAACCTGAAATCTTCAAGAACATCCAGGAGAGGAGCGAGACCCGCCATAATAACATAACCTCCGTTAAATGGCTGGTAACGGTAGAACATATCAAAAACACCCCTGCTCCTGGGCGAATGAAAAAAGTATCCCTGCATCATGGTAAGCTCATACAGGTCGGTAAGAAGAGAGAGGTTTTCCGGTTTAATCATCGGATATTTCACGGGAATTAATGATCCGGACCCCGTGGACTTTCATCTGTTCAATAACGCTCTCCAGGCTCCCCTCGGGGACATTTATCCCCCTGCACGCGTCCAGAACAACATGTGTTTTAAAACCCGATCTCACGGCATCCATGGCCGAATAGTAAACGCAGTAATCTGTGGCGAGACCGCACAGGAAGACATCCTCTATTTCAAGAGCATTGAGATAGCCGCTGAGACCGGTCTTCGTGACCCTGTCGTTCTCAAAAAACGCCGAGTATGAATCGAGGCCCGGGTTTGTGCCCTTCCTGATAATTATGTTTGCCCTGTCCGTATGGAGGTCGGGATGGAGCATGGAGCCCTCACTTCCCGCGACACAGTGATCGGGCCAGAGCACCTGGTTTATCCCGTTGATTTCAAGCTGATCATAGACATTCATCCCCTCATGATTTGACGCAAAGGAGACATGGTTTGACGGGTGCCAGTCCTGGGTCACGGCAACCGTAGCGAACTTCCGGGAAAGCGTGTTAACCAGCGGGATAATTTCATCTGCCCTGTTCACCGGCAACGCGCCGCCGGGGCAAAAATCGTTCTGGATGTCCACAATGATCAGCGCCCTTAGATTCATGACTATCACTCCGCACAACTATAGTGAGCATACACTATCATATCAACCGGAATAGATCAAGAAACAAATTTTATTATTTATTCGTTAGATCAACCATCAGTAAATTCACAAAACAATGAAGAGGTTGAGCCGCCGGATCCGGTGTATGTTAATTACTCCTTGGGGAAAAGCAGGGTCATTGTTGTTCCTTCTCCCGGTTTGCTGCTTACGGTGATATCTCCCCCGCAGGCCTCCATGATCTTTTTACTGAGACTCAGACCCAGTCCGTACCCCCCTGAGTCCCTTGACCTAGACCTGTCCACCCTGTAGAAGGGCTCAAATATCAGGTCAAGCTCACCTTCGGGGATCCCTTCTCCCCGGTCCCTGAAATGGAGAGAGATCCGCTTCTCACCGGTCTCCGCAAAAACTTCCAGAGGTGTTGTGCTGATATCGGAGTACTTGGCGCCGTTCTCCATAATATTTTTTATAACGATTTTTATCTTCTCCCTGCTGCACTTTACCGGCATATCAGTGCCGGTTATAGATACATATTCCTCTTTTAACCCAAGGTCATCCCGGACTTCCCTCACAAGTTCAAACAGGTCAAGCTCCTCAGCCTCCCCGCTCTTTTCCCGGTGATTGAGCCTCTCTGTTTCAAGTATCTCGTCTATCATCTTTTCCAGCTCGCGGATATCATCGGCGATGTTCCTTTTCGCATCTTCATCTTTTACAAATTCCAGGGCGACCTTCATCCGTGTCAGAGGGGTCCTCAATTCATGGCTCACATCAAGGAGAAGCTGGTCACGGGAACGTATCATGCTCCCGATCCGCTCATTCATTGTGTTAAAGAGGGACACAAGACGGCTCAATTCATTGTTTCCCCGTACCGGGACCCTGTGATCGAGGTTACCCTCGGAGACTTCAACAACACCCGCCCTCAGGTCTTTTACCGGTTTCAGGACCTTTCTAATCAAGAGGTAGGCAATGAAAAAGACCAGGAAAACCGAGATGATAAAGACAGCAAGGAACTTCTCCCACCCCCGGTGATGAAGCTTTTCATCGGTAAAAAAGATAAATGTATACCCCTCCTTCTCCTTGAAATAGGCAAACCTGTGGGATTTCCTGTGCCTCAGGACTTCCCCCTCAAAGTAAAAATTCATGGCCCGGAACTCATCCGGATCAGGGACCTTTCCGGTTGTTGACCATTCAACACCGGGGCCCTTGATTGCGATCTGGAAAGAAAGCATACGGGAGATCTCCCCGGCCTTCTCCAGGTCCGGGGGAATCCCGATATCTTTTATGATGTAGTCTGTATGATGTGATATGTTCTTCACGACGATCCTGCCGCTTCTCTCCCTCACAAAGGAACGGAAGGTCCCGCCGATGACAAGGTTCAGGAAGATGCCGGCCCCGATCATGATCACTATCAGCCGGATAAAGACGGAACCTGTCAACCTGGTAATGAAGCTTTCTCTATTCATCATCCTGCCTGAGGAAAGTATATCCTCTCCCCCATACGGTCTTCAGGTACTTCGGCTTTCTGGGATCGTCACCCAGCTTCTGTCTCAGCCTGCTTACCATGACATCGATAGACCTGTCAAAGGAATCGGCATCAAATCCCTTTATCTTATCGAAGATCGTCTCCCTCCGGAGGACCCTTCCCTGGTTTCCGGTCAGAATGGAGAGAAGCTCAAACTCCATGGAGGTCAGGCCGATGTCCCGTCCATTCATTCTCGCGGTATAGGTGGTGGTGTCCATTTCAAGTTCTCCGAAGCTCTCCCTGTCACGACTCTCTTTTTCGCCCTGCCTCCGGAGAACCGACTGTATCCTGGCAACCAGCTCCCGGGGCTCAAAGGGTTTCGGCATGTAGTCGTCGGCCCCCAGTTCAAGGCCCACTACCCTGTCGGCCACCTCCCCCCGGGCCGTCAGCATGATGATGGGGATATCATACTCCTTCCGTATCTCCCTGCAGACCTGGAAACCGTCCATTCCGGGAAGCATCACGTCCAGGATAATAATATGGGGCCTGAACTTCTTCAGGAGTTTCAGTGCCGAATCGGGATCTGTCTCCGCCTGGGAGAAGAACCCGTAACGGGAGAAGTAATCTCCCAGGAGGGAGTTGAGCTTTGTGTCGTCGTCTATTATGAGTATCTCGATCTTTTCCATTTGCGATGGTCCCGGTCCGGAGCGGTCCCGGACCGGTCTCTCCATTAATACTTTGCGTGTCTTTTCCCGAACTCTTCAAGTTTTTCAGCCAGTTTCTCCTTCTGTTCCGGCTTCAGGATTCTGTGAAATTCCACGATCTTCTCAATGATGAAGGGCCTCATCTCCCTGTGCCGGGCTTCCTTCTCATCGAAGATCCTGTTTATCTCGTCAACATCAAGGGTATCGCTTTTAACCAGCCTGATTACCCTCTCATGCATGGCTTTTCTTGTTTTCCGATGTTCCCTGAACTTCTCCAGGACTTCATCCTTGATCCTGTCAATCTCGAGCTTCTGGTCATCGGTGAGGTCAAGCTCCGAAGAGATCTTCCCGACGATCCACTCAGCCTTTTTCTCCGGAGACCCGTGCCCGTGCCTGCATCCCCAGAAGAGGGCGCCGGAAAAGAGCAGTCCCGTTATAAGAACCGATACTGTGATAAGTTGTGATTTCATATTCCTTTCTCCTTTAAATGATCTTAAAGGCAATCTATCATCAATGTTTATATAAAATATTTCAAATTGTAACAATTTGTAAATACAATAAATTTTTTTCCGTATTTTTGCGAAAAAAAGATCCGACGCACTTTTTAACGACAATTGCTGGCACTCTCATCTGTTTTCCCAGGGCCGGGCCGGTTCTCTTCAAGAAAATCGAGGCCCGGCTGAAGATGTTCCTCACCATGGGGTTCAGGGGTAATGACCGGAAAAATGCTTGTATTTTTTCTCCTTCTCTTTCATCTTTATACAGTAGAAAATGAAAATAAAAAAATTTATTGAATCCTTTAAGAACATCTATCATCACCTTACCTATTCCCTGGGAAGACGGCGGCGGTTTTTCCGGAGGATAGGAGGGATCTGCCTTGTGATCCTGGGAGTTCATGCCGCCTCGGACCTCCTGGACAATGCCGCCTTTGCCCTTATCAACACCCTGGACGGATGGGTGGATTCTCTTGTGATGAATTTTTTTGACTGGCTTGGTTCCTTCTCCTGGATATCCCCCGCAAAAACATCGGGCTATGCACAGGCCTTTATGAACCTCGTCAGCACCGAAGAGAAGGAGACAGTCTCCCTTGCCTTTGCCCTGGGGATTGAATTACTGATCATTTTTCATATGGCAGGTTTTGCCTGGGGAATTCATGAAGACGACGTGACTCCTTCAGGGGGTTTCCGCCTTTTAAAAAAAGAGATGAAGGAGGGGCTGTGGCCTCCGGATCTCGAGCGAATTTCCGTATTTCCCTCACTCCTTGCCTTTGCCTTTGCGGGTATTTTCATGGCAGCTTCAGGTATTGAGACAATAGTCTATGACTGGCTGACCCTTTTCCCCCCGTGGAAATACAGCGGGAATCTCTCCGCCGCCCTGGGGCTGGCAGCCGCCCTTCTCTTTTTGACCAGGTACTTTCCCCTTCTCACCTTCGGGGCTCTCAACCGGCTGGAGGAAAGATACAAAAAGGATTCCCGTAAAGAGTTTATTTCCGGAAAACCGGGGAGAAAAAAATGGTTGAGGGGGATATTTCCCGCCCTCATTGTCATGCCCACAGCCATTGTGGGACTTGTTCCGGGTTCGCAGATAAAAACTCTCATTCTGCGGCTCCTGGAGGGTCTCCTGTGACAATCAACGGGAAAAAACAGAAGGGCCTCCTTGATACCCTTATAGCATTAACACTCCTCTACGGGATCTATTCACATACTCCCGTTGGGGCCCTGGCGGAAACAGGCTACAGGATCCTGGCAGGCCAGAAATACCGGCCGTCCCTCTTTGCCACCTTTAAAGGACGGGAAACGGAGGTCACTATTGACAGCAGTATAGTGGCGGAAAGGCTCCGGGGCATATCCATTAATCCTTCAATAACCCGGGCAGCAAAAAAATATAAGATTGACCCTTTCCTTCTCTACTCCCTGGTCCGGACAGACGGCAGATGCAATGGGAGCGACTGTACTCTTACATCCCCCCCTTATATTTCTGACTTTATCAACAGCCACGGGGATTCAGAGATAAAAGTTTCCCAGGCGGCGGATGCCATCTACAGGGCCCAAAATTCCCGGGGTTTTAACCCCGAACAGGGCGTGGAAGCCCTCTACTGCGGAATAGAGAGCGTACGAAGGGCTGTGAGGAAAGCAGAAATTTCACAGCTGAAAAATTACCGGGAGGCAGCCGTTCACGCGGCCATGTTTCCTCCGGGGATCCGCCGGGGAGATCTCCAGAAGGCCCTTGCCGTTTTAGCCACCTACCGGGTCTCCACCCTTCAGTGGCCCATGGAACCGGGCCGAAAAATAACCTCACCCTTTGGTATGCGGAAGCATCCTTTCAAGAGTACCCGTGTCATGCATACGGGGGTCGATATCTCCGCCCCGGTCAATACTCCTGTCACCTCCGTTCAGAGAGGACGGGTCCACCTGGTTTCCCGGGATTCCGTAAGCGGGATATGGCTCAGGATAGATCATGGTTTCGGGATCTTTTCAACATACTGTCATCTCAACAGCATACCGGTAAGGGAAACAGAGTGGGTTAAGAAGAGACAGGTTGTGGCGAAATCGGGGAACACCGGGCTCTCAACAGGGCCCCATCTTCACTACAGCCTGAGAATAAACAGAGAGCCGGTTGATCCGGTCAAGTACGGTTTTACCCCGGGAAATCTGACCGGGAAAACCACAAAATAGGAGACGAGAGATATAAAATCATACGTCTCATGAGACACAATGCATTTCATATGAATATCTTTATAAACTGTTTTCTGTTGACAGGAAGTCTCCTTCATGCTACCGGTAGTTAAAATTTGAAAAATGAAAAGGAGGATATTATGAAAAAAAACTTAATTACGAAGCTTGCAATATCCCCGGTATTTTTATTGGTATTTTCATCAATAATATACAGTGACTCCACTGATCATAATTTGGTAAAACTGAAAAGAAGCAGGGTTACTGCTTCATCGAAGTTAATCGAAAAGGGTCTTCCCCGGTCATTTTATAATCCTGAAAAAGCCGTAGACGGGAATATGAAAACCTCCTGGTGCGCCGACGCAAAGGGAGAAGCTATTGCGGGACAGTCACTGACAATAGATTTTCAGCCAACAGCAGCAGACGGCTTTGCCTTTTTCCCCGGGGTGGGAGCAAGCGGTAAATGGTACAGGGCAAACAATATTATAACCCGGGCCAAAATAACCGTCACGGATAATTCCGGGGCAACGTATGATTTTTTTACGGGGGGGAATATCGCAGATTGTTATGATCCCCGGGACGAGGAGCAGATTAAAAAGGGAAAAGATGTATGCGGATTTTCCACCTATTATACGGAAGGGAGTTATGTCGATTTTAAAAAGTATATCTGCGTAAAAAGAGTGAAGATCACCATTCTGGCCGTAAAGCGGGGTCTCAAATATGATGACACCTGTATCTCGGAAACAGGGTTAAGGATACCCGGAGGAGCGGTCCCGCCCCCCAGGACATTTACCGATTTCAGTGCAGGCTGTCGTTGACCGTCAAATTAAAAATACCCTCCCCCAGGACTGCAGCTTTACTGATACTCTGGCTTATCTCCTTTTCCTTTTCTCTTGATGCGGGAACCTTTCGAAATATAACCTTGAAGGAGGAGCATCTTTCAATCTCCCTGAAAAGCGGTCCTGAAATGAAAGTTGTTGCGGATTTTTATTTCACCGGCCGGGAATTATCCGGGATGGTCCTTGCTTTTCCTGAGGATGACCGGACCTACTACAGGGACTTTCAGGCTGCCATGATATTATCAGGGAGCCCGGTAAATATTCCGGTAACCCGTAAGGCGGCCCCTCCGGATCACTATTTCGATTTTCGAGTTGCCGCTTATCCCGTCCTTTACAGGATAGATATTCCGGAGAATATCAGGTCCTTTCACCACAGGGTCTCTTATAATGCCCGGCTTCCTTTATATTTTGCAGATGGATCGAAAGGAGAACGTCCTGAAGGTTATTTGGTGCACTATATATTGAAAACCGGCAGTACATGGAAGGGTGATGTAGACCTGCTGAATGTAGAAGTTGACCCGGGGCCCTTCAGATGTAAAGATCTGACACCCACGGTTCAGTCGGTTCGGGGAAGCTGCAGCGACGATGGGAAATGGCATTACAGATCACGGAGCATTGAGTTGAATAAAGATGTAGAACTGGTTTTAAAAGTCAAGGCCAGGAGCAGATGAAATCGTATATATGTTCAGGAAAGCGTAAAAAGAACATTTCGTAACTTGTCTGAAATACACCTATATGATGACTTTCCTGCTTCAGGCAATGTACGAAGAAATGGAAGTCATGAACGAAGAGCTCATTGACACTTCCGACGCATTGATGCAGTCAAACGAAGAAATCCATATTTTCAAGGAAATTGCCGATGCCTCGATTCAGGGATTCATTATTTCGGATGTGACGGGCACTATTACTTATTTGAATGAAGCAATGAAAACAGATAATTCTCAACATGGTCATCAACGCTCGTGATTCAATGCCCAGGGGGGGTAAATTATTGATCAGGACAGAGAATAAATTCTTAAGTGAAGAGGACTGCAGGCAGATTCCGGAAAGTAAACCCGGTCATTTCTCCTGTCTCACCATTAAGGATACCGGATCGGGTATTGACACGGAAGATATGGACAGGATATTTGAACCCTTTTTCACCACAAAGGAACCGGGAAAGGGGACCGGGCTCGGTCTTTCCGTGATCTCCGGTATTATTGAAAAAAACGGCGGCTGGCTGACCGTGTACAGCGAGATAGGCAGAGGAAAACTTTTCCATATATATATTTACCCGCGGAAAAAGAAAGTATAAAAATCATCGAGAAGAAAAAACTGCCGATTAATAATCTCACGGGAAAAGGCGAAACTATTCTTATTGTCGAAGATCAAGATATGGTAAGAAAATTTGCTGCAATAGCGCTGTCCAGCAACGGGTATAAAACCCTGGAAGCTTCCACTGTTGCTGAAGGAAAAAATATTTTTAATGAGCACAGCGCAGATATTGACTGTATTTTCAGCGACCTCCTGCTGCCGGATGATACGGGAATAGAGTTATTTAAACGTATTTACGAAAAAAATCATTCTATCAAATTTCTCCTGAGCAGCGGATACACCGATGAGGAGTCAAACAGGGAGGCGATCGTTGATATGCATTTTCCCTTTTTAGCAAAGCCCTATACACTTAATGAACTCCTCCAGGCTATATACGATATTCTTAACCAGCAAACCCCCGGATAGTTTAGTTCCTTCCAAAGATATCAGATCTTTAATTTAATAAAAAGGACTAAATACCCTTTTATTACTCCATCGCTCTTAACGAATTTTTGTTTTATAACATAAAAAATGCTTGACTTTAGTTCTATATAGAACTATATTCTTCCCATGGAAACTGACAAAATCATCAGCCTGATCTCAAAGATCAGGGACAGGGCCAACCGCTTAATAAGCGATCAGCTGAAACAGAGGGGAGTAAAAGGTATTGTTACATCACATGGGAACATACTCATACAGCTCTATCGGCACGGCCCGCTGCCCATGAACCGGCTTGCTGATCTCATCGGAAGAAAGAAAAATACATTAACAGTCCTTGTTGATAAACTCAAAAACGCGGGCTACGTGAGGTTAAAAAAATCAACGGACGACAACAGGATAACCATCGTGGAACTGACAAAAAAAGGAGAAGATTTCCAGCAGCAGTTTCAGGAGATTTCCCTCTTCCTGCTCAACAAGGTCTGGGGAGATATCCCCATCCGGGACCGCCGGTTAATTATTGACCGGCTTGAAAAAATATCCGGCAACCTGGAGTAAAAATTATTTTTTTGACCATATTGTTCTATATAGAACTTATTATTTACGGAGGTACCACAAATGAATAAGATCTTAGTAACCGGGGCAACGGGCCAGCTGGGCCGGCTCGTCATAAATGCCCTGTTAAAATCTCTGCCTGCGTCACAAATAGTGGCCGCGGCAAGAAACCTTGAAAAGGCAAAAGATCTCACCGCCCTTGGCGTCCATGTACGCCGGGCTGATTATGATAAGCCGGAGACCTTACCCGGTCTTTTTGAGGGTGTTGAAAAATCAATTCTCATATCATCCAGTGAAATCGGGAAACGGGTCAAGCAGCACAAAGCGGTAATCGACGCGGCTAAACAGGCCGGTGTCAGGCTCTTTGTCTATACCAGCGTACTTCATGCGGATAAATCCACCCTGGGACTTGCCGAAGAACACCGGCAGACCGAAGAGGCTATTCGCTCTTCAGGACTCCCCTTTGTCCTGCTGCGAAACGGCTGGTATACGGAGAACTATACCGCGGCAATTCCCATTGCCCTGGAGCATGGGGCAATCCTCGGAAGCGCCGGAGAGGGCCGCATTTCATCGGCAACCCGCAGAGACTATGCTGATGCGGCCGCGGCTGTCCTCACTTCCGGTGAAAACCCGGCCGGGAAGATCTATGAACTTTCCGGGGACCAGTCTTATACACTCACAGATCTTGCGGAAGAGGTCTCACGCCAGACGGGAAAGAGTATTGTTTATAATGATCTGCCTGAAGCTGATTATTGCTCAGCCCTGATTAGCGCGGGACTTCCGGAACCTGTTGCGGAACTGCTGGCCCAATCTGACGTATCCGCTTCGCAGGAGGCCCTTTATAGCACAGAGGATGACCTCAGCCGTCTCATAGGACGCCCTACAACTTCACTCAGCGAAGCTGTTGCTTCAACTCTCTCTGTTTAAGCAATATGTAAACAGAAGAAGACGATTTCACAGGGAACTGTCCGCAGGGGATAATTTAATTCCGGCGGACAGACCCGGCAAACCGGCCGGTGTCCGCACACCGGCCGGTACTTTCACGTAAAGGATAAACAATTTCAGGATTGCAGATCCGGAAAATCCCGTCAGGATATTTCCCGGTACCGGAGCCCTGTCACCAGCTCAATAATATTGTAGAGCCGGTAAAATCATCAATTGAGTCGGGAATTGTGGCACTATTATCCTGCAAAAATGTCATGGCATCAACATCTGCCTGGTATGCGAAACAGTTAGAATCAACCGTATCGGAACCGCCGGCATCCATTGCTTCCAGGTCTGTTTCCGTGGCGTCCCCCGGTATGCAGAAGTACTTGCCGGTGACTGCGTCGGTATTGACCTTTAACAGAAAATAGTTCCCGCTCCCCTGGGATATCCCCTTGCCCACAATACTGGTATAGTTCGTGCTTGTTCCCGTTCCCGCGGAGATCGATTTTATGGTAAAGGCGTGTGTCGTATCATTTCCGTCAATATCATTCCTTACCACAAATCCTCCTCCCGTGTCATAATAGACAAGATGGAACATCTTAAGGGAGATATCACCGGTACTCTCGTTGTAATTCCCCTGAAGGATCCCGTGCTCTTCCTGGACCGGGGAATCAGGGGCCCACCTGTAGGTCAAGAGGGCGTATTTTACCGGGTCGGCGTCTTTAATGGCAAAACCGTTGGCATAGTCGTCCGTCATGGTGCCGATGTTCCCGGCGCAGTTATAGGTATCGGTAATGCCGAGATCAAAGGGCGACGCAACGGCAGTCTCGGGAATGGACGAACAGTTGGATTCCGCCGTTCCGTATATCTGCCCCGCGGTATAGAGAACCTTATAGATATTGTGCATGTCGATAACCCCTTCATCTGCGGGATATTCATAGTCCCTGAGAAGTTCAAAAACGCTGTAGATCAGAGTCCCGGAAGCAAGGTCCCGTACCATCTTTTTTGAACCTGCCGCATCAAAAGCGGGAGTCACCTCTTTTGTGGCCGTATAAAAAAAATTCTCAAAGGAACCTCCATCATCATCACCTTTACACCCGGAGAAAACAATTACCAGAACCAGAATGGAAAAAACCGTTATCTTTTTCATTGATAACCTCCACTAAATTTACGGATGATTGATTTTTGAACATTTAATTTGTTAAGAATTTATCTCTTCGTCAATTTTTTGAAGAACCATTCATTACACCGGGTGTAGCGTTCATTACATTCTGCGTAGCGTTCATTACACTCCCTGTAGCGTTCATTTGGATTTAGAGAAAATTATCTTTTTTTGATACATCCTGATACCTTATGATTATGAATTTTTGCAAAGTAAATGACTCAGATTAAATAATAGTTGAAACAAAAACAGGATACCCGTTACTATAGTTTAAGAAGTTGCAGGATAATTAAAATGATCGAGATACACCTCTACGGCAAACTGAGAAAGCACTTTAAGAAGGAACCTGTTGATCACCGCTACGTCATGAAAGAGAATGTAATTAATGGAGAAACAATCGGCATGCTTCTTGACCGGGTGGAGATACCTGTGAATGATGTCTACCATATCTTCTACAACAGGAAACTCCTGGCATCACGGAGCAGCATGGCGGAAACACTTGGTTACCGGCAATTCAGGGAAGATCCCCTGAATTGGGACCTTGAAGTTGAACTTGCGGACGGGGACAGGATAGGGCTTTTCGGGAAGGATATGGCCGCCCTTGTTGTGTGAATAA
Organism: Spirochaetota bacterium; assembly: GCA_050298055.1. Lineage (GTDB taxonomy): Bacteria > Spirochaetota > UBA4802 > UBA4802 > UBA5550 > JBNKTL01. Next base: position 19,299 of record JBNKTL010000048.1, read on the forward strand.
ATACCGGCCGCTTATCCCCCTCCCACAGCGGGGAAAACTGAGAGATTGTCCCCCTCCCGGAGTTCCCTCTCATGGTCCGCGTGAATATTGTTTATGAATGTTATGAAATATTCCTTTTCGGGAACACCCAGCTCATCCATGAGTTCCTTTATGCTTATACCTTCCCTGCATTCCACATCCTTTACCTGGAACCTTCCCTTCCGGAGACTGGCGAAGAGTTTAACTTTTACTTTCATCTTCTATTTAAAACTCAATTTAAGCTCAGCCAGAGGTGAACTGCCGCTCAATTGACCTTTCTTCAGTTTATCCGCCCCGGCTGCTTCTCCCTCTATTTCAATCCCCGATATCTCATTCCAGAACTCTTCCTTCATGCCGGTAAAAAAATCTTTCAATTCATCAGCTTTATACATTATTCCCGATCCCAGAAATTTTTTCCCCAGGTCAGTCATAACGATATTGAAGAGCTTAATGAAAACCATCCCCCTGCCGCTTCCGCCGGGACCTCCCTTATCAGAATAGGTAATACTGCTCCTGAAGGAGGAATAAAAACCTCCGGCCCTCATGGTGGCGCCCACAAGCCCGGGCATGGGCCCGGAGAGGGAAAGGACACTGCCGTCCCTGAGAATTGCCGTCTTAAAATCATCAACAGGCTGGCTGTCAATAAAAACAGTCTTTATCCTGTTACTAATATAAGCTTCTTCTATTTCGCACTCTTTCAGAAGAAAGTCATGAAGGCTGATACCAGTTTCAAGGCTTTGGAAAAAACCTTTCTGAAGCAGGCTGTAGAAATAAACGGCAGCATCCGTTGTTACTGTAAGCTTTACGCTTATCAATTTATCCATAACACTCTCTTTTAAGAATTTTTACCATGAAGAACAATTGAACCGCAAAGGCGCAAAGGGCGCAAAGTTTTTTATTTCTTTATTATTTCCTTTGAACCTTTATTTTATTCTATCATTTACTTAGTGTTATTATGAAATTTTAAAAATTAATCCTTTCTATTTCTTCCTTTGCGTACTTAGCGTCTTAGCGGTTCAAAACTCTTCCTTCCTCTTTCTTCGTGAACTTCGTGATAATTTCTTCTTCTTAATTCGTAACGAAAAAGGACACCAGGCCGCTAAGCCTGATGTCCATGCCTTTATGCCGGTTTTTATTACCAGTTGAAGACCTGGTCAAGTTCCTCGTCTGTCACATCAAATGTTGTATTGTGAGGCGCTATTTTTTCTGTCTTGAAGTACCGGGGAAGCCTGTCATGCTTCGAGGTGAACCCGGCCTTCTCGTTGAATTCCCTCTCCATCTTCAGTACGGTCTTCCCCAGTTCCGTTACGTCATCCGGGGTAAGGCTCATGCCGTAGAATGAATTAAGAAGATCTATCAGGGCCATAAATGTGTCTTCCTGGTCCAGTATGGCAAACGCTATAAAGAGGCACATTCCGGTTGAATCCACCGCGGCTGTTGCGACCTGAAGGTTCCTTGAAAGGTCTATCTGCCCGTCTGTCTTCAGGGGGTCCACAAATCCTCCCACCTTGAGGATATTTGTGGCAATAGCGTAACCGGATGTATGGTCCGCGCCCATTGTACTTGTAGCGTAGGTAACACCGATACCCTGTATGGCCCGGGGATCATACGCGGGCATGGCCTGCCCCTTGACAACAGGAGCCCTCTCTATTCCGAATACCCGCGCGGTCACCGCAGCGCCGTTTCCAAGGATCCTGCCCAGTTCCGATCCCTTGCCTACTTCCTTAATGAGGTTGATGGCGGCATCCGCGTCACCGAACTTGGCAACGCCCGCTTCCATTGCCACGGCAATTGTGGCACCCATCTCTATTGTGTCAACCCCATAGTTGTCATCGAGAAAATCCATCATGGCAATGGCATCCAGGTCGTCTATGCCGCAGTTTGCCCCATGGGCCCAGACAGTTTCGTACTCCGGTTGCTTTGTGAGATACTTGCCCTGTTTGTCATGATATATTCCGGAACACCTGATGACACATCCCCTGTGGCACCCGTGTGTTGCCTGGCCGCCCCTCTTTTCTTCCAGTTCGGCGCATGTCTCACCGCTTATCTTTGATGTCCCGTCAAAGGTCCCCTGCTGAAAATTGTTCGTGGGATAGCCGCCGGCTTCATTAATGATATTTGCAAGGATATTGGTCCCGTACGCAGGGAGGCCCTCCCCAGTTACCGGGTGCTTCTTCAGCCCGTCAACAAATGTCTTGTTGGCTTCTTTGAACTTATCCGGATCTTTTGGCTCCCTGTTTTTAAGACCTTCATCGTTGAGAATGATGACCTTAACGCCCTTTGAACCCATAACGGCACCAACACCTCCGCGGCCCGCGTGCCGTGACGGCCTCAGTTCCATATCGGTACATGCGATTGATGCTGCTCCCATCATCATCTCGCCCGCAGGCCCTATGGACATGAAGGCATTTTTATCACCATATTCCTTTCGCATCTTGTCAATGAGATCGTAGTTGGGCATCATTTTGAGGCTGTTATCCTTCTCTATCTTTACATCATCTTTATTGATATAAATCTTGTAGAGATCATCACCGGAAGGTTTCCCCTCGAGAACAATGGCAGCATACCCCATCCTTCCCAGGACCTGCGCCGCCTGTCCTCCGGAATTGGCTTCTTTAATGCCCCCTGTGAGCGGACTTTTACATCCCACGGAGAGCCTCCCGGACATTGCGGCCGCGGTCCCGCTTAAAAGCCCCGGCGCGATGACAATCTTGTTCTCCGCACTCAGGGGATGACACAGCGGGTCTACCTCTTTTGATATAATAGAGGACGTAAGACCTCTTCCGGCCATACCTGCATACTCTCCAATAGGGCCCCGGGTAATCTTCGGACCGCCATCAGCCCCCATATCAATCCTTAAAATTGTATCCATTATGACCTCCTGGTTATTATAATAAAATGTAATAATACAAAAAGATTCGAGTTTGTACTATCCCCTCCGGATGAAGAAAACCGGACTGGGTAAATACAGACCTTTGGATCACTATACACATCTTACCATAATAATAAACGGAAGCATGACTTTGTCAAAATATTTTATTGAAACACCATGAATGATTGACTTTTATTTTATTGCAATTGTAATATTTTGTAATATATTGAGATTGCTTTCAATATCATTTTCAGAATACTTCCAATAATTATATTTTCTTCCTTTAAGGGAACATTGTATAAATAACGGCCATAGAAATGACTTATCAGCTCTTTTCACGGGACAATCACCGCTTTTCTCATTAAAATATCCTTGATATGTGATAAATTTCCCGTATATTTATAAAAAAGAACCGAATATATTTTAAACCAATATGGAAAATGTTAAAGTTCTCATAGTTGAAGATGAGTACATAACCGCTCTGGACATTAAAAAGAGGCTTGAGCAGATCGGTTATACTGTTGCGGGCACTGCATCCACCGGTGAAGAAGCTCTGGATCTCATGAGTAAAAGCAAGCCTGATATTGTACTCCTGGATATCATCCTGGCCTCTGAAATGGACGGAATTGCAACGGCAAATGAAATAAACAGAAGATTTAAAATACCCTTCATCTATATGACCGCCCACATGGACCCGGAAACAATTAAAAATGTCAAACAGACAGATCCCTACGGATATATTGTCAAACCGGTTAAAACAGACGATCTCTACTCCGCAATTGAGACAGGACTCAACAAACACCTCGTTGTTAAAAAACTCCAGGAGAGCGAGGAGAAGTACAGGGAGCTTGTTGAAACCATAAACGATATTATATTCAAGCTTGATGAAAACGGGATAATCTCCTATATCAGCCCGCAGATTGAAAAATTGACCGGTTATACTCCCGAGGAAGTAATCGGCAAACCATTCAAGGACTATGTTTACCCGGAAGACCTCCCGGAAATCGTCAGAAGTTTTAATGACCTTAAAAAGGAGATAGTTCAATCATCCGAATACAGGCTCATTAACAAAAAAGGAAACCCCGTATGGATAAGGTCCTCAAGCAACCCCGTTATACGAAACGGCCTCTTTCTGGGAAAACATGGCATCATTACCGATATATCGGCAAGAAAGCGGGCCCAGGAGAAACTTCTGGAAAAGGAGATCTATTACCGGTCAATAATTGAAACCCTCCCACAGAAAATATTTCTCAAGGACAGGGAATCGGTCTACGTATCGTGCAACACGAGTTATGCGAAAGAACATAAAATTCACCCTATGGAAATATCCGGAAAAACCGATTACGACCTCTTTACAAAGAAACTGGCGGATAAATACAGAAGCGATGACAGAAAAATTATCGAGAAAGGAGAAACTGTCGAGCTTGAAGAGAAGTATACCCGGGACGGCAGGGATTTCTGGGTCAATATTGTAAAAATCCCGGTAAAAGACAATAACGGGAATATCACGGGACTCCTGGGAATATTCTGGGAGATTACCGAAAAGAAACAGGCTGAAGAAAAAACAAAAGAATTTTACGATGAACTGGAAAGAAAGGTCGAAGAGAGGACCACTGAGCTTCAGAACACCCTGAACAAACTCACCGACAGGGAAGTAAAGCTCCGAAGAAGCGAAGAACTTTTCAGGAGCGCATTTGAGAATGTCAGGGTGGGGATGGTCCTGACCGATAAATACGGGAAGTACTTTCAGGTAAACAGGGCGTTCTGTGAAATGCTCGGTTATGCTGAGGATGAACTTATCTCCCTGGACTACAAATCAATAACTCATCCCGAGGACCTGAAAGAAGAGAGTGAAATATTTGATAAATTGAGAAACAATAAAATAGATGTAAACCTGAAGGAGAAGAGGTTTATTCATAAAAAGGGGCACGTGGTATGGGCAATAAGGAGCACATCGGTCATCAGGGACGAAAATAATAATGTCGTTTTATTCATATCTCAGAATAACGATATAACCATAAGGAAAAAGAGAGAAGACGCCCTGAAAACTTCCCTCAATCTCACAAAGTCTATGGGCAAACTTACAATAGATGAACTGATCGGGCTTGGGCTTGAGGAGGGGATACGTCTTACCGACAGTAAAATCGGTTTCTTCCATTTCATCGACCGGGACCAGAATACAGTTATCGTCCACACATGGTCGGAGGAAACCCTCAGGGGATGCACGGCAATTGAAAAGGGGACCCACTTTCCCATTGACCGGGCGGGAATTTGGGTCGACTGTGTCCATGAAAAGAAACCGGTAATCCATAACGATTATGAAAGTGTACCGCATAAAAAGGGACTCCCCGACGGCCATGCGCCCCTCATAAGGGACCTGGCAGTTCCTCTCTTTGATGGTGAAACTATTATTGCGGTCATTGGGGTCGGGAACAAAGAGACCGGTTACAGGCAGCTGGATATTGACCACCTTTCCCTCATAGCCGAAACAACCATGAGCATTATCCAGAGGAAAAGGGCGGAAGAAGAACTGAAAAAATCCAGGGACGAAGCCGAGCAGGCAAACAGGGCAAAGTCGGAATTCCTGGCAAACATGAGCCACGAGATCAGGACACCCCTGAATGCCGTGATCGGGTTCAGCGAACTGCTTGCGGCAATCGTCTCCGACGAAACCCAGCTCGGATACCTGAAATCCATCAAGACCGCGGGAAAGAGCCTGCTCATTCTCATAAACGACATTCTCGACCTCTCCAAGATAGAAGCAGGGATGATGGAGATCAAACCGGAACCTGTTTCCCTCAACTTTCTTCTGAAAGAAGTTACCGATATCTTCAGTATAAAAGCATCTGAGAAGGGCCTTGACCTTATTCTTGATCTGGATGAAGAACTCCCCCGGGTGTTTATGCTCGATGAAACAAGGGTGCGCCAGGTACTTCTGAACATAATCGGGAATGCGCTGAAGTTCACCGAGAAGGGTTACATAAAGATTTCTGCTTATACGCATTTCCCGGATGACGGAAAAAGGAGAGTTGACCTGATACTCTCTATCGAGGATACGGGAATCGGGATAGAGGATGTAAAGAGCGGGTTCATTTTTGACTCATTCAGACAGCAGGACAGCAAAATATCGAGAAAGTTCGGAGGCACCGGTCTGGGGCTCTCCATCTCCAGAAGACTGGTGGAGATGATGGGAGGACGAATTGAAGTAAAAAGCAGGTTAACGGAAGGGAGTACTTTCAAAATAATCCTGGATAACGTGGAAATACCACACGCGGAAATGAATATTCCGATAAAGCCTCCACTGGATATAAAGGATATGGGCGCTATACGGTTCAGGAATGCCACAGTGCTGGTTGTTGATGATATTGAATCGAACCGTTCTTTCATCAGGGAACTCCTGACAATATGGGGGATCAGGGTCCTGGAAGCTGAAAACGGGGAAAACAGTATCGTTATTACTGAAAATACCAGGCCGGACCTGATACTCATGGATATACGGATGCCCGGAATGGACGGGCTGGAAGCAACAAAACAGATCAAGAGTAATCCTTTAACTTCAGATATCCCTGTGATCGCGCTTACCGCATCGGTCAAAAAAGCAGACAGGATCAATTCTGATAAAGCCGGCCTGGACGGCTATCTTTTGAAACCGATAAATGTTAACAACCTTTTAAAGGAGCTGAAAAAATACCTCCTGTTTGAAGAAATGCCGGTGACAGCGGTAAAAAAAACCGGAGCAGAACCGGTCTCCGGCCTTGATAAAGAACTGGAACGGATAGAAAAACTTCAGGACCTCCTGGATGACCTGAGGACCGGAACAAAACCACTCATAGATAAACTTACAGGAGCGGTAAAACTCAGCGACGCGAAACTCGTTGCCGGGGAACTTATCAGAAAGGGGGATGAATACGGCTCTGAAAACCTCAAAGAATGGGGAGAGCGTCTGCTCGGGTTTACAAATAACTTTGATATATCGGGAATCAAGAATACCCTGACCGGGATAGACGAATTAATAACATTAATTGAAACATACGTGAAAAACAGCCATGGATAACAGAGAAAAAGAGATGATACTGATTGTCGATGACAACCCCCAGAGCATAAAGCTCCTGGGAAGCATTCTCGATTTAAAGGGATACGCCACTGCTGTTGCCACCAGCGGGAAAGAGGCCCTTCAATTTCTGGGCAAGGAGATCCCCGACCTCATTCTTCTCGATATCATGATGCCGGGGATGGATGGTTTCGAGGTCTGCCGGTCTATTAAGAATGATAAAAATGCCAGGGAGACTCCCGTGATTTTTCTCACTGCGAGAAGGGACATTGATGATCTTGTCCGGGGTTTTGAGGCTGGCGGTATCGATTATGTGACCAAACCATTCAATTCAACCGAACTTCTTATAAGGGTAAAGACCCACCTGGACCTGAAAAAAGCCAGGGACGAGATAAAGAGACTCAAAGGGATCATTCCCATCTGCTGCAGCTGCAAGAAGATAAGGGATGACGAGGGATACTGGGAACAGGTGGAGACCTACATTGAAAGCCACTCCGATGCCGAGTTCACTCACGGGATCTGTCCCGAATGCACCGAAAAACTCTACGGCGATCTTTTAAATGACGAAGATGAATAATCCAGCACACCTTCATGAAATGAAAGTCGCGCCGGATTATTCAGCCTCAACCTCGGCCGAAACCTTTGTGAGGACCTCCACACCTTCATCAGTTATCACCGTAAGCTCAATTGAGGCCCTCTTCTCTTTTATATCCGACACCTCTCCCCTTACGGTAACCCTGTCCTCCAATTTCACAGGGGACGAAAACCGGCATGTAAGTTTTTTGAGCTTCCCCGGATCTCCGGTCCAGTCTGTTATCGTCTTTGCCGTGAAACCAAGTGTACAGAGGCCGTGAAGGATCACACCATCAAGTCCCACGCCTTTTGCAACATCCGGATCAATATGGATAGGATTAAAATCCCCTGAAGCCCCCGCGTAGATAATTGCCCTGTACCTGTCAACAGTCTCTTCCGCGCTGAATGTATCACCTTTTTTTATCTCCATTATTCACTCCTTTGAAATAATCCGTATTTCTCTATTTTTTCACAACCAGGGTATAAACGGCCCTGCAGACATCTTTGCCGTCCTGGTTCCTGGTCAATAGTTCAACTGACATGACGTCTAATCTCTCCTTGTTTTCGATACCGATGATTTCCGCTTCGGTCACCAGGAGGTCCCCTGCCCTGACAACATCAAGAAATTCATACTCCTGTTCACCGTGAATGATCATGGTGATGTTGAGCTTCAGCTCACTGTCAAAGAATATGGGGCCGATATTCCTCGCAGCATAGACTGCCGCGAATGTGGGCGGGGCAATGATTGTCCCGTATTTTGTCCCTGCCGCGAATTCTTCGTCCAGGTAGTGAGGATCGGGGTTCTTGATGGCCATAGCATACTCCTTTATCTTCTCTTTCCCCACTTCGTAGACCTGCGCGGGATATTTTTTCCCGATAAATTTTTTGCTTAATGACATTATTTTCTCCTTACGGAATTTGTTCTTCAAACGATCCGGATATTTAACAGGATTTGGATATTCCTTAATTGCCGGTTATTAATGAACTTTAAAGAGCAGGAAAGTTTAGCGCAAGAATTATTTTTTAATATACATTCATGAAAATATTAGAAACCTTTTAGATAATTTACAGAGTACTTCAATAAATTTTTTTTCATTGCAATAATATGTAAATATTCCGCATAATGGAGAAGATCCCTGTAATAACAGATGTTAAGAGAAAGAGAAAGCCCCCGTGGGATTCCCTGTCAGGAGGATAAACTGATGAGCGTTTCGGAACGAGATAAGGCGAAAAAAAAGATTGAGGGAGCTATCGGTGTTTTTGAGGAACACGGCAAATTACTGTCGTTTCCCCAATTATTGAAAATTGTCAGGAACCTTCCCGTTTCTATTGTTCTGCCTGTTGTCTCACTCTTTTTTTCCGTTGCTCTTATAGGGTTTACTCTTGGAAAATGCTACTACCAGGATAACACAGACCCGAAAATAAGTTTAATAAAACAGCTCGATAATATTTTAGGCGGCCGAAACTGGTTTATTTATCCCAATGATAATTATTGGGCAGTGGGTGTTATGCGTCTTCCCAAGGATTTTAAAGTGAAGAGTCCCATAAAGGCCATAAGCACACACAGAGGTATCTATGGCAAAAATGAAACGGCCCACGGTGATTGCGGCGCACATCTTGACCTGGAAATACCTTTAAGAAAAGGCGAAATGCCCCGGTGGCAGCGGGTCGCCGTACAAAAATGGAAAGATGAGGAAAAACAGAACAAAAAAGTTTTTACATCTAAGAAATTAGATACGATGTTCGGGGCAAAAAACTGGCGGAAAAATAATAGTTATTCTCTTATTGTCAATAAGCTAAAAAAGGAACTTCATATCGAATACCCGATTACAAGTATCGATGCAAGTGATAGTCTGAAATATGGTGTTGGGATGGCCCCGGTCAAGGCGGGCCAGGGTGCTACTATCTGGATTCAGGGGAATATTGATAAATAAAAAAAAAGGGTGCCCCGGTCACGGACACCCTTTCAGGAGGTTTTTTAAGGCTCTCATATTATGGGATTATGGTTCCGGTTTTCTCTCTATGCTACCATCCTCGATTCAAGGGCCCTCTGGAAGTGAATTTTACTCAGATTATCCATCTCCCTTATGTAAAACCCGACCTTGATGATTTTATTTGCCAGAATGTCAATATGCCTCACATCGGCGATAAGAGATGCTTTCTTTCTCTGGGGAAATATCATATCCATGCTTACCATTTTCTTCCTGTCATAGTAGGGAAGCAGGCTCCAGTTTTTGAAGGCAATACCGAGTCCGTTTTTCGAGATGTCTGATACAAGAAACCTGTGGTCAACATTGAAAGATATGTTGTTTTCTCTGCGCATGCTTTCAATGAGCAGAGCCATGCGCTTCAGGGACCTCATTGATGTCCGTGAAAGAGGCAGACTGCTGTTTGCCTGTATATACCCGTAAGGGATCTTATCATTGCACAGGATAGGGACCGATATCTCCGATACAATTTCAGCATTGTCCCTTATGCTTCTGTCCATTTTAAAAATGTTCTCAAGGTAATATTTGACCAGGTAGTCCTTTTCTTCACTCCCGCTCTTTCTGAAATTAAGGACATGAATAGGAGATCTGAACTCCTTAAAATATTTCATGCGGGGATCATGAACCGGTGAATCGTCAAAGACAATGTTAAAATAATCATAGGCGCCCGCTTCATCGGGGCTTACCCTGTCCCTGATCTTTTCCAGCTTTTTCTTTTCACTTTTCAGTGTTTTTTTTATCCCCGGATCGGATATAACATTTGTTGCAAATATTATATTTTCCGTATCTCCATTGAAGCATCTCCTCAGATCATTCCGGGGAGTCGTTTGAATCTCAAAATTTAAGGGAACAAAACAGAATACAGTATCTCCTTTCACCTTTGTACAGGTAAGATGTACTGTAATGGTAATATTCTTTACCCGGGTAAAGATAGAGCAGTTCCCCGGTCTGCTTGTCCTGAGAGGGAAAGCAAACTCGGCCAGATCGTCATGAAAACCAATATATCTGACCTCCACATCTCCCCGGCTCGAATGGACAAAGGATTTCCCCTGCAGAAAAAACTGCCCGAGTATCTTTTCATGATACTCTTTTCCGTAAACCAGTTTTACATCATCCTTCATGGAGTGCCTCAAATAATAAACAATGAACAGAAATAATATACAACCCGGCAGAATAATTCAAATAGGAAAAAGTATTATTTTTTTGTAGGATATTGGAGAATTTTATTGTAGCTAATATGTTTACAGAGGACCGGGAACCAACCTGTTATGTTTTTTTATTTACAGGAAAACTTTTTATACATAGTTACCTTTATTATATATAATCCAGAGGATCAAGGAGTTGAATCTCTTCGCTTTTGCCGATGGTCTCCCAGCTGATGTGAGCCATTTCAAAACCGGGTTCGATTAAAGCCATTGAAAGGTGAAGGTGGGGAGAGATGCCGGGTCTTTTACCGGATAGTTCCGCGATTTCGGCAACCGGTTCTCCGGCTACGACATTTTTCCCCGGTATAATCTCCTGGAGGGGCTTTACATGCGCATAAAAAATATAAAAAGGTGAGCCGGATAAATCTGCACTCTGTTTTACCACCAGCGATTTTCCAAGAAGATCATCGATTACACGGACCACTTCACCATTAAAGGCTGAGGGGACCCGTGTACCGGGAGCCAGCTTTTTTACTTCACCGCTCTTCTCCCGGTATAAAAAGATATCAAGTCCTTCGTGGGGCAGCTGTCTCACACCGCCGCTCCCCCACCACTTTTCCGAATCACCAAAGCCCATCCCCCGGTCAAAGATAAAAGCATCGACATCCCGGTAAGGAATGCCATTAAGTCGCAGAAGGTCCCTGAAAAAGCTTGACTCTTTTTTCATTCAAACCAGAATTATGGGAAAAGCCTTTCATGTACAGACAATTTTCAATGAAATAACAGGTCCCCGGGGGAAGCACCTGCTGTGATATACATAATCGGAGTCGACCATTTGATCCAGTACAGGAAGACCATTTTCCCGTTTCGGTATTCAACCGGTTTAAAAAATACATACTGGATATACTGGTTAAGTATAATATCCATATCATTGCAGAGGAGTTTAACAGGGAATACCTGGAAGAAGTTTACGGCTCCAAAGAAGGCACACTATTCCAGGGGCATAAACTCAATGCCCCTCTCCTTCAGGAAAAGCCGGGTCTTGCTGCAGACCGGGGCATCTGTCATGACCGATATCTTTATTCCGGGAGATTTCCTCTTTATGGCCTCCGCCTGGTGCAGAATCTGCTCCCCGTCTTTCATTACGATCCTGCTCTTCCTCTTCTTGACAATGGCAATATGTTTTCCGCTTATTCCGGCCAGCTCAGTTCTCCGGGAAAGCCCGTATCCGGCCGGATCTATCCTCTCAGACATTTTCAATTCACCTTTTTCAGATTATTCATCTACCTGTTCTTCCATTCCGGAGTTTTTTTCTCCAGGAATGCCTTTATTCCCGTCTGTGCGTCTTCGGATGCAAGGTTGAGGGCCATTGTATCCAATGCGGAATCATAGGCGTTCTCATCAGGCCGGTCGACCTGGTTATAAAAAGCCTTCTTTCCCAGGGCAATGGCAAAGCGGCTGGCTTCCGCGATTTCCAGCGCGAGGAGTTCTGTCGCGGTCTCCAGTTCTTCCGGGGGCACAACCCTGTTTACCAGGCCGAGCTCTTTTGCCTCCCCCGCGGAATAATACCTGCCGGTGAGAAGCATCTCCATTGCCGCCTTTCTTCCCACGGCCCTGACAACCGCAACGCCCGGAGTCGTACAGAAAAGCCCGATTCTCACACCCGGGGTGGCAAACTTCGCACCCTCCTCGGCAACAACAAGATCACACCATGCTGCAAGCTGGCAGCCGGCGGCGGTAGCCACACCCTGCACCTGGGCAATAACAGGCTGGGGTATCTCATGAATCATCTTCATCATCTCCGAGCAGTGAGAAAATATCTCCCTGTATTTTTTTACACCTTTATCAATCATTTCAGGGAGATAGTGCCCCGCACAGAAGTGCTTCCCCACGGCCTTAATGATCACAACCCTGATATTCTCCCTGTCAGGGAGTTTTGAGAGAATGTCACTCAGCTCACTCACCATCCGGATTGAAAGAGAATTTACTTTGGATGGATTGTTGAGTGTTATAGAAGCAACCGGGTCTTTCTCGGTGTAGATTATCTCACTGTATTCCATCTTTCCTCCATTCATGATTTTCATGATTTCTTTTTTATTGCTATCCTCAGCTATGTTTACAATAAATATGTTAATGAATAAAAAAAACTGATGTGTTCCAGCAAAAACTTTTATTGCAGTCATAAAGCCGAGCAGTTACTTTTCATTTATAAAAATAAAAGTGCTAGCGTCAAGAAGTTAATATCAGTCAAAACGGGTGCATTTTAAATTTCGGGTTAACGAGATATTTTTTTACGGTGTCTAAGGGGTGAAATCCCTTAAAAGCCCCACAGGGTCCCTGCCATAGGGGGCGCGAATTATTTTATCTGAAAAATAATCCGCGCCCGTGAAAACAGTGATATTTTTGATAAAATTTCTTGATATTTTACACTGTGAGAAAAATATTATATACCCTTGTCATGAAATGACCCAGCATTTAATATATAATGAATATTCTCTCATTTATCTCAACCATTGTTTTAACACTTGTATTGCTTGAAGCAGTATACATACTCTATAAAGATCCGAAATCCCGGCTTAACCGCCTATATTTTTTTATGAATATATGCCTGTTTATATGGCTGCTGGGAGCTGCATTCGGCTACAATTCCCGGGACAAGCCGGAGGCATTATTCTGGTTCAGGCTCTCTTCCTTTGGATTCATTTTTCTCCATGCTTTTACCCTGCATTTCTGTATGCTCATATCCGGAAAAACAGGGAGAAAAAGTTATTTTATTATCGGTATTTATCTGCCTTCTTTTGTTTTTTATTATAAAAGCCTCACCGGCCTTATGGTGTTTAAAGATTTTGTCAGATATCATGATTACTGGATAGGGATCAATGGTTTTGATAATATAATAAATATCATTTTTATGATAAATTATTTGATTTACTATACTGCATCAATAATACTCCTGGTTCTCTGGTACAGGGAATCATCGGTACGAAAAAAAAAGATGCAGGCCCTCATCTTAATTCTCTCCATCTCAATAACTGTTTTTCTTTTCAATCTTGAGCCTTTTGTTCTCCCCTTTCTTCTTCCCTATAATTCAATACTTATTTCTCCGATTTTCGGTATTTTCTGGGTCACGGGAGTCTGGTATGCAATCGGTAAATACAGATTCCTGGACCTTCATGACTCGGAGGTTTACAGAAGCATTGTTGACAATACAGGAGACCTTATCATATTGTTTAATGAGAATCTCGAAATTAAAATGGATAATAAAGCATTTAGAGAAGCTACAGGATTTGATAAAAATGAAATCACAGGGAGAAAAATTGATTTTTTTTATCAGTTAAACCATAAGTTACGTGAAAATTTCCTTAATTCAAAGAGAGGTGACATTCATACAAGAATTCTTATTAATACGGTTTCCGGAAATATCCTTACCTCTACAATTTTTTTCAGTGTACTTGACTCCCATATGGATTTTGTGGGATACGCCGCTGTCTCAAGTATTGTTCATTCAATCAATATGCTGGAACAGGATTACAATCTGTCTCAAAGAGAAACGGAAGTGGTCAAATACATAATAAGCGGAACGAAAAACAGTGTAATTGCCGAAACTCTGGGGATAACCCTGAGAACCGTAAAAACTCATGTGACAAATATCTATAACAAGCTTGGAATTGAGAACAGGATCCAGTTGATCAATCTTTTTAATATTTACGAAAAAAAATAAACTTCTAATACCTTGGTACGATGTTTTCTCTTCTGTTGCTTTATAAAATAAGATCTATAAATAATTAACGATTCAGCTACTCAGATTTTAAAATTATCATTGACAGAGACATTTTCAATATATATAGCTGGGTAGTTATCTTAGTCTATTATTAATATTATAAATCAATAGCAGGAGGAACTATGAAAAAAACATTTAATGTTGCAGTTTTATCAACTGTATTAATTTTAACTGTTTTTTCAATACTCTTTTCAAGCAGCTCGGCAGAAGCTGCCGGTTTTGAAAACAGGGAGAGAGATATTGGTATCTCAGCAGGAATGTGGCTTGAGGGTGATGTCTATGTTGGAGGTATCGTCGATGACTATGTAACAAAGGACGCAGGTTTTCTGGTAAGGGCTTTTTATGATGCTTATGTTGCTCCAAAATTCGCAGCCGGCGTATATTTCAACTATTCATCAGTTACTATAGAAGATGTTGATGGTTCCATCACTGAATTCGGGGGCGCATTAAAATATCGTTTCCTGGCGACTCCCACAGTTGCAATAAAACCGGGATTGAATATCGGTTACAGGAAATTGAGCGCTGATGAATCAACCCTGGATGGAGACGGGATGGGCGCAAACCTGAGTGTCGAAATACAAATCCAGCTTTCAGGGGATATGATCTTTTTTATAGAACCCGGTTTTCTCGCGCAACCGGCAGGGGGCAATGAAGATTTTGATATTACCTGGGCCCCGATTGTGTATATAAACGCAGGTATCTGTTTCTAAGCCTGAAGAGAAAGTTCTTGTTAGAGAAAAAAAGCGGAGAGTTATTCCTCTCCGCTTTTTTTATCATAAACCATCTGCAAATATTTTTAATAAAAAACCGTTTAAAAATAAGAAAATCTTATTGGCACAAAATCACGCGGGCTCAGCACGAGAAGAAAACTACAGAGAGGATGAAACTAATATTATTGACAATTTGAACAAAGGGGGAATAATATATATTCCGGAGTATATTATAAGATTTTTTGAGGATAATCCCTTAATTTATGGGAAAAATGAGAAAATTTATCTACAACTTCTTTACATCGGGAAGGGGTGACACCCTTGAATTTTCTATTAAGAGAAAGGTTATTCTCATCAACATCCTGCTGATTACCCTGTTGATCACTTTCACCTTTTTTTTAATCCTGAACTATTTCCAGTATAATCTCCCGCTTCTTACAGTAGACATAATATCATTATTCCTGATAATTATTTCATTTATTCTGCTCAGAGCAACATTTATGCTGGATGCCGTCTCATATTTTTTTACTCTGTCTATTAGTTTCGTACTGATCTTTTTCCTGGTAACCGGCGGGAAAGACAACTCCGGACCAATGTACCTCCTTATTTATCCTGCACCGGTTTTTTTTATCATGGGAAAGCGGAATGGGCTCAGAATAGTCCTGATTTTCACACTCTCTGCCGTTTTGTCATACCTTATTTTTATGAACTTCAGCTGGTTCCCCGATTACAAAAGCTCCTATTTAATAAGATACAGCATAATTTATATTTTTATACTGCTTATTTCGTACAGCTATGAATATGTAATCAGCAAAACAAATTCTGAACTTAAAAAAACCAATGTATGGCTGGCTGAAAGCGAAGAAAAGTACAGGACCCTTGTTGAAGATGCAAATATTGGCATATTGATCATCAAGTCAGACAAAATCGTTTTTGCAAACAGCTTTTTTGCAAGATTGACAGGTTATCACAGGGAAAGTCTGGAAGGTAAGGATTTTTTACATCTTCTTAACCGTGAAGATTTTAAAAAAGCAAAAGGTCTTCTCATGTCGGCCCTGAAAAACCATGAAACTCCCGAGTATATTGAATCTACCGTAACAACAAGAGAAGGGATTTCCATTGACGTTACTATTAATATCCTGACAATAGATTTCAACAAAGAACCCGCACTTCTCGTTATTATTAACGATATCAGCAAAATGAAGAAAGCGGAAAAAGAGAGAGAAGGGCTGATAAAACAGCTGAATGAAATTCTTGCCATAAAGAACAGGTTTATTTCGGTACTGGCTCATGACCTCAAGGGACCGCTGGGAAGTTATTTTGAGTTCATGGAATTTTTTGAAGAGAACTATGATGAGATGAGTGATGATGAGAAAAAGGATATCATTAACTCAATAAAAGTCTCTTCCAAGAACAACTATGACCTGCTCCTTAACCTGCTGAACTGGGTCAGGATACAGGACAATAAAATGCAGTATAATCCGGAAATTCTCTCCATAAAGGAAATTGTAGATAAGACAACCGAGTTTTACCGCATTGAGGCAGACAGAAAAAGCGTAAAGATTATATCCAACATCAGCCCGAAGCTTTATGCATTTGGTGACTCAGATATGATCAATATCATAATGAGAAACCTTGTTGCAAATGCAATAAAATTCTCATATGAAGGGAGCACCGTCCGGATAATTGCATCCGAAAAAAATGGTTTTGTGGAAATCCAGGTGGCTGACAACGGGAAAGGGATAAGAAGTGATCTTATTGCCGACATATTCAACCTGGATATCTATTCAAGGGGAAAAGCCGGTTCCGGGAAAATGAGTACGGGGCTGGGACTGATACTCTGCAGGGAGATGGTTGAAAAAAACGGAGGGCAGATATGGGTTGAAAGCGTTGAAAAAAAGGGAACAACCATCACGTTCACGCTCCCGGGAGATTTTAATGAAATCGCATAACAGGTTATAGCACTGTTTTGGATCACAGCTTATATCCGCAACATTTCAACAAGGGATACTCCCTTGAAACAAGCAAACTCACCTGCGGAAAGTCCGGAATGCATTTTTATTGAAACATCTTATGAAAGGATGTATGTTATATGTGCAATCTGAAAAAAGGAGGCTTATAATGGGAAAGAAAAAATATTCCTACACTAAATTTGAGAGGGAATTCCTGCCGGGAATGCGGAAGAAAATATGTACATGCGAAGACGCTGTAGACCTGGAAAACCACTTCAACTGTACAATGGCAAACCTGCTTTCCAGGATTTTTGAAAACAGCAGCCTCTCCATAGAACGGGATGACATTTTTTTTACGCCCGGGTCGGGAAGATCCTACAGGATCAGCAGGAAGCTTATGAACAACGGTGAATTCAGGGAGAGATGGGACAACTCAGATCTCAAATCCGTTATAAACCGGTTTTCCCATGCAGCCACCCACAGGTTTATCCATATTAAACATAAAAATTTAAAAGCAGAAAAGAAGCTGCGAAACTAATACTTTGACTGCGTGATTTTTTACTCATCATGATTGGTTAATTTCTGGAATATCCGACTATAAAGAGAATCTTATTGGTGCAAAATCACGCGGGCTCAGCACCAGCCTGTCAGTTGTCAAGAAGTACTCTCATGTCAATGTATCGCAGTTTGCCTCAAAATTTCAGTATGACGGGTGGGTATCATTAAAAAATTAACAACCATAAGTAAAACCTCATTCATAAGAGGACTGCAGTGCCCGAGATCATTCTATCTTTATAAATACCACCCTGATTTGAGGGACAAAATCAGTGAAGAGCTCCGGAATATTTTCAAAATGGGCTCCGAAGTGGGAGTCCTTGCAAGAGACCTTTTTCCCGGTGGAATTGACGCATCTCCCGATGATCATAACAGGCTTACGGAATCCATTGAACAAACACAGGGACTCATTAAAAAGGGAAAGGATATTATCTATGAAGCAAGTTTCATCTCTGAGAACCTCTTCTGTTCCATAGACATTCTGGTGAAGGACAAGAATACATGGAAAGGATACGAGGTGAAAAGTTCCACAGGCATCTCTGACACAAACCTGATGGACGCATCCTTCCAGTATTATGTGATCAGGAACTCCGGGTTGCCCATTGAGGAGATAAATATTGTCCATATCAGCAACAGCTACAGGAGAAAGGGAAGACTGGATATCAATTCACTTTTCACTATTAAACCGGTGACACCAGAAGCCCGGCTGAAAGAGAAGGTGATAAGGGAGCTAAGCAGCACACTTTCTGAAATCGCCGCAAAGGGCTCTGACCCCCGCACCGAAACCGGTGAACACTGCTTCCGGCCCTACACCTGTGATTTCCTTGGATACTGCTGGGGCAGATTCCCGGAGGATTCAGTATTCAGCATTTCCGGTCTCAATAAAAGGGAAGCCATTGATCTCTATAAAAACGGTATAAAAAATATTGAAAGTATCCCCCCTGACTACCCCCTTGCCCCGGCCCAGAAAATGCAGGTCGAATGCCACAGGAATGGAAAAGAACATGTTGATCGTAAGAAACTCACCCGGTTTTTAGAAAACCTCAAATATCCTCTGGGCTTTCTCGATTTTGAAGCAATCATGGACGCAATCCCCCAATATGAAGGAACCAGGCCCTACCAGCATATACCTTTCCAATATTCCCTTCATATCCAGAAGTCGCCGGGCTCTGAACCTGAGTATTACAGCTTTCTGGGAAATCCCAAAGGAGACCCCAGGAAAGAATTTATCGAGAGCCTTCTTGGTAACATTAACACCCGGGGAGACATACTGGTTTACAACAGACCCTATGAAAAGGGAAGACTCAGGGAACTTGCGGCACATTTCCCCCTGTACTCGGATGAAATAAAAAAAATCATCGCACGGCTCAAAGACCTCATGAAGCCCTTCCAGAACAAACACTACTATACTCCCCGCATAAAGGGGAGTTACTCAATGAAAAAAATACTCCCCGCCCTTGTTCCGGGACTCAACTATGAAGAGATGAATGTGTCCAACGGTTTTGAGGCCATGAGGGCTTACGGCAGCATGAGAACAATGACCGATAAAAAGGTCATAAGCAGGACAAGAGAAAATCTCCTTGAGTACTGCAGGCTCGATACACTGGGGATGGTTAAGATAGTGGAGAGACTTAAAGAGATTATTAATACTCATACAGAGGGAGTTTAATTCCATTGACATTGAATGAATAATCTGGTTGGTGTAAACAGGTTCATCGGTAATCCTTTACTCGGTAAAAAAACCGCTGCCCTCTTACCCGGAACGGGAAGCAAGAATAGTGACAAAATAAAATCAACGGGAAGGCGGGGAAACAGTTCATTATTGACAGGAAACCGGCGCCCCGCCTCCCGGGGTTACTTCTTTATTACTTTTATCTCTTCCTCTCCCTCGTCATACTTGATGCCGCCCATGTTACTCACCTTCATCTCCAGTTCCTTATTGAGAATATACTTCTTCTCAAAGAGGTCGGGCCGGGTTTTGAAGATGACTTCCGCCGGGCCTTTCCCCTTGGCGAGTTTTGCGAGAGTCACATTGTACTTCTCGGACCTGTCGCCCTCCATATCGGGCTTGCTGTCCAGGCCTTCCCCCGGTTTGACCTTCGGCCAGGAGGGGCTGTTGTCCCTGCCGCTCTTTTTCGGGGTCCTGTGTACAGAATACATTTTGGAGACATAGATGACCTTTGTTCCATAGACAGGGAACTCCCTGTAGACCGGGACCTCCCGGGTCTTTGTCACTTCCCGGGTCTTGTAGACCGGAACGTCCCTGCACTTCTTCGTCTTCTTTGCCGCGCCGGAACCTGTTGACTTGTAGGATGTCGTACACTCCTCCTTTGTCCCGGCCTGGTACTTCTCAGTGTCCCTGTACGATTCTGTCCGTGTACCCACCTGTCTCTTATCGTAGCGCCTTACCTCCCTGTTCTTGCTGATGACCTTTATTTCGTCACCCTTCATCTCATCTTCCCAGTCGGTATTGTTTGTAACCATATACCGGTTAACGGCTATGGCCCTCTCCCAGTAAACTGATTTCACCTTATATTTTACTGCCTTTGATGAAAGGCCCCAGAAGGCAACAATGGCAATAACAGCGGCAACACCGCCGATAATCCCGAAGAGC
>JBNKTL010000049.1:0-38176 GCA_050298055.1 Spirochaetota bacterium
GTTTAATGTCTTTGATATTAAATGAACTGAACATTGTATTTTTCTCCGTTTTTGCCGGTGAGAGTGTAAAAAGCATCTTGTTTCTTTAATATAAGTTTTCTCTGTGTTAGAATAAAAATGTCTTTTATATAAAAACCGTTCTTATCAAAATCATAGGGAAGATACTCATAAACAGTATAACCTTCATTGCTCTCTAATGCCAAAGGATTGAAATCTTCAAAAGATGAACCTTTAATCATAGCAATATCATTATTTTCTCCTAATCTGACCAGACTATCAATAACACTTACATCATTTTTTATAGGAGTTGCGGAATATTCCTGATAGTTTTCATACCACGCAAAAAACTCGTTTTTACCAAAATAGAGAGGGTATTCAGTTTTATAAGTTGATACTTTAGATAATAAATTATTAAAATCTTCTTGCTCAATAGAACCATCATTATAGATATAAACTCTATAACGTATTTCCGGCTCCCCCATCATAACTTGTTCTTTGATTTGCCATGTGCCAGCATCAGAACCCATACCACTTGCATTATTAAAACCTGTAATAAATTTTTTTAATGGTTTATTGTATAAAGGATATATTGCAATTTTTAGATTGCTTAATTTTTTATAAAAATCGGGATGTTCTCCTTGAAGAGCAAATGAATACCCTTGAAATCCGATAATAGCCCCAAAAATTCCAAGCAAAACAGGTTTGTGTATAAAATTATAACTTACATGAACAAGGTCATTAGCATCATTTTTTTTAAACAATGCTAATTCGCCAACTATATCGATAGAAAAAATTTGCATTTTCTTACCTTACATATTCGTATTGGTAGGTTTAATTTTGCCGCTTGCAGTTAATTTAACATCTGTTATATTTGCATTGTAGTACAATTCCACAGCGCCAGTTTGTTTATGTTTAATCAATTCATCTATTTTTGTTAGATCAATAGTTGTTTTTTTGTTTTCTTTTGTTATTTCAACAAGGTTTTTCATTGCTGGCAAAAATTCTTTTGAATCTCCAGACATTTCTATGAATAATAATAATGAATTTTCACTATCCTTTTTTGAGGTAGTATCCAAAGCCGTGACAGCATTGCGCATTGCCTCTTTCAATAAATCAATTTCATCTACTGTAATTTTCATTTTATTTTTAATATCTTCATTCGTCTCATAATGTGATAGAATATTCTGTGGATTGATAGAAAAATCATAAACATAAAATGCGTTTAAATTTTTACTATCTTTCCCAATTGAGGTTTGTTTATCCTTTGGATCATCAGCATAAGGAGCAAGAATATCATTAGTTAGATTAATGTTTTCCAATAATTTATTTATTCCATAACTAAATTGAACAGGGCCTGTCAAAGAAACAGGGCCTGTGCCTGTATAAGTTACACCAAAAAGTTTAATATCAATACATTTTGAAAAAATATAAGATGTTATAATTTTAGGTAAATCTTCAATTCTTTTCTTTTCTTCATCTGTCCGATCTTTTTCCTTTTTAGAATTAATTGAATCATATTCATCTTTTAATTTTTTAAAATCAGAGTATTTTTCTTCAAATAATGATTTCATTTCATTCATTCGCTCATCCCTAGTTCTCGGATTACCATTATCTTTATGAGAACGCCATACGAAAACATCTTTCCCCGAATCAATCCAGTATCTTCTAATCGCATACTTTAAAGCTTTATCGGTTGCATATATTGTTCCATTTTCATCAGGTAATCTCCTGGGGTTTCCGGTAAAATCAGCATTAAAATTACTATTTTCACTTTTAATTATAAGAATACCATAGCACCTTTTATTAAACCCATTATTGTTTTCATTTTTGTTCTGCTTCATTATTTTCTCCTGTATTTTGCTGCTTTTTTTCATAAAAAATATTGCTGTCAAAGTACCCAGCATAAAACATCATTTTTAATTCATCTTTAAAATCATCATTCTTATGATCTACTAGATAGCTCCATATTTTTGAGAACATAACATTAAATTTTCCATCATGTAGATTTATATTGTGTTTATATGCATTGAATAGCTCTTCCAATTTTAATGCCAGCATAGAGAGTTTTCTTAAATTAATAAAAGGTTCTGCCATTGAATGTTTTTTATCTGATTTACCTGATTTTGATAATAGGAAAAAAACTATCTGGCCCGCATAATATGCAAAACTGTTTATATCTACAATATCCTTGATCTCTTTTATCTTTTCTACTGTTTCCATAAAATGTCCTCCAAATAACTTATCAAGTTCATTATAAGCATTATTCATTCCTCCTATCTTCTGTAATATAATTTTTTCCTGTAAATCAGGTGAATAGAAGTCCTTAAGCTTTAGCTGCAAAGATTCAAAATATATTGATGCGATATCCTTTAATGAGAGAGAGTTATATTTTGCCCGATAGATAAAATCGAATATTTGGATGCGATAACGATATAGAAGGTTGTCTAATTGTTTTATACCTGTATTTATCTCACTTGAAAAATAATTTTTAATTAATTGTGCTTCGTTATATGAATTGTTGTATTTATTAAAGAAGTTTCTTTCGAGGAGATTTTCAATATGGAAAATGTTAATTCCCTTAAAATTATATTTGAATCCAGTAATATAATCAAAATAGTAAAAAGAATCCTTAATCCCTTGCTGGTTTTTGGTGTAGTCATATATTACTAAGTAATAATCCAGTTCACTTAGGTTTGTTTCCTGATAAAAGCTTGTAATTATTTTTCTAAAAGTGTCTTTTTGAATTTTATCAAAATTATTTTTAAGGATATTTATTTCATACTTAGTATCCTTGTTTATAATTATTGGGAATATTTTAATATTTAACCTTTGCAAAAAAAGGTATCTAAATTCATTGATATATAGTACACAATTTGAACATAAAGCTATATTGACATTATTTAAACGGTTAAGATGTTTTAGAAATGGTTTATATATATTCAGGTTATTGAATAAGGTAGGAAAAGATAAATAACTTTCATTTGCAGGAATGCTACAGGAGCTACAACTTCCCTCTTTTGTAAGAAATTCATCTGTATAGAAAATTTTATTTTCTAAATGATTTCTATAGACACATGAATAAATATTAACTTCAGAATTAAAATAGAATAATATTGAGATTGATTTTAAATCATCATTTATCCTTTGTAGAATTTCAATAGTTTTATCAACATCAGAAAATATTTCATGAATCTCAGAAAATATTTTTATTATTTCTTTCTTATTCTTTTGGAAATATTTAACTACTCTATTATAATTATTTAAGATTTCTCTACTTCTATCATTTGCTGTATTATCAATATATTTTTCCTCATTCGGGATGTAATCGAAAAGTTTACTAAAGTCTTCATTATTTTTACTATATGTTTTATTTAGAATATCACTTAATTTTTTATTCACTATAAAGGTAAAAATAAAAATGTTATATGAACTGATTCCGCCTATTCTATCAATATTAAAATTAGAACCGAATACTTTCGAAGTATAATTATTCAAATTTTTTAAAATTTCTTTCCAATGCTCATTAACGATATTATCAATTTTAAGAAATCTTATTTTTTTAAATTCTCCTTCATTTTTAATTTCATACTTATTATTGTCTAAGATCAAATGATTTCTTTCTATAAGTTCCTCTGTTTTTTCATCTTTAATTGATAGATTTTTAATATCCTTAACCACAAAATAAATCCCATCAGTATCAAATCCTGACAGATCATCCTTAATCGGAATTACCATTATCGGTTTATCAATAATCTGATTCTGTTCACGAATTCGATCATATATCCCTTCTCTTTCCAGTTCCTTTGAAAATTCAACAATTTCTTTTAACATGTGTTATATCCATAAAAATATTTTAAATATTCACCGCAAAAAATACATTTTTACCCATTCATCCCCCGGTAGAGACGTTGCATGCAACGTCTCTACCGGGGGCGGTCACATCTCTATCGGAACAATTACGTTTTTGCCGGAAACGAACGCATTCCTGCGAAAACAATCACGTCTCTACCGGAACAATCGCATCCCTGTATAAAACAATCACGTCTCAACCGGGACAATCATGTCTTTACCGGGTACGATCGCACCCCTGCGGAAACAATCACGTCTCTACCGGAACAATTACATCCCCGCATAAAACAATTACATTTCTACCTGAAACAAACGCATTCCTGGGAAACAATCACGTCTCTACCGGAACAATCGCATACCTGCATAAAACAACAGCATCTCTATGGAATACGAAAAATTTAACAATACATCTTCGCGTCATCATTATAAAATTCTCATAAAATATCTGCGGTTTTCTGCGCCAATATTTTCCACCCATCCCCTGTCTCCCCAAAACATTCATTCACGCCCCTTCAACGGATTCTCCCTCACATATCTCCGCACATTCTCCAATTCCGTGTCATCCCGGATGATCCTGTCATAATATCGCGGCTGCCAGGCGAAATGTTTATTCCCTGTTTCCCTGCATCGTTTTGTAACGGCGGATTTGTATGAACGGACAATTGCCGGTAATGAACCCGGTTTCGGGGAAATTGACGACATATATTTATAAAAATCCATGTCCGTTCCCGTAATCCCCGTAGAGACGTTGCATGCAACGTCTCTACGGGGATTACGGGATTTACGGGGCGCAACGTCATTACGGGGGGATTTCACATCATTACGGTTACACGGCAATATATTAATGATCCCATGCACATGATCCGGCATTACGATAAATTCATCCAATTCAACATGAACAAAATGTTCAGGAATTTCCATCCATAAATCCCTCGCGATCTCCCCCATGCCGGACAACAAAACATCACCGTCATGAATCTCACCGAAAAACCGTTCCCTGTTCTTTGTGGTTATGGTGATAAAATAATGTCCCGGGTTGCCGTAATCCCATCCCCGAAAACGGGTTGTTTCGGTTCTGTACCTGTTGTTGAATAAATCGGTCATAATTTTTTCATTTACCCCGGTAGAGACGTTGCGTGCAACGTCTCTACCGGGGGCGGTCATACAACGTCTCTACCGGGAAACAACCTCCACCAGCCCAAAACCCTGTGAATTCCGTGACCCAAAACCGGCCTTCAGGCCGAATTCAATAAATTCAGGATCACCTTCAAGGCGAAAATATCCTTTCCAACCCTTTACCAGGGTCCTTTTTTCCCCGGCGCCGAAATAGATGATCTTCTCATTATTATTTCCGCTGAAGAGGGGGCTTATTGTCATGGCATACCGGCACTCATCCTTCGTGAACGCCTTCCATTTCTTTTTCAGGTTTTCATTCACAAGTTCGCTGAAATCTTTATCGAAGGGAGTATAGTAATGGGTCTTCTTTTTCCCGTTCTCAAGGGTGAATGTTGAGTGGACCTCAACCGGTGTTATGGCCTTCACCTTTACCGGGCTTTCATTCACTGAAAACGGTTTCATGATATTAATGGAGGTTACGGTAAGCCTGTTTTTACCCAGCATGACCTGTTCGCTCCGTATCATGTTTTCCGCGAGCTGCTGAAGGATCCAGTCAACGGGGGATGATATGAGGAAGCTTACCTGCGGGGGATAACGGAACGTGCGGGTCTTTTTATCATACTTCCCCTTCTCCAGGATTGATGAAAATGTGAAAAGCTTGAATTTTCTGTTGTTATGGAGGAAGCCATGGTCGTGGAGCCAGTTGGAGTCTTCCGGTTTCAGATGATTGTAGATGACCCCCTGGATATATTCGTTATATCCTACCGGGAGTAAAATTTCACTCTCTGAAATAAGTTCAATTTTAACGCGCATGGTTTAAAGTTCACGCACTGTTCATTGGGGATTTGTTTTTAGGTTTCCAATTAAACAGGGACAAATAATCTTTAATATATTAGATTAGAAAAAATTACTCAGCAACACACATCACTGTATCCAATAATGTTAAATATAATGAGTGCTGTCAATATTAATTTACATCTTGCGGCTATTTGGAATTTAATGGCATGGTTTTCTGAATAAAACTCTGTGAGCTCTGTGAGCTCTGTGTGAAACAAAATTATCCGAAACTTCGCGCCCTTTGCGCCTTCGCGGTTTAATTATCCCTCTTCGTGATCTTCATGGTAAAAAAAATCTTATCCCCCCATCCCCTCTTTATCTCCCTATCCCCCTTATTACACAAACGAGAAAAATGTATAAGATCACTATTTCCTCTTCCCCCTCATCAATTCCAAAAACCCGTGATGGGCCGAAAAGAGATATTTCAGCTTCGGGAGTTCGGTCTTTTTCAGTTTTTCAATGGACTTAAGGTGCGTTTCCATATCCATGTTAAAGAAGGAACCAAAATTTACAATTTTGTTGTTTATTAATCCCAGTGCATCACCGGTAAAGATCATCTCCTCATTTATAATGATCCCTGTGGAGCCCGGAGTGTGGCCGGGAAGTTCAACAAAGCGGAGTTTCAAACCGCCCACACGTATGTTCTCTCCTCCTCTTACGGAAGTATATTTTCTTTCCAGTTTATTTTTCATACAGAAGGAACGGGAGATTGTGCCGTCTACCATCCGGACCTCTTTTTCGGGCAGATAGATCTTTGCTCCGGGAAAGGCTTCCACTCCTCCAGCGTGGTCATAATCTGAATGGGTGAGAAAGATATGGGTCACCTCTTCCCCCCTGATATTCAGCCGCTGAAGCTGCTTTTTCAGGAGCTCCCCGTCTTTCCCGGCGTCAATTCCAATATATCCTGTTTTCTGTTTTATGAGAAACATGTTCACGTAGTCGTCCCGCAGGGCGAAAACACCTTTGATCACTTCATGTGTCTCCAGGGGGGACATCTTTTTAAGTTCTTTGTAAAGGGTGTTTTTGATAACCAGAAAAAACACCCCGAATAAGAGAATGAGAACTCCGGCGCCAACAAAGAATCTCCGTCTGGTTTTTTTATTCATTTTTTTTCCTCTTGTAATGTTAAGCAATTATAGCTTTTTTTTAATAAGATTCCAGTTGTTTTTTTAGTATTAGCTGTTGCCGGTTGTGGACAGAAAGTTATTTACATGGATTTATACAGGGTTTATTCTGCCTGTGAGGATTACGGAAAGTATCAGCTTCCGTCAATAAAAGAGGAGTTCATCCCCTGTGTACACATCATACTTTATTTCCTTTAATAAACCGCACCAAGAACCTCTCCCCGGGGGCGGGGGAGCCAGGGCAGAGGTGCGGAAAAGCGATATGCACGTTTTTGATTTCAGGTTTGCGCGGTAGGGGCTATTGAAAATCCTTATCTTTCACCGTCTTTCTCTTATCATTTACTGCGTTTTCAATGGCCCTGTCACAGAGTTCTTTGACTTTTGAAGTCAAAACATCCATTATTGCGGAAGATGAATTAAGCCCGCTCTTTTCTTTTATATAATTTTTTACTTTTGAAGAAACAACTAAAACTTCACTTTTTTCATTACCTGTATCCATTTCTTTCCTCCAATTGAACTGTATCCCAATTATGTCACATACTCTGTGAATGTCAACTAATAAGTGTTTAGAGGAAATTATTTGGGAGAAGAGGATTGTCTCATTTGTGAATGAAGAATCGGAAAACATGATCTCCATAGGGAACATACACTTGAATATTCAAATATACATACGAGAAATATATTTTTATAAAAATTTTATTGATTATAAATGTACAAATTGTTAGTATGTCTTATTGAGCCTGTTATTATAATTTTTTCTGTTTAAGAGAATGTTATTGAAAAAAACAGTAATAAGAACAATAATAAGAAAAGGTTCCCGCAAGACATAAACTGCATTGCAAGGAGATCACCAATGGAAAAGATACTTCTGAATCCCCGGAATTACCTGAGAGAGTACAAAGACAGCAAAGACAGAGAGCTCATGCTGAAAACCATCGAGTTCTTCGAGAAGAAGGGCCTCAAAAAGATAAAGGAAGACTGGCATGAGAAGGTCTGGAACTACGACTTTGTTGAGTTCCTCAAGGAGACCGGGGCCTTTGCCCGGCTCATGACGCCGGAGGGCTACGGCGCAGATGATTCCCGGTGGGACACCCACCGCAACAACGGTTTTTCAGAGATTACCGCCTTCTACGGTGTTACCTACTGGTACACCTGGCAGGTCTCCATGCTGGGGCTGGGGCCCATCTGGCTGGGGAGCAATGAGGAGGTGAAGAAGAAGACCGCGAAGCTTTTGCAAGAAGGGGGTGTCTTTGCTTTCGGACTTTCGGAGAAAGAGCATGGGGCGGATATCTACGCCACCGACATGATGCTTACTCCCCGTGATGACGGAACTTACACCGCGAAGGGGGACAAATACTATATCGGCAACGGCAATGAGGCCGCCCTGGTCTCCACCTTTGCCCGGACCACCGGCAGCAATGAATATGTCTTTTTTGTGGTTGATTCCAAGCATGAAAAATATGAGTGCACAAGAAACGTGGTAAACGAACAGAATTATGTGGCGGAGTACGTTCTCCACGATTATCCCATCACCGAAGCTGACATCACGGAAAAGGGACAGAAGGCCTGGGACGACATGCTCAACACCATCAATATCTGTAAATTTAACCTGGGATGGGGGGCCATCGGCCTTGTCACCCACGCCTTTTATGAAACCATAGACCACGCGGCCCAGAGACATCTCTTTAATAAGTATGTCACCGATTTTCCCCATGTGCGGCAGATCCTCATGGACTCCTACTGCAAGCTGGTGGCCATGAAGCTCTTTGCCGAAAGGGCCACCGACTACATGCGTTCGGCAAACAAAGATGACCGGCGTTATCTCCTCTTCAACCCCATGGTAAAGATGAAGGTGACCCGTGAGGGTGAAGAGGTCATGAACCTCCTCCACGATGTCATGGCGGCCAAGGGCTTTGAAGACGAGCCCTTCTTTGAAATCGCGAAACATGAGATCCCCATGCTGCCGAAGCTTGAAGGGACCGTTCATGTGAACATGGCGCTCATCGTAAAGTTCATGGCCAACTACTTCTTCAATCCAAAGGAGTATCCCGAGGTGCCCAGGAGGGACGACCTTGCCAATGATGACTTTCTCTTCAACCAGGGACCAACCAGGGGACTGGGGAAAATCCAGTTCCACGACTATGCCATTGCCTATAACAGCGTAGATCTTCCCAACGTGAACATCTTCAAGGAACAGATCAAGCTCTTCAAAAAACTCCTGGCAGAGGCCCCTCCCACAGAAGAACAGTCAAAGGACATCGACTATCTCATGGCCCTGGGTGAAGTGCTTACCCTGGTGGCCTACGGGCAGCTCATCATTGAAAACAGGAAATACTTTGACGTGGAGGACGATCTCCTTGACCAGGTCTTTGACTTCATGGTGAGGGACTTCTCAAAGTATGCCCTGAACATCTACTCCAAGGCATCCAACAGCGACGCCCAGAGAGAAAGGGCCCTTGCGGTGATCAAGCATCCTCTCCCCGATCCGGAGCGTTTTGGAAGGGTCTGGGAAAAATATGTTTATGCAATGAAAGGGCAGTATAAACTGAATGACTGAACACTCCATTCCGGTTTCACAGGACTATTTTTGAATGCCGGGAAAATGGATAGATGGGTGATGCATATGGGTCAGCCATTTGAAGACACCAGGAGGGCCAGGCAGTGCAGAAACGCCTCCTGGTCCAGCGGTTTATCCATGTAACAGTCAAAGGAAACACCCTCCGCCATTTTTTCCACTTCTTTCTTTGAATAGGAGGTAATAGCTATGATCCGTCTTTTCCTGCTGCTGTCCGCTCTCAGCTGCCGGGTCACCTCGATCCCGTTTATCCCAGGCAGATCAATATCCATTAAGATCAGATCAAAATTCCTGTTCAAAGCTTCCTCCAGAGCCTGTTGACCATCGGTAGCCTGCTGGATATTGAGTTCCAGGTTTTTCAGAACGTTAGTGATGGTTTGAAAATGCAGGTCGTTGTCTTCTGCCACCAGAACACTCCATCCCCGGATTAAAGTCCGCAGATCCACCCTTTCGGTTTTAGGCGCCTTTCCCTTGGGCAGAGTAAACCGGAAGCGGCTGCCTTTACCCGGCTCAGATTCCACATCGATTTCCCCTCCGTTTTTTTCAACAAACTCCTTACAGAGGATCA
Source organism: Spirochaetota bacterium (assembly GCA_050298055.1). Classification (GTDB taxonomy): domain Bacteria; phylum Spirochaetota; class UBA4802; order UBA4802; family UBA5550; genus JBNKTL01. Next base: position 10,070 of record JBNKTL010000049.1, read on the forward strand.
GTCCCAATCCCGCACCTGTTTCTCCCCCGATTTCCAGGGAAGTATTGCGATCCAGTTTGAATAGTTCCTCAAGGACTTCGGCGCTCATCCCCCGGCCGTTGTCCATAACCGAAATCTCCCAGAAACCTCCCCGGTCTTCGGTACTCACCGACACCTGGCCCCCCTGCGGAGTGAATTTGAGGGCATTGCCCACCAGGTTGCGGACAATGGTGGCTGCCATAGGCCTGTCTCCATAAGCAAATGAAAGGGGCGCAACCCTGTTCTCCAGGTGGATTTCCTTTTGCTCCACAGAGCTGCTGAAAACGGTCAGAGTTTTCCTGATCATTTCGTCAAGATCGAAGTTGACCGGTTCGAAATCCAGTTTCCCCTGCTGGTTTCTGGCCCAGTATAAGAGATTTTCCAGCATTTCGCTGGTGCTTTTCGTGGTTGTTTTCAGTATTTCGAAAAGTTCATCGTTGATCTGATCCCCGCTGGAAACTATATCGTTAAATATCAGCGAGAGGTTCCCCAGGGGCCCCCGTAAATCGTGAGCGATGATGGAGAAAAATTTGTCCTTGGTCTTGTTGGCCAATTCAAGTTCCCCTGTTCGGCGGGCCACCCTGTTCTCCAGAACCTGCGCCTGTTCATCACCCATTTCAATTATACGCTGCTGCCACTCTATCACCTGGACTTTCATGGCGTTGTAGCGGGCCCCCAGGGCCAGTGCGAACAGGGTGATTTCTCCCGCCGAACAGATCTTCACCAGCCGGTTGAAGGCTTCAGGGCCCCACCCGAAGAGGGAAACGCCAAAAACCGAAAGGGTAAAACCGATCAGTCCGGTAAGGTAGACCGCCCAGGCGGTGAGATAATACCGGGCTGCCGGGTGGTCCTTCCTCAGGGCCAGGATGCCGGTGCCGATCAAAACAGCCGGTATGGCAAATCCCAGAGGGGGAACAAGGGTCATCTGCGTCTGCATGCTGATAAACGGCAGAGAGGCCATAATACCAAAGGAATAAAAATAAACCAGGTTAAGCCATCTATGCCATTTGGGTATCAAGGACCTGGTGTTTAAGAGTTTCTGGGCGAAAGCGGTGACGGTGACGGCATTCAGTAAAGCAGCCACAAGGCCCATGGTACCGTGGAACTCCATGTCGTTAAAATACCGCGGGAGGCTGCGATCAACCGAGAGAAGCTGAAACATCCCGTAAGTTAACAGGGCTGCAACATAATAGAGGTAGACCGTATCCCTCAGGGAGATAAACAGCAGCAGGTTAAAAACTACCATGACCAGCAGCGCCCCATAGTAGAGGGCATTGAGAGCGTAGCTCTTCTGGCTGGATTGGGCGTAGGCCTCCAGGCTCTCCAGAGTCAATATGACGGTGTGAAAGATTCCATGAACCCTGAGATAGAGCTGGTATTTATCCGGTCCTTCCAGATCAAAAGTAAAATGGGAATAACGATTACCGTAGCGCCAGGGAAGGATTTCCCGCACCCGGCCTCCGGCAGAAACCAGAAAGGCCCGGGTTTCCATGTCCCCGTAGCCCGATGCCAGTACCAGGGTGCGGCTCCCCTGATAAGCGGCATGGAGGGGGATTCGGTACCAGTAGACCCGATCATCGGTTCCCAGGTTTGTCCGGCCTTTAACAGGTTCAAATTCGGCTTTGGAACGTACAACCTCAAGGGTGGCACGGCCGCTTTCATCAAGCCACCGCCGGGTATCGGGTACCAGCGAGATATGTTCGGTTTTCGCAGTGATCTCCAGTGCAACCGCCCCAGGCTTAAACCAGATCACGTTTAACAGTACCAGCATCCAGATTCTTCTTTTTCGCTTTCCTGGTATCAACGCATCATTACCTCTTATTTTTACAAGTCCCCTTCACCGCAAAATTGACCCTCTAGTTTAAGGCACCCCGATTGGAAATCGTTTTCTGTTGATATACATTTCTCTTCATGCCACCGGGAATAAAAATTTTCTCCTGCTTTCTTTATACAGTATTTTTAATAGACACTCAAGGAGAAATCAGCTTTTGCTTTTAATTAATGTTCACGGGCTTACCCCCTGGATATTTTCCAGCCTCTTAGGTATCAAATGGCGATGCCCGGAGTAAAAGGATGCGGATAAACGATGATGGAAGGGAGAGAGTATTGGGGAGAAGAAAAAGCCGCAGATGCATGCAGATAAACGCGGGTTATTGTTTACATCTTCTCTTAATGTTTGCTTCCTTGATGATATCTATGAAGAGCAGGTTCTTCAGGTATATCTCGTCCCAGAGCCAGCCCATGAAACGGTTGTTCTGCATGAAGTTGAGTTCAAGTAAATAATATGTGCGGGGAATTTCCGAGGTGATGACCGCCTGTATGAACATGTAGCGGCTTTTGATGAATGTGGTAAATTCATTCCGGTTAATGCGCCAGTTTTTCATGGTGAAAATGACACGGACGATTTCACCGGGTTTGACTTCGGGGAACCTTCTGATCAGCGCTTCAACAATCTCCTTTTCAAGTTTTTTATTGTTGATTTTTGATACCGGGAGGCAGGTGAGATCCCGGGGTTTGACGGACTGTTTTTTCATCCGTTCATGAATGATCCCGCGAAGAGTCTCTCTCCCGGCCAGGGGGAAAGCGTGTACTATAAATATGATCCACAGGTAAACGGCAATGGCTTTCTTCATGATAAATCGATCCCCTGTTGTTCAATGAAAAATCTCAATAGAGTCATTCCGCAGAATAGATATCTTTTTGTTCACTGTCAATATTAATACCTGTAAGATCATGGCGACTATACCCTGTCCGGAAGCCCTTTTGCCCTGAACGCATTCTTGACCTGAATAAATCCATATGTAAGAGAGTCTGCAACGAACCGGGTATTATTAAAAATTTGCTTGATAAATGACCGCGGGTCATTTCTATTGACACAATACAGTCACTGGTATTTAATATCCTGTGTACTAAAATGCTGATTATACTCAAGATAAAAGAGGTTAAAATATATGAGTGAAAATGATCAATACAACTTTAAAGACGGCAACAGGATCCTTAAGGTAAAAGGGCCAAAAGAACCCCTGAAAAAGTTGTGGCAGAAAAAGCGTTTTGAGGCAGACGGCGCTCCTGTTGTCTACGATGGGCTCTTATACATCTCCGCCAGGGAGAGGTTCATGGCCCTTGACCCTGAAAGCGGAAAAACCGTCTGGGAGTATAAGATCCCCCGCAAGGCAACACCCCCGGTATTTTTTGAAGATCAACTGATCTTCGGGGGAAAGGATGTGTCCGATAATTATGTTTACTCCCTGGAGAGAAAAACAGGGAAAGAGCTCTGGACATTCAGGACAGGAAGCGACAGCAAACCGGTATACAGGACTCCCCTGGTTCATGAAGATTCTGTTCTCTGCCTGTCGGGAAAGCTCCTTTACGTCCTGGATCTGAAAACCGGAAAGAAGAAGTCAAGCCTCAATTTCAAACGGAAGGTGTGGCACAATTCCCCTGTAATGGGGGATGGCAGGATCTTTGCCCTCACACATAAAAACGACACGAAATTGCTCCTTCACTGCGTTGATGCTGCCAGTTACGAGATACTCTGGACGCTGGATACCGAGCAGTTCATATCCGATCCCCTCTACGCGGAAGGTCTTCTCTACTTTATCGACCAGAAAGGAGAATTGTCCGTTATAAATCCCGAAAACGGCGAAAAACAGACGGTGAAAATAGCGGAAAAAGCTGACAGCACACCTTCGCTGCACATGCTCTACCATGAGGGGAGCTTCATTCTCGTCTATGATTACTCTATCCTGGCCCTGGACCTGGGGGACCTGAATAATGCAAAACTCCTCTGGAGGACCCACAGTTCGGGGGTGATCGGGAAGCCTGTTCTCTCCGAATCTGTCATCTATTTCGGGACCGCGCTGAACGGGATCATGGGACTGGACGTTAAGACGGGAGAAAAGCTCTTCCATGAAAAGACCGATGTGAGGTCGGGATATGCCTGCGGCCTGGGGGAGAACAGGCTCTTCCACGCCGGGTCCTACAATGAACATCTGCTGACCGCCTACATGGGGGAATCGGAGAGCAAGCCGGGCTGGTTCAGGTCCCGGTAAATAGCTATTTTGAGAAAATAGGGCAAATAAGGAGAATTGAAAATGCTGCAGGATGAATACTATGTTATGGAATCTGAAAACAACGACGATTATCCCATGTTTTCCTGGGACCAGGCAAGCGGGGATTTCGGGCTGGGAAAACCGGTGGAGTGGAAGGATCCCCTTAAATTGAAGTTGAGTGATCCCGCCCCCGGTTTCCGGCTGGTGGATTTCCATGAAGCCCCCGCCCCGGTGGTTTCCCGGCGAATCGTCGACTCCTTGCTCCCCCTTGACCTCTACGGGGTGCAGTTTGTCCCTGCCAAGGTCCGTAACCCGGAGGATAAATCTTTCGAGCCCCGGGACTACTGGCTAATCCATGTCTGGAACCGTATCGCCTGCCTTGACCGGGAGGAGTCGGACCTGGAACTCTATGACGACGGGACCATATTCGGTATCGAGGAGTTCGTACTGGATGAAGAGAAACTGGAGGAGGTGGAGCCCGGCAAACGAATGATCTTTGAGCTGGGGGAAAAAACATCCGTCCTCCTGGTCCATGAAACGGTAAAGAAAGCCATAGAGTCAGCTGAGCCCAAAGGAATCCATTTTTATAAAGCAAGTGAATGGTACAGCGATATCGCTTTCGACGATTGATAAAAGGAGCGTAAACAATGGTGCAGGATGAATATTATGTTATAGAGCGGGAGAATAACGACAACTACCCCCTGTTCGCATGGGACCAGCCGGAGAATGAATATAACCTGGGAAAACCGGTTGAATGGAGAGAACCGTTGAAATTCCGACTGGGGCAGCCGGTTCCCCGGAAGCCCGAGTGGGTTGACTATCATGAGCTGCCTAACCCCGTGATATCAAAGGCGTTCCTGGAGGCCCTGCTTCCCCTTGACCTCTACGGGGCCCAGTATGTTCCCGCAAAGGTCCGCAACCAGGAAAAGAGGCTGTCCAAACCCAGGGACTACTGGCTTCTCCATATCTGGAACCGGATAGAGTGTTTAGACAGGGAAAAGTCGGAACTGGAACTCCTTCCCAGCGGAAGAATCTTCAGCATCCACAGGCTGGTCCTGGATGAAAAGGCCCTTGGCCGGGTTGAGCCGGAGAGGCGTATGATATTCGGAGTGGCGGAAAAAACAACGGTGTCCCTTGTTCATGAAAGGGTGAAGGAAGCCATAGAGTCTGTTGAGCCGAAGGGTGTCCGCTTCTTTAAGGCTTCGGAATGGAACAGCGACATAATTTTTGAAAAGTAGTGAGGAGTAACTATGTACTGGATATTAGCCAATGAACTTGAAGATGAAGATAAGGATGCCTTTTTAAGGGGGGAGACCGATTTTGAACTGGGGGGGGGTGTCTCCTTTGAAGAGGGGGTATCCCATTCCAGGAGCAAAATACCGGATATTACGCTGACCCTGAGCAGTAAAAGCCGGTCCGGCAACATGACCGATCGTCTGCTCATTACAGCCGCTTACGGCCTGGTCTTTTCCTCCCGTCTCAGGGAGTTGCTGGATGGCATGGGGGTTGACAATATTGAATACTACGATTTTGAGATTGTTAATCCCCGGAACGGGAAAAAATACAGTGACTACAAGATAGCAAATGTTGTCGGCCTTGTTGATTGTGTGGACAGAGGTAAATCCGATCTTAAATATTTTGACGACGGGGAGATTAAACGGATCAATAAACTGGTGATCGATGAATCAAGAATTCCTTCCGGGATGCGGATCTTCCGGCTGGCCAACAGACCCATCCTGACCTTTGTTCACCAAAGCGTAAAGGAGGCCATGGAAAGTGCGGGGATTACCGGCTGTGTTTTCTGCTCTCCCGGGGAGTATCATTAGATCATGTTTTTTATCCAGGGGTACATTACCGTTGAAACGAACTTAAACCTTCCCGTGATCTCGGCGGCAATCAGCCGTGCTCTGAATATCCCTGAAATGCGTGTGGATGAAAGCGGGAAATACGAGGATGTTATTGTCTATGTCTCTTCCTGTTTCGGCCTGGAGTTCGGCATCGGCCGAACGGATGACGATCCACCGGATACCTTCCACCTTTTTTTTAATTCGGATACGGATGCCTTCGATTTTGACGGTTCGGAGAAGGAGGTTGACGGTACTGAATATGTTCTTCTCCTGCTGAAAGAGGCCGGGATCAAGGCTTCCCGGAGGGACCCTGGACTTCTCTACCCGGAATAATCCGGTATCCTGAAATTATCATAAAGGAGGAGATATGTACTGGATATTGGCCAATGAACTTGAAGACGAAGATAAGGATGCCGACTTGAGCGGCGAAACCAGTATTGAGCTGGGGAATACCCTGACATTTGATGAGGGTGTATCCAATGCGGAGGTTCCCGTACCGGATATTGTCCTCACCCTTGATGGGGACAGCAGGATGGGGAGGATGACTGACTGTCTTGCTATTACGGAAATCTATGGACTGGTTTTTTCCTCCCGGCTCAGGGAACTGCTGGATTCTATCGGGATCAATAATATTGAATATTACAAGCTGGAGATAGTGAATCCCCGGTCAGGTAAGAAGTTCAGCGATTATTACATAGCCAATGTTGTGGGCCTGGTCGACTGTGTTGACAGGGAGAAGTCCGAACTCAAATATTTCGATGATGGGGATATCAAGCGGATCCGCAAGCTGGTCCTGGACCAGTCGCGAATACCGTCAAAGCTGCGTATTTTCCGTCTGGCAAAGCGAACGATACTTACGGTGGTACACCGGAGTGTAAAGGAGGTCATAGAAAGCGCGGGTTTAACCGGCTGTGTCTTTTACCGTCCCGAAGAGTATCATTAAGCGGTTGAAATATTTTATTTTTTTGTTTTTTGGAAGAGAAGAATTTTATCCTGATATGAAAAGGAGATCCCGATGAGCGGATACAGAATCGGAGAAGTCTATGATGCGGCTAAATCCATGAGATATATAACCGCGTATAAGGGGAACAAACAGGTGGCGAAATTCCATCCCAACCCGAAGAGCACTTTCAGTGCTTTTCGGATACTCTTTTCGCAACTCATTGATGATGAACGGGTTCTGGGGATCGGTGAGCATGCAATATCCGTATTTAACATCGAGGAGAATGATTATAAATGCACCCAACTCTTCAATGAAGAGAGGGAGACCATAGATACCGTGGAATACCGGGAGGAGAGAAATGAACTCTTCGTTGCGCTAATAAACTATAACAGGCCTACCCGCCTGATAATATACAAGATTCCTGATCTGAAAATTAAGGAGGAATATAAACTGCCTCCCGCAATGAACCCCCTGTTTCTCCTGATTGATGAGGATGAGATCAGGGTCCACCTGGTGGAATATGAACCGAATGCAAAACCGGATGAAGAGAATCCCCGGGGTAAGATGCTTACCATCAGCAGGAAAAACGGGAAAGTTGATGCCCATGAATTCCCCGGCCCCCTGGAAAGCATCTATTGTACCCCCCTTTTGAATTACTCAATATCGAGAGATCTTCTGTTCAGAATTAATTATGATTTTCTTTCCAATGAGATAGAGGGGGATGCTGACAACTGCTTTACCGGTAAGATCGAAGTCTATGAACTCAGCTCATTAAAGATCATGAATGAGGTACCGGTGTCCATATATGTCAGTGAAGAAAGGGCCAAGGATGCCGGCGGGAGATTCCATCTTTTTCTCAAAGACGTCCGGGTGTGCGAAAATGAAGATTATTTCTGGCTTATCTATGTGAGAGAGCCGGCCCATACCAGCGATGGTTTCTGCTGCAAAAAGATATCCCTTGACGGGAAGCGCCAGTCCCAGGATTTTTCCTATCCCCATAAAAATGACGGCAATATCTCCTTCGAGGATGACACGGTTGTTTTTTCTTACAAGGGAAAGGAGAAGAGATATGACTTGAATAATAGAATTGATTTCAGTAAAAAAGAATTAGTTGATCTGGACTCTGAGACTCCGCCGGATCAATCATTTCTGGAAAAAATATCTGAATTGGAGGATGATATTACCGAATATCCCCGGGTAGAGCTGGGTTCTCTTCCCGAACAGGGGCTGGATGAAAAAACCGTACTCCAGGCGTTGGATGACCTGAATAAACTGGTGAAGGAGAAGGAGGTGGATGACCTGCTGGTGTCGGATTCCCGCCTCTCTTTCCGCTTCACCCGCAAAGACAAATTTATCGATGAATTTACCTTCTGGGAAGAGGTGAGGAAATATCCATCGGCCTATACCCGGCTCTATAGCTTTCTGGAGAGACTGGTGGGTAAAATTATCAAGCACTGCGATAGTATCGGTGATGATCTGTGGCTGGATGAAGAGACCCGGGCCTTAACCCCGGCTTTTTACGCGTTGCTTGATTTAAGCGCCGAGGGGATTCCCCTCTTTATGAAATACCTGGCCTCGGGGGTCATTTCCGATCACAGCTACGACTACCAGAATTGCGACACCATTATCCATGCCTTTGAGAAGTACCCCGCAACCCCGGCCACCGTGGAATTGATGGCATTTATGCTTTTTTCCTATGAACAGGAGTTTGATGAACATCCCGATGCCCTTCAGGTAAAGATTATAAAAAGCCTGGCTGATAAGGAATTAAAAAAGGTCTTTGATAATACACTGAAAAGATTTATAGATGAACATCATGATCCCGATTTTGCCCGTGAACTGGTTGAGGAGATCAACGAGGCCCTTGATGAGAATAGAGAGCTCATCTCAAGGGAAGAACCGGGAAATGAAGAGGGTGTCTACCTGACATGTGAAGAGGGGAATTCACACAAATTCTGGCAGATCGTGGTAAATGATAATTCCCACAGGGTGAGATACGGACGTATTGGGTCTGACGGCCAGGAGAAGAGAAAGACCTTTGATTCGCCAGAGGAAGCCCAAAAGGATGCCGATAAACTTATTGCTTCAAAGATCAGGAAGGGATATGAAAGGAGATATGTTGCTTTGTTAAACGGGGAAGGAGCAGGTGAGAGAGTATTTAATGATTCAGATATGGATTAGAGACAATGCTGCAGGATCGGTGGAGCCCACAGGGGTCCGCTTTTTTAAGGCCACCCAATGGGGCAGTGACAGGATCTTTGAGAAGTAGAAAGGAGAAGATATGTACTGGATACTGGCAAATGAACTTGTTGATGAAGATAAGGATGCCTTTTTAAGGGGAGAGACCGATTTTGAACTGGGGGGAGATGTCTCCTTTGAAGAGGGGGTATCCTGTTCCCGGAAAAAAATTCCTGATATCACGCTGACGCTCAGCAGTAAAAGCCGGCTCGGTAAGATGACCGATCGCCTTCTCATTACGGCCGCTTACGGGCTGGTCTTCTCCTCCCGTCTCAGGGAGTTGCTGGATGGCATGGGGGTAGACAATATCGAATACTACAATTTTGAGATCGTCAATCCCCGGAGCGGGAAAAAATACAGTGACTACAAGATAGCAAATGTTGTCGGTCTTGTTGACTGTGTGGACAAAGGTAAATCCGATCTTAAATATTTTGATGACGGGGAGATCAAGCGGATCAATAAACTGGTGATCGATGAATCAAGAATACCTTCCCAGATACGGATCTTCCGGCTGGCCAATAGACCCATCCTGACCTTTGTTCACCGGAGTGTTAAGGAAGCCATTGAAGGAGCTGGTATTACCGGCTGTGTTTTCTACCGCCCCGGGGAGTATCGTTAGATCATGTTCTTTATCCAGGGGGACATTACCGTTGAAACAGGCTTAAACCTTCAAATGATCTCAGCAGCAATCAGCCGTGCTCTGAATATCCCCGGGATGCGTATTGATGAAAGCGGGAGATATGAGGATGTTGTTGTCTATGTCTCTTCCTGTTTCGGCCTGGAGTTTGGCGTCGGCCGAATGGATGACGATCCCCCGGATACCTTCCACCTTTTTTTTAATTCGGATGCCGATGCCTTCGATTTTGACGGATCGGAGAAGGAGGTGGATGGGACGGAGTATGTTCTCCTCCTGCTGAAGGAGGCGGGGATCAAGGCCTCCCGGCGGGACCCGGAACTTCTCTATGGCTGACAGGATTTCTATTGCTTCATAACCGCCGGGAATTGGTAGACTTTTCTCCGGTCTTATGCCCGGGAAAGTCTGATAAAAAAGGAGCTTCCTTTACCTTCTTCCGATTCAAGCCACAACTCACCTCCCAGCATCTCCACCGATTTTTTTACCGTAGCCAGCCCGATGCCGGTACCGGGATAGTCATCGTTGCTGTGCAGCCGCTGGAAGATTTCAAAGATCTTTTCATGGTATTCAGGGGAAATGCCGATCCCGTTGTCACGTACACAGATTGTTACTGCTCTGTCTTCGGTTTCACAGGTGACATTTACCCATGGGGGGATATCCACCCGGCGATAGGTAAAGGCATTCTCCAGTAAATTGCTGAAAATCTGGGTGAGCAGGGTCCTGTCTCCCATGACCGCAGGCAGATTATTTGCAATTTCAAGTTTTCCGCCGATATCTTTGATCCGTCCGGCAAATTCTTCTGCCAGTGGTGTGAAAATATTGTCCAGGAGTACCGGTTTCAGGCGTATTCCCCTTCGTCCGAGACGGGAATAGACAAGCAGGTCACTGATAAGGTGTTCCATCCGTTCGCCGGAACGGACGATATCGTCCAGGTAATGCCGGGCTTCATCATTGAGGTTTTCCCTGTGGTAGCGGGTCAGGATCTCAGAAAAACCTGTGATGGCCCGCAGGGGCGCCCGGAGGTCGTGTGATACGGAGTAGGTAAAGGATTCCAGTTCTTTGTTCGCGGCTTCCAGTTGGGCGGTGCGGTCACGTACCCGCTGTTCCAGTTCCCTGTTGAGGGTGCGGATCTCTTCCTCTACCCGTTTGAGTTCTGTAACATTACGGCCTTCGGGAATGAGCCGGACCACCCTGCCGCTGGAATCTATCACCGGTTTCAGTGAGAAATCGATGTAATGCAGGTTCCCGTTCAGATCGGGATGGGTCGCCTCGAAGCGGACGAGATTGCCCTTTGAGGCTTCTTCCACCGCCTCCCGCAGGCGCTGCTGTATTTCCGGGGAATGTGTCCACCAGGGTGTATCCCAGAAGGATTTACCCACCACAGTGTCTTCTTCAATCCCGGCAAACTGCAGGGCGGCATTGTTGACTTCCAGAAGAATGCCGTCTGTGGTTAACAGTCCGATGAACTGGAAGGTCTGCTGGAATATAGCATGGAATTTCTGTTCACTGGCGCGGAGGGCTTCGTGGATCCGGGCATTCTCCAGGGAGACCGCCGCCTGTGCCGCCAGCAGTTCCAGAGCCGTCAGCCGGTCCGGGGTGAAGACTCCGGCGGTCAGATTGTTTTCAAGGTAGAGGAGGCCCACTATCCGGGTCTGGCGTACTATGGGCAACCCTATGATGGAGCGTGGTTTATTACGCGCGATATACGTATCGTCAACAAAACGGTCCTCTGCTGCTGCGTCAGCCAGTACTAGAGTTTCACCGGTGTGCCTGACATAGTTGAGGAGAGACAGGGGCAGGGTTTCGGCTGATACCGGCAGTGACGGTAGAATCTCAACCTGTGTCTCGTCGCCGGTAATTTCAGCCCGGGCGTGGATGGTCAGGTTCTCGTCCTCAGACAGCAGCAGGAATCCCCGCTGGGCGGCAGCATGTTCCAGCACCAGGCGCATCAGGGTCTCCTGGAGTGTGGACAGGAGAATCTCCCGGGATATTGCCTGGGAGGCTTTGATCACCGCGAGAAGGTCAAGCTGTTGGGTGCTGCCGGCAAAAGTTGTGCCTGGTGTGAGCGGCTGGCTGTCAAGCATGTGAGGATATTGCCGGTCAAGCTGCCGCACCTTCCCGTCAGCCCCCCAGCGGATGTAACAATCCCGTGCCTTGTGCAGATAGGCATCGGCAATGGTATCAAAGTTACGTGCCCGGTAGAACCTGGCTGCCAGTTCATCGGCCAGTGCTTCTCTCTGAAGAAAGCTGTTCTCACGGGCTGATTGAATAGCCTCCTCGTAGCATCTCATTGCTTCCAGGTCTCGACCCTCCAATCGTGCAATTTCAGCGGCTACCAGTGCGGCGCCATTCCTGAAATTGGCAGGGCAATTTTCGGACCAGTCTTCCAGTTGCCGGTAGTGTTCCATAATGGCTTCCCTGTATTGAGTCTGTACATCAGGTGAAACCGTGTTGTAAAGCCCGGCGAAGGCCAGTGCATTGTGAAGGTGATATTCGTTTCCCTCAATGATGGTTGCCTGTACCCAGAGCATTTGTTTTACTCTCTCAGCGGCCTCCAGTGCCGCCGGGTAGTTTCCCGCATATGAGAGGGCCTGTAGTTTGCGCATCCAGTACCAGAGTTTGGCTATGGATCGTTGCGGATCAGCATCCAGATAGGCTTCAAACTTCTTTTCAACAAATTCCGCATCATTAAATGAGCCAAATTCTGATGTAAGACCCATTAAGTTCCTTATCAATCTGAGTTGCCCGATATAGTTATCAACGACGAAATCGAACCCTGATTTATAGGAGAATTCACTCCCTTTTTCAACATCTGCCAGTATATCTGCCAGGTAATCGCCAACTTCCAGCTGAATTGAAGTTTTAACGTTCCAGGCATAAACCGCAAAAGCGATATCCCCGATTTCCTGTGCGGTAGCAAAGGTATTCCAGATCATCTCGCTGTATTTGTTCAGGTGGCGGGTCCAGGGACTGACGGCATATCCGAATACCTGGTAAACCCGGGGCTCGTAGCGAACCAGCCCCCGTTTTTCTACCAGATCGCAGGCCAGCTTGGCGAAACGGTAGCCCAGTTCGTAGTTGCCGAAACGCAGCGCCAGGTTTGAATTTAGCCAGACATAACCCATACAGGAGCCGTCGCTGTTGCCATGCTTCATGCTCAGGTTGGCAATCCGGGCCACAATGAGAGAAAAAAGATTTTTATCTGAGAATTGAGCAGGAGGATAAAGCAGAGCCAGTACGTCGACAATTGCGCTTTGATCCGGTCCGGCCGAAGGCAGGTCGATCAGATCCTCAACCTGCCGGCGGCCAAGTTGCCGCAACAACTCTTCGTATTCATTCTGGATCTCATCATCAGAGGGATGCGGGGACCAGTCTATGTTCACCTGTCGGAGATAATTAAGTCCAGTTTCAACTGCGCGGTCGTTTAAGTTCAGGGCTGTATACACCTCTAGCAATCCGCTTGTCACCAGGCTGGCATCATGCAGGTTGTCGGTCCTGTCTGAGAGCCCTGAGAACCGTTCTTCTGCCTTTTCTATATTACCGGTCAGAAACTCGCATTCTGCCCGGTGGAATTCTATTGTGAAGACCAATTCGCGATGCCGCTCCCAGATATCTTCGAGCAACAGGTCACTGCCGGTAATAAGATATGTGAGCGCCGAGGTATAGGCGGTGGCAGCTTTAGCCCGCTTACCGGCAATGAGGTTGAGTTCGGCCAGCCGCTCACGCTCATCCGGCGCGGTAATCAGGGCCGCTCCGCGGTTCAGGTGGCCGACGATCTCAAAGATGTTTTCAACCAGCTGATCCTCCGGCGTGTGTGAGAGCAGGAGCCGCCCAATGTGCAGGTGCTGTATCGGGCGATTCTCCACCGGGAGAAGATCGTACGCGGCCTCCTGTACACGGTCGTGCAGAAACTTGTAACTGCCGTTCATTCGCCACATCAGCCCTTCGTCAATGGCTTCACACAGGGCGGAATGGAGTTCTTCTTCCGGCTGATTGCAGAGTAATGACAGTACACGAATCTTGGCAGTGTTTCCCAGACAGGCGGCTAACATGAGTACCTGTTGTGTTGAAGCCTTAAAGTGTTTCAGCTTATCCAGCATCAACTGGACAACGTTGTCGGTAATATTCTGTTTCCGAATTTTCTGAAGTTCCCATTGCCAGTATTGATTCTGATGGTCATAGGTCAGCAAACCTTCCCGGTAGAGTGTGGTAAGAAAATGGATGGAAAAGAAGGGGTTTCCGGCCGTTTTATCATAAACCAGCCGTGCAAGAGGAGCCGTGATCTTCAGAGCCCGGTGCAGAGTGTCTGCCAGTAACTGCTTTTGATGTGTTAACGATAATGGCCCTAAAACCAACTCCTGCAAAACAATATCGTTCCGGCGCACTTCATTCAGGGTTTGCATCAGGGGATGAGAGGGGCTGACCTCGTTGTCACGGTAGGCACCTATCAGAAACAGCGATCCGGAATCCGGATGTGTTACCAGGTAAGTCATGAGTCTGAGGCTGGCCGGGTCGAGCCATTGTAAATCGTCTAAAAACAGCACCAGCGGATGTTCTTTTTGGGCAAAAACTCCCACAAAGTGGTGAAACAACAGGTGAAAACGGCGCTGCGCATCGGTTGGGGGCAATTCCGGCACCGGCGGCTGGGGGCCGATAATGAGTTCAAGCTGGGGAATGAGGTCAGTGATAAGACGGCCGTTGGCTCCCAGTGCCTCCTCCAATGCTTTTTTCCAGCTTTGAATCCTCTCGTCGCTTTCGGTGAGAATCTGTCGGAGCAGGTCGTGAAAGGCTTGTGTAATGGTGGTGTAGGGGATATTGCGCTGATACTGGTCAAACTTACCGGCAATGAAATATCCCCTGGCCGCTACTACCGGCCGGTGCAGCTCCCGCACCAGCGATGATTTACCGATGCCGGAATAGCCGGAAACGAGGGTGAAGCGGGACTGCCCCGTGGCGGCTATCTCCTCAAAGTTTTTCAGCAGCGCCGCCACTTCTTTTTCCCTGCCATAGAGCCTGGATGAAATCAAAAACCGGTCGGAAGCATCCTGTTTCCCCGGAGGGAAGAAGTTTATTTTTCCCCTGGCTGCCATCTGCTCCTGGCATCGTTCCAGGTCCCGCTGCAGACCGTAGGCGCTCTGGTAGCGCTCTTCGGCCTGCTTGGCCAGGAGTTTTTCCACGATAGCGGTCAGGGTACCGGGAATGGCGGGTACGATCTCAGTGGGCGTCCTCGGTTGCCGGGCGATGTGGCAATGCACCCACTCCAGCGGGTCGATGGCCTGGAAGGGCAGCTCTCCGGTGAGCATACGGTAAAAAATAACGCCAAGGGAGTAGAGGTCGCTGCGGTGATCAACTCCCCGGTTCATGCGCCCGGTCTGTTCCGGTGACATGTAAGCCAGCGAGCCTTCGATGAGGTTCAGGTTTGGCGGTGTCGTGGGAGCATGCACCAGCCGGGCCGCAATACCGAAACCGGTGAGCTTTACTGTACCGGTCCGGGAGTGGATCAGGATATTGTCCGGCTTGAGATCCTTATGCACAATTTCCAGCCGGTGAATATCAGCCAGGGCAGCAGCCAGTTGCCGGGCAATTTCCAGAAACCTGCCTGTCTCCAGGGGGCTCCCGAGCTGGCCTGATAACGGCTCGCCGTCAAAGTCTTCCAGGATCAGCCGCACCGGGGCCTTTTGCTGATCCAGTTCATAGGGTTTGAGGAGACAGGGGCTGTCAAGCCGTCGTGTGATCTCGTACTCATGACGCAGGCGTTCAATTTCCCGTGGGAGAGATGTTTTAGTGGAGAGGGCCTTGATAATCACCGGAACATTGTCTGTCCGGCGTACTCCCCGGTACAGGGTCACGGGATGACTTTTAGAGAGGGTCTCCGTGATGGTATACAAGTCTGGCATCAAGGTCCTTCCTTCGAGATTTTTTTCCGGCTGACCTGCGGCAGTTACAGGATACCATAAACACAGGCGGCCACATTTGTATCCCGGGTTGAAAATAATATCAGTAAATTAAGGCAGCGTCAATCCCTTTTAAAAGATTGCTATCTGTTGTATATTAAACTGCAGCAGGGAAAAGGTGTTTTTGATATACCGGACGGAAAACCTGTTTTTACAGGAACAGGGCTTTCCGGTTTATTAAATAAAAGAGATCAGGTAAAGGCATTCTCCGGCAAATTGGTAATAATCTGGGGCCCGAGATCGTCAAACTTTTCTCTCAGGGGCAATTATTCAGGTTGCCTTGTCCGGACCGGCTGCTTTTTATGATTGACATCCGGGGATAATTATCTCATATAAAGATGCGAATTCATAAACAGAATATGCAGAACATTTTTTGAAATATTCATTTCTTTTTGTAAAAAATCTTTTTTATCCGGAAGATGGAAAGACATCCGGAAAGTCAGGCCTGAAAAAAAGGAGATAAACATGCGAAGAATTATTATACCGGTTTTGGCCCTTGCCCTCATTATGAGTATCACAAATCTTTCACAGGGGGTAAATTATAATCTTACAAAAAAAAACTCCCCCGCCGTTAAAAAAAAATCTACGGTGGGAAATATTACCTTTAAATATACACGGCTCATCATAACCAACTATACGAAAAAAACAGCTGTTGTTACGGTAAATTGTTTTAAAAACGGGTTCCACCTGGCAAAAAAGATAATGATCCTCTACAAGCAAAAGGGGACGGTTGATGTGGACAACGGATCAGACGTTAATTTAAAATATTATTCCAATGGCAAATGGAAAACCAGAATCGTAAAGGCACAGGGGAAGAGCACTGGGGTGACTTTAAGGCCCTAGAGGGAGGAAGAAAGATCATGAAAAGACAATTAACTCTCATAGTCACGGTCTGTATTTTGTCGTTTGCAGGCTTGGCCCTTTTTTCCCAGTATGCCCGGGACTTCCCGGTGAAAGACCGGTCCGGCAGGACACTGCATCTCAGTGAATACCTGGAAAATAACCTGAAAAAAAATGAGGAGCTTTTGCTCTATTTCATGGATGCAAACTGTGGAACCTGTGATAAGGAGATACGGGAATTTATTAAACGGGTAAAGTCTTTAAACAGGAAGAAGGAAAATAAATATCATCTCTGGATAGTCTCCGTAGGGGAAAAGAGCGGGGCCGGGGAGGAAAGGGGAAAGAAATATTCCCCGGACCCGAACTACCATTTCCTTTCTGATACCGCGGGCCGGAGCCGTAAAGGGTTTCAATGGAAAAAGCTCCCACTTCTCGTGAATCTTTCACCCTCGGGAGCCATTGGATTCTATCAGGAAGATTTTCACCGGGATATGTTCGGGAAGTTCCTTGCACTGTATGAATGATCTTATTATACGGAAAGCCGTGAAGAACGACATCCCCCACCTGGTGGAGCTCCTCCGCCAGCTCTTTTCCATAGAAGAGGACTTTACTTTTGACAGGGTTAAGCAGGAGAAGGGACTCAAGAGCTTAATGGATTCTCCCGGCGGACATATCCTTGCCGCGTATCACGGGGAAAGAGCGGTGGGGATGTGTACATTACAGGTGCTCATCTCAACAGCCGAGGGTGGAGAAGCGGGGCTGGTGGAGGACATGGTTGTTCTCGAAGAGTACAGGCAGAGAGGAATAGGAAAGATGCTCATGGAAGGGATTGTGGAGCTTGCGGAAAGCCTGGGACTGAAAAGGCTGCAGCTCCTTGCGGACAAAAATAATATCCCCGCCCTTGATTTTTATAAAAAAATCGGATGGATGTCAACAGAACTGATCTGCCTGAGAAAAAGAAAATTTTGAATTTTGAGTGTTAAATGATAAATGAAAGAGCTGAAGAAGTGCCGTGTAACTGTCACAGCAAATGAAGAGTGGTCATCTGTGAGTAACGTTACTTCTTTCTGTACCGGTACTTTTTGGGGTTGATCTTCAGCTTGTTTATCCTCAGCCGAAGAATTCTCTCCGTTATCTTCAGCTCCTTTGCCGTATCGGTAATATTTCCGCTGGAGTTTTTCAATGCTTCAACGATCATCTCATGTTCCACCGATTCGATCCTCTTCTTGAGGCCCCAGCCTGACTCCGTACCGCTGGATTCCGCGGACTGGAGGGTGGGGGGAAGGTTATATGAATGGATAACATCATCATCACTGAGAATGACCCCTCTTTCAATACAGTTCTCGAGCTCTCTCACATTGCCCGGCCAGTGATAGCTCATAAGGAGGTCGATGGCGGGAGTTGATATTCTTTTAATGTTTTTATTGTTGTCCTTGTTCATCTTATCCAGAAAGTAATTTGCCAGGAGAAGAATATCGGTCTTTCTTTCCCGCAGGGGAGGAACGGTAATTGAAAAAACATTGAGCCTGTAGTAGAGGTCTTCCCTGAATTCACCCTTTTTCACTAGTTCCGGGAGGTCCCTGTTGGTTGCCGCGATGACCCGTATGTCAACATGAATACTGTCTACGCCTCCAACCCGTTCAAATTCCCTCTCCTGAAGGACACGGAGGAGTTTTGCCTGGAGAGAGAGGGATATTTCTCCGATCTCATCCAGAAAGATTGTCCCCTTATTGGCCAGTTCAAACCGCCCTTTTTTCGTGGTGATTGCGTCGCTGAACGCCCCCTTTTCGTGTCCAAAGAGCTCACTCTCTATGATGCTTTCCGGAAGGGCCGCGCAGTTGAACTTTATAAAGGGGTATTCGGCCCGGGGACTGTTGTAGTGTATCGCATTGGCAACAAGCTCCTTTCCCACCCCGCTTTCACCCAGGATCAGGGTTGTTGTGTTGCCGGATGAAATTTTTTCTATCATCCGGTAGACCTCCCTCATGGCTTTGGAATTGCCGATGATATTTGAGGGATGAAATTTCTGTTTCAGCTCCGCATTGAGTCTTCTGTTTTCATCCTGGAGTTCCTGGTTCTCTTCATATTTGAGCTGGTAGAGCCTGACCGTCCTGGCGATCATGGAGGCAATAATTGAGAGAAACCTTACGTCATTGAGGAGATGCTCATGTTCGCAGAGGGGATGTTCAACACTCAGTGTCCCGATGACTTCAACGCCGGTTTTAATGGGCACACAGATAAAGGAGAGGTCGGTCTTCGCGGACTTTTCCTTGAGGCTTGCCCTGTTCAGGAATTCCGGTTCTTCGGTAATTTTCCCCACGATAATCGGTTCACCCGATTCAACAACCTTTCCGGTGATCCCTTCCCCCAGCCAGTATATTCCCCTGTTGATCTCTTCATGGGTAAGGCCGAAAGCGTCCTGTATAAAGATATGACCGGTCCTTCTGTTGTATATTGTCAGCATTCCCCTGATCAGGTCCATGTTTTCGGACATGATGTTCAGAATGGACCGAAAGATGTCCCTGATCGGTCTCTCCTCAAGAAGCGCCCTGCTGATGCTGTAGAGGATCGATATTTTCCCGGAAACATCCACATTATTTATGACTGTTGTTCCCATTTTTCTCCATGCCAAAAAATCTCATGGTTTCAATGTATCATACCGGTGCTTTTAGTCAAATTTTATTGCCCGGGAACAGTCTCATATCTGCCTAATTTTACATTATGGTAACATAAAGCCTTCCATTTCGGGGATAATGGGCAATTTGGTTTGATTTACGGTGTTGAATTTATATGTAAATTTGCCACTGATGTTGGTTTAATTCCCTGTTAGGGAAAAGAGATTTCACACAGAGGGCGCAGAGGGCACAAAGGAAGAGGGAGAAGATTATTAAACCGCCAAGACGCCAGGTTCGCAAAGGAAGAGAGTTATTCATTTAAGAGTTTTTTCTTGAATAAAAACTAAACTTTGTGAGCTCTGTGTGAAACATGAAAAGTTTTTCCCTCATCCCCTTTTTGCGCAACTTTTCAACAGTCAGTTCAATGAGAATGAGAGGGGGAAAGTGACCCGTGTCAGTGTAGGGGGTTTCGGCAGGCCTGAGAGGCTCAGGACCGCTTTTACCGCGCATTTGTCAAGAACGGGATAACCGGAACTCTTTTTCACTGTTACATTATAGACTTTCCCTTCAGTATTCAGGAAAAAGGTGATATGTGTTTTACCGGTCCATCCCATCCTGCGGGCGATTGCGGGATAGTTGATGATACTCATTATTCGCGCTTTAATTGTTCCAAGATGTTGTTTAATATAGATACTGTCCGCACCGTCAATACCGTTTTTTACGCCGTATTTTTTTTCATCGCTCCGGGTGTCTTTCTGGTTTGAAATTGCCGGTGAATTGGAGCTGTCCCTCTCCTGATGGATTTTTTTTGTCTTCTCATCTTCCAGAAGAGACTCATCGAGGCTGTTCCCCTTTGGTACAAAATCATAAACAAAAGAAACATCCAGCCTGTAAGGGTCCGGTCTGCCTGAAATTTTATCAAATGCGTATATGGAGACCCCCAGGAGCCCGTGAAAAATAATGGAAAAAGCGACACCCATATAAGTTGCTCTCATCTCTTTTCCTCCGTCTGCAGACTGACATTATTGAACCCGGCCTTCTTAACGCAGCCCAGGACACCGACAAAAAGTTCCAGATGGATGCTTTTATCCGCCCTGATCACCATGGGAACGTCCCGGGAGAGGGACTCAATGCTCTTGCTCAATTCCCCAATGGAAACCGGTCTGGCATTGTAAAAAATCTGTTCTTCTCTGTCAATTTCAATCAGCTTTCGGCTGTCATTTTGTGAAATTTTCTTCTGATTTTTTTCCGCTTTGGGAAGTTCTACGGGAATCAAACCGGACGCAATAAAGGTAGAAGTTGTTAAAACGATGGTCAAAAGGACCAGCATCACGTCTACCAGGGGGATAACATTCATATAATCAAATTCTTTTTCATCCATTTTTTATATCCCATTCAATGAGAAAAGTTTTTACCTTCCTGAGAAGGAGGTTGTACAAAAATACGGTGGGGATTGCCACAGCCAGCCCCACTGCTGTCACTTTCATGGCAAGGGCAAGGCCGATCATTATCTTCCCGGAATCCATGACCCCTTCTTTCCCCATGGTATAAAAGGTCAGCATAATACCCAGGACCGTTCCCAGGAGACCAATGTAGGGTGCGTTGCTTCCAACGGAAGCCATCAAGTGGAGTTTCTTCGTGAGTTCCAGTTCAAGACTTCTTCTGTTGGGGTACTCATCTACGCGAATTTTCCTGAATACCAGGAACCTCTCCACGGCTATGGTAAGCGAGATGATGCTCATTAAGACCAGGAGCCCTATCATACCGTATTCAACAAATTCTTTCAGCCATTCCATTTATCAATACCTTTAATAATTTTTTAGTTTTACTTTTAATTACTCAGTTATGTATAAGAATAATTGTATTTATAAAAAAACATAGCTGATATGTTCCCGCCGCCTTCGGCGGCGGGGACATATTCTTTATATTTTAGTAAATAAATGTATTTTTGCCATAGAGTTGAGTCGTTATTTTTAATCACTATTTCACGCATGAACAGGCTCCCCCATGAAAGCGTACCGGGAAATTAAGGCGGCCCCGATGGAGGTTGTGATGTGGGGGACCTCGGGAACAGTAATGTCCCTTAAAAGTTCACTTTCTACGGCATCCACCAGTCCCCTGTTCATGGCAGGACCGCCGTCAAAAAAAATCGGGTCCCTCAGGCCGATCCTGTTTGCCAGCCGGGCGATCCTTCTGGCAATGGAGTGATGGACCCCGACCACGATCTCTGCCAGGGAATGCCCGTTTGCCAGAAGGCCGATAATCTCCGATTCCGCGAAGACCGTACATGTATTGTTAATTGTCGCTGACTTGCCCCGGGCCTTGAAATGAAGATCTCCCAGGGACTTTACGTCTGTTTCCAGGATCCGCGCCACCATTTCAAGGAACCGGCCTGTACCCGCGGCACACTTATCATTCATGACAAAATTATCACAGTGTCCCTCATCATCCAGTGAAATGACTTTAAGGTCCTGCCCGCCGATATTAATGATAGTCTTCACCTTCTCTTTTTTGCCCGTGACTTTGCCCGCTCCAACGGCGTTGGCGGTTATTTCACTAACGGTTTCATGGGCGTTTTTTAAAAGCTTCCTGCCATAGCCGGTGGATGTAATATGAGAAACATCATCAATCTTTATTTTTTTCTCTTTCAGGAGAGAAGTAAAAGCTTTCAGGGAATTTTCATGAAAGTTCGCTCCCGTGGGATTCACGGAATGACCGATGATCTTTTCCTTCTCATCAATGATAGCTATTTTTACCGAAGTTGAACCGATATCGATGCCTGCAAAGTATTTGATAACAACCTCCCCGAATTAGTTCTTTCGTTTTTTTCTTTTTTTGATTTTTACCGATTCAATAAAGGCCTCAATCCTTGTTGTCAGCTGTCCCGTGTCTTCCCGGCTGTAATCAGACTCCATGTAGAGCAGGGGGACTTTCATTTCATTTAACAGGTTCCCTATCCCCCTCTGTTCCATTTCAAAGAGATTGCATCCGGAAAATGCCTGGTAGATGACACCGTCGATGCTGAAATGCTCGATGAGCTCTCGGATCTTGTCCTTCCTTTCTTCGTTCAGCGCGAAACAGGGGCAGGTGCACGGTTTGAGATAGGTATCGGCCACCGCGGGTACCATATCATAGAGGGCCCCTTCTTCATAATAGGGCATATCGTAGAGGATCCGTGACGACGAGCAGACTTCATCAATGGCGATAAGTCCTCCCAGTTCCTCAACAAGGAGGGGGATCTTCAGGTTGGGGAACACGGGAGGCGAGCCGGTAAAGAGGAACCGGGGCCTTCCGGTATCTCCCTCTCCCGAAGAAACCTTCAGTTCCAGTTCATCGTTTAATTCCCGCAGGGCCTCTGTCCAGTTTTCCCTATCATCGGTGAAATAGGCGTCAGTCACCAGGAAGGCGTCCTTGCCGAAAATAGCTGCGGGTACCGATTTTCGCAGGTTATAAAATCGCCTGTATTCGTTCCTGGCCCGGTTCTTAAGGGAGATCGCCTTTCTCAGGCCGGAAGAACTTATCTTTTTCCCGGTGAATTTCATCAGGTCAACGGCAAATTCTTTCACGCTGTTCTGCCAGTAGTTCCGGGAAATCTCGTTGTCTTTCCGGGAGGGAAGCGACAGGGGATAAACGTTGTAGCCCATGTCCCTGAGCATCTCCACCGATTTTGTCTTCTGGTCGCAGGTTGTGGGGACCACCAGCATGCCGATCTCCTTCTGTGGTCCCTCCATCTGCAGGGAGCCGATAATTGCCTTCACAAGTGAGCACGACTTTGCCGGAAGGGATTCCGCTCCCAGGTTTTCATAGACGCTGCTGCCGCTGCATATTCTCAAAGGCCTTGCTCCTGCGGCGATGACCAGTTCTTCCGGGACCTGCAGGCAGGTTGTTGCCACGATCTTTTTCCCTTTTTCTGTTAAGGGGTCTCCGGAAAACTGTTTTTCCGCGTGGCTGTAAAAGTATTCCATCCCTCCGGGAATATCGGGGAAACCGTTTTTCATTTGTTCCAGGACCCTGACGGCCTCGGTCTGCACATGTTTTTGTATTTTTTTTGTTCTGGATTTTACCATTTAATTTTTCACTTTTCCCTTTTGGTTTTTATCACCGGAAACGGGCACGGTTTTGTCACTTTTGAATAATTTCCCGGTCCCTGTCTTTTCCTCCATTCTTTTGTTAAAGCCGGTTTCGGTGGCTTCATAAATTGTTTTCCCCAGGAAGGTGACCTTCAGGCACGTATCCTCCGGGCATGATGCCACGCACTGGAAGCACATCATGCAGTCCTCGTTGATCATGTTGCGGGTTTCAACATCATCGGCGATCTCCCTGATCCCCATGTCGCATGCCCGGAAACAGTTGCCGCACCGGGTGCATTTATCGCCGTCCTTAATGAGCCGCAGAAGCCCCAGCTTCGCAAAGAGGAACTGGAGGGCGCTCATGGGACAGAAGAGGCAGAAAAACCTCTTTTTCACGAATGAACCTGCCAGAAAAATCCCCGTGATTGCCAGTCCCAGTGATGAGAGAACGGTCTTTGTCACGGAACTGTGGTCCACTGCCAGCTGTCCCGGATCAAGGGTGAAGAGGGGAAGCAGTGTCCTCCCCGGGCAGATCATGCAGAAGGGGGTGCCCCAGTCGTGGGACAGTTTCGGCAGCCCGAAAATGGAATTCCCTATTGCCAGGGGGATCAGTATGAGAAGGGCAAGCAGGATAAATTTGATTTTGCCCAGACCTTTCATCTGTCCCGGGGTATAGGTGCTGTATCGTATTCCCAGCCCGGCCCTGAGCTTCGTGATCCAGTCCTGCAGGGTCCCCAGGGGGCAGATAAATCCGCACCACGATTTGCTGAAGAGGATAAACCAGAGGATGAAAAAGATCACAGTGATCATAATTGAAAGTGCGATGAATTTATTGAAAGGGACCGCAAACCGGTGCTGTATCCCCATGAGGAAACAGGTCCCTCCTGACTGCTCATTATAGGGACAGGTGAAGGCGGGAATGTTCTGTCCCAGGTCAAAGGCGATATACCCTCCATAGACAAGGAGGAAAAAACTCACTATCTGGAACCAGAAGCGAAACCTCTTTATATCGGTATTGTTTATAAACTCTTTTATCCGGCTCATCTGTCAAACCGCCTCCGGTCGGTCAAAAAAATGTCCTTTTCCGGGACTTTCCGCCTCTCCCTGTAATAGAATATCCCTCCCGCCGAAAACAGGAGAAAGAGGCTCCCCACAATGAGACCGGAACTGTAGGAAGAGTAGTCCTCAATTGCCGGTTTATATCTCCAGGAGAGTGAAGATGTGTACTTAACTTTATGAAACGGTTTTCCCGAATCTTTTCCTTTTTTGGCTTTCGTGTATTCCGCCAGCAGAATCAGCCTGCTGTTTTGACTTTTTTTGAAATGTTCCCAGCTTTTTGGGTAATAGTCCCTGATAAGTTGAAAATTAATCCTGCCCTTTTTATCTGTTCTCAGTTTTTTGGCCCAGCCCTTTCCTGTTTTAACCGTTACAACGGCGCCGGGCAGGGGCTTTCCGTAGTGTAAGACTGTTGCCTCAAAGATGTCTCCTGTCCTGGTCTTCACATGGAAGTTCCCGTCCCAGAGCCGCGCGGGGACGATCTCCAGGGGGACCTTTTCCGAAGAAAGGGGGGTCTGTCTTTTTTTGTTGTATTTATAATCGTGTCCCCACCTGCAGCTGTGCTGGATAGTTATCCACTTTGCCGTGCGGACGGTGAGGGCCCGGTTTTTCACCTTTTTGTCCGTGACATAGATGTTATTGGCCCCGTGGTTTGTCTCTCTTATCTCTCCCTTCACGGGCATTTTTACCGTTACACTCAACCCGGTTTTGGATTCCTCAACTTCCAGATCTTTTTCCTCTCCCTGGGGGAAGACCATAAAGGCCTTCGGTTTTAAGTTGAGGTCTCCCCGGTCCAGCCGGTAGACCCTCTCCGGTTTTGCCCCGTGTTCCGATTCAAAGCGAACAGGCTTCCCGCCCCTCCCCGTGAGTACCGGGGAGAGACGGAGATATTCGGGATTATCCCCTTTTTCAGCAATTGCATGAGGTTTTGCGAAAACAACCTGCTTACTTGTCAAGGATAGTTGAGTAATAATTAGGGTAATAATTATTCCGAAAATAATCTTTTTCATTTTAAACCCTGCATGGCTAAAATTTGTATCTCAGGCTGAAGAGTATGGACCGGGGCGTGCCCAGGCTGTAGCTTTTGTCGCCTGTGTTGTCAACGGTTGAGGTC
This sequence comes from Spirochaetota bacterium, assembly GCA_050298055.1. GTDB lineage: Bacteria > Spirochaetota > UBA4802 > UBA4802 > UBA5550 > JBNKTL01. The sequence goes on from JBNKTL010000049.1 coordinate 35,451, forward strand.
TTTTGCACCTCTACGGCATAGCGTGTGTCAAAGATATTGTCCGCGTTTACCATGAAGGTCAGGTTGTTGAATTCATAACCGATCATCAGGCTTGTTATGAGGGAGTACCCGTCATATTTTTCCGAGTTCGCGGCGTCCACATAGTAGGGGCCCCAGGTGTCGGTCTGGATCTTGGCCTTAAAACCGTTCTTGAACTTCAGGCGCATATACCCGGAATAGAGATACCGGGGAGCATAGGTAATGTAGTTTCCGCTCCTGTCAAATGCTTCATAACTTGCCCCATTTCGAATCAACTCTGTATACTCCACATACTTGAAGTCATTGAAAGTAAAGCTTCCTCCCAGGGTGAGGGGTTTGAGGACATCCAGGGACCCGGAAAATTCAACTCCCCTTTTCCGGGTCTTTCCGGCATTTCTGTACTCGGTATCAGTGCCGACTTTTACACTGACAACCTCGTTCTCGAGATCTGCCTGAAAGACGTTGATGTCGAAGTCCCATATCTTTCCCCGTCCCTTGAATCCTCCTTCGTAATTCACCATGGTCACAAGGTCAAGGTCGGGATTGCTGTCCATCTCGCTGTCAGTGGGTGTCTGGATCCCCTTTGCCACGCTTCCGTAGACGCTCAGGGCTTTGATGATCCTGTATGATACCCCGGTCCGGGGTGAAACCGATTTAAATGTTTTTTCGATTTTATACTCATTGTTCTCAACCGGCTGGCCGCAGTCGGTATCACTGGCATCACAGTCCGCATAATTTTCACTTGCATAACTATAATAGCTGTCAATATGCCCGTCAATGTTGAAATCTACCTGGTCATACCGCATTCCCAGGTCAACGGTCAGGTCCCTGGCGATGTTCAGAGACTCCTGGATAAAAGCGCCGACAAGCTGAGTATTTGATTCTTTTTCCGAGGCCTTTTCCCCTTTCTCATCACTGCTTACTCCGGTTATCACAGTTCGAGAAAAAGGAGGATAAGGTATAGACTCAACAGCAGTTTCGATATCCCTGTACTGATACTTTTCACTGTCCTGCTTCTCCATCCTTCCGGTAACACCGAAGGTCAGGGTGCCCTTTACGGGACCGAAAATATGTTTCTGGTCAACCTGGATGTCGCCTCCAAGGGAAAGGGCGTCCGCAATGCCGATTAAAGCATAGACCGGGTGGTAATGCTCCCACTTGTTGAGGAAAAACATCGGCTTAAAGGTAAAGCTCCCCGCTTCCTTGGTATACTTGGTGCTGTAAAAAAGGCTTGTTGAATATCGTCCCGACTTGTCCCAGACGCTTGTTGTTGCCGGCGCGTCTCCTCCGTCCTTGAATTTTTCGTATCCCGCTTCATCTACAGTTCCCGGAAGCTGAATGTCCGACTTGTTAAAGGTGAGATAGTTCTGCCATGTGCTCCCGTCCTTGAAGATCAAACCGGGCTGTATTGTGAAATTATAAGCCTCAAACTCGTTCCAGGGACGCCAGCTGTTGTCGGACCTCCGGTAGGAGCCGTTCACGGAATAGACAAATGATTCCCCGATGCTGTTCCCGTAGTAGACGCTGGCATCGGCGGCACCGTACTGGCCGTAGCTTAACCGGGCGGCGCCCCCGCTCTCCTTCATGGGGTCCTTTGTGATGATATGGACAATCCCTCCCGCCGCGTTTACTCCCCAGAGTGTGGAGTTGGGGCCCTTGACGACCTCAATCCTGTCGATCTGGAAAGGGTCCAGAAGGTCCAGCTTGCTGAAGCCGTCAGGGTCGGTAATGGGCACACCGTTCAGGAGAAACATGATCTCCCTGATCCCGTACCGCGCCTTGGCTCCCGCCCCCCGGATAACAACCCGGGAATCACTGCCGCTGTTCTTGGAATCGATCTGGACACCTGCTGTCCCCATGAGGGCGTCTTTGATATTCAGCATCTTGGATTCTTCGATCTCTTCTTTGTCAACCACCTTGATGCTGGCGGGAACATCCTGGGTCTTCCTTTTAACACGGGTTGCGGTAATGCTCACCTCGTCCATCTTGTAGTCCGCGACCTTTTCTTTTTTCGTTTTTTCTGTGTCTTCGGTTGCGCCGGTTTCTTTGTCGCCCTCCTGGGCCCAGAGTCCCGCTCCGGCTAATAACATCAGAAGTATGAATATTTTTTTGTACAATTTCATCAATGTTCCCTCTTTTTTTTAAAAATTTTTTTTGGTTAAATGATTGATCTCATAAATATCTTGCATAAAACAGTGTTACGAATATTTATTTCGTAACACTGTCGAAGCTGCCCTCTGCTTTGTCAAGTGCTTAGCAGCATTGTTATGAAAAAAATATCGCATGTAATTGGTACTTCTCTTAATTAAAGTTTTTTATCTATTTGGCGGGTTATAGAGAATGATAACTTTTTCCTGCCTCAAACAGGGGGATCATAAAAAATCTCATAATCACCGCTTACAGGTTATGTTACAATTCAAAAGGGAAATATGGACAATAGAGGTCTATTTTCTCTTATATTTTTTTAAATTAGCGGTGGAAAAACTCTACAGGATGTTTTTCCCATAGATAATATCAACCCGGCCCTCTAATAGGAATAATTATTTTTATTAATAAAATAGAACTAATGCCTTCCCGCCGCTGGATGCGGCGGGAAGGGGCGTGAATTTAATTCCGGGAAATTACAGTATAAATTCACTTTTTGTAAAAAGTTTTTATTAATCCCACTCCTCAATCGTATTAATGTTTGGGAAGAATAACTCTCTTCC
>JBNKTL010000050.1:0-37726 GCA_050298055.1 Spirochaetota bacterium
GAGGAGCGGCTTTGGTCACTTTGGCCGTTAAGTTATCAGGATGTAACGCATGCAGGCGGAACCAGGAGGGTGGCAGCCTGTCAAAGTGACGAGCCAGCGCGGAGCGACCCCGGTGGATTCAGGATACGGAAGATAAAATCCCCCCGGCCCCCTTTAGTAAAGGGGGGGCGCAAGAGGATGTGACGGTGGAGGTGCTTTATCCAACGGGAAGGATGGCGTTCCGTTACCAGATTTTTTTTATCAATTCATCTTTTGTAATTTTAAAGTGACCTGCGACATCCATGAGAATACTGTTCAGTGTTCCTACTTTAATATTTTTATGAGCGGGTATAGTGATATGGTGTTCACCCTCTTCATAAGTTGTGAGTCGAATGTGACTGCTTGATTGCCTTGTGACGGAATAACCAAGTTTGGTAAGGCGTTTAATGAGAGATTCTCCGCTTTCATCGCGAGGAAGTTTCACAGGGCAATAGCCTCTTCCCGGACGAAATGAAGTTTTATAATTTGTGGCATCTCTTTTTCATCAAAATGGCAATGGACTGCATCCCTGATTTTTTCTTTTAATTCGTCGGGAGTATCTCCTTCTGTGTATATTGAGTAGCCCAGGGCTTTTGCTTCATAGCCGCCATCCATTGATTCTTCTATATAAAATATAATTTCATTCATGATGGTCTCTCAGCTTGATTTAATAATTTGCTCATTTCCTTTATGGTCAATTTACAGGCACTTTAAGCGAAAATCAATCAAAATTCCTTTTCAGGCAAAAAAGGCGGGAAAGGTGGTCGAGGCGCTGGTGCAGGAAGCGTCAGTGTATAATGTCTTTCGAACTTTGTGATCGCTACAAATAAAAAAAGTCTTCAATCTCACCCCAGCATCTTCTCAATATTCTTTTCCTGGTCTGCCGTAAGCTCCGTAAACTGGATTGCCGCGTAGTATTTATTGTGATTTTTCCTGCAGCGGATAATGACTCCTTCACAGGAGAACCGGAACTCTTTCTCTTCCTGCTTCAGGGTGAGCGTCAAAAACGCCCTGTTGTTCAGGTCAAGGGGCTCGTTCACTTCACAGAGCAGTCCTCCTTTGCTGATGTTGACCCCCTTTGCAGTGACAGGTTTTTCCTTTGCCAGGGAAATTTCAAGCATCTGTTCTATGACAAAGCGGCTGTCCTTTCTTCTTTCCTTTTTCATGGCCCCTCTCTTTATTCTCGAACCGGGAGAATTCCAGCTTATTTCCCTCATGGATAAGAATATCATTCTCATCAATTACAATTGATGATGGCACGAAAGTGATTTCCTGTCAACAGAAAATCACTTCCCTGCATGGGCGGAGGGTCCGGGTCGAGGTTTCGGACCGGTGCTGCTTATTACTGAATGGCGTCCCCGAAGGGAGTAACTTCTTACAGGCTGTCAACGATGGCGTCAAAAACAGCCTTTAACTCTTCACCGTGACTTTCCACGGGGACCTTTACGGGACCGGTGGTCAGTTCAAGCTCCAGTTTATCTTCCAGTGAACCGGTGAGGTCCCCCACGGAAGAAATGTCCCGGTAATTGATGATAATCTGTTCATCGATATTTTTTATATACACTTTATCTTCGCAAAAAACAAAAGCGTCCTTCGCCGACCCGAATGTGGTGAGATCAAAAAGGGCAAGGATCCTTTCCCGGCTTCCGGGCATGATGTGGCTTCGAACATTGTCTTCTTTTTTTTCAGGATAGTCACCCACATGGATTTTTTTCCCTGCGTAGAGTTCCGCGGTTTTTTCTATGGCATCGGTAAAGTTATGAAAAGATTTCTTTTCCGGGGTTTCCCCTGCTTCCGCCTCTGCCGTTTTTCCCAGGAGAATATCCCGGGCGATTGAGTAGTAGGATACCGGAAAGACCGGGTTGTGGAACGCGCTGCCGGTTCCGTTGAGGAGTTTATTTATCTCACGGACCATCCGGGAAAAATGCTGAAAGCCCACCTCGTAAGTGGTGAATCCGCCGTACCTGCCTGTCTGCATGATCATATGTGATTTTTCCTTTCCCAGGCCCAGGACCTGTATGGCCCATTCCAGTTCGATCTTCCCCATGCCTATGGCCCATTCAAACGCGGTTTTTTTTGCGAGTTTTTTTAACGAAGGGTACTCTTTTTGAAGCTGTTTTGTGAGTTCCCTGTTGTTCCCTGCGCGCCATGAGGGAGCTCCGAAAATTGCCTCGTCACTTAATACCAGCGGTTCCTTAAAAGACCCGTCCAGAATAATATGATGTTCACCGGGAAGGACCGTTATTCCCGAGTAAGGCTGTATATATAAGTGCTCCTTTGAAAAAAGAAAAACCTGGAAAAAATCCGGCGCCAGTTTCCCGCCGAGGACCGCTTTGAAGCTGCTGGAGAAGGCTTTTTTCCCTCCCACATTAACATTGCCGATTTCTATGACCTCAAGGGGTGATAATCCTGCTTTTGATGCTTCACTGGTAAGACTTTTCTTCTGTTTTTCATGGATTTTATTAACATTACTGCTGAGTATTCCCATGATATGCTCCTTCCGTTCTCCTGAGATCGTTTCCTTGATCTCTTTTCCTGCTTTCTGTAAATCAAAATCAAAATATATACAGGGTATTATAAGGAAAATAGTCAATAGAGTCAAGCCGGGTGTTTTATGATGGTGTGAACGGCACGTCTAAGGGTGTGAAACCAATTAAAATCGCCTGACGAATGTATTATTGTTGACGATAAGATATCAGTTTATTATAAGGGGACTCCTGAAAACTAAATATTTGATGTCCCCTTGTGTGCACAACTAATGATAAAACCAGTAGAAACAATATTTGATAATTAGGTAACTACTGGTTTTTAGAGGTGCCCATAAAAAAATTTTATCGGTGTTTCGCTGAGCAAAGGAGGACGAGTATGAGGTCATTATTCAAATGTTCGGGAATTTTTCTCATTCTGGTTCTCATTGCGTTTCCCTCCTGTAAGAAGACGGGGACATCAGGTGTTACCGATAAAGAGATCGTTGTGGGGATAAGCACCCCCCTTTCCGGACCGGCGGCCCTCTGGGGGAATACCGGCCTCGGGGCAAAAGCCTGGGCGGATTACATTAACTCACAGGGGGGAGTAAACGGCAGAATGATAAAGGTCATTCTCAAGGATGACGGTTACAACCCTGCGCGGGCCCTTGCAAACCTCAAGGAGATGAAGGGGGATATCTTTGCCGTTGTGGGGCTCCTGGGTACGGCCGTTGTCCATAGCTGCAGGGATTTCTTCCCGGACAATAAGATTCTGCTTATCAATGCCTACGGAAACACACGGATGTGGACGAAATACCCGAAGAACAAACTGAAGTATATCTTCATTGCATATCCCGATTATGAAGATGAAGCCGGGTATTTGACAGATTATGCGTTCAATAAACTGGGGAGCAAAAAGTTTTCTATCTTTTACCAGAACGATGACTACGGCAAGCTTGGTCTGGCGGGTGCGGAAAAAGCCGTAAAAAAACTCTCCGGCGCGGAACTTATCGGCATAATATCCTACGAGGTTACCGAAAGGGCCCTCGGCGACCACGCGTTGAAGCTGAAAAAAGCCGGCGCTGACACCCTTCTTATTTATTCTTCACCCACACATGGCGCCATTATCATGAAGGAGATGGCAAAGGTCGGCTACAGGCCAAAAGTGATTGCCTCTTTCCCCCTGGGTGATCCTGTTATGTTCCTTATCGCCAAGCAGCTCTGGGAAGGTGTCTATCCGTCTATTGCCGCCCAGTACTCTCTTCCCGACACGGACCCCGGGGCCGACAGGATTGCGGCCATCCTGAAAAAGCAGGACCCGAAGATATCTTCCGATTCTTTTGCCGTATTCGGTGCCGCATCCATGATGCACTTTATTGAGGGCCTGAAAAGGGCGGGGAATAAAGTCACGGTGGAATCCGTGATTAAGGGAATGGAATCAATAAAGGACTGGAAGCCCGAAGGTATGGGCGGCCCGGTAACTTACAGCCCCGAACGCCATCACGGAATAAACGGCGTTATGATGGGTAAGGCTGAAAATAAAAAAGTCAGGGCGATTTCAGATTTTGCCATATTCAAGCCCCATTTTTGATCTCTTAGAAATTTCCGGTTTTTGACAGACCGGCAGTTTGAATCGGACCCGCTTGTCGATTATGAAGTATGTCCGCCCGGTTGCAGGATTTGTCTTGATACCTGTCCTCAAAATGCTTTAGCAGGGAAAACAGTGATCCAGAAAGAATGCAGCCCGGTATCCATTTATAAAACTTAATAGCCCCGGGTTTAAACACGGGGCTATTAAGTTTAATTTTCTTTTGAATTCAATTTCTTATACACATCCGGATAATGTTTTTCCATACATTCGGGACATATGCTGTGACTGACATCCGCATCAAAATATTTCGCGATATAGATATCAACTTTTTCCCAGTAGCCTTTATCATCTCTGATCTTTTTACAAAAAGAGCAGAAGGGGAGTATTCCCCTTAAGGCTTTGATCTCTGCCAATGCTTCCTGAAGTTCACTGACAAGCTTTTCACGTTCTTTTGCGGTTTTATTTCTCTCGGTGATATCTCTGCATACACAAAATATCAGCTTTTGTCCCCTGTAAAAAGTTCCGTTATTGCTTAATTCTACGTCAATGAGTGAACCATCTTTGCGGTGATGGTATGTTTCGAAGTGGTGCCCTGTCTCATCAACTGTTCGGATCATTTCCAGTATTTCTTCTTTATTAAATTTTGTGTCCCAGTCCCATACATGAAGCTGCCGGACTTCTTCCAGGGAATAACCGAGCATATCAGCAAATTGTTTATTTGCTTCATAAACTTCTCCCTTTGAATCAAGAATGACGATTCCGTCTCTGGATTCTTCTATCAAAATACGACGCCAGGATATTTCATCTTTCAGTAATTCTACGTTTTTCTCATGTTCATTTCTGCACTTTTCAAATTCCAGTACCTGCTTTTCTAATTCTTTATAAGTAGGTTTCTCGGTCATATTAATTCCTGATTTTTATTAATTTAATCAGTCTTAACTGAGAGTTCCCGGTGGAGAACATGTCGTCACAAATAATTGATCAATAAGAAAAATAAAGTTTCAGCAATACAAATAGTATTCAGGATATTGATAGTTTTAAAAGATTGCACCACATGTTATAAATATAATAAAATTATTGGGAAAAACAAGAATATAATTCCATCCGGACGGTATTTTCATAATTTTATCGGTTTTCTATTAAGAAAACCGTACCCAGGTCCACAACCTCTTTGCCAGAGAGAAAATAGATCGATTTCCCTGTTCTGGATATAAACTCCTCTATTCTCTCCCTGTGAGGATGCATGTTGATATTTCCCGTAAGCAAAACATGTTCATCCGTATGCCCGGAAGCGCCTCCGATAAAACCATATCTGTATCCCGGCAGTCTCACATGGCCCGGTTTTATGAGGAGTGAATCAAGCCCTGCCGCAAGGGCGGTTTTGTGTATGGACCTGTCAGATGTAATAATATGTTTTTCCCCTGCCACCAGTGTTGAACATTTTGTGTAGGGCTGGCTGACATCGTGAAAATCAATTCCCGATTTTTCAAGGTCCTCCCTGATGCTTTTTTCCGTAAAAGCGAGTCTGTGAAGGACAACTTTGTCTGCTGAGGCAATATTGTAGGATATATCAGCAGGATGTTCAGGTGAAATCCCTGTTTTGCAGATAATGATTTCTACAGAGTCCTCAATCTCTCTTAAAAAAGATTTTGATATATCCGGATGGCAGAAACATTTTTTCCCAAAGAGAAAAAGCTGCATGTCGGGATGACCGGAAAGAGGTTCAGCGACAAGAGAAGTTCGGGGTATCATTACCGGCCTGATATCCAGTTTTTTCAGGCTGTCAAGCATCTCTTTGGTCGCGTCAGGGCTTATAATGGCGGTTCTTTTCATTCTGACTTTAATATTGATCTTTCCCGCTTTTCCAGTTGTATAAAACTTCTCTCATCTCCTCCATCTCCCTATCTCCTTTCTTGCACTCTTCCTCTGTAGAGGATTAGTAATTTAAATAATATAGATTGTATTTTTAATATTTAATTGATTTTTTTACGGTATCTGTTAGATTAAATAGATGTAACTACTCAGCTATGTATAAAAATAGACATGTTAATGAACAAAGCAAAACTGATGTGTCCCCACCGCCGAAGGCGGCGGGGACACATTTCTGGTATTTTATTAAATATGAATATTTTAGTCATATAGCTGATTAGTTACAAATAGATTACTTGTAAATATTCAGCAATAGAGAAAAAATAAATTTATTTACGAAAATATAAGCAATATGTTCCCGCCGCCAAGGGCGGCGGGAACATAGCAGTTATGTTACAGATTAATAACTATTGCTGAAAATCAAGGACAATAATATGAATGAAGATATAAGCGTGGAAAAACGTATCGCAGATGTCATAGAAGAGCTCTGCAGGAAGGAATCTTACGAATCTGTCTACCACAGAACCAATCACCAGGACGTCTCCATGCCGTCGATAAGTGAACTTGCAGAGATTGTTGAGCTTCTCAAATCTATCATCTTTCCCGGATTTTTTGTTTACTCGGAGATTCGGCCCGACACAATGAGGTTTTACCTCGGGTCGACCCTCGACAGGGTCTACAGGAAGTTCTCGGAACAGATCAGGCGGGGATACTGTTTTTCCTGTACCGAAGAAAATGAGGGTGAAGTCTGTCACTTATGTGAGACCAGGGCCAGGGATATATCAAACAAGTTTATTGACAGGCTTCCTTATATCAGGCATATGCTCGCCCTGGACTCATTTGCGGCCTTTGAAGGAGATCCGGCGGCCAAAAACGTCGGGGAGACAATATTCTGTTATCCCAGCATTGTGGCGTTGACCCACCACAGGATTGCCCATGAACTCTACCTGCTGGAAGTCCCCCTGATTCCCCGGATTATCTCCGAGATGGCGCATTCCAAAACAGGGATAGATATCAACCCCGGTGCACATATAGGCGAGAGTTTTTTCATAGATCATGGGACAGGGACCGTAATCGGTGAAACGTCTGTTATCGGTAATAATGTGAGAATTTACCAGGGCGTGACCCTTGGCGCCAAAAGTTTTCCCCTGGATGAATCGGGAAACCCCATAAAGGGGATACCCCGTCATCCCATCGTTGAAGATGGCGCTATTATCTATTCGGGGGCCACTATTCTTGGGAGGGTTACTATTGGGAAAGGGGCGGAAATAGGAGGCAATGTATGGCTTACCGAAGATGTGCTTCCCGGCTCACGGGTAGTCCAGCAGAGACCGGATGAACTCTATTTCAACGGCGGGTCGGGAATTTAACGTTTTTTCTTCACCCCCACATTTCCTTTCTTATACTCTTTCTTCCTTTGCGACCTTAACGTCTTAGCGGTTTAAAACTCTTCTATATAACCCGAAACCCGGAATTATCCGCACTCACATCCCTAATAAATACTCCCAGCCCTTCTTCGTAAAGGGATCGCCTGAGAGCTGCTCCATTGAGTCCTGCTCCTTGAGAAGCCGAAAGCTTGCAGGATCCAGTATATCTTCTTCAATCAATTTATTGATTTTTTCAACTTCATCGGAAAAATGAAAAATAAAGACCTGTTTTTTCCTGTAGTTAGCATATATTTTATCGATGATCTGCCAGTTGTTGTTCATAGTATTATTATATATAACAGCTGTTAAATTTCAATGGATATGTAATGAACGCTACACAGAGTGTAATGAACGCTACACAGAGTGTAATGAATGACATATGGAGGATTTGGAGACTTAAAAAACAATAACTTGTTTGACAATATTTCCCTGTTTTTATACATTTTAGTATATATTAAGAAGTAACTAGTCAGCAATATGGCTAAATAATGTATTTACTAAAATATCAATAATATGTTCCCGTCTCCCAAGGCTGCGGGGACATATGGAGTTACTCTATTAATACATATTATCATATTACAATGATCATTCGAAAGATAATAATTACGATATTTTTGCTGTTTTTTTTCTCGGTTGTCTATTTAACTGCCCGTGAGAATATAAACGGTGACAGTCTGGGTGCAAATATTAATTCACCTGCGGATGAATTTTATCCCGCACTTTCAGGTGACGGTATTTACCTTGTCTATGCGTCCAGAAGAGGTGACGGAAAGACCAGTAATATCTATATCAGCACAAATGTAAATGGTAAGTGGGACACTCCTGTTGATATGAGCAGGATCAACTCCGGTAAAGATGATGTCACTCCTTATCTTTCACTTGATGGTACAATGATAGTTTTTTCCTCAAACAGGGATGGGGGTGACCCGGCAGCTAAAAAAGAGAACTATAACCTCTATGTTTCTTTCAAGGTTGATGATGAGTGGATAGAACCGGTCAAGCTGTCAGATGATGTAAATACCGCTGAAAATGAGTCAGCTCCAAGTCTCAGCAAGGACAACACTGTCCTCTATTTTACACGATGGCCTGCAGGAGAACCTGAAAAATCGAATATATACAGGGCGAGTCTCACGGATAACGGGTTCTCCAATGTGGAGAAACTTCCTGATGTCATCAACTCCGGAAATTCTGAATTCAGCTTTATCCCTTCAAGAAAGAGAGAGGGCTTTTATTTCTCATCCGGAAGACCCGGCGGTTACGGGTCCCGGGACATCTACTTTGTATATCATAAACTGGGAAGTTTCGGTACTCCCGTAAACCTTGGAGAAAAGGTGAACTCGGAGATGGATGATATCTACGTCACGGAGTTCGATGATGACAGGATATATTTCAGCTCCAATAAGAAAGGGGGTGTGGGAAATTTTGATATTTATACAGCGGTTATTCCGCATACATTCAGCGAGACAAAGGTCGCGGAAACAGAGAAGAAGGATGTTGAAAAAGAAAAGGAGACCGGTTTCAGTTTTAAAGTCACCGAGAAGAAATCCGGTATTCCCCTGTCAATTGAATTTGAACTTACCCTGAAAAGCGGGGAAAAAGACGGAGGAGAAAAAACCGTAGTTGAGAAGAGTGACACATCCGGTATACTCAGTCTTATTACTGACAGGGACATTTCAGAAGTCAGCATAAAAAGCCTCTCCAGGGATCACGATGAGATCTTCAAAACCTATGTGACTGAAAAAGGCGTGGTGAAGGATATAAAGATCAGCCTTGAAAAGAAAAGAGTGATAAAAACGGTAAGGGATATTGATGATAGCCTGGAGATTACACCCCTTGACTTCAAACCAATATATTTTGATTCAAACTCAACGAAGCTGAAGCTTGAATATATCCCCTATCTTTACAGCATTGTCAGTTATTTGAGAAAAAATGAGAATGTCAGGATCAAAATTATCGGTCATTCCGGTTTGTCAGGAAACTGCAGGTGCGGGATCAATAAAAAAATTAGTCTCAGAAGAGCACGGCGAGTAAGGGACTACATCCTCTCTTTCGGCATTGGTAAAGAAAGGGTCCTTGTAAAGGGGCTGGGGAAAAGGTTCCCCGCTGACGCGAAGTACAATGAGGTCAACAGGAGAGTTGAATTTCAGGTCATTGAATAGTCTGTACGGCGGTTAGTCCGTGCTGATTCTGCTTTAAGAAATAAATAATAATAAACAAAAAAAAGCTTGACGGATGTTTAGAAGTTAAGTATCTTCTAAATAATCTGATTAACAGAGGGAGAGGATGTCAATTAATATTACAGATAAAGCCAGGGAAAAAATCATTAATGTGATGAAAGACTCAGAGTTAACGAATCCCGTATTGAGGCTTGTTTTTAACGGGTTTGGTTGAGGAGGCCCCAGGTTGGGGATGGCTCTGGATGAGCTTGAAAATGAAAAAGATATAAAAATACAAAGCAATGATATTAATATTATATATGATGACAGCCTTAAATCATTTGTAGAAAACAACCAAAAGTTGACAATCGATTATAAAGATTCACTGTTTGGTTCCGGGTTTGTTATTGATACCGGCAGCTCTTGCTGATCCTTTCTCAAAATCTTTTTGTAATATTTGAAGTTATAGAGTCTTGCCCGGGAAACAAGGTGCCTGAACAACATCACCCTGTTTCCCATACCAGGGGCAAGATTTTTTGTTTCCCGGGGGTCTCTTCTCAGGTTGTAGAGCTCTTCGTATCCATCCTCAACTCTGTATATATATTTCCATCTGCCGTCCCTTATACCGAAAAATTCATGGTTCCAGGATGTATGAAGCATGGCTGACTGCTCCCTGTGTGAAGAAAAAAGAGATATTCCTTCCAGTTCAGTATCCAGCTTAATACCGACAATATCAAGGAGTGTGGGAAGTATATCCAGATGGCGTGAAACTCCCCCGTAATAAACCGGTTTTCTGAAAAAATCCCGGTTGTAGATAAGAAAGGGTACGTGAACATTTTCTTCATAGAGAAAACGCCTGTGGTTGAGGTTTTCCCTGTGCTGGTAGAATGCCTGCCCGTGGTCGGCAAAGAGAACAAACAGGGTATTCTTCATCAGTCCGTTCTTTTCAAGTTCCCTGACAAGTTCACCCAGGGCAAAATCGGCAAAATGGAGGGAATTGAGATAGTTCATCCACCTTTTTCTGTTCCTGGGTGTGTTTTGCGGAATTTTACCGGTTATCATGAATCGGGATTCAGGAATGGCATAGGGGTGGTGAGGGTTCAGGGGGAACAAGGTTACGCAAAAGGGTCTTGTCCTGTCCCTGTTCATAAAGTCTATGGCCGGTTTTGTCATGGCGCGTTCGTCAATTCCATAGCCGACAATTCTCCTGTGTTCCGTGTTCTTTATGAGATCCCGGTATTCAATGATCCTGTCTATCTTTCTGTTTTCCAGGAATTTTCTCTGGCCGGCATAGAGGAGACTTCCCGTGTGTATGAGGCATGTTCTATAGCCGTTGTCCTTGAGTATCTCATAGATTGTCGGGGTTTTTATCCGGGGATATTTTTGTATTACAAGGTCACGTGAGTACTCTTCATATGAAGAGGTGATAACATTATAAAGGGAATTTGCGGAGAGGGGAAAGTTGGCATAGTGATTTTGAGCAACAAAGGCATTTTTCATGAGATTCCGCCAGTTAGGGGTTACGTAGCTGTTATTGATCTTCTCGTCAAGATAGGGTAATGATGTGGATTCGAAAAAATAGATAATAATATTGAGTTTTTTACCCCGCCCTATAATGTTGTTTCTCGGGTAAACTTTGTTACTTGAAAGTGACGTGGTATCAAGTCCAAAACTGAATTTTGATTTTTCTGCCGCATCAAGATCCAGTCTGCCGGGACTCTCTCCTTTCTTTTCCCGGAAAAAAGTGCCCAGGGGATTTTTTGAAATATCCCGGACACTCAGGACCGGCTTATCACCTTTTTTTATCCGTATTTCATCTATGATCAGTTCTGCTGACCTTTCCGGGCCGGGTAAAAGTAAAAAAATAAAAATAATCAAAATTATTACAGGGGGAAAGAAGAGAAGTGTCTTTTCCGCAGGGGAACCTCTTTTCGTCTTCGCAATATCGATAAACCTGTAGCGTCTGTACATAAGGTCAAGCAGAGGAGGTGAAAAAAGGATTACCGCTGACAAAGCCTTTACGTAAAAAAGAGCTGTTAATTCGTAGAGGACGGAGTTGAGAAGGTCCTTCCATCCGGAAAGTATTTCATTATCCAGGAGATCAAGGCTGAATGATATCTCATAAACCTTGAAGAACTCTAATGAAAGAAAGTAAAACAGCGAAAGAGTGATAAGAAAGAGTGAAGCAGATGTGTTCTTAAGCCAGCGTCGGCCGGCAAAGAGGTTCAGGAAAAGAATAAAGAAAATGAGGCAGAGAAGAACTGCCTTCATATCAGCACTGAATGAGAGGGTCAGAAAATTACCTGCAGTGAGAAAAGTAAGTTCTCTGTGGGCATTCCTGAAACTGGCGGAGAGATCAATCCTGTAAAAAAAATGAAGCAGAATAATAATCAGTGACGAAGGTATAAAAATATCTACGGTATCGAGATACCGGTATGCTCTTTTTTTCAGGATTCTCTTTAGTTCCAATCGATCTCAACCTTCTTTATATTGTAAATATCCCTGTAAGGGTTCTTATAGTTCCGGTAAATTTTTCTCCCGGTAAGTTTCAGATAGTATTCGCTCTCTTTCCATATACCCACACCAAAGAGATTGAGTCCAAATGCCTGGGGAACGACATTGTACCTTATATTATGCCCGGCAAATATTATTGTGATGGCGAGAACAGAAGCAGAGAGCGGGACCTGTGAAAACCTGTTTAAAAACGGGTATGCTTTTTCCCCTATATAGTTAAAGAGCAGTATGGATAAAAAAATGAAGTTCACGGCAGGTATCAGCCAGAACTCAAGATAAAAGGCTTCCCAGTATCCTGCAAGAGATGAAAAGAATATTATGTTGAGAACCAGTGAGAAGAGGTCCCTGGTATATCTTTTCCAGAGACCGGGGAGAAAGACCAGGAAGAGGAGGAGAGATATCCCGAGATAAACTGCAAGGCAGTTGAATACCAGGGACTTTCCATCCGAAAAATCCATCATGCTGTAATTAAACCTCAGGTCTCTATTCCATTTTGGCCCCGGTTTTCTCGGCGAAAGGAAGGCGTCGGTTATCCCCCTGAAGACTTCCTCGACTTTTTTGTCGTTGTCCGCTTTCCCCCATTCACCCGTGGTTACGTAAAAGAAAAGCCATTCCTGGAAGGTAAGATGCCTGTAAACATAGTTCCATGATGTACCCGTCCTGTCAAAGGAGAGGTTAAGGTATATTCTCCCCGCCGCGAAATACGCTGAAACTGTGAGAAGAGTTGTAACAGCTGTTATGACTGCTGCTGCGACGTACCTTTTTCTTCCGCTCAATCCTGCTTTTTCATGACTCTTTTCCCTGGTGAGCCTCAATGGAGGTCGCCAGAGACTGAGAGTAAAAAGCTTCTCCGGAAAAATAAGAGTAAAAAAAAGCGCCGCACAGGTAAAACCGAGATACTGGTGCAGCATTATCCCTGTAAATAGCACCACACCGGTTATAACGGCCGCGGTAATAATAAATTTTCTTGCCCTGAGCATGAGATGTCCTGCGTAGAGCATCACAATAAACCATGTTGTGGAGAACACGGCTGTATCGACTTTCGGCGCATAGAGCAGGTATCCGTGGGTAAATGCCATGAGGATGGTTGCCAGGAATCCCCAGGCAACCCGCCCTGTGAGGGAAGTCATATAGAGCATGGTTACAAAAATTCCCGTGCTTCCGAAAAGCAGGGAACGAAGCCGAAGGTTGAAGGTCAGGTCAGTAAAACCGTAGTCACCAAAGTGTCTTACCATAAAATCATGAAAGAATTTGCCGCTTATCTCAAAGTGAAGATGGTGCGGATTGACAAAAGGTTTCTTTACGGCTTTAAGGATATTATTCGCATAGACGACCTGGTCATAATCGATATATCTCTGCATGAAGTGGAAGTGAAAGAGAAAATAGAGGATACTGATAAAAAGAGCAGTAAGAAGAAGAGAATACCTTCTGATAAAACCGATAATTGTAATACTCTCTTCTGTCCGGATCATGATGATAATTGAAGGGCAAGTCTCTGAGCATTGCCTATTGAAGATATCATGTAGCTGTGGCCGGATTTTGTCACAATGGCAATTGTCCCGGTTTTGAGCAGTTTTCCCGTAATAAAGTCCTGTCGCAGGGACACTGTTTCTATCTGGTCAAAGAGGATTGTTATGGTTTTTGTAAGGAAAATCCTCTTCTCTATATAGTAGAGTCTCCCGCCGCTCCTGTTGACAACAACAGAGGAGAGCAGGCCGGAATACTGGTCCCTGAAAAACAGTAACGAGGGGATTCCAATAATTATTGCAAAGAGGAAGAATGAGATTTTGTGAAAGAACTCCTTCCCGGGAAACCGGAGATTGAATATCTTTTCAAGCTTGAAGAAGAGGAACCCGGCTTCAAGCCCGTCCCCTGCATTGACATGAAAGGAGAAGAGGAACAGGACCAGAATAACAGCCGCAAGGGATTTGAGAAGTACAAGGAGAGGAGGCTGCCAGTAGAACCTGTACACGCCGTTCATGGACACAGTCCTTCTCAACTGGTTTTCTATCCGTTTTTCTCTCAGCTTTCTTATATTTTTAAGTTCCCATTTCACCGGAATGTCAACTCCTTCATTCAGAATTTTCTCTAATAACAAAATAATATTTATTCAAAAATTGAACATTTACAACAGAGACTTATTGAGTAACGTAATTAAAAAGATAAGAATTGAACCGCAAAGGCGCAAGGGGCGCAAAGCTTTATATAATGTTGAATTTTAAATTTTTAATTTAGAATTATCTCATTAAAAACGGTTTCTTTAATTTAACATTAAAAATTTAAAACTTAACATTAACAAACACTACCTTTGCGAACTTTGCGTCTTGGCGGTTCAGATGACTTTTTCTTATATTTTTTTTCTCTCCGTGGGTTATATTTTCCAAAGTTAAGTTATTATCGTATTCAGAAACAAGTACTGTTATAAAAAGATAGTTATGCTCATTTCGTCAAGAATTTTGTCATTCCTTCCTGAAAACAAATCTCCTGTCCAGGAAATATTTCGTTATATACCCCATGGTGAGACCGCTTGCCGCACCGATATATTTGGCCTCTTCGAAATGTAAAAGGTAATTAAATAAAAGCTCACTGCCCCAGAATATCAGGGTAGTAAAGAGCCCCATAAAGGAGTAGAGGATAAACCGGCCCAGGTCTTCCCGGCTGTTCTCTGTTTCATAATAGAAGATATATCTCTTATCAAGAAGATATTTAACAACGAGACCTGTGAGTGTTCCGGCCCCCATGGCGAGATAAAGGCTGTATTCCCTGCTGTAGATCCTGAGGGAGATATACTGGGTAGAGATATTTACCAGTGTGGCAATACCGGCAAAAAGCGCATATTTCAGTGTAAGAAAAATCACCTGTAGATAATTATCCCGAAAGTTATAAGCCAGCCAAGGATAGTAAGCTGAATAAAACGGTCCCTGAGAAGGACCATGGTGGGTGAACCGCTTTTATTCTGGATAAAAGTAATCTGCATATATCTGAGGATCCCCGTAATGACCCAGAAGACTGTCAGGTACAACCTGTCACTTCCTTTCCTGTTCATGAGCGCGGAGGATGAGGTGTACATGAGGTACGATACGATAACAACCGAAGCCATGATCATCATGGCCGCATTGAGAAATTCAAGGTTGTAGCCGTCAATGACTCTTCTCACCTTGTTGCCGCTCTCAAGGTAGATGATGAGGTCATACCTTCTCTTGGCCAGGGAGAGAAAGAGGGCCAGGAGGAATGTCATGACCACAATCCAGCTTGAGAGAGTAATTTCGCTGGCAACTGAACCGGCAGAGAGCCTTATGAGAAATCCTGTTGATATTAATAGTACATCAACAAGGACCAGGTGTTTGAGCTTCACCGTGTAGGCAATGTTAAAAAGAATGTAGATTATCAGGAGGTAGAATACTTTAATATTAACAAGAAGCGAGAGAAAAAGACCTCCTGAGAGGAGCAGTCCCATGAGGATGATGGCAGATCTGGAGCTCACTCTCCCGGAGGCAAGGGGCCTCTCCTTTTTCTCCGGATGTTTTCTGTCGTCCTCTCTGTCAAAAAAATCATTGAGTATATATATTGAACTGGATACCAGGCAGAAGGAGAGAGCTGCCACCGTGGTCTTTATTAAAAGGAAAGAGTCGGTAATTTTCAGACCGAAAAAGAGAGGCATGTAAAGAAAGAGGTTCTTCGAATACTGGTGAGGCCTCATCAGTTGTAAATAGTGTTTTAACATCATTAATTTGTGAAAATATTTTTTTAAATCCCACGAAGCTTCGGTGCTCGGATTTTTTAAACCGCAAAGGCGCAAAGGGCGCAAAGTTTATGACAATGTTAAATTTTAAATGCTGAATTTTGAGTTTTTTAACTAACTAATAGCTGACTCTTCAATTTAACATTGAAAATTTAGAACTCAACATTACAATAACTCTTTCTTTGCGAACTTTGCGACTTAGCGGTTCAATACTTTCTCCCTTTCTTCCTCTTTCTTCGTGTGCTTCGTGATCTTCGTATGAAACTTCTTTTCTTTAAATTTTTTAGAAAAAAAGTTTGAATAACTTAAGGATCCCCTGCTTCCACGGCACCCTGTGTGAGACGCCGGAGCTTTCGCCGAAGGTATCCAGGTTATCGAGATACCATTGATAATTCCTGATAAGAGCATCCTTGTTGGAATAAACAGGAGAAAATTCAAGTTCTTTTTCGGCCTTTTCAATGGACACGAATGAGTCCTTGCTGGCGGTCTCGTAAACCCACTTGTAAAGGGGTGAAAGGCGGAAAAACTCGAGAATCCTGAGCATGTTGATCACCGGCCAGGCGGGAAATCCCCGGATCTTCTTCCCGAAACCGGCATAGTCCAGGACCGCCTGGTAGTCCTCCTTCATTGTTGTAAACTCTCTCGCGCCGATGTTAAATGTATCGTTTACCTTCTTTTCAGGAAGGGTCATTGTGAGAAAAATCGCATGGGAGAGGTCTTCTACATCGAGGAACTGGTACCTGTTCTTTCCACTGCCGATCATGGGAAATCCCCTGCCGTCCTTCGCCCAGTCATAAAAAAGGGCAAAGACTCCCAGCCGCTCGGGACCAATGAAAGATTTCGGCCTTAATATGGGGACACAGAGATCCTTCTCCCTGTACCGGAGACAGATATCTTCGGCCATTATCTTTGCTTTCCCGTAATGTCCTACTCCGTCAAGCCTGTCTGTTTCGGTGAGGGGATGGTGGTCCGGAATCCCGTAGACGGCAGTAGAGGAGATATGAATAAATCTCTTTACACCTCTCCTGTAAGCTTCCTCCAGAAGATTTTCCGTTCCTTCTACATCGGTTGAGTAGATCTCCTCCTTCCTGTAAAGGGGGAGGGCGGCAGCGGTGTGGATAACTATCCCCACATCATTCATGGCAGCTGCAACGGTCTCCCTGTTCCTGATATCACCGGTTATTATATCGATACGGTCTTTCTCCGGATAGGTGAATTCTTCAATATCCAGTGATCGTATATCAGTGAAACCTTTCTTCAGGAGGTAGCGGATAAGGTTTATTCCAAGGAAACCCGCACCCCCTGTAACCAGCACTTTCATCTATTTATCTCCTCCATCTCCCTATCTCCTTTTTTACACTCTTTTCTTTTTCCTTCGTGAACTTTATCTGCTTCGTGTTAAATCACTTTTTATCATTCTTATCCAAAGTTTTCCAAAAATGCAGGGAGTAATGAACTCCTACTTTGAAAGACTCATAACGGCAATACCTGTGACTATGAAACAAATACCCAGCCATCTCAACGGGGAGATCCTTTCGCCAAGTAGAAAAAGCGCAAGGAGCGCTGTGATTATATAACCGATCCCGACGAGGGGCCGCGCGTAGCTCAGTTCATAGAGTGAGAGAACCTTGATCCAGATCAGAAAACTTACGCCGTAGCAGAGCAGTGCAATGAACATCCTGTAGTTGAGGAGTGCCCCCGTATAAAAACCGATAATCGTTGAGTGACTACCGGCAGAATCCGCGGCAGTTTTGAGAAAAAACTGTCCCAGTGCTCCCAATAGAATTGTTGCAATTAACCATAACATAGCAGGCCCCGGAAGTGTGATAATCGGGTAAAAACTATTTAAGTAAAAGTCGCGGTCAAGAATTTTTTTGGAGGGAATAATATCCGGCTAAAGGGTGTGATGGAAAATCCAGGATGGGGATTCGGTTTTTTAAGAAACAAATTTGAAAGATTTTATGTTGACAGAAGAATCCCAATAATCAAAAATGATGTACAAATGGCGTTAATTTGTCTATATTCAGGAGGTTTAATATGGAAACAGAAAACCTGGCACTCATGATTCGTGAGAAAACCCGGGAGTACGGGGATAAAAGCGCCATGCGATACAGGGAAGGAGATACCTGGAAAGTCATCACTTATAACGAAATGGGTGATGATATTGAAAGCGCTGCAAAGGCCCTTATTGATATGGGTATTAAAGAAGGGGATATGGTGGGGATTTTCTCAGGAAACAGGCCTGAGTGGGCAATAGCGGACTTCGCTATCCATATGGTCAAAGGTGTTTCTGTTCCCATCTACTCTACCAACACGGCAAAACAGGCTGAATATATTATAGATGACGCGAAAATCAAGCTCCTCTTCGTGGCAAATGAAAGTCAGTATCAAAAAATAAAAACATTTTCAGACAGGCATACGTTCCTGGAAAAGATCGTTGTCTTTGATAAAGATGTTCCTCTTTCAGGGGAGAATTCAATCTATTTTAATGATATGCTGATAAAGGGAAGTGGATCTTCCAGTCTGCCGGAAATCGATAAGCGCCTGGAATTAACATCACCGGAAGACCTGGCGACCCTTATCTATACCTCCGGGACAACCGGCGATCCCAAGGGAGTGATGCTGACCCATGGCAATTTTTTCCATCAACAAAGAGCAATTGACGCGTATTTTAATGTCACTTCCCGGGACAAATCACTCTGCTTTCTTCCCTTAAGCCACGCATATGAGAGGAGCTGGTCATACATTCTCTTCAGTAAAGGGGCTGAGAACAATTACCTTAAGGACCCAAAACTTGTTATTGAATATATGAATGAAGTACGGCCCACTGCCATGGTATCTGTTCCCCGCTTATATGAGAAGATATATTCAACCGTCTATGACAGGCTTGATAAAGCATCATCCCTGAAAAGAAACCTTTTCAACTGGGCAGTGGGAAAAGGGAAAAAATATGCCTATAAGAAAAAGGACGGGAAGTTTGTGGGTCCGTTCATGAAGTTGCAATATGCTTTTGCGGACAGGGTCATTCTGAGTAAAATTCGGGATGCAATGGGGGGATATAAAAATTTCTTTTCCGCCGGGGGCGCGCCATTGTCAGAAGAGATAGAAGAATTTTTCTTTGCCGCGGGACTTCTGGTCTGCCAGGGATACGGCCTTACGGAAACCGCCCCGATGATTACCTGCAACAGGCCGGGGGATTTTAAATTCGGTACGGTTGGAAAGATAATACCGGAATGTGAAATAAAAATTGCTCCTGACGGTGAAATCCTGGTCAGGGGACCGAATTTAATGAAGGGATATTACAACAAACCCGAAGCAACCGCTGAAACAATTGTTGGCGGCTGGCTGAAAACCGGTGATGTGGGTTTTCTTGATGATGAGGGGTTTTTGCGAATAACCGACCGGATCAAGGACCTCATAATCACCTCCCAGGGAAAAAACGTAGCGCCCCAGCATATTGAGACACTTGTGGGCGTTGATCATTATATTGAACAGATTGCCACAATTGGAGATCAGAGGAAATACATTGTTGCTTTAATCGTTCCCAACTTTGAGGCCCTTGAGGAATACGCCGGGGAGAATGGCATTTCCTTTTCAAACAGGGATGAACTCATAAAACATGAGGAGATAATCAGGTTTTTTGAGCAGCGGATCGCAGACCGGTCCGTGGAGCTGGCACGTTTTGAACAGATTAAAAAGTTTACCCTTCTGAGCAGTGAATTTACCCAGGAAGGGGGTGAGCTAACGCCAACCTTAAAGATAAAAAGGAAGGTTGTTGCGGAAAAATATAAAGATATAATTGATGCCATGTATGTATAAAACTCACTTTAGTTTTCAGGTACTTACAGAAGATTTTTATTAGATTGGGCGTTTGAGCAGTTACAGATCTTAACCGGTTGGCTATTTACATTCTTACTGCTAAAGTCTCCTTCACCTGTACTTCAAGACGGTGTCGAAATATCCCTCTTTGTATTCCTGGGACCTCTCCACGACCTTTCTGTATCGTGCGGTAATATTTTTTTCGGCTTCGGCCAGGTTTTTCTTCTCCAGGGGGTCCTTCTCAAGGTCGTAAAGCTGTTCGAAGCTGTCCTTCATCCGCATAATATATTTCCACTTTCCGTCCCTGATGCCGTTAAAGTCTTCATCCCAGTATGTATGGAGGAGGGCGAACTTTTCCCTGTGTTGGGAGAGAATAGATTCGCCCTCATGTTCTCTCTCTTTCTCAATGGAGAGGATGTCGAGGATTGTGGGAAGTATATCGATATGGGTGGTTATCCCGTTAAAGTCTATCCTGCTCCTGAAGAGCTTTTTGTTATAGATAATAAAGGGTATATGAACATTTTCCTCATAGATGAAGTGGCGGTGAAGGTAGTTCATCCGGTGCTGGTAGAAGGCCTGACCATGGTCCGCAAAGATGAAAACCAGGGTGTTTTCCAGGAGTCCTTCCTGCTCCAGTCTCTTCATGAGAAGCCCCATTGCGTAATCGGCAAAGTGGAGAGAGTTTATGTAGTCGAGCCACCTCATCTTCCTGTAGGGAAGATCGCCGGGAATATCCCCTGTGATCATGAACCTCTCTTCATAGGGAATGAAGTAGGGACTGTGGGGATTAACCGGGAGAAAGACCATAAAAAACGGGCTCTTTTTATCTTTCTTTATGAATTTTATTGCCGGGTTTATCATTGCCCGCTCGTCGATCCCCAGGCCCACTTCCTCGTAATTGGGCCCCATCTTTTTCAGCTGCTTCATCTCAAGGATAGAATCAAATCCCCTGTTCTTTAAAAAGTTCTTCTGCCCCACATATTTAAGTGTCCAGGTGTGGATAAGGCAGTTCCTGTAGCCCTTTGCTTTGAGGATTTCCGGCAGAGACTTTATCTTAATCTGCGGATGGGTCATGGTGATGAGGTTATCATCAAAAGGGCCCCTGAATACCGGGTCATATGAAGATGCCAGAACGGAAAAAAGGGCGTTGGCCGAAAGGGGAAAATTCGTGTAGTGATTATTCATCACAAGGCTGTTTTTCATGAGCCTCCTCCATTCAGGTGTCACGGTTTTCCCCTTGTATTTGAGATCAAGGTAGCTGTGTGCCGTTGATTCGAAGAAGTAGAGGATGATATTGTATTTTTTTCCCCGGGGTATGTTATTAAGATGCGGATACTCCCTGTTTCCGGTTAATGAGTCTCTCTCAAAACCGAAGTGAAAAGGCTTTTTCCCCGGTCTGAGTACGACGGTGTCGGAATTTTTCTTCCACTGACGGCTCTCAATAAAGATGTTAAAGAGGGGGTTTTTGGATATATCGGCAAGTGTTCTGCTGATACTCTTTTCCGGGATGTCAGGGAATTTCTTTGCAACGGATGAATATATGGATTCGGGCCGTGTCATGAACATGATCACGGAAAGGAGAAGGAGTGTTCCCGGCAGGTAGAACTTCCTTGTGAGTTCATGATCAAACCCATTGTTCTTCAGGGAGAAAAGAAGCAGGAACGCGGGAAGAACAACAATTCCGGCAACAACGAGCCTGATATAATAAGGAGCGGTGGCTTCCGCGAAATACGATGTGGAGAGGCTCAGCCAGTAGGAGGAGTTCTCCTTCCCGATAAAACCGGGCCTGAATGTTGTTTCATAAACACGGAAAAATTCCACACCGGAAAGGAGCATCACGAAAACGATCATCAGGTAGAGATAAATCGGAACATACCTGAATCTTTTAAATCCAACGAAAGGAAGTATTATCACCACAAGGAGAGCAGCCAGGTATATCATGATAGCCGAATCGTAGTAGAGAGACATTGCAAAGTATTCGGAGAGGGTAAGGATATCCAGGTTGGCATAGGTCATCTTTATAAGCCTGAAAATCTCCAGCCTGTACCAGAGCGAAATCAGCACAAGGAGAAAAAGGGCCGGGAAAAAAACAGCGGACGCGTCCAGGTAGGAGATCTTTAATTTATCAAAAAACTTTTTCATTTGCGTGACAGCCCATGAGAATTTGCTGCAAAACTACAGGCATATCCGTCCCCGTCAAGAATTTTGCGGAGAAAATAAGAAGATTAATCCGAAAGGTCAGGGAGTTCCATTGCCGTTTCCGGGCACTTCATCTTCAGCGAATCCCTCATGCTGCCGGTCCTGAATTTCCACATGCTGACCTTTTTTCCTTTTTGTATGGCAAGGTAACCTTCATACCACTCAAAATATGAATCGCTTATTGAGTTTTTCAGGACACGGGCCTGGTCGGAATTTGAGGGCATACCGCCGAATCTCTTCATGGATTCGGTGTGGCATCTGTCGATCCATTTTTTGACAGTTTTTTTGGTGATCTTCTCTCCCGCGGAAAGATTGAGAAAGTTAAGTGTGATCAAGAGGGCGATAAATTTTTTCATTTTATTTCTCCCTGGAGTTTACATACTCCTCATTATTTTTTTTGAGCCGGGTCCTTCCCACCCGGCAAGACGCGCCATCATCCACCAGAAAGCGTTTGCCTTGAGCTTGCAGAATAAAGCAGCTTCGGACGGCGACTCCGAATGGGCGCAGCTTCCGGGCAGGTCCGTACAGTACGAGGGGTTGTGGGTGCAGAAATCTGCGCACCATTCGCATGTTCCTTCGCCGTTGTTATTATAGGGCCCTTCATCCAGCGGAGTATATGTTTCAATGTCCGCAAAGTCAAAAAGAACCATGCCATTATTGGCGGCAAATTGACGGATAAGGTTATTGTTATATGTGAGGGTTGAACTTCCCCCGTCTGTATGTCCCGTCATAAGAATGAAGCGCATGCCCGGATAATCGTCCTCTAATTGAGCCATATAGTTAAGGTAGTTCATTACCTGTTCCTCAGAGTAAGATGAGGCCTGCCCGCACCATGACCAGAGGGAAAACCCGAAGAGTCCGCTGTCCAGTACGCTCCCTGTTCGTGTTCTCCCGTCAACAGAAGCCCAGTAGTCATCAGGCTCAATATATGTCTCCGGAGGATTGCCGTCGAAAAGACAGAGCTCTCCGCTGTTGCAGTCCAGACCGGTTGGAGCGGAGGAGCCTGCGGTAAAGCTGTCAAAAGCGTACTTTGAATCCACTCCTTCCAGTACCGATAATCCCGAAGTGACCTGGGAACCGTGAGATGTATGGGCAAAGTGAACGGCAGGTTTTTTTGCTTCGGTCAGCAACTCATCCGGAATTTTACTCAAATCCGTACATGTGTGATCGATGAGAATATATTCACCCGGGCCGGAAGCAGTGTTACTCTCACTTCCACTTTCATTCCGGCATGTTGTGAGAAAGGTGATATTGAGAGAGAAAATAATAAATAAAAATAAACCTCTTTTCATAAAAAAACTCCTTTGATATTATTTCAAACGATATTTTCTTTACATATAATTTTTCAGATTCTTATGAGTATGTCAAAATCTATTTGCAGGCATAAGTATCTGAAGTTTTAAAATATATTTGTTTCTCAATGATCATATTTTATACTTTACTTTATAAAAAAAGGGGAAAAAATGAGGAGAGGATTGTGAAAATGATTACAGGGAAACAACTGAATTCCCTTGAAAAATTGAACCCGGTGAGCGGGGAATACATGGATTTCAGTGATGAACTTGTGGTTGATATTCATGGGCTTACAGCCTGCGCTAGAAATTATTTAAACGCATACACCACCATTGAACTTGTGGCGGAAAAATTTCCCAGGTGGAGTTTGCTTAAAAGGTGATACCGGGATATCCCCAGCCATGCCCGGTAATCGAAAAATGAGTTAAAACCGTGCCGGGACTTTAACAGTTTTGGAAGAAGACCGAAATCAACGGGACGGTAGACCTTGATTTTGCCGAACCCTTTTTCCTTGAGAAGACCCGTGAGGTTTTTCAGGGAGAAATAGGAGAGGTGTCCCGGCATGAAATAGGCATAACGGTCACCCAGCATTTGGGCCTGCAGGCCCTCCATGTTTGCGGTCTGGATAAGGAGAAGTCCTCCCTTTTTCAGGAGCCTGAAGCACTCTTCAACCGCCCCTGCGGGATCACCCAGGTGCTCCATGAGTTCAACCATGGTAATTACTGAAAAGAAGTCATGGGCGAAGGGATGGTCTTCAAGGGTCCCGTTATGGATGGTGAGTCCCGGGAACTTTGATGAATGGTCAGCGGCATAGGGGGAGACTTCGATGCCGTATGGAGTGAAATACCTTCCCGCGGACTTCAGCAGGCCGCCGAAGGATGAACCAATATCCAGGAAGTTGCCGTTCTGTACATATTTTCTGATGTTTTTAATCCGCGCGTCCCATACCCGTGCCGAGTGTTTTTCACTCTTTCTCTCGTCATGGTATGAATAATTTCCCTCTCCCGAGTAGTAATCTTCGTTGTAGAAGCTCTTTACGGTGTTTTCATTGAACCGTGGGTTCATGAAGAGAAAACCGCACCGGGAGCAGGAGAAGATGGTAAAAGGGAGTTCATATCTTTTGATGAGATACTTTTCCCCTATCTCCCAGGACGAGCAGAGAGGACAGCTCTCTGCCGTGTCTTCAAAAAGGTCTCTATTCACTGAGCACATTGGAGGAGATGACCAGTCTCATGATCTCGGAGGTCCCCTCGTAGATCTCGGTTATCCGGGAGTCCCTGTAGAACCTTTCTACCGGGTAATCTTTGGTAAACCCGTATCCTCCGAATATCTGTATGGCCTTGTGAGTGACCCGCTGAGACATCTCCGATGCAAAGAGCTTTGCCATTGCCGCCTGTTTGGAGTATTTTTTTCTTTCCCCGTTATCCATCATGGATGCCGCCTGGTAGACAAGGAGCCGCGCGGCCTCGATCTCCGTGGCCATATCCGCTATCATCCACTGGATCGCCTGGAACTTTGATATGGGCTGGTTGAACTGCTCTCTCTCCCGGGAATAAGCTACTGCCGCGTCAAAGGCACCCTGGGCAATACCCAGGGCCTGGGCTGCAATCCCTACGCGGCCTCCGTCAAGCGTATGCATTGCGATCTTAAAGCCATCTCCGCGGTTTCCCAGCATGTTCTCTTCGGGGATTTCACAATTGTCAAAAACAAGTTCGGTTGTTGAAGAAGCGGTAATTCCCAGTTTTTCTTCTTTCTTACCCACGGAAAAACCGGGTGTCCCCTTTTCCACAATAAAGAAGCTGAGCCCCTTATGTCCTTTTCCTTTATCTGTTACTGCAGTTACCACGGCAACAGAGGATTCTTCCCCGTTTGTGATGAAGTTCTTTGCACCGTTGAGGACCCATTTACCGTTCTTCAGTTCCGCTGTTGTCTGTGTGCCTGCGGCATCGGAACCGGCATTGGGCTCCGTGATACCGAAACAGCCGATCCATTCACCGGTTGTGAGCCGGGAGAGGTACTTCTTTTTCTGTTCGTCTGTTCCGAAATAGTAGAGAGGAGAGAGGCAGAGAGAGTTATGCGCCGATACGATCACGCCGGTGGAAGCGCATCCCCGGGAAAGCTCTTCGACAATAATCGCGTAGCTGATATAGTCCATCTCCGCACCGTTGTATTCCTCCGGGTAGACAACTCCCAGAGCGCCCATCTCTCCGAGCATCCTGATATTCTCCCGGGGGAATTCATGGTTCCTGTCGATCTCTTCCGCTTTCGGTTTTACAAATTCTTCCGTGAATCGCCGGAAGTTTTCCCTTACCATTTGCTGTTCTTCTGTGAGGTTAAAATTCATTGTTAGATTTCCTTGTTTATATACAGTTTAGTTCTATTTGTCTATATTGAAGTTTTTATTCAATATGTCAAGAATTACTTTATAAGTCTCTCTATAAATGCATCTGTCTCTTTATCATGCAGGGCATGACTCTTTGCTCCAATATTCATAGACAAGTCATTTCAGTGAAGATTAATTTAAAAGTAAAAAGCAAAAGATTGCCCTTTTCTTTCTCTATAAATGTATTAATTAAAATCCATTCACCGGTACCGGGTTTCTATTTTTCTTGACATTTAAAATAATATACATATCATCCTGTACTTCCGGTGTGCCTTGTCCATTTTCTCGAACATATATTAAAACTTTCTTTATACATAATACATAAGAAGAAAAGAGGTTTACCACAAAGTTCACAAAAAGCACGAAGGAAGAATGAAGAAAGGAGTGTAAGAAACACATCTTTTATACAGAGCCTTTTAAAGATAATGAGAAGAAGTAAGTACTGAAAAAGTATAGGGGAAGAGCATTATGAAAATCATCAAGGCAACAGTGATCATCATCCTGTTTAGCGCGTTGACCACCTGCAACTGCGGCAGTTCGGGTATTAATGCCAACAATCCTGCGGCCCCCCTCTCTGACAAAGAGTACAACTCTCTCTCCCCGGAAAACCAGTATGCCGTGGCGAATAATCTCCTGGGGAGCCTTTTTAAAGGAATACCGGCAAACGAGTTTTACAATCTCACTAACAGTGTGGATCCCCTGGTTGTCTCGGAAGGAGTGAATCTTATCTCCAAAACCAAAAGCAGCCTGAATACACCACTGGAAAACAAACAGGCATATCTTGATACCATAGAATCAAAATATGATTTCTATGAAGATCTCTTTCCCCAGGAGTATCCCCTGGCATATTTTTTTGAAGTGCCCGTAAGCAGGGACTATTTCGACTACTGGATGGCCTATAAGCTCGCCAATACCATTCTCTTCTCCCCGGCAACAGAGCTTGAGAGCGTCAGTGTGACGGATAGCCAGAAGGTCCTCTACCGGCTTTACCGGATGGTCCGTGACAATGTCTCTATCAGGGACATTGTCTACGAACATATGATCACACAGGAGAACTGGCGCAGGTTCCGCTCTCCCGAGGACAATACACGGGAGATGATGGAGATATTTCTCGCGCGGTTTATTGACGCGGAAGTCCCCCTGGCGGCCATGGTGTGCAAAAACTGGCATCTTACCGACCAGGCCCAGGGGTACCAGCTGGTCATTGGTATCGATGAAAACACGGAACCCCAGAACATTCTGGATACAACCGTCACAGGCTGCTACGACTTTTTCCATGCCGTTTCCCGGCATGGAAATCTTATCCCCAATATCGTAAAGGTCCTTGTGAACCACTTCTACACCAACTTTTCCGATAAAGATAAACAGATAATTATCGACACTATTGCCGGGGGGAGACCGTCCACTTTCCGGGAGATCTTTTTACAAATACTCTTTTCCCGGGGCTATCTTCTCCGGAATAACCGTGTTAAGTGGTACGAAGAGGCATTTTTTAACATCGCTCACCGTATTCAATGGATTGCAAACCGTGGATTTTTCCAATATCTTGTCAACCGCAGCTACAACGGCGGGGGGCTGACTCAGTGGATGAGACAGGGAGTCATGAGCTATAAACTGGGAAGAAACGAGGTACCCCTGGATTCCCTCAGCTTTGCCTATTACCACAAATCGATCCGGGAGCAGCTTTTAATTGACCGGTCCTATAACAGTGAGGACAGGGGGTGGCCGTCTTCATTCATCGATGATGTGGATCTTTTCGGCGAAGATTTTATTTACTACCTGTTTCTTTCCGTCCTCTCCCGGGGGCCCAATACTGAAGAGATGTCAACCCTCAAAGAGGTGATACAGGAGCGGTTCTCCGGAACAAGCGATTTTAACAGTATCAGCAGGACAGGCATTGCCATGATCGTCCTGGACTACTGCTCCCGGCTCTCTGAGCTTTACTACATGCGTTCTCTTCAGGAAGAGGAGGAGGAACAATGAACAGACGGGAATTTTTAAAAAAACTGGGGATTTTCGGCGCCGCGGCAACCGTTCCGCAGATGTTCTGGCCCCGTATCTCAAAGGCGGCGCTCCCCGAAGGCTTGATCTGGGCAGAGCCTGCAGTCAAACCGCAGATCATCAATATATTCCTCTATGGAGGGCCCTCGGAGCTCGCGGGAAACCTTACCAATATAGCGGAAATAAACACCTATTCACAGAACTCATATTCCGGCTATCTCCTGAATGAACATGTTGATGGGGTGCCCTCAAGCGGTGTTATAACACCTAACGGATTCTGGGGGCCTGACGGGAATGGTAATAATTCCGCAGGGGGGAACATTATGGAGGACCTTATTACAGGCGGTAATATGTCCATCTACCGTACGGTGAACAGGGTCCTTGATGATCACCGGGGCCACGGTCTCAGTGTGACCCAGAACCTCCTGGGGCACCTGGACCCCACGATGCCCGGGATAGCCACAAACCTGGCCGCCATAGTGTATGATCACATGAATTACTTTTTTGATAATAGATCTCTGGATGATGTCAATCTTCCGGTTGTCACTTTTGAGGGGGAGTCCCCCATATTCAACCTTGGGGACATGGATATCGATCTTTTGCTCCGGCCGGTTGCTCTCAACGCGAGCCTTGATACGCCTTATGGCAGGAGTGATAATCCTTATCTGAATCTATCTGGAGCGGACAACAAAATTGAAAACCTTGCCCGGCAGGTATCTGCGTCCCGGGGAGCCGGTCAGAAGAAAGTCAATGATGCATTTATTAAAAGAATCGATTTGGCTGATTATATGGCAACAACTTTCCCCGATGGTGTTGATGGCTATACACTGCCTGGTACTGTAACATATGATGGAACAACATTCGGCAACATGCTGAAAGCAGCAATGATTCTGGCTATTGAGAATACCGATACCTTCTTTATTAATCTGGGAAGCCCCGGTCTGGGCGGCTGGGATGACCACTCCAATGCCCTTGATAATTACCCTGATCGGATAAGCGAACTGATGAGTGCCTTACAGTCGGCTGTAGATCACATGAGAGAAGTAGATAGAGGAAATATTGTGATCAATGTCTTCGGTGATTTCGGCAGAAATGTGAACCTGAACGATGCCCAGGGCTGGGACCATGGAAACAACCAGAATTTTTATACCGTGGGGGGGTGGGACATCCCGGGACGTGTTCTGGGAAAACTTGTGGGAAAAACTGAGCGTACCGGTACGCCCTTCGCGAACAGGCAGTTTACAACCCCAACAGGTGACAGCTACCAGTGTGAACCAATGGCCATTGCCGCGACAATCTATAAGTATTTTGGGATTCAGAATCCTCAACTTCTTACCGGTGATATTTCACCAATAGATGAAATAAATCCGCCAAATGAATTTGTTTAGGAAAACTGGCTGGCCTTTTTATTCATTTTAACAACCTCAAGAACTCTTTGAAGTCCAGCAGCTAAAAGAAAGATAATGAGTAAAGTAATATTTATTGACACTGATCCCCATATCCCCCTTTTTACACATCTTTCTACGGTGCTTTTTATAGATAATAAAGCTTTATTTTTGAATGTTTATTGAAAAAACAATGAAAAGTGATCCAGTAACAAAACAGGAACACCGCCTCATAAACAACTATGCCGCCCGGGGACTGATACCCGATGTGGTACGCGGTTTCCGGAACATCATCCGCCGGTATTACCGGGACTTCGGGCGCCGGCAGCCCTGGAGGGAGACCCGGGACCCTTACGCGATCCTGGTGTCGGAACTCATGCTCCAGCAGACAACCGTTGAGAGGGTAATGGAGAAGTATCCTTCATTTATCGCCCGTTTCCCCGATTTTTCCGTTCTTGCCGGAGTTGACGCCCCTGAAGTTCTCAAAGAGTGGCAGGGACTGGGCTACAACCGCCGCGCCCTGAACCTTCACAAGCTTGCCCGGCAGGTTGTCAGTGAACACAAAGGAGTTCTTCCCTCTGAAGAAGAGGAACTCATTGCTCTTCCCGGCATCGGCCCCTACACGGCAGGCGCCGTCCGGGCATTCGCCTTTAACCTTCCTTCGGTAATCATTGAAACGAATATCAGGCGGGTCTTCCTTCACTTCTTTTTTCCCGGGACCTCGGATGTCCATGACAGGGAACTTTTTCCTCTCATCCAAAGGACCCTGGACAAAAAGGACCCCCGGTCATGGTATTACGGGCTCATGGATTACGGGACAGACTTGAAAAAGAGAGTTCCCAATCCCAATAAAAGAAGCCGTCATTACTCCATCCAGTCCCCCTTCGAAGGCTCCCACAGGCAGAAACGGAGCCGCATCCTTCGCGCGGTCCTGGATTCTCCGGGAATGACAGCATCACAGCTGGCAAAAAAATGCGGCATGGAAACAGGTACTGTCCGGGAGGTCCTCCGTGAACTGGAAGGGGAGGGGTTTCCGGTTTAAAAGAGAGTTCCGGGTTTCGAGTTCCGAGTTTTTATACTCTGTCATCATAATGAGCACAGCGACGTAATGATCTGATTCCCTTAATCATAACATTCTTATTAATAAATAACCGGTATAAACCAGAACCTAAAAGGCTTTTGACAGGGTAACAGGATTACAGAGATAATATTTTAATTTGCAAATTTTTCAAACATATTATCAATTTTCAGTGAAGATTAGTAAAACTTGAGGTAACATTTTGTGACCTCAAGTTTTATCACTTATTGAATAATCTATGTCAACCCTGGGAGAGAGTGCCGGGGGGAGGGCAACTCGTAACACGGAACCCGGAACTACTTAATCAGCTCCTTCAATCTATTCAACTCATTCAACGCGTCAACGGGTTTTATGTTGTCAATGTCAATATTCCGGATGGCCTGTATCACAAGGTGGTTTGAGGCGTTGAATATCTCAAGCTGTTCCGTGTTGTCATCCTCTTCCACGGCCCTCTCCTTTTTCAGGTTGGATCTCTTCTCAAGCCTCTCCAGTATCTTCTCCGCCCGTCCCACGATCTGTTTGGGGATGCCCGCCAGCTTTGCCACGTGGATACCGTAGGACTTGTCCGCGGCCCCGGGGGCGACCTTATGCATGAAGTCAATGCCATTCAGGTGTTCCTTGACCAGGACATTGTAGTTTATGACACCCCGTTTGCCCCCAATCTGCGTGAGTTCATGGTAGTGTGTGGCAAAGAGGGTCTTGGCCTTAACATAGCGGGAAATATACTCAACAACGGCCCATGCGATAGAGAGCCCGTCATAGGTGCTGGTCCCGCGCCCCACCTCGTCCATGATGATGAGGCTCCTGTCCGTGGCATTGTTGAGGATATTCGCCGTCTCGTTCATCTCAACCAGGAATGTGGACTCACCCCGGGAGATATTGTCCGAGGCGCCTATCCGCGTGAATATACGGTCCACGATGGAGAGTTCTCCCCCGGCTGCGGGGATGAAGGAACCGGTCTGTGCCATAAGCTGTATCACCGCGGCCATCCTTATATAGGTGGATTTTCCCGACATGTTGGGCCCGGTTATGAGCTTGATGATATTCTCCCTGTTGTCCAGGACGATATCGTTGGGGATGAAGACCTCCTTTGTGAAATACTTCTCCACAACCGGGTGCCTCCCGTCCTTTATTGATGTGGTGTTACTGTTATTCAGTGAGGGCCTCACAAACCTGTTTTCAATGGCAGCTGTGGAGAGGGAGATTGAGAAGTCAAGCTCGCCCACTACCTGTGAAAGATTCTGCAGTTCATTTTTCCGGAGGAGTATATCGTGTCTCAGCTTCTCAATCTCCTCTTTCTCAATTTCCAGAATCCTCTCGCTGGATGAGAGAATATCCGACTCGAACTTCTGGAGCTTTTCCGTGGTAAACCTCTCGGATCCCACGAGGGTCTGTTTCCTGTTGTAATCGACGGGAACATTCTCCGCCTGGTTCTTGCTTATCTCTATATAGTAGCCCAGGATCTTGTTATACTTGATTTTCAGGGTGTTTATGCCCAGGCGCTTCTTCTCCTCCTCCTGGTAGTCCAGGATCCAGGTCTTGGCGTCGGTCTTTATTGTATAGAGCCTGTCCAGTTCATGGTTGAAGCCTTTCCTTATTACGCGGCCCTGTTCCGGTGTATGGGCGGGTTCGTCCTCAACGGCGGAACCTATCCTCTCCATGAGGCTTTTCATGTCCGGGATCCTGCCGGCCAGTTCCTTTACCGACTCATGGGGCTGGCTGCCCAGGAGTTTCCTGATCTCCCGTGAGGCACCCAGGGAAGTGCGCACCGCAACAAAGTTCCTGGGCAGTGTCTTTCCCAGGGTAAACCGGGTAATGATCCTTTCCAGGTCAGATATTTTTTTCAGCTGTTCTGATATGTCCCGGGCAAGCTTCTGGTACTCGTGAAAGTACTGGACGGTGTCAAGCCTCTTCTCAATTTCATGGATATTCAGAAGGGGCTGAAGGAGGTTCTTTTCAAGGGTCCTTCGTCCCATGGCGGTCTTCGTGTGGTTGAGGACCGAGAAGAGGGTCCTGCTCCTGCTCCTGTCGTTGAAATTGTTTATGAGCTCAAGGTTTATGATGGTGGAATCATCAAGGACCATCCTGTTGGATGAGACGATCTTCTCCGGGTATTTCAGGTGGTCAAAGCTCTTCCTGTGGGTCTCCTTCAGATACTGGAGGATGGCTCCCGCGGTCCGTATCTCCATATCCGACTCAAGCCCCAGACCCTTGGTGTTTACAATATCATAAACATGGCATATGAGGTCCTTCATGAAGTCAATATCGTAAAGCCATTCGTTAATTCTGTATATGGGGATGTCCCTGCTTTTTATGTGTTCCACAAAGACCTCGTCTTCAGGTTCGTTCCCCTCCCTGAGGACAATTTCACTGGGATTAAACCGTGCAAGCTCACCCCGGAAGAGCTCTATGGATTTTTTAATTGAGGAGAGATAAAAGTCCCCCGTGGAAATGTCCACAAAGGCCATCCCGATATCCGACTCTCCCACCATGACGGATCCGAGATAATTATTGTAATCATCCGGGAGGAGGTTGGTCTCAATGACCGTTCCCGGGGTCACGATGCGGACTACCTCACGCCTGACAATGGGACCGGAGCTGGGGACTGTCTCAAGCTGTTCGCAGATGGCCACCCGTTTTCCCGCCTTGATGAGCCGGGCAATGTAGCTGTCGGCGGCGTGGTAGGGGAGGCCGCACATGGGGATATCGTTCTGCCGGGAGGTGAGGGCGATATCCAGGATCTTCGACGCGGTATGGGCGTCCTCAAGGAACATCTCGTAAAAGTCACCCATCCGGAAGAAGAGAATTTCATCCTGGTGCTTTTTCTTGATCTCCATGTACTGTTTCATCATGGGAGTGAGTTTAGGATCCACATCTAGTCCTCGTAGAGATATTTTCTGCTGCCTGAACCGGAGATCTGCATGATCCTGCCGTTTATTCCATACTCTTCCGCGAGCCTGGTCCGGGTCCGCCATGCGCCCTCCGGGCTTTGATAGTTCCCGATAAAGAGGGTATACCCGTTTCTCATCCTCACGGATTTAGGTCTCCCGAAGCCTTTCAGTTCTCTTTTCAGCTGCTTCATGACTTTCAGGGAGCTGAGAGGTCCCACCGCCACGGTGTAGTACGCCCTTCCCGGGATACCGCTCTTTTCCCTGTCATTTATATCAATCTCGGGGCTGATGTCAACATCTTCAGTCTTCTCAATGAGCCTGTTCCCCGGTATATAGTTTACACGTACCGGTTTGTACTTTTTGAGATTTTCTCTCCTGCTTCCCGCGTAGAGGCTCTCCATTGACCGGGGGAACTTTTCCGCCAGGTCCCTGTACGCAGACCAGGCCCTGTTCCAGTCTCCCTTTTTTTCATAGAACCTTCCCATCAGGTATATGGCGGTGGGATAGGATGTTGAGTCCCGGTAGCCGATGAGGACCTCTCTCAGGTTGTAGATATATGACCGGGAAAGGCCGTTCATTTTCCTGTTTATGAAGGAATAGAGTATAAGGGTCCTTGAGAGGGTGGAGTACCTGTTGCTCTCCTTCATAATCTTGAGAGAGAAATCCCTTGCCTTTTCCAGGCTGCCGGTATTTACAAGGGAGATGAGATAAAATATCCTGAACTCGTCAAGATAGCGTCCCCTGCTGAATTTTCGCATGCCTTCAAGAGAAGCTCTCCCGAGGCCGCTCCACTCCGACCGGAGTGAGAGTATTTCGCAGATTCGAAAAAGTGCAAGGTCCCTCCTGCCGTAATACCTGTATTTGTCAATAACCACACGGTACAGGGAGAGAGACTTCTTCCCGTCATCTTCGTTTTCTGCCAGAATGAGGCGGACATCGGGGACATGGCTGTTCAGCGGGTACTTTTTTAAGAAACTGTATGCAAGCTTCTCTGTCTCTGTCCGGTTTCCCCGCTGCATGCTGCTGACTACCGCGTGGTACATCTTTTCGCCCCGTTCGCCGGCAGC
Source organism: Spirochaetota bacterium (assembly GCA_050298055.1). Classification (GTDB taxonomy): domain Bacteria; phylum Spirochaetota; class UBA4802; order UBA4802; family UBA5550; genus JBNKTL01. Next base: position 33,899 of record JBNKTL010000050.1, read on the forward strand.
GGCATGGGCGTCATTCAGTGTCAGGAGAAGAAGTATAATGGCCGGTAGTTTAGGCAATTCTTTCACCCTGGAGTGTGGCCCCCCTGACGCCTTTTACCTGTATCTCGAAGGACTTCCCGATATCCGCCGCCGAACCGGGAAGCACTGCCGGGTGATTGAGGAAGGTCTTGCCCATGACCTCGTTATGGGATTTCCTGCTTATCTTCTCAACGATTATCCTTTCCCGGGAATCGATGCGCTCTTCAAGTTTTTTTCTGGATATCTCCCTTTGAAGAGCGATGAGCATGTTAAGCCGTTCCAGCTTTGCTTCCTTTGTGAGCGCCTCTTTTTCACTGAAGGCAGGGGTCCCCTCCCTGGGGGAATAGGCATACATGAAGGCGTCATCAAATTTTATCAGTTCAACATGTTTCAGTGTTTCATGATAGTCTTCGTCTGTTTCACCGGGATATCCCACAATGAGGTCCGTAGTGAGTGCGTATTCGTCCAGTTCCTCTCCGATCATCTCCACAAGCCCCATGTAGTGGTTCATGTTATACTTTCTGTTCATAAGGGTAAGTACCCTGTCCGAACCGCTCTGAAGGGGGAGGTGAATTGACCGTGAGATCACCGGGTTATCCCTGATCACTTTGACGATGTCTCTTTGGAAGTCTCTGGGGTGTGATGTGAGAAAGTTCACTCTCTCCAACCCTTTAAAGGATGCCGCCTTTTCTAAAAGTTTATAGAAGGGAATGTCCCCGGTATCGGTACCGTACTGGTTGACATTCTGCCCCAGGAGGCTGATCTCCCGTATCCCCTCACCGGTAAGTCTCTCTACATGACGGATAATTTCGGAGGAGTCGAAAGAAATAAGGGGCCCTCTCACGAAGGGAACGATACAGTAAGAGCAGAAGTTTTCGCAGCCGTGGGTGATAGTTATCCACCTGTGCCAGGACCTCTCCTCGGATATACCGGGATGCGTTACCGATATCCGCTCCGTAAAATTTTCCGGGTCCTGGGAGATGAAGGTATTCATCTTCCTGTCAGAGAGAAACTCCTTTATCACGGTTCCGATTTTCGGGGACTGGTAGGGGCCCACAACAAGGTCTGCGGAATAGTTATCAATGAGCTCTTTTCCCACTCTCTGCGCCATGCATCCCGCTACAACGATGATCCCCTCATGCTCCCGGACGGTTTTTTTACATGAATTTATCCTGGCCAGGACCCTCTCTTCCGCATGCTGTCTCACGGAACAGGTGTTGTAGACCAGGATGTCAGCTGATTCAGGATTTTCCGCGAGAGTAAATCCCTCGTCAATAAACGATTCGGCCATAATATCCGAATCGCCCTTGTTCATCTGGCACCCGAATGTTTCGATGTAAAAGGTTTCGGCTTTCAATTTCTATTCGAGATCAAGTTTTTTATAGATATGTCCGATATTCTTCAGATATCTCTCAAGGCTGAATATCTCGTCCATCTCCAGTTTCGAGATTTTTCCCGATACCTCGATGTTTTCCTCTGAGAGTTCTCTGAGGGTCCCCTCCCTGTTCCAGACCCGCATTGCCATCTCCTGGACAAGCGCGTAGGCGTCTTCCCGGGTGAGCCTTTTCTCAACCAGTTTGAGAAGGAGAGACTGGGAGTAGAAGAGGCCCCCTGTTCTCTCGATATTCTCCGCCATGTTTTCCGGGTAGACAACCAGGTTTTTCAGGATAAATACCATCCTGTGAAGAAGATAGTCCAGGGCAATAGTGGAATCGGGGAATATGACCCTTTCCGCAGATGAGTGGGAGATGTCCCTTTCGTGCCAGAGGGTCACATTATCCATTGCAACATTGAGGTTTGACTTTATGACCCGGGAGAGACCGCTTATCCTTTCGTTAAGTATGGGGTTCCGTTTATGGGGCATGGCGGATGAACCTTTCTGTCCCTTCTGAAATGGCTCTTCTACTTCCCGGACCTCAGTCCTCTGGAGGTGTCTGAACTCCGTGGCGAGCTTGTCAAGTGACGCGGCGGTTATGGCCGCACTGCTCATGAACTCGGCGTGACGGTCTCTCTGGATGACCTGTGTGGATATGGGGTCCGGTTTCAGTCCCAGTTTTGAACAGACATCCTCTTCAATATCCGGCGAGATATTGCTGAAGGTCCCCACTGCACCGGAGAGTTTCCCGAATGAGACGGCCTCAATGCCTTTTACAAGCCTTTCCCTGTTTCTCCTGAACTCCTCGTAATAGAGCGCCATCTTTACGCCAAAGGTTGTGGGCTCAGCATGAACGCCGTGGGACCTCCCCATGCAGGGGACATCCCTGTACTTAAGTGCCAGTTCACGGAGGGCGTCAATGACTTCATCGACCCCCTGAAGGAGTATTTCTCCCGATTGTTTCAGCTGTATGGAGAGGGCAGTGTCACCTATATCGCTTGACGTAAGGCCGTAATGGATATACCTGCTGGATTCCCCCACCTTTTCTGATACGGCAGTGAGAAAAGCGATCACATCGTGATGGACCTGGTTCTCAATCTCCAGTATCCTCTTCAGGTCAAAACCGGCCTTCTCCTTTATGGTCTTCAGGTCATCTTCCGGGATTATTCCCCGCTCCGCGTATGCCTCACAGACTGCAATCTCAATATCAAGCCATATCCTGAACTTGTTTTCAAGGTCCCATATGGATGAAATTTCTTTTCGTGAATAACGTTCTATCATACCGGCTCCATTATTTATTATAATTATTAATCTGCCACAGAGGCACAGAGACACAGAGGGTGATGAGTGTTTTTTTACTTTCTTTTTGCATACATGCGTTTTATTAATCCAAAACTTTATTAAATATAAAATAATTCAGTCAGAGTAGAGGATAGTGTTTTATCTCTATGCCTTTATTTGGATACATCTCTCTTAACCCTCACTCCTTCTTCTCTGTGTCTCTGTGTCTCTGTGTCTCTGTGGCAAATCTTTGATTTTTATATGAGAATTATGTTATGGATTTATCACGGAACTTTTTTTATTGAATTTCACAATGATACTTGACAGAGAGAGTATTGCTCGTCTCCTTTAATGAACATAAACAGATTTTGTCAATAAACATCAATAAAAAAATTGCATAACCGGGGAAAAACCGGTTAAAAAGAGTTATGGAAAGCAGGAAGATCACCATTGAGGGTATAGAGATCCTCATGGAAAGAAGTAAAAAGGCGGGAAAGATCAGCCTTTCCGTGCGTCCGGTACGGGGGGTAAGGGTTGCAGTCCCCCTTGCCGCGTCTTTCGGAGCAGCCGAGAAGTTTGCCCGATCGAAGATTATCTGGATAAAGAAAAGTCTCTCCAAAATAAAAAAAATTGAGGAATCCCATAATAATTCACCGGAACTCTCAGAGCCGATGAACAGAAGGAAATCCAGGACAATCCTCATCAACAGGCTTAACCAGCTTGCTGAGAGATACGGCTTTGTCTTTAACAGGGTGTCTATCAGGAACCAGAAGACAAGGTGGGGGAGCTGTTCCAGTAATAACAATATTAATCTCAACATCAACCTGGTGCGGCTTCCCGGTGAACTCATGGACTACGTGATAATGCACGAACTCGTTCATACCCGGATCAAGAACCACAGCAGGTCATTCTGGAGGGAGCTGGATATCTATGTGGGAAACTCAAAAAAAACAGATGCGCGGCTGAAAAAATTCAGCCTCTCTATCTTGCGGCATAATCCCGACGAATCGTCGGAGTTGTAGTTTTGCTTTTTATATCGCCGCATCTTCCTTTATTAAAGCTCCAGCTTCCTGTTTACCCCCCATCCCCCTTGTCTGTCGATTTTTAAAAATTGAAATAAACAGTTATTGTTTAAATCTTCCTCGATTATCAAG
>JBNKTL010000051.1:0-35569 GCA_050298055.1 Spirochaetota bacterium
ATATTCCTTTTATTGGTGATATACCCTTAAATTGCAATTAATTCTTGATACTCATGAGTTTTTCAGGAAACTGTTAATACTTTCCTTAAGTAAAAATAATTTTTTATTTCAATCCCAGCATGAAGAGTTTTGACGATTGTCCCAATTATTGGAAAATCTTTTATTAATCCATCATTTAGAATTGTATCTATGCCGAATTCAGTAATATTTGATATAGCATCAATAGATGGATTTGCTATTTCTTTTTTAAATTCATTATTTAGGTTATCAATTTCTTTCATAATATATAATTGTTAAAAAAATTGCGCACAACTAAAATTACCAAAACCACACAATCTGTGGTATTGAACCACAATATATCACACTGTGAATCACATAACAGATCCCCAAAACCACACTAGGTCCCAGAGATAGAACCCCTCCGAACCAGCCATCCCAATTCATCAGATATGGGCTATTTTCAGAACAGCCAGTTGACAAATATCACTGGTAAGGGGATAAGTAAATAAAACACGTTTCCCAACAAACCGGAACAAGCCAAAAAAATCATTTTAACAGTTCACATATTTCATTTACAATTTGAGATAATTTAATATTGTTATAATTCTTATTATAGGATTTCCCATTTTGACAATGTTTATTATACAATTCAATAATTCTTTTTTTAGTCCACGGCTTTCTTAAAAATCCCGGTGCAATTACACTATGCTCATAATCGTAACAAAATTCTTCACCACTTGAATCAATAATTATTGAATAATCATCATCTTCCGGAACTGTAAAGTGATACAAAATTGAAGCCAATTGTTTGTTGTTAAAACACGAGAATATATTCTCTCTATCAATTGCAATGACCGGATATTTAGGATTTCTTAATAGAAATTTAAATTCTTTTTCCATATTATAAATAGTCAGTTCCCAAAAAGTGGATATCCGTTTTCACGGGTATGACATTCTGACAATCGCCATCCCCCTTATCTCCTTCTCTTACACTCTTCTCCCCTGAATCTTATGCCCCCTCTGGGGGTTAGGGGGTCTTAAATCTTCCTCTTCAACTTGGAACTTGAAACTTGTAACCCGAAACTAATCCCCCGAAATCCTCCCGTCAGTCAAATAGATCAACTTCCGGGCCCTGTCCATGACCATCTTATCGTGCGTGGAAAAGATAAAGGTAATGTTCTTGGAACTGTTCAGTTCATGCATCAGGTCCAGGAGACCGGCCCCTGTCTTCTGGTCGAGGTTTGCGGTGGGTTCGTCCGCGAGAACGATGTCCGGCTCAGAGACAATGGCCCGGGCCACCGCCACCCTCTGCTGCTGGCCTCCGGAGAGTTCCTTGGGGAGCCTGTTTATCTCTTTCTCAAGTCCCACTTCAACCAGCATCTTCTTAGCCCGTTCCCTTCTCTCTTCTTTCTCCACTCCCTGGAGAAGAAGCACATATTCCACATTCTCAAGTGATGTGAGAACAGGGATGAGGTTGTAGGCCTGGAAGACAAAACCGATACTGTTCAGCCTCATATCGGAAAGCTCCTTTGCTGACATCTCCTTAAGAAAATTATCACCGACCCTGACGCTTCCCTCTGTGGGTTTATCAAGGCCCCCGATGATGTTCAGGAGCGTGGTTTTCCCCGAGCCGGAAGGACCGGCAATGGCGGTAAATTCTCCCTCCCGGAAGGAAAGGCTTATGTTGTCAATTGCCCTGACATTTATCCCGTTAACGTCATAGATCTTTACGAGGTCTTTAATTTCAATGATACTCATCTAAATTCTCCAGATCTTATACATAGTGTAATGCTTCCAGCGGTTTTATCCTGGCGGCCTTTATTCCCGGGTAAAGGGCCGCCACAAGAACAGTGAAAAAGACAATTATGGTCGCCACCACAACATCCAGTGTTTTCATGACCGGGTAGATTATACTTCCCGTACCCCAGAGCCTCATGGACTCCATGTAGAAAGAGAGGTCTATCCCCGTCACCGAAAAAACAAGGACCACGACCACCGCGGCAACCATTCCCGCCAGCAGCCCCACAATACCGAGATTTACGGCCTCGAATATCACCATAAAGAAAATCAGCCGGGGCCGTGTTCCGATTGACTTCATGACACCGATTTCATGAAAACGCTCCATAATGGCCATAACAAGGGTGTTCGCCACGGAGAAAATAACCGTAACAAAGATTATCGCGAAGAAGATATACATCATGTTGTCAAAGAGCTTAATGGCGCTCACCAGGTTCGGCGCCATGTCTTTCCAGGAGAGGACCTCAAGGCTTTTGTTGTTTATTGAGCCGATTAACCTTTCTTTGGTCCGGTCCACCCTCTTCTTGTTGTCAAGTATTACGGTCAGTTCCGAAATATTCTCCCCGATACCGGTAATCTCCTGCAGCTTTTTTATTCCCATGAAAACAACGTTCTTATCAAAAGAGGAAACCGGGGTCTCAAAAAGGCCTTCAACCACCAGTCCCACACCGGTAATCCTGTTGTCACTGTCCTGTATCATGACCACAAGCCTGTCTCCCACCAAAAGGTCCAGTTTCTCGGCCATTGATTTTGATATGAGAATGGAATCTTCACCGGATGACGAGAGAAACCTGCTTCCCTCCTCCTTGAGGGTATAAGACTCTATTTTAGAGACACTCTTCTCCTTCTCCGGCTCGATGCCCACGATGAGAACGCCCCGTGATGCCTCGCTGGACCTGACCATCCCCTGGACCTTGACGTGGGGCGCCACACCCGTAACATGGGGGTCCTCCTCGATTTTCTTCATCATACGATCATCCGCCCTGAAATGAAACTCGAGCTTCATGTTGTCCTGGAAACCCTTTTTATGGACGGCAATATGCCCCAGGGATGTACTGATGGTATTTTCAACCGCCTGGATATTCATCCCGTTCATAAACGCCATGGAAAATATCATGGCAAAAATCCCCAGGGATATTGAGGATATCACAACAAGGGACCTCCGCCTGTTCCTCCAGATATTTCTCCAGCTTATCATCATATATATAAACATATTATTACCTTTTGCAAATCGATTCAGCCACGTAGATAATGATCTTATCCATTATGTCCCCGCCGCCCGGGGCGGCGGGGACATAATGTTGATATTTTAATAAATACATTTATTTTAACCATAGAGCCGGGCAATGCCCCTTTTACAACTGCCTGATTGCCTCTATGGGTTTTAACCGGGACGCTCTCCGTGCCGGGAAAAAGGAAAAGACCAGAGAGAGAATAAAGGTCAATGCCGATGTGAGCAGGAGATTGAGCCAGGTGATTTTCGCGGGAAATGTAACCGTGGAAACCCCCCACATCTGCATCTCATCCGCATACTCCGTATAATCAATAGGGTTCAACGTGAAATGATAGGATATGACGGAGCCAAGACTCACACCCAGGATGATCCCGAGGAGGGTAATAAATATCGACTCGAAAAGTACCATCCCCACAACCTGTTTCGGTCGTGTCCCGATGGCCAGCATAACACCGATCTCCCGTGTCCTCTCGAAAACAGACATCTGTATTGTATTGAGTATCCCGAAAGCCACAACCATGAAGAGGATAAAATCAAATATATACGCAGAAAAATCATCCATGACAATAAACTGTACAAGCTCCGGCATAAGCTCATCCCATCCCATGACTTCCCGGTTTTTCGAATCGGGGCGTGATTTTATGGCGGCCTTGATCTTTTCCGTGGACTGGGAGTTTTTCAGCCTGATGGTTATGGCGTTTATGTAGTTCATCATTGTAAAGGTGTGCTGGGCCTGCCTGAAAGGCATAAAGACATGGAAGTTGTCATATTCCGGGTTCCCCGTGTTGAAAATTCCCACAATGGTGAGGTTCTCCGCCGCGATTGAACCGTCAAAACCCTGGGATATCATGGAGAGTGTGTCACCCACTCTGACCCCGAGGTTCTTTGCCAGGACTTTTCCTACGACGATACTGTCAGTGTCCGTACTTTTCAGGTATCTCCCCCCTTCCTGGATCTTCAGGTAAATGTCACTGACGTTCATTTCCGCCTCGGGCTCTATACCCTGTATGAGGGCCGACGAAGTGGTGTTCTCAAAAGAGAGAAGTCCCCCGGCATGTATTCTCCGGGAAAAACCTTTTATCTCCTCACGGCCCCTGAGACTTTCAAGGAGACTCCGGTAATCCTTAAAAGCATAATCAATGCTCCTGTTCTCCCAGAACCCCTTTTCATGGATCTGTATATGTCCCGCGTTTGTGGCAACCGCGTCTTCAATCATCTTATTATGGCCGCCGGTGGCTATGGCATTTAAAAAGATGATCATACCGCAACCCACGACTATTGTCAGGAGTGTGAGAATTGTCCTCCTTTTGTTCTTCCAGACATTACGCCAGGCAATACCGGTTATGATTGAAAGCTTCTTTAAATCCATTGGAGGCCGCTTATCTCCCCTTGAGATTTTGCAGAGTAAAGAAACGTGAAGGGATTTTTGTATTGAACCGTGTTGTTTTAATCTTCATCAGGGTATACCTGTTCTTTTTTTTGACCGTTACCATTTTATAACTTGTGGGAATCACCCTGTCATGCATTTTTTGAAAATCAGAGCAGGTAAGGACTTTCTTGAGGACATTGTGCTCGTTGTAGAATTCCTCCCTTACGGGAAGGTAATCCTTTTCCCGGGCATAGTAGATGATCTTTCCCCAGACCACCGCGGAGTCAGGTTTCGGTTTAAGTTCAACGATATGGCAGGGATGTCCGTCAATTGTCTTGTTTCCAATTGTTTTATGATAATAATCTTCATGAATACTGGATTCTTTGACAATATCATCATTTGAAAAATCGGAACCCATCCAGGATTGAAGCATCATGGAGGGGGATATCTTGATCACCTTCTGCAGTTTCGGGATAAAATGCTTCATGGTGTCCTTTACCAGGAGAAACCTGTTCCCGGCGTCCTTTTTGGGAGAGATGATCTCCGCGAATGATTTTTTCTGAAGCCTGTTTTCCCAGGACCTCATCTTCAAAGTCCTGGTCCATCTCCTCGTCTTGATTGTTATTTCGTACAGAGCAACCTGTGTATTCCCCCTCAGTGCCGATTCGGATTTCTTTATGATCTCACCTGCGGAAATCCCGAAAGACCTTTCAGAAGAATAAATAAATAAGAACAGCATAAGGAAAACTGATAATGCAGCGGCTCCCGGTTTTAAAGACATATTGAACTCCCTGTTATTATTTTACTCTGTTCCGTAGTAACAAAAAGATTATTAAAGATCAACAAAAAAACGGTGTAATGCAGGTAGAAGTCAACCCTCTGGGGGCAGTGATTTTCGATACGCCGAAGGTGCTGTGAGTAAAATTTTATAAATTACTCAAAGAGGTAGTGAATAATATTCGATTCCACAATTTCTGTTTTAACCATCTGGTTTGAATAGAGGTCTCTTGATGCATGGAAAAACTTATCCCCCAGCATATCAAGCCGTGTGGAAATCCTGTTAAAATATGTTGTGGGGAAAGAGTCGATCAGACTGAGAAATGACATGAGGCTCTCCTCATTTTTCAGGTATTGAGACAGAATGGAATGATCGATGTTCAGGATAATATTTGAAAGTGACTGATAGATATTAAAATAGTGTGACCTGTAAATTTCATCATTACTTATGACCTTTGTGCTTTTAAAAATCCATTTAACAGCCTCAAGATCCAGCCCCCTGTTCAGGTTCAGCTCAATAAGGAGAAATGCAAAGTTGAGCGCATGAACATCATAGGGAAGATCATTTGACTTAATATCCTCAAGAGAAAACTTTCTTCCGTATTTAACAAGGTCATTAATAATACTGTTTTCCCTGTTGAGCATCTCGACATTTGAAGATCCCTGCTTACTGTTGAAGATCCCGGCAGCGGCAAGACACTTAATCTCGATGCAGAATTCCCCCTGCAGGATCTGGTAATAAAAGCTGAGGAGGTTCTCAACATCAAAGCTGATGAGGGCCCTCAGTATTGATTTCTGCAGATGGGTCTGCTCGTAAAACTCCGTCATAAGTTCAGGTATGAACTCTGAAAGCCTGTACTGGCAGATAATGATCGCGTCATCATGACAGATAAGCCTGCCGGCAAGAGATCTTTTATAGATATCAAGACCCTGAAAAACCTCGAGATATATCTTCACCCTGTTGTAGAGATCATCAATGATATAACTCTTTACATTAATTTCGGAACTGCCGTTTTCATTTAACTCGAAGATTATCTGGTCAAGCAGTTCTATGAAGTTGAGAGAAATCTGGTCCGGTTCGGTCAGTATATCCGGGGAGAAATAGTCCCCGAATTTCTCAATTGAGAGAGCGGAGATCTGTTTGAGAGCATCCTCTTTCGATTTTGATGCGGTAAGAAGCTGATAGCATTCTTCGGCAAAGCCAATGAGTCCATCCTTATCCAATGTAACCCCGCTTCTAATCATTGATTTCCCTGAACCAATACGTTTTTACAGTTTTTTTCTTTCTCTTGCTATTTTTATTAAATTTTTATATATTTCACTTAATTGCTTATAGCTTTTAATCAGAGGGTAATATTGTCGAGAATTTTTTTCTTTTTTCCCAAATAAAAGGGAAACATTTTATGGATAGACTTTTATAAAAATAATTCATGAAAAAGATAACTGTAAATATGTTTATTTTGTCCATATAGCTGAGTAGTTATTAAATATATGATAAATGGGTAGTTATGTAAATTTTTATAAAAGGTCACTATAATAATATCCATCTTGTTTAATATATACTCATGTTGAACCGAAAATTAATAATAAGAATTGAAGATATTACTCAGCTATGAGTAAGAATAATCATGTTTATCTTCGCCATCGAAGGCGGTAGAAACATATTGTTGGTATTATTGTACAGAGATTTGTTTTTTTGTTATATTGCTGAGTAGTTAGTAAATATGTATATTTTAGCCATACAGCTCAGTCATTACAAATTGAAGATATGAGAAACGGGAATATATAATGAACAGAATAAAGACCAGGAACAGGAGAAAGCTCCTGCTGGAATATCTGCCTCTTCACACTGCTCAGGAATCACTTGAAAAACTTGTAAGTGAAAATAAAATTCACCGCCTGAGATACAATAATATTAAAACCGTGATTATTCAATCATCGGTCCCTGTTGAACCGTCAATATATATCAGGCTTATTAACGAATTCGCGCGCCTGGGCTTTGACGTTAAGACCAACCACCTTGATTCACTGGACCATGATGAGCTGGATACAATCAGGCTGCAGGTCCGGGAAATCCATGAAAGCCTGAAACAGGGAAGCTGCCTCATTATTTCATACGGCAGAAGCCATGCGCTGCCGCTCATCTGTTCATTTTTTATCTTCTCAGGATACAGTATCGATGACGCAATAGAACTCTCAAACAGGCTTAATTCCCATCTCTCCCTGAATGAACTGGAAGAGTCCTTTCTTTATTCCTTCCATGAGTATATCCTGAATAATAATTTCAACGGGTATGGAATAAAAATAAAGGACGGCCTCAATAACAGATCTCTCGTTGAAGAAAGGGTCCCTTTAGAACCTCTCAGGAAGGAGGACTCTGAAGCGCCGGGCCATTCTGAGACAGCAGAAACAGCAGCAGAAATCACCGGGGAAGAAAAGGCAATTCCCGGGAATGAAGATTTCCTTATCGATGAGAACAACCTTATTCCCATTGATATAAGCGATGGATTTGAAGAGAGTGAAGACTTTTCAGAAGTTGAAAATGTAGCCGTGGTAAGCGAAAAAATACCCGGCGTTGAAACGGAACCGGAAGAAATTACAAAAACCGAAGAACCTCCCGCAAGACGATATGAAGACACTGAGATGGCCGGCGGGGAAGACCATCCCGCTGATCTTGACCGTCTTACGCCTGTTGAAACCGGACCTTTCTATAAATCAATAAGGTTCAAACTTGTTTCAATTATTTCAGTGATCATAATCGCGTCTCTTACGGGTATGATATTTCTCGCGTCATTTTTCTTTAAGCAGGACAACACCATTCGCGTAAATGAGAACATCCACAAGATTGCCGAACTCGTCGCGTTGAAAGCTTCCTCTGACATCAATACACTGGTGGACAAATCCAGGTTTCTCATATCTGCAAGGGAAAAAGAAAAAGGAAAAGCCGGATATGGTGACGCGGAAAAATCTCTCAATGAGGACAGGGACATTATTTTTATCGGTATAACGGAGAAGAGAGTAAAAAGCGGCCCCATGAGCTTCAGCAATATTCTGTTTAACAAAACTCTCCTTGCCCGGATGCAGGTCATTGAAAACGATATTAAAAATGCCCTTACAGTAAGCAGCGGTGATTTAATGAACGCCTTTGACGGTGACAGGCTGATACAGAACATGTCCCAGGGCTTTGAAGGTCCTGTGGTCGGCTTAAGTGTTCCCTATCAGCAGAATGAGAACAGGGAAGTGCTTTCCGTCCTGGTCATCGTTGTAAAATTTGATGACCTGGCAAAGACCTTCAAGACCTCGGGTATTATTAACCCGGTCATGGTAAACGACAGGGGAGATATCATCGGTCATCCCGACAGTAAGCTCATAAGCTCCGGGAGCAACTGGAGAGACTACCCTCTTGTGAAACTCATGATGGAAAGCAGGCTGAATAATCAACAGAAAAGATACCAGGATGAAAAGGGGGACACGTTCCTGGGATCATTCTATAAAATCGGTTTCGGCGGCGCCGGTGTGATCGCCTATACAAAAGAAAAGACGGCACTGCAGGAGGTCTACAATATCCAGAGGCGTAACCTCTACCTGATGATCGCGGTCCTTTCAAGCGCCGTAATCATTGTCTTCTTCTTCGGAAAGTCCCTGACACAGCCGATCATCAGGCTCCTCAAAGCCACAAATTATATAAAAGAAGGCCAGTACAGGGTCAACATTAAGCCCTCCACCAATGATGAGATCGGCCAGCTTACCGCGTCATTTATTGAAATGGGAAAAGGCCTTGAGGAGAGGGAGAAGATGAAGGACGCCTTCGGGAAATTTGTTAACAAGGAGATCGCTGACAGGGTCCTCAGCGGCGAGATCAGGCTGGGAGGTGAAAAGAAGACCGCTGCGGTGTTCTTTTCGGATATACGGTCTTTTACCGCGATATCGGAAAAACTTGATCCGGAAGAAGTTGTTGAATTTCTCAATGACTACATGACAAGAATGGTCCGGTGTGTAAATGAAACAGAGGGCGTTGTTGACAAGTATATCGGTGACGCCATCATGGCCGAGTGGGGAGTTCCCATTTCCAAAGGGAATGATACGGAAAGAGCAATAAACGCGGCGCTTATGATGAGAAAGGAACTCATGGAGTTTAATAAAGGGCGCGGCGGGGATAAGAAACCGGTTATTAAGATAGGCTGCGGGATCAATACCGGCCCGGTGCTTGCCGGGCAGATAGGATCCGAGGACAGGATGGAATATACGGTTATCGGTGATGCCGTAAACCTCGCATCAAGAATTGAAACCCTGAACAAGCCTTTCGGGACAGATATCCTTATCAGCCAGGATTCCTATAAACTTGTCAGGGATATATTTTATTTCGAAAAGATGTCACCCATCAGTGTGAAAGGAAAATCTGAAAAGCAGCAGATATATGCGGTGCTCGGGAGAAAAGATGATCCTGAAGCTCCAAAGACAATAGATGAAATGAGATCAAGACTGGGACTGCAGATGACGGATTTCAAGAGACGAAGTTCGGATAATGATGAACCTGAAGAGGAAATCAAGTATGAGATTTTTGACAGCTGATTTTCTCGTTCCCTTCATCGGCGCCACGGCAATTATTATCTCATTATCGCTCTTCTACGTTGACTATACAAAGAAAGTTGATGCCGGTAATCTCGAAGAAGTAGGTGTTATTACATTTAAAAGGCTGGTTGCTCAGAGAAAATACAGCAAACAGGTGGTCTGGGAAGAAGTTCAGACAAACACACCGGTATTTAACAACGATGCCATAAGAACCGCGGAAAAGTCGGACGCGGTTATCCGGCTCAATGACGGGACCGAGATAAAGCTTGCGGAAAGCAGCCTCATCGTCCTCAGCTTCGCGAAAGAAGAGTTTGATATTCAGTTTAAAAAGGGCGAAGTCCTGGCAAACCGGGACAACGTCACTGATCCCAACGCGAAGAAGCTTAACATATCATCAGCCGGGACAAAAGTCTCACTTACGAAAGGCGACCTGAGTCTTTCCGGTGAAGGAAATGACCTTGATATCACCGTTTCCAAAGGCAACGCCAGTATAAACGCGGCGGGAATCAACAGGGTCCTGGGAGAAAACCAGAAGGCTGTTGTAGGGGGAGACAAACTGGACCTTGTTGAACTCAACCTTAAACTTATCAGTCCCCTGCCACACAAGTATTATCTTACAACCACAAAATCAAAGAATATAAATTTCACCTGGGAAAAGGTCAGGGAAAATGTGGGCCTCTTTTTTGAGGTTTCCGCCGGGAGGAAATTCGACCGCTTTATTACAAAAAGACCGGTAAAGGGCACTTCGGTTTCTCTTAATCTTGGAACCGGGAGCTACTACTGGAGGATCAGGGGAGTAAACAGAAAGACAAAGAAAATATCATACAGTGAATCACGAAGGTTATCACTCGTTTCTGAAAAACCTGTTATCCTTATCGCCCCGAGAAATAATACGAGAATATCATACAAGTCCGAGATGCCCCCGGTAACCTTCAAATGGATAAAAAGCCAGGTCGCATCATCATACGACCTCACCATAGCACGTGACCCGGAAATGAAAACCCCGCTGAAAAATATCAGCATGACCGGAACCCGGCTGCTTATCTCAGACCTGCCCGGGGGAACATATTACTGGAGAGTTAACACAAAAACACGGCTTGGGGGAGAGGAATTTCTCTCGTCCAGCAATATCAATAAATTTGTCATCAACCGGAATCTCCAGGTTGAACCGCCTGTTCTCATTTATCCTCCGGACAATAACAGTATTAACCAGCTTGTTCTGGCGAGGAAAAATATAACATTCACATGGAGAAAAAATCCTGAAATTGAAAAAACCCTATTCGCTATCGCCCGGGACAATGAATTTAAAAGCGTTATATTCTCATCAGAAAGTAAAAACACCTTTAACAGGTTTCAGAAGGAACTCCCCCTGGGCAACTATTTCTGGCGCGTATCCGGGTACACAAAGGATGATGATAAACCCGTGAACTCCCCCGTAAGAAAGTTTGCGGTAACAAAGCCGGATAAACTCAAACTCTTAGATCCGAAACCATATTTCCTGGCAGTCCCCGATGGAGAAAAAAAGCTGCCTGATATACGGTTTAGCTGGGACAGGACCGGGCTTAAGGGCGCATACAACCTGCAGATATCCAATAATGAGGGCTTCAGCAGCATTTACAGGCAGGAAAAGCTGCCCACCCTGTCCGGAACAATTACAAACGTTGATCCGGGAAGGTACTTCTGGCGGGTTGAGTTCTACGATGAAGAAGGTATGAAGGTAATGACCAGCCCGGCCCGTGTGATCTCAGTCATTGGAAATTTAGCAGGACCGCAAGTCATTACGCCGGGAGATGGAAACGATGTTGACATGAGTACAAGCAATGAATTGTCCCTTAAATGGAAAGGAATAGCCGGTGCCGACTACTATAAGCTTGAGCTGTACAAGAAAAAAAACGGCAGAACATACAGTCTTGTTGATACAACAGTGAAAGACACAGAGTTTTTATTCAAAGATTTCATGAAACTCGAAGAGGGTCTGTTTTACTGGACCCTCCAGGCGGTGGACCTGGACAAGAACAGGAAAATCATCAGAAGAAGTCCCGTAGTAAAAAACTCCTTTAGAATTTCTTTGAAAAACAAAAACAGCGATGATATGAAAAGGATAAAACTGCCGGGTGTTTTGATCCTTGAATAATATCATGGGTACCATTATCAAAAGTCATTTATCGATGTCCCCTTATATCCGCACTCCCAGCATCCCGTAATATCTTATAGACTTGAGCCGATAGTCGATATAACTGGTGAGAAAATAATCAACCCCTGTTTCCAGGAAAAAGTAGCGCATAAATGAAAATTCAAGAGAGACTCCCCCTTTGAAGTAAGGATCATTTGAAGTAATTGATGTTTTCTCAGGGAGTGTATAATAGGTGAACTCGGACTGCACTGCTCCTCCCCCTGCCCTCACAATAATGTTCAGAGGGAAATCAAAGTTTGTTGTAAAAAAGAGATTTCCCCCCACATACAGGCCTGTCATGTCTGTGGTCCGCTGCCCCGGTATATTTTTCCCTTTATACTGAATGGAACTCCCTTCAATCTCCACTCCCAGGTAGCGCAGAAATCCCATATACTTGATCTTCTTTGAAGGCTGAAAAAGGATAAAATCACCGAAATTAAAACCAAACTTCCCCGTATACGCTTTGTATGTATTATTGAAGGGAACATCCCATGAACTTAAAAACTGGATGTACGATACTCCGGCACTGATCTTAATGCCAAGATTAAAAGCAGTATGTCTTTTGGCTTCTTTTATCCTTATCTCCGTCTTCTGCCAGTCTGACCAGGCTGTGAGTTTCTCAAACCTGTCATATGCTCCGATTCTAATACTGTAGTTCCCGGGGGGCAGATGAAACTCAATACTGTTCTTAATCACCCTTCTTTTCAGAACGACACTGCCTTTCTCATCCTTGATTTCAACCTCGTAGGCAATTGCCCAGTCAATTGATTCCCATGTAAAGTCAACCTTTGTGGAATTCCCCGGGTTCTCCCGTGAATGGACACCGGGGCTAACGCTCATAAGGAAAAGAAGGATGACTAATATGTATCTTGATATATATTTCATACTTAATTAATATCTATATGATATAAAAATATGCAATAAACTTTTTCAACTAATTATAGAAATCATTTATTTTCAAATATATTCCGGGACTTGCCGGATAGCTCAAGCCCCTCTGGAGGATTTAGAGAAATGGCGAAAGTATTTATATTGACTTTAAGAAGTCCGCTAATTAATAATTGACACGGATATTCAGACCGTGTAATTAATAGTCCTTAATCAAACAGAAACCGGAGGAGAAGCGATGAAACCCCTTGAAGCATGGCCCATGGAAGTTGACGACCTTAATGAGCTGAGGGACTGGCTCTGCGATGAAGAAGTTCATAAGAACCTCTACGATCTCTACTACCCTATGTCAACTGAAGACCTTGAAGAGTGGTTCCACAGTGAGAAGATCAATGGGGCCCATATATTCAAGTACAGAGACAGCAAGGACCATGTGATCGGGATGGGCCTTGTCCATTACATCCACACGAAAAATATGTGCGGCGAACTCTCCCTTATTGTTAACCCGCCGGTTATGGGAAAGGGATACGGGACCCTGATTCTTGACCATGTGGTCCGGTACGGTTTTCATATACTCAACCTGAGAAAACTTTTCCTTCACGCCGCGGAATTCAACAAGAGGATGATAACACTTGCGGAAAACAGGGGGTTTACTCTTGAAGGGACATTCAGAAAGGAGCTCTTCTATGCCGGCAACTACTACGATATATACCGGTTCGGCATGATGCACGATGAGTATGAAAGGAACCTTGTAGACCTTGCGTGATGCAGAATCCCGGTACTGCTATTTGAAATTAAACTTTTAATCCTTTTAAATCTGTCATTTACTATTATTTATCGTAACTACTCAGCTATAAGGCAAAATATGTATATATAATAAAAAACGAATAATATGTGCCCGCCGCCGAAGGCGGCGGGCACATATCAGGTATATTTTGTTTATTAGTTCATCTTATTTCATGTATGGCAGAGTTGTTACTATTTATCAAAAAGATGGATTCCCGTTTATACGGGAATGACATTAATGAGACTATTGTAAGGTAGATGCAGAGAAAAAAACAATAATTTTAAAAAACTTTTTATCAAATGCCTCCCCCGATCGTATCTATGATAAGGAGGCATTTATGAAAAAACTCATCCTCTTACTTTTTTTCATTCACTTACTCACATTATCCCGACTCCATGCCGGTCTCCTCATAAACGAGATCGTTACAGGTTCAAGCTCTGACTGGGTGGAACTGAAACTTGCGGGCAGCGGGACCCGGAAGCTGGACATATCATCATACTATGTGACAATGTACTACGGTACAAACGAACCCCTGGCATCCGAACCGGTCACCATCTACAGCAGTGACAGGGCCGAGACCCCCTATGATGACAGGTTTGTTGTTGTCCACCTTACCGAATCGGGAATCGCCGATGAGACCGACAGAACAGGGGACACAAACCACAACGGGTATATCGATCTCTACTGCAACAACTACTATGGCAGTCTCTGGAACTCCGACGGTGTGGTCTCCCTGGATTCTGATGACGATCCGTCCAACGGCGGCATCCTGGACTTTGTTGCCTACTCAAACAGGGACGGGGAGCCCAATTCCACAATAGAATCGTATATTCTTGCCGCTTCGGGATCAGGGGAATGGAGCGATTGCCGGGTAAACGGAGTACAGGCCTGTTCGGCCGATATCGGGGAAAGGGGTCTCGAACCCTTCATGTCCCTCTCCCGCGTATCGGAAAGTGACACCAATTCCGCCCGTGACTTTGCGGTGACCCGTTTCCAGACACCGGGCCGGGAGAACCGGCTGGCAGATCCCGGAAGCGGAAGGTCCCTTTTCAGGCTCAGGAAAAAACGGATCAGTATCATTCCCGGTCATCCGGAAAAGAGGAGAGGTGTGGTCCCCCTGGATATCAATTACAGCTGCAATATCCGGTTCAGGGTCTTCTCCGTTACCGGGAGGCTCCTCTACCAGTCACCTCTCTTCAGGGATGTTCAGCCGGGAGGCTTCAGTGTCACCTGGCACCCGGGGAAGAGCAGAAGGACGCCAACCGGGCTCTATATCGGCGAGATTACCGCCGTGTCATCGGGCCTCAGGAGGTCTCACAGGAAGACCCTCTTCTTCGTCCTGAGCAGGTACAGATGATTAAGATTCTTGCGGCCGCGTTTATCAGTAAGACCCTCCTGGCCTCCTTTGAGTACAGGCAAAGCAGCCCCCTGGCCCTTTTCCCCGGAAACCAGCCTGTTGTGGAAACAGTGGAACCTCTGCCGGGAATGAACCCGGCATTTCTTCCCCTATTCAAATTCCGGTATCTTTCATCATCGGCTTCCAATCCATACAGGATGGAGGGACTCTCCAGCGGTTCCCTGGCAGCAGGAGGAGGGACCGGGACCCTCGGCCTCCAGGGATCATGGAGCAGGTTCGGGACAGCTTTCTATTCGGAGAACATCTTCAGGGCGGACGCGGGCTTTCAACCGGTCAGTTTTCTCTCCCTCGGTCTCGGGTACAGGTACTATCTGCTGGATATTTCAGTAGATGAGATATCCCTTGAGACCTCTCTCAGCGACGCGGCGGCATCTCTGCTTCTTGTTCCTTTCGATTTTCTTTTTATTTCATTCCAGCAGGAAAATATCTACTCCCTTACTCACCGGGAAAGAAGGGACCTCCTCTTCCCCGGTTCCGCGGCGGGTATCGCGGTGAGTCCTTTCCGGGGTCTCCGGTTTTCCTATAATCTTGAAAAGACAGCCCCGGGCTATGTTAACAGTTTTTCACTCTCGGCCTCCCTCCTCTCCTTCTTCAGGGTAAAGGGCGGATATTCCCGGGAGACCTGTTCATACTCCGCGGCCGTATCGGTAAAGTACAGCCGTTACTCATTCTCTTACGGTTTCCGCTACCACTCATATCTCCGGGCAACCCACTCAATAGGATTGACCGTTTCCACAGAGACGGTCCCCTACCGGGGGATGAACTATCTTACATTAAAAGGGGACAGGAAGGATAAACCTGTAACGAAGATCGATATCAGGACCTGCAGCTGTGAAGAACTGAAAAAACTCCCCGCCGTGAGTGATACAATCGCGGAGAGGATAATAAAATACAGGAAGATGATAGGCCCTGTTACGGAAAAGGCCCTTGTACAGGTGGGGATGCCTCCCGAGGACATCACTGTTTTCAGGGGATATATCTACGGCCTCGAGGAGTCCGGTGATTACAGGAAAAAAAAGAGGGGAAAACAGCGGACATACTACCCGTCCGGGAGAAAAAAAGAGCTTTATTCACGGAGAAGAGTTTTCAGAAAACTCATGGCCACCGGTATCGGCGCAACCGCTTCATTGAGGATCTCCGAGATGTATGTCTCCGGAAAGAGAAAAGAGATCGCTGCTTACCTTAAATCCCTTCCCTCACTGACCCCGAAAAAGAGAAAAGAGATACTTTCTTTATGCAAAAAGTGAGTGTCCGCCTCATTTGCACGGCGGTAACGGTTTTTACAACCGCCCTTCCACTTCTCTCCGGTGATTCATTTCCTGAAGTCGAGCTTGCGGGCCAGTACAGGAGCGATACCATCGACTACGATGATAAGGAGAAGACCTATTTCAGGGAGAGGGGAGAGACCCGGTTCAGCAGAGAGAGTTCACTGGGTTTCACGCATATTACCATTCCCGAAACAGGGGAGAAGAGGTTCACCTGGTTCCTGAAACTCCATGATATATCGGAGAACCTGAAAATTCTCGCGGGGAACTTCCAGGCCTCCTTCGGTTCCGGTCTCATCCTGGGAAGGAAGAGTTATCTCTCACCCGATCCTTTCAGCTCATCACTGAAGGTCGCCCGGAATAAAGTATTCATCCCTGAGAAGTCGGGAAATCCCCGCTACTCCTTTAATGGCCTCGCGATTGAAATTCCTTTCCGGGGAGAAGACCTGGAGTTTTCCCTTAACGGTTTCATCTCCCATCGCAACAGGTATATGGAGGACGAGGAGCTGGAAATATCCGCCACCGAAAACAGTCTCAATACACTTTTCAGTAAAACAGATTTTTCATCCGGGAACAGTGAGCCTGTGCGGGTCGTGGATTACGCGGTCATGAGTAGAGTAAGGTTTTTCGGGCTCTTCAGTATGGAAGCATGCTACATCAACACCCGGCTGAAAGGACCCCGGGGAACGCTTCTCTGGGACCTCTACAGGTATGAAGATGAGCTGAGGGGGATAGAGGAGTACAACGGCTACAGCCTGTTTTTCCGGTACGGCGACGATTACATCACACTCTTCACGGAATATTCCGGAACAATAACTATCAGCAGTTCCCCTGAATCGGGAAAAAGTTCTTCACGGGGAGAGGGTTTTCTCTACGGGATCAGGTTCAGGCATCCCCGCTTTGCTTTCTCCGTAACGGGAAAAAATACCTCGGAAGATTTCACCGCCATCTACAGCGGGACCTCCCCCTACCCGGAGAGGTCATGGCTCGGCTCCGCTTCCTACAGCCTCATTAAAGGCCTGGCACTGGGCGTATCGGTCTCATCGGAGAAAAGGCTCAGGCCGGGAAAGTACCAGGCATACCTTCCTCATGTGAGAAGGGAAGAGGGAGGGATAAAGTACAGGAGGGGAAAGCTTTTCAGGTTTTCCCTTTCCGGCAGCAGGGTTGAGTATACAAAGGAACTTGAGGACATCAGGAAATACCAGGAAAGATTATCCGCCTCCTGGCGAGTTGCGGGTTTTCTGGGACTTACGATTAAAGGGATGTATCAACATTCCGCCACAGGCTCTCCATCGGGAAGCGCTGGGACGGAACTCTCCCTGTTTGCTGACGATTTTCTCAAACTGACCCTGGCGTACCGGAGGTACTTCATATCCCGGGACAACTCCCTCTACGACAAAATTTTCCCTGACGAGAACTCTATCTCCACGGGAAGCTTCATCGATAACTCCCTGCAGACCGTGGAAACCGGCATCAGGATAAAAGGGGAAAAGAATATTTTCTCTTCATCTTACCAGGCGACACTCAGAGGATCCGAGGTCATCCGAAAGAAGTTCCGCGTCATGGGAAAGCTTGTTTTCTAGTATTTTCCTCTTCAAAGAATCTTCCCGGTGGTCGAAATATAAAGTACAAAGAAAAAGACGCAGACCTGGCAACGGAAGATAACCTGATTTAAATCTCATCATACGAAAAGGCGCTTATGCCATCTTTGGTTTCATCATAAAAGATTAAGGGGAAAAGGTGCGCGATAACGCCGGGGAAAGATAATGATATCACGAATTGATCACATATCCCTCGCTGTAAAGGAGATTGAAAAGGCCAGGAAATTCGTTACGGATATACTGGGGGCCGTTCCCGGGGCAAGGGGAACAGACGAGAAGATGAAATTTACCTGGGAGATCTTTTCCCTGGGTGATCTGAGCAGGTTTGAACTTATAACCCCCACCGGGGAGGGGAGCTTTATAGACGGTTTTTTGAGTAAAAAAGAGGGGGGATTTCACCACGTGACCCTTGAAGTCCCCGATATTGACGCGGCACGGGACCTTTTAACCGGGGAAAAGATCCCCTTCTTTGAAGGGAACGACTACGGAGGGGTGTGGAAGGAGATATTTATCCATCCCCGGGACGCCTTCGGAATGCTTGTGCAGATTTCGGAATTCAATCCCAATGACTGGATAGCGGAGGAACTGAAGCACGACCCGGAAAGGAAATGGGAAGTCTCCCGGTCAGGAGACAGGTATACACTTGACTTTCCCCACCCAGGGGGAGGGAAGTTCCCGGTACAGTTCAATGGAAAGGAAGTGGAGCAGCTCATCAGGGACCTTCTGGAGGTCAGGGGATGATTGTAAAAACACAGAGTGCTCTGACCCTCAATGAGGCGGCTGGGATCCTGGGAGTCTGCTCTACAACGGTGAATAACTGGGTGAAGCATGATTATATCAGCCCCGTTGTCATTCAGGGCTCCCGGTATTTCATGGAGAGGGAGATTTCATCCCTGAAGCGGAAGATCGACTCGGGGGTCATCCGGAGACTTGCCAGCAGGGCGAACAAGAAAAGGGCGGGCAGGAAGTTCATACCCCTTGAATACTTCGAAAACAGGAAGGACCGGGAAGCGGTGAAGTTCGCCATGGACTTTCTCAGGGAACTTGGCCTGGACACGGAAACGGCCCTCTATCTCACGGCGCTGAATATACTCATCAACCGTGACCTGGCCCATAAAAGCCTGGGAGACGGTCCCGGGAGTTTCAGCAGAAATAAATTCAAGACCGCGGCACTCATGAAGGAGATGAAGGAATGGTTCGTGACCCTGGAGAACTACCCGGACCCGGAACGGGTCAGGGAGGCCCTGAAGTTAAGGATACCGGAGCAGCAGGACATCCTGGGCCTCATCTACCAGTCCCTGAAACCGGAGGGTGACAAATCATTTAGCGGATCATACTATACCCCGCGGAACATTGTCGATGAGATCGTCAAAGAACAGGGAAGGGAGGACGCGGAGATACTGGACCCCTGCTGCGGGACCGGGCAGTTCCTCCTCTCCTTCGCGGACAAAACCGGTGACCCCCGGAGGCTTTACGGCAGTGATATCGATAAAACAGCAGTCAGGATCGCCCGGCTTAACCTGATACAAAAGTTCCCGGAGAGGGAATTTACCCCCAATATCCGACATGCGGATTCTCTCATCCCGGAAAAAGATCCGCTTTGCTTCCACATTGTGGCAACAAACCCCCCCTGGGGAATGCACTTCACACCGGAAAAACAGGAGGACCTGAAGATACACTATCCCGAAATCCTCTCCGGCGAATCATACTCATACTTTATCCGGATGGGTCTTGAAAGGCTCAGGGAAAAAGGAAAGCTCTCATTTGTCCTCCCCGAGTCCCTGTTGAACGTAAAGGCCCACAGGGACATCAGGAAATACATACTGGACAATGCCCGGATAGAAAAGATCGAGCCGCTGGGAAAGGTCTTCAAAAATGTCTTCACTTCGGTGATAAGGCTCGACCTCGAGAAAAACGGCACCGGGAGAAAAGGTGAGACCCGGCACGGGACAAAAAGCGGGAAAAACCTGGTCGGGCAGAAAAGCTTCCGGGAGAACCCCGACTTCACTTTCAGCATCCATATAAGCGGAAAGGACCGGGCGGTCATTGACAGGATATACGCCGCGCCCCATACCACACTCAAAGGGAACGCCGAATGGGTGCTGGGGATCGTTACCGGGAACAACAGCAGGTACCTGGACAGCAGGAGAAGAGAGGGATACGAGGAGATCATCACCGGGAAGGACCTGGAGAACTTCAGGATCAAACCGGTTGAAAAATTTATCAGGCTGAGGCCCGAAAAGTTCCAGCAGATCGCCCCCCTCTCCAAGTACCGGGCGGAGGAGAAGCTGGTCTATAAATTTATCTCAAAGAGACTGGTCTTTGCCTACGATGACAGGCAGAGGGTGACCCTGAACAGCGCCAACGCCCTCATCCCCAGAGTGGAGAACTATCCCGCAAAGGTGGTCCTTGCCCTCTTTAACTCATCGGTCTACCAGTTTCTTTTCCGGAAGAAGTTCTCTTCCATAAAAGTTTTAAGAAGCCACCTTGAGGAACTCCCCCTTCCTCTCTGGGAGGAGAGTGTTTTTGATACTATTGTTGCGTATGTTGATTCCATCCATAATGGGGGGGAAGATTGTATCCCGGAACTGGATAACTATATCAGGGAGAGGTTTTTCCTGGCTGAGGGGGATATTGAGATCAGGTAATTTCTTTACAGCTCCAAAATTTACGCCCCCTCCGGGGGCCGGATGGCTGTAAAGAACAGGTCCGTGCTCAGATACTTCTCCCCCCTGTCGGGGAATATCATCACCACCACGCCGGCATCGAGATCCTTCGATGTTTCGATTGCCGCGACCATGGCGGCGCCGCTGCTCATTCCCACGAAGATCCCCTCCTCTTTAACGATCCGGCGGGTCATTTCGAAGGCGTCTTCGGTCTCCACCATGATCTGCCGGTCAATCTCTTCGGGATGATAGATGCTGGGAACAATGGCTTCCTCCATGTTCTTGAGCCCCTGGATGTAGTGGCCCTTCACGGGATGGGCGCAGACGATCCTGATTTTTGGGTTCCTCTCCTTGAGGTATTTCCCCACACCCATAATGGTGCCCGAAGTCCCCAGGGAGGAAACAAAGTGTGTGACCTTGCCGCCGGTCTGTTCCCAGATCTCTTCGGCGGTTGTCTTGTAGTGGGCGATTTTATTGTACTGGTTAGAAAACTGGTCCGGCATGAAGTATTTTTCGGGGTATTTCGCCACGAGGTCTCTTGCTTTTTTTATGGCGCCGTCGGTCCCCTGCCCCGGGTCCGTAAGTGTGACCTTCGCGCCGAAGGCCTCGATCATTTTCCTTCGTTCAATTGAGACGGCCTCGCTCATGACGATTTCCACCGCGTATCCCTTGACCGTTCCGATCATGGCAAGACCGATCCCGGTATTTCCCGATGTGGGTTCGATAATGGTCATCTCCTCCGTCAGGGAGCCGTCCATCTCCGCCTGTTCGATCATTTTGATGGCTATCCTGTCCTTGATGCTGCCCGTGGGGTTGCACCCTTCAAACTTGGCAAGCATGAGGACATTTTCATTTTTATTGAGCCTGTTTATTTTTACAAGCGGCGTGTTCCCGATTGCTTTGAGGATATTGTCAAAATAATTCATTTTCTTTTTCCGGTTGATATTTTTTTGATTACATAACTAGTAAATTTTCTTATGGGAAAATGTAAATAATTATTTTATGGATGATTTATGAAATGAAAGAGGCTACCAGGGAATAAAAAAAGCTGTCCCGGAAAATGCCGGGGACAGCTTTTTTAAACGTTTATATGATCCGTGTTTTAGAACCAGTAAAATGAAACATAGAATGCCCAGAAGCTGCTGTCAAGATCGTAGTCAGCATTATAGGTCTGCTTTGAGTAATCGAAATTCAATGTAAGGTGAAAAGTCTGGCCGAGTTTTATGGCATATCCCGCACCGAGGAGAAATGCTTTTCCTGATTCCGATACTGAGTCTGAACCATAAGCTGATTCTGCATCTTGTACAAAGATAGCTCCGCCAAGACCCAGCCTGGCATAAAGTCCCTGGCCCATGGGGAAAAAGGTCAAAACACCGAGATAGTTGTTTATCTGCTGTCCTATAGTTACTCCCATATAAGTCCCTTCCTGCCTGAGAGCGTTAAATTCAAAGCCCAGGTGAAGAGAGGGCGAAAGAATAAAACCGAGACCGAAGTTTAAAGCGATTTTTGGTGTTGTATCTTCTGCTCCTTCAAAAAAATCGTCATAGGTTACGGTGGTCCCATTCAGTGTAAATTCTCCATCCCCGGTCCCAATACCGAACCCTATGTACCAGCTTGATTTCTGGACATTCTCTTCCTCCTGGGCCCTCAAACCTGAACTCAGGGAGAAGAGCACAAAGACCGCCACACCGGCAATAAATAATTTTTTCAATTCAAAACCTCCTGCTTGTTTTTTTTCAAGGAAACAAATTTGAGCAAAAAATGCAACAAAAAAACAGCAATATTCAATCCTCAATATTCACTCCTGTGCGGCCGATAAAAAGAGTAATTGACATTTTTACGGGAATAATGGATATTTTGATCCTGATACAACAGGGAGCATAAAGGCTTGTTCTATGGGCAATAAATATATAAAACAACTGAAATCCTTTGACATTAAGAAAGACCTTGTTGTCAACGAAAAGTTTCGTCCTCCGGGGACATATTCGGGCTCTGACACCCTGAGCGATCTTGAATACGATGAGATGGAGATGGGGGGAGGAGATTCCGGGAAGGAGTTCTGCAGCTATAAAACAGGGGGGGGAATTCTCTCCGGAATCGTGAGCTGCGAAACAAACCTGGGAAAGGGAGTGATCCTCACCGGCAACAAGAACGGCGAGATCTATATGCTCACACCGGACCAGAACACCCTTAAGCCCCTTGTAAAGCTCAGGATACAGGGCTCCATTGTCCGGACACCCGGCTACTCCGACGGTGTCATCTACTGTGTGACCCGTGAGGGAATGCTCTATGCCATAGATACCGGCCTGGGAAAGGGACGGGAGCAGAATCCGGGGTTCAAACCGCAGGTCATATGGACACAGAAGGCGGACAAGGGCATTCTCACCGAACCCATTGTGACCGGGAAAATGCTTATTGTGGCCACACTGGGGGGGATCTTCGGATACGAGGCCTACTACCGGGACGAGAACAATAAGGCCGTGGGGAAGAGGCTCTGGGGGACCCCCGTGAACGGAACCGTCTCTTCGCCCAGGATGCATGGGGGAAATATCTATATGGGCACCGAGGACAATCACCTCATTGCATTTGACTATGGGGGCAACAATATCAGCAAGGCCTGGGACCATAAGACCTCGGGCCCCGTAAGATCAAAACCCTTCGTGACAAAAGATGAGAAGGAGATTCTCTTTACCACAACAGACGGTTTTCTCTACTGTGTGAACAGGAGAAAGGGAAAATACAAGTGGAACTACGTGATCAAAAGTCCGTCTTACAGCAGCATCGTCTCCGCTGATATGGGGGGCAAAGAGTATTTCTTCTTCGGCGCGGACAACGGTATCTTTTACTGCATAAACCGTGAGGGGAAAAAGGTCTGGGAGTACGGAACAAACGGCAAGATCAGGACAGAGGCCCTTGTGAGCGGGCAGAGGATCTTCTTCGGTTCCGAAGACAATAACTTCTACTGCCTGAACATTAAAAACGGTGAGCTCCTGTTTAAATTTCCAACCGACGGGAATATAAACAGTTTGCCGGTCATTCTGGACAATGTAATCTATTTCGGGTCTACCGACTCGTTTATCCATGGAGTTTATATTTAGGGAGACGGTGGATTTTCTCACGGTCTTCAGTTAAGAGCATCAAACTAATAGTTATCCCGGAGTATTAAGAATGTTAAATTTTCTCTCTTATGATCTTTCCCGGCTGTCACACATAGACCCGAGGGTTTATGAACTTGAAAAGGACCTTGAGCTCTACCAGTTTATCTTCTGGGGGGCCATTATTGTCATTGTCCTTCTTCTCATTATTGTCTATCTCCAGAGAGTCGCCATATCGGGCTACAGAAAGGGGAAGGAGGGCAGGGTATTACCCCGGCTGACCAAGAATAAAGAAGTCAAGAAGACAGCCGCGTCCGCGGAAACTCCGGCAGGTTTCGTGTCCCCCGGCAAACTCCCTGACCCGGGACTCATCTTCAAGTATTCACTGGCAAAGGAGAATGTTCTGGATAAGGCCATAACCATCGGCCAGCTTGAAGGGAACATCAAGACTTATTCAACGGAAATCATCGACCATCACCTCACCGTCAATATCAGGATCATTGAGAACAGGAGGGAGCAGGATATCTACAATCTTCCCGACAGGATATTCGAGGAGTACCAGCTGGACCTCCGGCGTGACGGGAAGGTCCTTATCTACTACCCGGGACTTCAGGGCTTCCGGGAGATGGGTTCCCGGGAAAGGATCTATGTCAAGAGAGAGCCCGATGAGGCGGGTGATCCTACCTTTGACGAGCTGGAGGCAAAAGCACCCATACGGTTCAGGATCGGGGACAGGCTCAACCAGGACGGCAAGTTTATCAGCGGCTACTTTGAGTTCCATCTCTTTACCCAGGATTACGATGTGAAGACAAAGGCTGATATCCCCAAGACCGAGAAGAACTTCCTCATAAGGCTTTACAAGATCTATCCCGGTTACGATACCGGTTCACCTACAGAAGACGGCCTCTATCCCATGGTAGACCCATTTACAACCGGGTAGGAACATGACAAAAAGCGATCTTCACAGTTCCATACAGAGCGTTATCAATGACGAAAAGCCAACGGTAAGAAAGTCCATCGTTATCGGGGTGGGCGGTTCCGGGATGAAGGGTGTCCTGGCGGCAAAAAGCTGGATAGAATCCAATATCCCCAACGAAGCGCACAGGTACATGAGATGGGTGGGTATCGATACCACCGATATAGAGACAAGCATCGAAGGAAAGGGAGGACGGTACAGGTTCCCCTCGGACCAGTTCTTCCAGGAGGAGAGAAGGATGCTCTACCTCTCATCTCCCACGCCCCCCACCCTGTCACTGGAGTTCCTTCGTGAAAAGCATAATACCGATCCCTGTTTCAGCTGGCTTCCCAACCCCGACGTCTACGATATATCCACCCGGGCGGGCCAGGGGGCAAACCAGACACGGCCCCTGGGACGGCTTGCTTTCTTCTATAACGAGCAGAAGATCAGGCAGGCCATCATCGCCGAAAGGGACAGGCTGGGAGAACTCACCGACGATCCCAAGTACTTCCAGCTCATGGACGTCAAGGAGGGAGATGATAAGAGGGACGAGACCATCCCCTTCCGCATGGAGAGGGGGGTCAACAGGTACTATTTCAGCGAAAAGATCCCCGCGGACCACGATATCGTAAAAATAGAGCCGGACAGTCCCACCCGGGCAATCCTTCTCCCCCATGTAAAGGGGAATATCGGCATAGAATCGTTCCCGAAAGATAATAAGGGTTACTACTTCGAGGTCAGCGGGTCAAAGTTCGCGGGCAAAGACTTCAACTTCAGGATAAGGCACTTCAAGAGGAGGGGGCAGATATCCATCTTCATCACCTGCTCCATCGTCGGGGGTACCGGTAACGGAATGATACTGGACCTCACCGCCATGGTCAAGGACATCTTTAAAGATTACTGGCCGGCGCCGAGAATTTACGGAATACTGGTCCTCCCCTCGGCATTTAAGCGGGTCGTCTATAACCAGAACGCCCGGGCCAACGCCTATGCCGCCCTCAAGGAGATAGACTACTTCATGAGCGGCAATACCTTCAGGGCGCAGTACCCTTCGGGAAGAAAGGTAGAGGTCCCCGACAGGCTCTTCGACGACGGGATGCTCTATCTCCTGGACGTAGAGAACATGGCGGGCAACTCCCTGCAGGGCCGCAACCAGGTCCAGGAGCTCACCGGACAGTTCATCGCAACCTTTGTGGCCTCAACCGTGGGCGGCGCCATCGAGGAGAGGATGGTCAACGACTCCACCCGGGCCTCCGTCTACCTTCCCCGGGAGGAGCTCTCCAAGAGAAAGGCGGCGTACAACTCATTCGGGATATCCAGGGTGATCTACCCGGTCCCGCAGCTGACCTCCATCGGCTACAAGCTCACGGCCATAAAGATGATCGAGGCCTTCTACAAGCCCGTTGACGCGCGGCTCCTCATGGAGACACTGGGGGACATCAACAGGGGGCTGGTCAGGGGGCTCCGCCTCAACTGCAGGCTCATATTCGAAAGAATGTATCCCGACTACAAGATGGACATGGAGGTGGAACTCCGCTCCACCCGGAAAAAGCTCGAGTCCGCCGTGGGGAAGGGCGACACCCGGGGAGTGACCATGGTCCTTGAGAACGTGCTCAGGGACTACGGCAAGGAGGAGATGGAGAAGATCAAGAAAAACTTCCTCATCCGCATGGAGAAGAGATACACCCTTGAAATTGAAAAGATGAAGACGGTGCTGGTCACCGAAATCCATAATTACATAAAGGACCCCAACAAGGGGTTCCTCTTTGCCGACGCGGTAATCGACCTTCTCCTGGAAAAGCTTGAGCTCTACCAGAAGAAGTACTACAAGGAGAGGGTGGCCCTTGCCCGGTACTCCACCGAGGAGATGGAGAAGATCATTGAGAACATAGAAGCAAAGGGGATCGGCGACGGGGAGCTGAACACGGCCGTGATCGAGATGGCCGATTTCAACTTCGCCCAGCAGGTCTACGAGTCCATGCTCACCTCGGCAGAGTCCTTTACCCGGGAGTTCAAGGCGGTCCTTTTTGACCTGAAGAACAGCGAGGTTGACCTCTTAAAGGACAAGGTCAGCGCGCTCCTTGACCAGCTGAAGCAGGACGTGGAGAACGACAAGTTTAACCTTCTGGAGAAGAAGAACCCCCTCTACTTCTACCTGCTCAACATCAATGAGCTGAAAGGTTTTCTCAACAAGTACTTCTACACGAAACTCTCCGTTGAAGACCTCTGCAACGACGTGGACTTTGTGACCATGGACAGGGAAGATGACAAGATGCAGTTCATCGAGACCTATCTCATCTCCACCGAGGGCCTGGCGGTCATGGAGAAGAGCGCCGGCGAGATGAAGGAGATCATCAACGACAGGTTCGGGAACCTCCTGGAGAAGCCCCTGGAGGAACTGAAAAAGGTCCTCTACGGAGACGAGGTCACCATGGAGGACGGCCTGAACCTCAGCGAGAGCACTATCCTCAAGATCGACATCGAGAAGATCAAGAAGAAGATCTTCAAGATCATCCACGAGAGGTTCGAGGGATTTAACTTTGAGAACCTCTCCATCAAGCAGATCCTGGATGAGAAGAAGATCCCCGTGAGGAAACTCCTGGAGAAGCTGGACACCTATTCCCGTCCCTATATCTACGCGGAGACGACCGGCATCAGCGGCATGGAGTACTACCGGACGGTGACCAACTTCAAGCTCAACACCTACGAGACCGGGGACGATCCGGAGAAGAGCGACCCCAACGACCTTCCCGAGAGGATGGACCACTACAAGAAGAGGGAATCGGCTCTTCCCAATATCAGCATCGAGACATTCGAGGTCCCCAACCTCTGCAAGCCCTACGAAATCATATCCATCGGGATACTTCTGGGTATTCCCATATTCAAGATAAACTCACTGGAGGACTCGGCCCGGGACTATCACCATCTCATGGCGGAGAAGAGCCATCCCCTGCATCTTTTCAACCATCCCACGTTTGACGCGAAATACTTTCCCGACCCCTTCAGGCTGAAGAACTATCTCAACCCGGCGCGGCTTTTCTCGGGGATGGTCATGCTCAAGCTCCTTGAAAAGAAGGAGGACGGATATCACTACGAGCCCTTCCTTTCCGCCGCCCTCAAGGACATCGAGGCCCGGGAGAACTACAAGAAGGTGATCCTGGGAATTGAGAAGAGGATCATGGATGAGGGAGGATACGAGGCCCTCTCCATAGACGGCATGGCAGATGCCGTTAACGGCCTGGGAATGATGGCCAAGAACCCCTCCAGCGGAAAGCTCCAGTTCCGAAGGGAGTACTCCCTGGTGATCCGGGACATCCTGGACGGGGACGGCACCGGGGACAAGGCAAAGGCCCAGAACATGAGCAAGGACATGTATATCGAAAAGTTCATCAAGGCCCCCAACTTCGGGAACACGGGGGAGCTGGTCTTCTTCCTGGAGAACCAGTTCAGTGTCCGGGAGTTCCTTCTGGCATCCATAAAGCAGACCATCGAGAAAACGAAAGGGACCGCCAGTGCCGGGGCCGATATCAGGCTCCCCAAGTGGAAGGTCGACCAGGTGAAGCTGCCGGTCTTTAAGGACAGGCACGGGTTCTACGACTACTTCGAGTCACGGGGCTCCCTGGAGTGGCAGAATCTCCTGAAAGAGCGCCTCTTCCAGAAGCTTAACGCCTTTGTGAGGTCGTCAAAGTTCCGGCTGGAGAGCGACCCCACCCTCCTTGACAGAACCAGGGCGGGGAACTTCCTCACCTCCCTGGACCAGAAGGTCCCGGAGATCGTCCTCTGGGAAGTAAAGGCAGAGAACAAGATCATCAAATAAATGGAAGAACTGCTGGGCCACATCATCAATTATCTCATGCCCCGGGATAATTCCTTTCTCTACATCTTCCTCTTCCTGAGCGCCGTTGTGGAGAACCTCTTTCCCCCCATTCCCGGTGACACCATCACCGCCTTCGGGGCTTTCCTGGTGGGCACCGGGAGGCTCGACTACACCCTGGTTTACATTGCCACCACAACAGGAAGCGTTGCGGGGTTCATGTCCCTCTTTCTCCTGGGGAAACTCCTGGGGAAGAAGTTCTTCGTGGAGAAGAACTACAAGTTCTTCTCAGCCGAGAGCATCCACGCGGCGGAAGGGTGGTTTCAGAAGTACGGTTACTTTGTTGTCCTGGGGAACAGGTTCCTGCCGGGGATCCGTTCGGTGATATCCATTGTTTCCGGGATATCCCGGCTGGGTAACCTCAAGGTCCTCATCTTTTCAATGGTCAGCGCCGCGGTCTGGAACATCATCTGGATCCATACGGGGTATCTATTGGGGAACAACTGGGAGGTCGTGAAGGAGAAGATGAGTAGTATCTTGGCTACTTATAATATTGGAGTGGGGATTGTTCTGGTTTTGGTTGTGGGGGGATATGTTATATTCAGGTATATTAAGAAAAAGAGAAGAGTGGCCACAGAGGCACAGAGGCACGGAGAAGAGGGAGAGTAAGTTTCGAGTTCCGAGTTCCGAGTTGAAGAGGGAGAATTTTTCAATGTTAAATGTTTGATGTTGAATTTTAAATTGATGAGAAGATTTTTAGGGTCGCAGATGCACGCGGATAGATAATGATCCCAATTTCTTAGACTTTCTCAAAATATTAGATATCCGGTTAAGTAATTTTTGACTAGAAGTAATTTTCATAAAAAATACATTATTTTATAATTAGATTAATACATTATATACAATAAGGTATTTTGATTACTTAATAATATCATATCAATGTACAATTGAGAATAATTATGATTGATCAAAAAACAGTTTTTATTTTAGGTGCTGGTGCCAGTAAACCATATGGTTATCCTACAGGTGATGAATTAAGAGATTATATTTGTCAGAGGTTTCATGGAATAACACAGAATAATTCATATATAGATTTTAGTAATTTTAATGGAAATATCAAAGAAGAGGCAAAAAAGCTATCTAGCACTTTTTTTAAATCAAGCACAAAATCGATAGATTTATTTATATCAAGAAGAAATGATTTCTCGCAAATAGGTAAAGTTGCAATTGCATGTAATATCCTAGAAGCAGAAAAAAAAAGTAAATTTCGTGAGCTTTCATTTAGTAGAGATCAGGATTGGTATTCATATCTTTATGATAGAATGACAAAGAGATTAACTAAACATAGTCACTATAAAGATTTTAAGAAGAATAATGTTTCTTTTATTTCATTTAATTATGATAGATCTTTTGAATATTTCTTATTTGAAAGTTTTGCTTACTCATTTGATTTTAAATATGATATTAATTTCTTAAAAGATCAACAAAGTGAAGAGAATTATACTTACAAACAATTAATACCATTTGAAATAATTCATGTATACGGAAAAATAGCACATTTACCAGGTGAAGAAAATGATGATAACAAAAAAGAACTAGAATATCAAGCAACTCAAAATGTTGCCAAAAAGATCGATGTTATGAATTTTACAGATAATATCAGAGTTATTTTTGAAAGAACAGACGAAGATATTAACAAAATAAAGGAGCTAATAAAAAATGCGGAACAGATTTTCTTTCTTGGTTTTGGGTTTGCAGATGAAAACTTAGAAGTATTAGATATCCCAGATATATTAAATGAAAAGCAAACTATTTATGGAACAGCATACAATTATACAGAAAGAGAAATAGATGATATTTTATTTATGTTTAGTCAAAATAAAAAATTAGAACCATATATTCGTGAAAGATTAAAAGTTTATATTGAGAATAAAGATAGTTTGGAATTGTTAAAAAAGTACTTATAATTAAAAGTACTAAAGTATATTCACTTCTTTAACCAGGAATATTATTTTACCGGAGTAAGACGATAAACTTTCCCCATTCTGCCGGCGGATTCAAAATCTTCCCGGCGAAGTGCTTCTCTTACGTCATCCAGTTTCTCAGCATCTTCAAGGGATAGATACGGTGACCAGCCTTCGTCTGTTTCAAGAAGTTCAATTTCGACTTCAGCCACATAATTTCCTTCATGGACAAGTTTTACATGATCTCTTTTATTCATTTTCTTTTTTCCATAAAATCATCCGACCAGAGTAAATGGTCAGGTTTATAAGCTGTTACCAGGACAGCCGGTGAAGATGTTCCCTTTGGAATTCCCCACACCACATGGATGGGATTGCCAATCTTGTCTTCTTGTAAAACGAGAACACATGGACCTTTTGAATAATCAGGATAGTCTTTGATAACTTTTCCTTTATTTACTCCTGTCATTATATCTTTTACCAGTAGGCCGTCTTCAGCCAGTTCATCATATCCATGATTGGATATGATGATTTCGCCTCTCTCAATGAGTTCAATGACTTTCTTAAATGTATCACTCACAGTTAATAATAAATATGTATAATAGAAATGACAAGAAAAAATATTAAATTTCAGCGAAGAAATTGTGCAATAACCCTTTCCCCACGACTTGTCAATTTAAATAATTATTCGGGCAAATACACATCCCGGAATAGATCTTCTTCATTTTGTTATTCTAAAATTTCCCTTATCCAACCACCAGCTCACAAACAAGCCATTGTTCTGTTTCGCCCTTTAGCGTCCATACCCGGGATTTTTCAATCTTCTCTTTCGTCGTCTGCCGTGGCTGATGGCCGTCCTCTATGATCAGCCTGCCGTTCTCTTTTATGATCCTGTGAAGTTCCCGGAGCATTACGGGGTCGCCATAGGAAGTTTTTACACCTACTTTGAAGATAAGCATGAACTGATGATGACCATTTTTCAGGAATATCATGGCAGAATAAAAGAGGTCATCAAGGTAATCACAATCGATGAATATCTGAAAAAAGGAGATGTGAAAGGATTTGTTGAGCACCTTATTGAAAAACTCATGGAGGCCCATAATGTTTCCCCGAAACTGCATCAGGAAATAGAAGCAATGAAACATTCCGATGAGGACATTAAAAAATGATGACTCAGGTACAAAAGGATTCACTGGAATTTACCCGGCAAACACTTTCCCTGTGGAAGAACAAACTGAGAATAAAAAACACGGATGTTTCCTCGATTATCATTAACAAAACCATAGAAGAAACTGTCCATGAAATAAAATTTTCCGCCCAGCCATACCCGCAGGAAATCCTGCTGACCGAACTTACCGACATGATTTATCGGTATCTGGCAAAATAAAATGCAATGGTCCGGACATTGAAAATTATCCGGACCGTTCCAGGTCTGGCAGCTTCACTGAATTCGAGGTAGATCTGAATTTATTAAAATATAATAACCTATTGGCTTCTCATATCCAATTTTTTCAGTCTCATATGCGTATTATCTAATTGTAAAGGCAAATACTCATTCTTTAAATCTGAGAGGAGAATAGCAGACTCGGGTTTACTCTTGACATAGATAAAAATAAATCCGTATTCATACTTCCATTTTAAATCCATTTTTTTATAGCTGCTGTTATTTACTAAAAGAATTTCCCCGTTACTTTTAAATTCAAATAATATTTTTTTTTGTAATTTGACTTTAATATTTCCCTCAAGACCATAAACAGTTTCCCACAAACCAAAGAGTCCGGATATGTCATGATTTCCGGAAGAAATACGTTTATATTTTATAATTTTATTGAATCGGTCAGAAAGGACTAAATTTTTATTATCAATTGTATTAATAATAAACCGGGATCCATGAATAATTAAAGTCTTTTTACTCTCCCGTTGCCATTTTGTCTTTTTCAATTTATTGCACGAAATATTATATGCATTATTGTCTTTTGCCAGAATGATATAAGTTTGATCTGCACACCTTTTCTGATCTTCAGGCCGGTTCTCCATTTGCCAGACACCGGCAATTTGACTTGTAACAGCATTACAGGAGATGAATATAATTGAAATAGATACTGATAAAATGATCTTTCGTTTCATACCGGGTGAAATCCTCTTTCAGGGTCCGCAGACACAACCCGGCACATTTCTCTGCAAGTAAAAATAATAGGGGTCAGAGCTGAAATTATCCGGCTTAATCTGAAAGATCAATGTACTGTTTTTTTTGTTAAATTCGGTACTTGCCCGGAAAGGACTTTTGATAAACCTGCCTTTCCCTTTTTGGCCCGTGTCAATACTGCATGTTCCCTGCATCTCCAGGTTGTGAAACATTTTATTATATTTCCAGGTCCCCTGGCAGAAGATATCCTCTCCCGTAATGGTTTCAGCCAGCATTGATCCGTTGTACAGGACTTTCAGGCAGGCGAAATTACCGGGACTTTCGGTAACATCTCTCCAGCATCCCACGTAGGTATACTTTCCCTTCTGCTGTTTCGATTCATACCGGGCAATGAGGTCCTTATATTCCTTATTGTTTCTCAGGTCCTTCAGGTCACTGTCCTTCTTTGCCCAGACAAGGACGGTGGCCGGGTTCTTTTTAAACGCCAGTTCCAGGTATCCCAGGGCAATGGTATACTTCTTCTGGAGAGCCGTGGCGCAGGCGAGATTAAAGAAAGGCTTCTCCCAGGAACTGTCCAGTCTTGCCGCCCGGTAGAAGAGCTTTTCCGATTTTTTGTAGTCTTTCGATTTGTGTGCTTTCAGGGCTTCCTTATTTAATTTTTCCGCCCTGCTCCTGTTTTTTGTTTTTGAGGTGTATTCAAATAACCCGTAATACATCTCCCGTGATGATTCGTCTTCCCGGGCATGGGAGAGAGAAAAGGTGAAGATAATGACCGATAGAACTGCCGCTGTGATGATTCTCAACTTTATCATAATATCCTCCCGGGACTTTCTCACCTGACAGATTACGATCCCGGGAAGGATCATTCGCCGGGAACTTCTTCTGCCGGTCTTTCAAAAACAGCAGCAATGCTTTTCTCTTCCCTGAAGCGGATACAGCCGGTGGGGCAGATGCTCATACAGGCGGGCTTTTTGCCCTCTTCCAGGCGCCCGATACAGAGATCGCATTGAATGGCCGTCTTGTTTTTATCATCGACCTGCATGGCACCGAAGGGGCTTGCCTCCAGGCAGTCCCGGCACCCGATGCAGGGATCCTCGTCAATAAAAAGATTTGCCACAGGTCACACATAAAGCATACGACAGGATTAAGTCAGTACGGGTTGAAGTCTTTAAAATGGTGCTATTTCACTCACTGCATCACATAAAACACCCTCTCCATCACTGCCATATGCACTGACTCGATAATAATATGTAGTCCCGCTTGTCAACCCCGTATCGGAATGAGTAGCATTACTGCTAAAAGATGATAGTTCACTGCCAACATTTGTATATGGACCATTTATGCTGGTGGCACGATAAAAATTATATCCCTGAACATTATATTGAGTAGTTGCAAGACTATCATATACATTATCAATAGTAATAATTATTTCAGCTACTGTACCAGGGCTGGCACTTGCATTTGTAACCATAGGTATCATTTTTAAATTAATTGTATTTGTTCCCGCATACAGGTCCCTTACTTCTCTTGCACCCCAGTTTTTATTACCACTATAATCTGAGATAACTTTAATTTCCCGATCATGACCAGGTTCAACTTCAGTTGTAAAACTGGTGGCTCCCGAAGGAATTGCCAGACTCACATCACTCATACCCTCTCCGGTTATATAAAGAGTAAGGTCTCCCTGTGCATCAGGCCAGTTAGTCGGAGCAATCTGAGCATATGCTTTCGTGGCAAAAAATTCCAAAAACCGATCAAAAAGAGATTTTTGATTTTTTTTCATCTTTTCAACCGCTAAATCATTGCGGGTTATATTAATTGTAACACGAGCAGTTTTAACATCGTCACATTTCGTATTCATCAATATTATAGCTGAAAAAACTAAAATAAAAAAAACACTATACGTTATTTTCTTCATAATTGCTCCCTCTAGAAAGACATTTTGTTAATGCTCACGATTTGCCAATTTTATAAATTTTTACAATTTATTCCACAAGTCCCTGTCAAATTAAAAAGGAACTGCCTTCCTGGCTGCACCACTGGCAGGTGCACAGACATAACATTCGTCTGCAGTCGCAAAAAAGGATATTTCAATAATGCTTGTACAAATCAACCGAACACATCAACATATACAATAGTAATGACTAATTTGAAAATGTCAATAAAAATGCAATAGCAAACACTCTATTTATAGTGTTTGATTGAAATTCCGTTATAAAGTCAGCAATGAGTTTCGTTCCCCGTTTTCACTGGGACAGGGTTTACGGAAACTACAAAAGTACAGGACTATTTAAGTATATTATGGCCATTTGGGCTCTGTGTTTCCTATTCCCCAGCCTGTTGAAAACCCTGTATGATATGTAACGCTACTCACATTCCATTCACTGAGATCATGATTTGAAAAAGCAGAAGCGTTATAAAACATATAATTCATAAATCTTACACTACTCACATCCCAACTGCTTATATCTTCGTTAAAAGAACTAGTAAAAATAAACATACCGCTCATATTTATGACATTGCTTACATTCCAGGAACCAATGTCTTGATTAAAAGAAGAGGCATCTTGAAACATTCTTGGCATATATATGACACTACTCACATCCCAGAAGCCAATGTCTTGATTAAAAGAAGAGGCATCTTGAAACATACTACTCATAGTTGTGACATTACTTACATTCCATGAACTGATATCTTGATTAAAAGAGGAGGCATCTTGAAACATACCACTCATAATTGTGACATTGCTTACATCCCATAAACTGATATCTTGATTAAAAGAGGAGGCACCAGAAAACATAAAACCCATAGTTGTGATATTGTTTACATCCCATGAACTGATATCAGTGTTAAAAGAGGAGGCACCAGAAAACAAATAACTTATATTTGTAACACTACTCACATCCCAGGAGCTGATATCTCCGTTAAAAGAACTTGCGCCTTGAAACATACCACTTATATTTGTGACACCGCTCACATCCCAATTACTAAGATCTCCGTTAAAGGAACTGGCGTCACGAAACATCCCATACATTTCCGTAACACCGGA
>JBNKTL010000052.1:0-34211 GCA_050298055.1 Spirochaetota bacterium
CCCCTAGTGTCAACATAGTTGTCGCCTAAAATATTTAGGAGATAACTATGAAATACAGCAGAAGAATGAAAGAATCAGCCCTAAGAAAAATATTGCCACCTGAAAACCGGTCAGTGTCGGATGTGGCCCGGGAAATGGGAATTTCTGACCAAACAATTTATAACTGGAAAAAAAAAGCTGAAAATGGTACATTGATATTAGATGAATCAAGCAGTCCTTTGGATACGGGACAATTAGAACGATACAACCTGATAATTGAGGCTAAGACAATCGATCCAGATAAGATTGGAGAATGGTTGCGAGAAAAGGGACTGCATAGTGAGCATCTGAGTCTATGGGAACAGGAGATAAAAGATACTTTGAGCAATAAAGATAATAAAATAAAACTTGAGAATCAGAAATTAAAAAAAGAAAAGAAGGAACTTGAAAAGGAACTCCGCCGCAAAGAGAAAGCCCTTGCTGAAATGGCCGCATTGTTGACACTTAAAAAAAAAGCGGATGTTATCTGGGGGGACGACAAGGAAGAATGATTTCCCTTGATTATAAAAGAGAAGCTATTGAACTGATCAGAGAGGCTGTAGAAGCTGGAGCCAGCAGGGCAAAGGCTTGCGAAACCATTGGGATCAGCCTGAGAAGTCTGCAGAGGTGGGAGAAAGACTGCACTGCCGATAAACGCAAGGGTTCATTGAAAATGGTTTACCGAAAACTGTCAGAGGGAGAACGACAGGATATTATTGATATCTCATGCGATGATCGTTTTAAAGACCTTACACCGCATGAAATTGTCCCAATATTGGCTGAGGATGGCCGTTATATTGCGTCTGAATCGACATTTTATCGTGTTTTAAAGCAGGAATCAATGATCCATCACAGGAGAAACAGCAGACCTCAATCAAAAACCGGGAAACCTCCGGAACTGAAAGCCACGGGTCCGAACCAAGTCTGGAGCTGGGATATTACCTGGTTGAGGTCTGATATTTCAGGTATCTTTTACTATTGTTACATGATTAAAGATATCTGGAAGAAGAACATAGTTGGTTGGGAGATTCATGATTATGAGAGTGTTGATATTTCTTCAGAAATGTTTAAGAGATTAAAATTCAAATATGACCTGAAGGGTGTTCGGCTGCATTCAGATAACGGGAATCCCATGAGAGGCTCAACAATGATTATTACTCTTCATAACCTGGGAGTTATACCGTCTTTTAGCAGGCCCCGGGTGAGTAGTGATAATCCATTTATTGAATCGCTCTTCAGTACAATGAAATACACTGCAGGGTATCCTGGTAGATTTAATAGCCTATTTCATGCAAGAGAATGGATGTCAGGTTTTGTGGATTGGTATAATACGAAGCACCGTCACTCAGCAATAGGTTATGTGACACCTGAACAGCGAGGATCAGGAATTGATCTTGAAATATTTAAAAGGCGTAATTCAGTTATTGAAGAAGCTAGAAAAAAACATCCTGAGAGATGGGGGAAGAAAATCAAGAAATGGGAAAACCTTGATGTTGTTATTTTGAATCCTGTCCAAAAGCAGGACGAAAACTTAATAAATGTTGCATAAAAAAGCGACAACTATGTTGACATATAGCAGGTACGCTCTGTAAGCATACCGGCGATTATTTCGTAACTTGATGGAAAGAGAACCTGCCGGAAGTTTATTTAGATCGTTTTCGTAACGTTTACTCAATAATAACCGGTTTTCATTTTTTACTGATAGAGAAAAGAAGCGAGTCAGGAAGACGAGCGCATAAGGCGGTGTTTGTCCCATTTTTCCTGATCATATTCAAGAAACCATGAGCGGAATTTCTTTAAATCGTCAGGTTTGAGATTTTCAACAGCTCTTTCTATGTCTTTTATTGTTTTAAGTTTCATTGGTAATTTACACTTCCTCTCCGGCAGCTATATATAATATGATTTTATCATCATTTTTTTAAATTATTAATAACCTTCCAGTCCCCTTTATCAAACTTTTCTTCCTTAACTTCTTTAATAATTTTTTTCATTTCCTGATCTTCTTCCGGAGAATCAGGCGCCACAACTGTAACTTCAAATGTTTTCTTGCTAATTACTTTCACTCTCTAATCTCTCATCAATAAAATTAATTGCGTCCGTATCATTTAAATTATAAGCTGTAATTATAAAGTATCGTACTGTTAATAGTACGCAGTTTAAAATAAAAATCAAGCAGCCAAATTAAATTCTATAATATCATATTCAACAATTGGTGTTGTTGTTGTTCGGCCATCTTTTGACTTTTTGAGTTTAATAACATTTATTTTTTCATAAAAAAGTATTATTTTATTTAAATTTGAAACATCTTTATCCATCAACTTGGCTAATTCATAAATTGATTTGGGTTTATTATGAATGATACAGGATAAAATATCAATATTTCTGATAAATTTATTAAAATCCCGTTTATTATCAAAGGAAATTTCATAATGTTCCTTTAGCTTATTATTTCTGGCCAGGTTAAATGCATTTTTGAAATCATTTAAAACATTACTGGAAGTTTTTAATGAAACAATTAATTTTTTCATAGAATTACTCCAAATATATCTTTCACGAGATTTTTGAAATCATTTATTAATATATCTTCATTTATAAAATTATACGGAAATTCTTTGTCGTTAATGTGATAATGATCCCCTTTAGGCAAATGATTATCAAATATTATTCTTTTTCCTGTTTTTATTTCTAAAAACAATAAATTATATTTTATTGAATCAGGAAATCTTTCCGGAGGACTTTCAAATATCCTAAGCTTTAACTCTAATAAAAATTTATTTTGAATTAAAGCTTTATGATGATAGATTAATTTAGATTCCATATTGGTAATAATATACCAATATGTATTTATTTGTCAATAATTTAATAAATTTCTTGAAACATACAAGCACCATTGGCTTTGCAGGAAACATTCATTTACTTTTTGAGTTCTTCATCATGTAAATCCTGTCTAAAACTCTTTCCCCGGGATTCCGGGAAGAATCATATATTATATATTCCCATGAAGCTGCCGCAGCGGTAACGGTTTGACCCTTTGCCATTCTTTTGATAGATGTTCCGCCTGCCATAGATCATAGTTCTTTTGCAGATTCATCCATAATTCAGGTGTGGTATCAAAAGCCCTGGCAAGACGAAGCGACATATCCGGAGTTACTGCCCCTTTTTATCTCCGTATAATTTGTGGAGATTTGAACCGGGATAATTTATATCTTTGATTTCATTTGCAGCATTAAGTCTATCGAGTATTCTTTCAAGCCTTCCGGCATATTCAGCTTTTATGCCTTTTTTATTGCCGGTATAAAAAAAATCTTCTATACCTTTATGCCTGAATGATTTGATCACAAATAAAACGTAACCATACAGGTTACAGCTGTCAATATATTTTTTTCGGTTCATTACGAAATGCGGGGATTTATAAAATGGAACCAAGAAGAGATAATGGCACTGTATTCATGCAAAATAAGTTAAAAGTCCCCCTCCGGGGGATTCAGGGGGCTCCCGAACCCTACAAATTCCTGAGCCTGTAGTACTTATCTTCGTACACTGAAATGAGCCAGGACACCTGGTCCAGCCTGTCTCCCTCTTCTGTTTTTGGCATGGGATCCCTTCTGGTCAGAAATTCCGCTTCTCTCAGGTAAGCCTCGTACATTTTCTCCGATATGATCTCTTCCATTGTAAACCTGCCAGTCTACATTATATAAACAATTCCCGTATTATAGGCGACCTTTGTAAGGAGCCTTACATTGCAGTCCATAACGGTAATAATAATATTCTTCTGAGATACGGTAACTGTTACGGAGTTCATATTATGAAAATCCTTCATGACATCATCCGGTGTGTGCCACTTCCCCTTCTCCATACGGTCCACAATATCCATGAATTCCGGACCGTAGTCAGAATGGGTTTTCATGTAGTTATAAACAGCTTTTCGTCCTATGACTCTCATATAATAAGTATAACAGGAGAGAAACTCAGAGTCAAATTCCCGGGGAAGATTTCGGAAAAAAATTTCAGCCCCAGAGGCTCTCCCGGAGGCCGGAGCTTCTCCTCACGGGGTTATCTATGGCAGCAGAGAGGACGTCCCTGCTCCCCCATATCTCCACCTCTTTCCTGGCCCGGGTGAGACCGGTGTAAAGAAGCTCCCTGCTGAGAAGAGGAGAGGAAAAGGGAGGGATAATAAGAAGGAGAGTATCAAACTCCGACCCCTGGCTCTTGTGTATTGTCATTGCGAAGGAGGTTTCATGTTCGGGAATCATGCCGGCACTTATCTTCCTGAGTCCCCGGTCCGGTCCGGGGAAAAAGGCGGAGATCTCGTTGTTGTCCCGGAAGAGGACCCCCGTATCTCCGTTAAAGAGCATTCTCCTGTAGTCGTTCCGGGTAATCAGGACCGGTTTTTTGTGATAAAGTTCTCCGTAAGGTTTAATCAACCCCTTCCTTTTAAGAATATTTTCGATTTCACTGTTAATGTTCTCAACTCCCCAGGGCCCTTTCCGGAGAGCCGTGAGGACCCTGTAGCGGGAGATTTTTTCAAGGGCTTCTCCCGGAGTGGCTGATTCAAGGAACCCTTCGTATCCCGCAGCCACCCTCTCCCCGAGTAATGAGAGAAAATTTCCGTGATCATCAATTTCAAAAAATTTACAATCGGGATATTTGCCCTCTTCCAGAAGGCCCATGGCTGCTTTTGAATTTCCGCTCCTGATAAGCATGCTCAGCGTACCGATCCCGCTGTCGCCGGTAAAGCGGTAACTTCTCTCCAGCACGAAAAGTGAATCCGCAAGGGCCGGTTCATCAGGGGACTGCATCTTTTCCGGTATGCCTATCCCTGAAGCGGACCTGATCCTTTCGGTGAGGGAGGCCGAGTAACCATGTCTGTTCCCGGCATCACAGATATCCGCAAAGACAGCCCCCGCTTCTATTGACGCGAGCTGGTCCTTGTCCCCCAGGAGGACCAGGGAGGAACTCTCGGGCAGCGCCTCAAGGAGCTTGCACATGAGGGGCAGATCGATCATTGAGCACTCATCAACAACAACAAGATCGTAGGGAAGCTTTCTTTGGGCATTATACCTGAAATAAGGGGTCCCCCGCAGCGGGCCAAGGAGCCTGTGCAGGGTCAGCACATTGTCCGTAAGTTCTTCGGGAATCGTATAACCGTCAAAGACTCCCGCAAGATCACCCATTGCCTCCTTTAATCTTCCCGCGGCCTTTCCCGTTGGAGCGGTAAGGGCTGTCCGTATCCTCCTCCCCGCCTCCTCTTCCCTTTTCATGAGAAGCAATACCGCTTTCAGTATGGTTGAGCTCTTCCCGGTACCGGGTCCTCCCGAAAGAACGGTGAGCTTCCCGGTGAGGAGAGCCGCCGCGGAGACCCCCTGCCAGTCAGTTTCACCCGGGGGAAGGTCCCCGGGAAAAAGCCGGTTAAAATCATCAATGAAAAGAGTCTCCCTTTGAAACCGGGAAGTTTTTCCCGCCATCA
This sequence comes from Spirochaetota bacterium, assembly GCA_050298055.1. GTDB lineage: Bacteria > Spirochaetota > UBA4802 > UBA4802 > UBA5550 > JBNKTL01. The sequence continues at coordinate 5,486 of JBNKTL010000052.1, forward strand.
TTTTGATCATCCCGGCCAGTCGGGTCTCATACTCCCTGTACCGGGAGAGATAGAGCCTGTCCAGGGAATCCAGTATCAGGGGCCGGGAGTCCCCCGGCCTTCCCACTGTTTTTGAGGCAAGGAGTCTCTCCCTCCATTCCGGCAGGAGGGGGAGCCGGTGATCGGTGTCCTCTTCTTCCAGTTCAAAGATATCAGACAGTCTCTTTCCCGCCATCTCCCTCAGATCGGCGCAGATATGCCCTTCTCCCGTGAGATAGCTGGCAATTGCCGCCGCTAGGTAGAGGGGAAGGTCCGGTTTTCCCTCAATTTCCCACATAAGACCGGCGAAGTAGTTGTGGATCTCCTCAAAGAAACCTGTGTTGACTTCATCCCGGGCCGTGTAAATCAGTGAATTCATTTGAGGGGCCCCCCGCATATTTTTTCCTCCAGGGCGAGAATTTTCCCGTAGTCCGGCCGGTGAGAGAATATCCCGCTGCCGCTTTTCCCTTTTACTCCCCGGAGAAAGATATAGAAGACCGGCCCCAGGGACTTTTCATAGCTGTAACCCGGTTCCCTGAGAGTGAGGAACCTGTGGAGGGCCAGGGTGTAGAGATGGTACTGCAGGGTGTAGAGGTTGTTCTCCATCTCCGCGGCGAGAGAGCTGAAACTGTAGTCATCCGGGGTTTTCCCCAGGAAATTGGATTTCCAGTCAACAATGCAGTACCTGTCCCCTGCCTTAAAGACCATGTCAATGAACCCCTTAAAAAAACCGGCAGACTCCCTGAAATTCAATCCCGATACTTTCATGCTCCTCTCCCCGATCCGAATATCCGAAAGGACCTCTTCAATGATGCCTGGAGAGACCCTCTCCACGGGAAAACAGAATTCAAGTTCATTGAGCCGGCTGCTTTTCTCAATGCTCCCCAGGGTGAAATTTTTATCCTGCGGATCAAGGAGAGCATCCGCAAGGTCCTCCAGGCATGCTGCTACCGTGTCCGCCCACAGGGGATCGTACCTGTAATTCCGAAGGACCGACTCGATGAGCTCACGGTTCTCCGAAGAACCCGGGTCTCTCAAGTCCGCGTGTTCAAGTATTTCATGAAGAAGGCTCCCGGCAACTGTTCCCCGGGGAAAGGACGCCATGCTGTACTCCCGTATGGTCTCACTTTTCTCCCCTGAAGTCCGGGGGAGGTCCCTGTCTTTTCCCTCAAAATCCCCGCTGTGCCGGGAGGAGATCAATGAGGAATAGCTGGATATCCGCCACCCGGTATCGATCATCGAGGTAAATTCCCCGCAGTGAAGAGGGGACCGGGTTTCCCGGCTCCTGTATTTCCCCTTTACCGCTTCAGGCTCAAGTGAAAGAAGTTTTATGGCACCCCCCGAATCTTTCGCAAGGTTTTCAAGCTGGCTGAACATCTTTTTTGAATCAATACCGTTCATCTGTTCTTCAAGAGAGCCCGCGGGATCGGTTTCATCAATTTCCTCTCCGTGAAGGAGATACGCCGGCGCGGAGCTGTCCGACTGGTTGATCCTGCCCCAGTAGAAGTAACAGGAGTTGCGGGCCCGTGTGAGGGCCACATACATGAGCCTGATATTTTCCGCGAGCTCCTCCTTTCGCGCTCTCACCCGGTTCTCCCTTATTCCCGATCCCATGTCCATCACCAGGCTGTTGTCGGAGGAACCGTCATGGAACCGGAAAATCTCACTGCCGCTCCCTGTTTTCACGCCCTCCCAGGTGAAGGGACAGAATACCACGGGAAACTCCAGTCCCTTGCTCCTGTGTATGGTTATGAGGCTCACCGCGTTGCCGTCCGATTCAAGCCTCAGCTGGTTTTCTTCTCCCCCGGGTGAATTGATTTTTTCCGCGAGCCATTTGATGAGCCCCCGGGGTCCGGGCCTCTCCGCGGTCTCCTTTCTGTGAAGGAGCTCGGCAATATGGAGAATATTTGTCATACTCCGTTCCCCGAAGGGAGAGGAGAGTATGGCGGACCGGGTCCCTTCATTGGCCATGAGCCTGTTAAACATGGTTATGAACCCGTTCTTTATCCAGAGCCGGGAGTATTCCTGGAAGCTGCTCATGACACTGCTCCAGAGCTCTTCGTCCCGGTTAAGCCGGAGGATCCTGTTCCCGCTGTACCCGAAAAGCGGCGTGGAGAGCGCTGTTTTTACCAGCACTTCGCTTGAAGGTTCCGCCACCGCGGAAAGAATATGCATAATGCTTACTGCCTCCTCAGAGGAAAAGACGCTCTCCGTTCCGTAAAGCACACCCGGTATTCCCAGGACGGAGAGGTAACCCTGAATTTTCACAGCCTGGTTCTTCTTCCTGACCAGTACCGCGATATCCTCCGGTTTCAGGGGCCTCTCCCCGATAAGGGTCTTTCCCCCTGAACCTGAATCAACAAGCCTGAAGATCTCCATGGCAACAGAGCGGGCAATGAACTCCTCGGCCTCAGTCTTCAGGATAAACTTCTTTTCTTCTTTTTGAAAAAGAGAGTTTTTCATATAACAGAGTGTAAATGCCGGCAGCTCCCTCCCCTCTTTCGTGAGTTTTTTATGTTCCCGCTCCGGGGTATCAACCGGGGGAAAATCTATCTCCCTGAAGATAAAGGGAATTTTTCGTCTGCCGAAGAGGGTATTGCACGCGGAAACGAGCTTTTTCCCCGACCGCCAGTTTTTGTCCAGGGTATAGCTGTTTTTCACTGACTTCAGGGCGTTCAGATACGCGAAGATATCCCCCCCCCTGAAGCCGTATATGGCCTGCTTCGGGTCCCCGATGAGGAAGAGTATGGAATCCCTGCCGAAAAGCTTTGAAAATATCCTGTACTGGGCGGAGTCCGTGTCCTGGAACTCATCGATGAGAGCCGCCCTGTATCTCTTTCTCACGGCCCCGGCCAGGGGTGAACCGGCGCCGCCCTTCAGAGAGCGGTCCACCTCCCCGATGAGGTCATCATATAACCGGGTGTTGTACTTTCTGTTATATTCAGCCTGTTCCCTCTCTGCGAAGCGGAGCAGGTCCCCCCTGATAAAGAGGAGATATTGATGAAGGATTTCCTCCAGGGAGGAATATGAAGCCATGAAGTCCCCGGCGAGATCAAAGTACCTGTGTACCGGTGCCGCGGCGCCTTTATTCAGGCTTTCGGACAGGGTGCCGGCGGCGAATTTTCCGAAATGTTCCGGAAGGTCCATGGGGTTGCTCCCGGCCATAAATATCCGTGTGTCATGGATAAGATCATCAATGGTCCCTTTCCTGTATTTAGACCTGCTGATGGCTTTATCATGGATGATGATATCAATAATTTTATCACTCTCCTTTTCCCATGTCTCTTTCAGTGTGTTGAAGGTCTCTGACAGGCCGGCCTCGGCGCTTCGGGTATCCGGCTTCTCAACAGGTGGCACGATCCTCACTTCCGGACCGCCGGGACTTTTCATGACAAGTTCAAGGAGGGATGACCTGCTGACTTTGGAATCAAGGAGGTACGCGGCGGTTATTTCGGAGGCGGTTGATATATTGATCCTCCAGTAATCATCAACGATCCTCCCCAGAATTTCATTCCTGTCGGTGACCAGTTCGGTAGTGTAGATGCTTCCGCTTTCAAATGCGTTCTCAAGGAGTATCCCCTGGCAGAAGCTGTGGATGGTTGATATGGACGCCCTGTCGAAGTTTATGATTGCCTCTCTCAGGATATACTCCGCCTCCTTCCGGTTCCCACTTTTTTCCGTAATCCTCTGAAGCATCCGGTCGCCGGTACCGGTTTCACCGCCGATAATCTTCAGCGCGTCCCGGAGCAGGTCCCGTATCCTTCCCCGGAGCTCTTCCGTGGCGGCAATGGTGAAGGTCACCACAAGTATCTCTTCCACCTTGAGCTTCTTTTCAAGGAGGAGTCTCAGGTAGAGGCCGGTAATGGCGTAGGTCTTTCCCGTTCCTGCGCTGGCCTCAATGAGGTTCGATCCCTCAAGGGGACAGTTCTCTATTTCAAAGCTCTTCATATCAGGTCCTCTCCGCCGCCTTGAGGACCGGGCCGAAGACTCTCAGGGAGAGCTCTTTGAATTCCTTCATGTTTATCTCTTCAATTTTAAAACAGCGGGAATAATAGGGATCATCAAGGTCTCCCCTGCTGAACCGGGAACCTGCCAGGGACGCGGCCGCCGCTTTCAATGCCTGGTCTTCCGGTTTCCCGGAGTTAATTTTCTCCGCGTAACTGTATGAGGTATCGGCAAAAAAGGGAAGAGGCTCCCTGGTCCCCTTCCGGTAGAGGGAAATGAGGTCTTTCAGTATCCCCCGGGGATCATTAACACTCCCCAGTTTCCAGGTCCTCTTTTTCCTCACAAGGACCGTTGTCCGGGGCAGACGTTCTTCCCCCGCAGAGGCCGCGGCCAGGTGCTCGATCCAGGGACGGATAAAGTCCCGTCCCCTGCTCTCTCCATACCTGTAGTGGAGGATGATGTCATCACGGGCCGTGGTGATCATTCCCTGGACACGGGTCCCCTCAAGATCAAAGGAGAGCTCCACAGGTTCCAGGGGATCTCCTTTCATCAGCCCCCTGACCCTGCTGCTGAACCGCGCGATGCCCGGGAGCATCCTGCTGCACCGGACATCCCCTGGTGTCCCATGGGGAAGGAGCCCCTCATGTTTTACTCTTTCAAGAATATCATGGGAGGTTGTTCCGGTTAAAAAGCTCTCAAGAAGTTCAGACTCCAAAAAGTATCTTTCCAGGCCTTCAATTTCGAAGGGTTCGCTGTTCTCCGGAATTAATGTCCTGTCCCTGTAATCCAGACCGATGATCCTTTCCAGGAGATAACGGGGGGGAGAGAGAAAAAAACTGACAAGATCGTCTATCTGAACCACTCCGGGTTCATTGTCAGGATCCAGGGGCCGGCTGATAAAGGGACTTTTGTCAGCTTCGGGCTTCCGGGAGCGGAGCGCCTTATAGTTTTCTGCGGAATAGCTGATGAAGGGGCCCTCACCGGTAAAGTACCGGCTGCTGAAGGACTGCAGCGGGTGTTTGAAGAAAAAGCTGCCGGCAGTACTCTTTACCGCTCCGGGGAAAAGGTCTGCAAGAAAATCCATAAGCTCGGACACAACGATTGAAGGAGATATCTCGCTGTTGTCCTGTATATCCTGCCCCGTATAGCTGATATAAAGCTTCTCCCGGGCAGAAAGGATCGATTCCAGAAAGATATACCTGTCCTCATCACGGAGTGAACGGTCCCCGCTCCGGGGATTTTTTTTCATCAGGTCAAAGGGCGATTCAGAATCTGTCCGGGGAAAGAGATCGTGGTTCATCCCTATCATGCAGATAATCCTGAAGGGAATACTCCTCACCGGCAGTACCGAGGCAAGGGTTACCGCTCCGGAAACATACCTCCCCGGAGGGTTGTCCCCTTCCATAAACCCCTCCAGGTACTCGCGCACTATCCGCAAATCGATCTCTTCGTGAAAACCTGAGGCCTCCTGGCAGGATGAAAGGTGACCGATCCCCCTGTTCAGAGATCTCAGCCGGGGATCATCTTCCGAGGAGAGATCAATGAAACTCTCCAGGATATAAGCAAGGTGCCGGCTCCACTCTTCTAAAGAATGGGGGACTTTGAAGATCTCTGCGGTTTTCATGACAGATTCAATGAAGCTGTTGAACCTGCCGAAGAGCCGGGCGTCTTCACCCTCAAGGAGGTCCAGGGGGAGTATCCCGCCGGGAAGTTCACCGCCTGCATGGGGCAGTGAATAGCCCAGGAGAATCCTTTTAATTCCGTGGAGCCAGCTGTTTTCCTCAACAGGAGGCAGGCCGATCTCCTCCCGGTAACCGGGTCCCAGCCCCCACCGTATATTGCCGCTCTTTACCCAGGAATTTATCTTCTCAACGCAGCCCGGGGAAAAACCGAACCTGCTGCTCACCGGCTCCGATTCAAGAAGGGAGAGAACACTTCCCGCTGAATACCTCTTCTTCTCAAGTTCACAGATTGAGAAAAAGACCGCCGCGGCCCCGTTTCCGCCCCCTGATCCCCTGTCATTAAATGCCACGGGAATTTTCATCTCCTCCTTTTCCGGCGAGGAGAATACGGCATCTATGAATGGCGCGTAGTTTTTCATATCAGGGGTAACAATTAAGATGTCACGGGGCTTGAGGTCACTCTCACTGTTAAACCGGTGGAGGAGAAAGTCATACAACACCTCTGCTTCCCTCATGGGGCTGTGGCATGAATTAATGATGAGAGAACCGTCACCAGGAAGGGCATCCCCTTCTCCGCCGGGGATTGTTTCATCCTCAAGGTTCAATATCCCCGATTGTACCCGTTTTAACAGGGTGCCCCTGCCGGGAGGGCTGTAGAGTTCAACCGGTTCAGTCTCATCATCCACAATGGCCCGGAAAAAGTCCCTTCCCGCCCTGCCCATTGATGAGAGGAGGCTGTTCCCCGATTCCAGGTGAAGGTCTTCCTCGGGTATCCCCCTGCGAACCGCCTTCCCGGACTTCTTTATTATGGCGCCCCGGGGCATGATATGGCTCCAGAACTGGTTTGTGGGACTGAAGATATAGAGGTTGACCTCAATGTGCCGGGCAAGCATCCGCATGATATCCAGGTGGTAGGGAGGAAGATACGATATGCCGAAAAGATTGATCCTGGCGGGAAGTTCATATTTCTGAAAGAAACCGGGATCATTGACCTCATTTGCCAGTTTCTCCCTGAGAGCGGGCGGGTGCAGGATTTCCTCGCGGGAAACCGTTCTTCTCCAGAGTTCTCCCTGCCAGCCTCCCGAACTCCCCCTCTCCCATTCCAGGACCATCTCCGGTCTGAAGGTCAGGTACTGGTCAAAAAGATCAGCTAATTTCCCGGCAAGTTGAAACAGCCGGTGACGGGACGGGTCTCCGGAGAGGTATGCTTTAACATCAGCGAATTCTCTCCTCTCAAGGTTTTCCGGGACCTGTTTCATCAATTGCCACCTGAGGAGCTCCCTGTCCATGTACCGGGAATCGGGAAGTTCCGGGTAGAGTTTCTTGAAAAGGTAGTGGTTAAACCGGTTGGGCAGCATGTAGCTGAAGTTTGACCAGACACCCAGTTTGTCCGCAAGCTCCAGGGTCAGCCACTGGGTTATCCCCTGGCTCTGGGTTATGATCAACTCTGTTTCAAAGGGACCGCCGGGACTCTCTTTGAGGTTTTCCGATAAGCTCCCCGCAAGCTTCTCCAGCATGTTTCCCGTATAGATATTAAATCCGGCCATAGCGGTGAATAGTGAAAATCCAATGCGACATAAAATCAACTGTTTTTTGCCGGGAGTGTTTTATATTTTGAGATTTTCCGGGTCTTTAGGAATGGTTTTATGTTTATCGAGGCTTTGATCTGACCGGTTAATGAGCGTTCAACATAAATGGTGTAAATTTAAGATATTATCTTAAATTTACACCATGCAATAGATTTTATTCCGGTTTCGGCCTTAAGTCAAGAACTGCTTTATGTCGTTATGGCCATGTGGGCTCCGTATTTCCCGTACCCCATCCAGTTGAAAAATTTGTGTAACTTAAAACACTGCCCACATCCCATCCGCTGAGATCATGACCTGAAAAAGCGGAAGCGTTATAAAACATATATTGGATTAATGTGACATTGCCTACATTCCAGGAGACTATGTCCTGATTGAAAGATGAGGCGCTGTAGAACATATAGCTCATATTACTAACAGTGTCCACAATCCAGGTGCCGATGTCTTGATTAAATGAAGAGGCGCCACGAAACATACTGTTCATAGATCCAACACTGCTTACATCCCAGGAACCGATATCCTGATTGAAAGCGGACGCGTTATAAAACATACTGCTCATATTGGTAACACCGCTCACATCCCAGGAACCGATATCCTGATTAAAAGCAGATGCGCCATAAAACAGAGAAGCCATAACGGTTACATTGCTCACATCCCATGAGCTTATATCCTGATTAAAAGCAGATGCGCCATAAAACATACGGCTCATATCGATAACACCGCTCACATCCCAGGAACCGATATCCTGATTAAAAGCAGATGCGCCATAAAACATATAACTCATGTCTGTGATCCTGCTTACATCCCATGAGCTTATATCTCCATTAAAGGAAGTAGCGTTACAAAACATATGCATGGTACTTGTAACATTGGAAAGATCCGGGGTATCTGTGGCGTTGTATGCGAGGTTTGTACATCCGTAATAGGCGGCATTCATTCTTCCCCACACTATGGAACCCCAGTGCTCTATTGTTAAGATCTTTTCTTTGTCCCCGGTATTATCAAAATTTATCCCCGGAAAAGTCCCCCATATACTTACGGTATATGTTCCGATAGATGCATAAGTATGGGTTATTGATCCGGTAACATTGGTATCGGAAGTTCCGTCTCCCCAGTCTACGGAGTAATCGTATGTTTCACCGCCGTATACCGGGATGGTTACCTGGTCATCTCCCGATATACCGGTATTGTCCGTTTTCCAGGTGGTGATAAAATCATTCCAGATGGCATAGAGTACAAGATCTCCGCTTCCCATGGTGAAGCTCTCTCCCTCTTTGTATGTGCTACCGCTTCCGTCTGCCGCGGTGTTCCATACAATATGACTGCTGCCGAATTTTATAAGGTTCCCCGTATTCCCCAGTACGGTAACACTCTGACCTGCCTCATATCCATTGCTGTCAACGGGTACAGTCCCTTCTGCAGCCCCATTACCGTCGTAGATGACAGCATAACCGCCTCCTCCACTATCACTGCAGCCTGAAAAGACCGCGGCGGAAAGGATAAAAACGAATATTAAATAAAAAAACTTTTTAATTAAATTTTTTCTTTTCATGAAAAATCTCCTTTTCTCAAGAACTCATTGATATCTTTAACTATATAATTAAATATTAAAATCGGAAATATACAATATCGTATAATTGTACATAAATGGTGTGAGTGATGCCTGGGTTGGTATGAACAACATCTTTTATAATAAAATATTCGTCCTCTAATGTATGGTTACAAACTCATTAATATTTCCATGGTTCAGGCTCTGTTAAATAAAATAGATTTTTATTGACAAAGGGAAACTCGATATAGAAATTAATAACTGTGAAGTAACTATTAACTGAAGATATGCCCGGCTGAATAAGTCAAACGTAGTGATACATTTTTTATAAACCGGGGGTTAAGTGAATGTTCTGTAAAGGAAAACACACGGGTATAAGATACTGGAAACATGTGTGGGTAAAAAAGGTGCAGAGGTATCCGTATCTCGACGCACTCCAGACCCAGGTGCTGAGAGAGATCTCAACGTGTAAAAGATGCGGTAAGGAGAAAATTGTTATCCTCAACCTCTCTGCCGGCAGGCTTAAGAAAGACCTGTTCAAAGAAGAGCTCTGGGAAGATATCTAAAGCAGGATAAGTGAGAAAAATTCTCTGCCTGTCAGAAGTTACATCCGTGAAGAAGTATGTTTATCAGCTTACCGAGGAAATACGCCCCCATGAAGAGAAAAAAAGGCATCTGCCCGATAACAATAAAGAACTCGGATTTCTTTATGATTCCCCTGTTGTAGACCTTGCGTCCGAAAAAATTGTAGTGGAAGTACTCGGGGTCCCGGGACCGTTTATAGACTTTCCGAAGTATAAAAATTTTCAGGCTGAGCAATATAAAAAAAACCACGCCCGAGATAAGCCAGGCAATCAGCCTGATATTTATCCTCTGAACATGTTCCGGTTTCCTCAATGCAATGATCATGAGCAAGGTCACCAGGGCTATGTTTATAACGAAGGTTAAAAGAAACCTTTTAAGGAATTTATTCTCCTTAATAAGAACATAAAGTGTGAGATACACAATGTGTACAAAAAAGGAAGCAAGGAGTGTTAAAAGAAGAACCGTAACAATCATCAGAAATAACCCACTCAAGAATAAATAGAGTATTTTACCAAATTGTCAAGCAAGATATTGATGGGCTGAGGACTGGAAACCTCGAAGAATAAAACCGGTCAGGGTTGAAATTACCAAGTATCTTTCTATATTTATTTGTATTTGTCTATATATTTAAGAAGCTGCCGTGCTCTTTTATTTTCTGGTTCCGATTTGAGTGCAGCTGTGATATATCTCCTGGCTTTGACCCTGTTTCTGTGCTTGAAATAGAGTTCCCCCAGGGCAATATTTGCTCCCACATGATACGGCCTGCTCTCAACCACCTTTAAAAGAAACTCCCGCGCCTTTGTGTCAAAGTTATCAGGATGTTTGTGGTAAAGAATTCCCATGAGATAATTCACGTCAACTGATAAAGGATAAATTGAGAGCGCTTCTTTGCCATATTTAATTCCTTCTTTTCTGTAGCTGTTTTTCAGTTTGTAAGGCAGGTACGAGTCGATAACCTCCCTGAACCTGATCTCAGCCATATTTTTTAAAAGAAGATATCTTTCTTCATTATCATTGAAGCGCGCAATCTGTTTGTAAGCTTCTGAAAACTCCTTAAAAGCAAATTGAAGCATCTCCTGCCTGAGATAGATTTTTCCCAGTTCAAAATGCGCCTCCGGGTATCCCCGGTCAAGCTCAATTGACCTCTTATATTCGGATATTGCTTTCCCGGTCTCACCGGTTGAGAGGTAATAATCCCCCCTGGCCTTATGGACAGAGGCATATTTGGAATATTCATCAAACACCCTGAGGACAACCCTGTCGCCGTTGTTACAGAGTATGAGGTTTCCGTGACCGATAAACATATCACCGAACGATACACTCTGAAAGAGCTGCTTTACCCTGAGCTTGCCCACAATGAGATTTTTATTGTTAATCACATAGAGGACACTTCCCGCCCGGAGACCCTCTTTGTTATAAAGTCGTACTGTAGCTCTTGTCTTACCATGCTTGTAGGCAGAGAGATCATCTTCACTCAGGTCTTCCCGGGAAGAGAAACCGATAATAACTCCTTTAACAACCGCAGTCCATCCCTTCACATCTGACTGTGATTCAAAGACCTTGAGACGGCTGTGACTCTTATCAAGGATCATATTCGCGTCTGCGCCGGCAGATACAACGACTATGAAAGTGAAAGCTGTAAACAATGCTCTTTTCATGTCTGCTTACTTTAATAACCTGACTGGATTCAACGGAGTTACATATTTCCTTATTTCAAAATGCAGATGAGCACCCGTCACTGCCCCGGTATTGCCGGAGAGAGAAATAAGATCACCCCTTTTGACCCGGCTCCCCCGTTTCACAAGATTCCTGCTGTTATGGGCGTAAACCGTAATGTATCCGTATTTGTGCCTGATAATAACAACCTTTCCGTATCCATGTTTCCATCCGCTGAAAATGACTTCTCCCCCCGCAGACGCTCTGATCTTCTTCCCGATATCTGCGCTGATATCGATACCGCAGTGAAACTGTCTCCTTGTGGAAAACGGGTCCTTTCTTGTGCCGAATCCCGAAGTCAGTCTTCCTCTCAGAGGCCATGTGAACCTGATCATGGTCCCGGTATGCCGTACAGAAGCAAGCCTCTTTCCTTTCCCGGTGTGCCTGAGAAAAGACTTTGAATCCCTCTTCCCCGCAACTCCCGGGAGAAATATTTTTTTACCGGCTAGAAGGTACCCGCCTTTAAGCCGGTTGTGTCTGCGGATTTTCCCGCTGCTTATCCCGTAACGTTTTGAAATTTTGCTCAGGGAGTCACCCCTCTTCACGGTATAAGTGAGTCCGATCCTGCAGGGGATGTCAATAAATTTTCCGGGCATAAGCATGTCCGGATCATTTATATTGTTTATTCTGATAATAAGCCTGTGACTGATTCCAAAACGTTTTGCTATTTTCCAGAGATTTTCATTTTTCCTTATTTTGTACCGGGTAATATGCCACCTGCCGTCCTTTTTTTGCAGGTCTTTCAGTATTGTACTTTTTTTTGATTTGCCCGGCACCTCCCGGACAGAGTTCTCCCGGTCATTACTATTGATTGAATCATCAAAATCATCATCGTATATGATCCGGCCGCTGTTGTCGGCACCACCCTCATTATCCTCCGGGGGTGTATCCGACTCCATCTTCAGCTCCCTGATGATAATTGAATTCTCAAGGTTAAAACTTCCTTTAAGGAGAGTAATTTTTTCATTGCCGGAGCGGTTTTCAGAATATCTTAAAACTATCAGCAGAATTGAGAGTATTAAGAACACCAGCAGAAATAGATGTTTTCTTTTCATATATATTAATTCGGTAATATTGATAATTATCTTTACACGGCAAAAGTGCGATTTACGGATTCAAAACAGAGATCAGAGGTTTTTGAATTTCCAGTCAATTTTTTTCTTCTTCAGGTACTTCTCGAAATCACGGGCCGATTTGAAATACTCCAGGTAGGGAGAATCAAAAAACTCGCAGTCTCCCTCTTCACATCCGTGCTGCCTGCAGATCTTTGGCCTCTCACTGTAACAGCTGCACCTGCCATTTTTATCCAGGCACTCACAGGGAGAGTGAAATTCAATGTGCCATTTTTTCCAGTGATCAAGAAAGACATTGACATTTTCATGAAGAAGATACCACCTTATATGGTCAATACCGGACTTGGTGTTCGGCCTGTCTATCTCAATTGCCACATACCTGCAGCATTTGCCGCCGCATTTTTCGCAGGGAGGGATATATTTATCATTTGCCATAATTTATGGAAGTTTTTAAATTGCATATCAGTCAACTACAAAAAGTTTTTGACTTGTCATTTTAGTAGTAATTAACAATTTTAATTTCATGTAATATTTTTACAACTCAACTTTTTAAGATCCATTAGAGTTCATATCTGCTTTCAAATTATGAAAAAAGAAAAAATATCAGACAACATATCATCTCAATTCAGGGCTTCCGGGATTGAACTTTCGAAAGAAGAACTTGCACGCTTTACACAACTCTACAAACTCCTGGTTGAACATAACAGCGAGCTTGACCTTACCCGGCTGAAAACTGCCGATGATATAATCATAAAGCACTTTATCGATTCGGTCTACTTTTTAGACAGGGTTTCAATCCCCTCTCCCCTGCTGGATATTGGCACGGGGCCGGGATTTCCCGGTGTACCCATAAAAATAATGCGGCCGGAGATACGCCTCATACTGGCAGAACCGCGTCACAGGAGAGTCACTTTTCTTAAAATGCTGACGGAAGAACTGGTTCTTGAAGATGTGGATATCTATCCGCACCTTGTTACCGACATATCGTTCTTTGATGCAAACAGCGTCATAACCAGGGCCCTGGAACCGGTAGATGAGACACTGACCAGGGTCAGCCATTTTCTTCCCCGGGGGGGACTTGTCTACTTCATGAAGGGCCCCGATTCAGGGGACGATGTGGGAAAGCTTTCCCCGCAAAACAACAGGCTCTTCAGTCTTGAGGACGATATCAGCTATACTCTTCCGGGAACATCATACGAGAGAAGGCTTGCCGTTTACAAATGCATTCAGAAAAGTTTCAGAAAAACCTTCAGGATCATGAAAGATGAAAATATGAGTGAAGGAACCGCCGTCACATCCGGTGAAAACAGGAGGTTTAAGCAGCTTAAGAAGCTCACGGGGACCGATGGTATAAAAAAACAGGGAAGAGTCATTGTTTCAGGAAAAAAGATCATTGAAGAGCTTATTGCTAACGGTGAAATCACCAGGGAGGAGATGATTATCTTTGACGGGTATATTGAAAAGGATGAAAAATTCAATGATATTATCAATTCCTTCAGTGAAGCGGGAAAACTCCTGGTGATGAAAAAATCCCTCTATAACCAGCTCGATACCATAAAAACGGAAATGCCTCTTTTAATTGCAGGTATCCCCGGGATCACGGAATGGGATTATACAATTGAGAAGGGGTGCACACTCATCGTCCCCTTCCAGGACCCGGTAAATACCGGGAGCATTATCAGGTCTGCCGCGGGTTTCGGGATTGAGAAGATCATCCTTCTGAAAGAAGCGGCCAACCCATTCCATCCGAAAGCGATCAGATCATCAGGGGGATATGTCTTCCGCATGAAATTTTTCAGGGGCCCTTCCATACATGAGATAGGCGTTTATGCCGAAGAAAAAAACCTGGAGATTGTGGCCCTCCACAGTGAAGGAAGAGACATACGGAATTTTCAATTCCCTGAGAAATTTTTGCTTTTGCCCGGACTTGAAGGTGAGGGAGTACCCGCTGAATTCAGGAAACAATCCGTATCCATTCACTTGAGCCAGGGTGTTGATTCCCTGAACGCATCTGTTGCCGCGTCAATCTTTCTGTACCAGTGGGCGGGACAATCCTGATTTAATCACCCTCAAATTCACAGAGGGCGAACATTGCGTATCCTGCACCGGCAATTGCCTCTCTTCCGCCCACATCGGGAAGGTCCACAATAAATGCCATTTCAACAACCTTACCGCCGATTTTCTCTACAAGTTTTGCCGCAGCAATAGAGGTCCCCCCTGTTGCCAGGAGGTCATCGATGACAAGGACCCTGTCACCCCTCTTTATGGCATCGGTATGGATTTCAATTTTATCGGTCCCGTATTCCAGCTCATACTCGTGTGAAACTGTTTCCGAGGGGAGCTTTCCCGCCTTTCTCACCAGGACGAATCCCTTGCCGAGTTTATATGCAAGTGCAGCACCAATGGTGAAACCACGGGCTTCAATTCCGGCAATAATGTCGATATCTTTACCGCCGTATCTCCGGGCCAGTTCATCCACAACAAGCTTCAGACCTTCCGGGTCCTGTATGAGTGTGGTAATGTCCCTGAAAATAATCCCCTCTTTGGGAAAACCGGGAATGCTTCTGATTTTTGATTTAATTTTTTCCAGGTTGTTCATTGATAATTTCCTTTTATATTATTAGCCCCCCATCCCCGGAGGGGGCGTAAGATTCTCATCCGAACACTCTCTTGTGCCCCCTCTGGGGGTTAGGGGGTCTTCCTTTGCGGGTTTTCAATTTAGATTTTATTTCCTTTCAAAGGATGTCAACTTAAAATTATTTCACTGGAGAAAATCAAGGGGAAGGATTGAAGCGACACGTATCTTACTGCCGGGAATAAATCCAACCTTAACATGAACATATTTGATTACACCTTCCCTGTTGATGAACTTAAAGCTGTATTCATCAGGGATACTCTTATCAACACCTCTTTTGTCGTGATAGTTTTCCATCCTTTGGATTTCATCTACAGCGGCAAAATCAGACCATTTCATTCTGCCGATTATCTCTTTTCGGGGATAACCGCTGATATCTTCAAATCGTGAATTACACATGGTGATAATCTTGTCGTCACCATAGATTATTGTTGCCGTTCCCGTATTTTCGAAGACGATCCTGTACTTCTCCTCACTTTCATTAAGATTTTTTTCCGCAAGGTCTCTCTGGTTTTGAAGCTCCTTTTTATTCTGATTTATATTAACCAGGTAAAGAAGAATAAGCGTAAGAATAATAATAGATGAGGAAACGAGAAGGGAGATGCCTGCGGGATAATGCCCGGTTATCTTCTCCAGGGTAAACACCTTCCACCCGGGAAGAATGATCTCTTTTTTCGAAAGACAGTATCTTCTCTTTTGTATTGAAATTTCATCACCCAGAAGAAGGGGGGATAGTTCCGTAAGTTTTTTATCGGCAAATTGCTTACTGTTATGGATTTTTTCAAGCCTGTAGGGCTCAATGGGCAGTGCTGCCTTATAGAGCCACCCCTTCCTGTTGGAAATAAAAACAACGCCGTCAGGAGAGAGTACACCGGCAATATCTTTGAACTCACCTATAATATTATCAATATTTCCAATCCCCATCTTAATAACGGCGACACCATGGGGCTCCTCTCCTTTTTCCCGGTATATGGGATAGCTGTAGTAGATCCCCCTTTCATGCGTGGTAGTACCCAGGGCAGCATAAACAGAGGGGCTATTGTTCATTGCATCTGTAAAATAAGGCCTGAACCTGAAGTTTTTTCCGGTAAGCGTTTTACCGCTATCATAAGGAGAACATGCAACAACCGTACCGTTTTTATCCATTATATAGACTATTGACGCGTTAAAAAGTGCTTTAACAGTATTGAGAAGCATAAGGTGCTGCTTCTCATTCTTAATATTCAATTCGTTTCTGAAGCTTGTTACAATCTGGTGATTTGCAATAATTTTCGAAGCATATTTAATATTGCTTATTCTGGAATTAATCTTTTCTGCAATTCTTCTGATATTTTTTCGAAACTCATCCTGATTGCTTTTTTTATGCTGATTGTAAATCAAGAGGTTCGCAGTAAATAAAGATGAGAGCGCAATAATAATTATGAGAATAAACTGCCATTTTAAACTGCTTACAAAACGTCCTCCGGGCAGTTTCATATATTTTTTTTCTTTAACCGGGGCCTCAGATCTTCCCTCGAAAAGAAGTGAATCCACTGATATACTGAAGATTCCGGCAATTTTTATCAGAGCATCAACAGAAGGACTTGATTTCCCTGTTTCATAGTAGCTTATCATCTTGCTGTCAACACCGATTTCATGAGCAAGCCCCTTCTGCGTGAGCCCTTTCTCCTTGCGAAGTTTTTTTATCATTTTGCTTAGATATGCAGATGAACCGTTCATATCTGACAAAATTACACTTCAAATAATAAAATCAAGAAAAATTTAGGCATCTATTGTAATTTTTCTTGACTTTATTTACAATATATTCAATGAGTAATTTACAATATATTAGATACTATGATATAGATTTCCAACTTATAGTTATGCATAAAACTGAAAAAGAACATAACTTTCCTCCTATAAAATGCCTCAGAATGCAATTTTTTCCTTTTGCACTATGAGGCATTTTTTCATAAATTTCAATACACCGGGGAAAATATATCGTTGAAATAAAAAATAAAATAGATTACTATTCATAAAATTTAGCCTAATTATTATATTTGGAGGGATTAAATGCTTAAAAAACGATTTATCTATCTTTTTGTTATTCTGCCTCTGGTTGCAGGTATCGTATTAATCCAGTCATGCAAAAAGACTGGGGGAAATACTTTCAGGTTTGCAGGTGGACCTTCAGGGGGGACTTTTCAGTATTATGCAAGTGCTGTAACTACCCTTTCCAAGGATGTGAAGGATATCAAGGTACTTGCCAGCTCATCAGGGGGATCAATTGAGAACATCAGGCTTACCGATTCAGGCAAGGCCCAGTTTGCAATTGCCTATTCCGGTCATGTTTATGCAGGACGCAATGCCATGCTCAAGAATGACACTAAAAAGTATATGAATGTACTTGCACTTTCATATCTTTATGGTGCTCCCGCGCAGCTTGTTGTAAACAAATCGCTTGGCATAACCAAAGCCAAACAGCTCAAGGGCAAGAGAGTGGGCATCGGAAATGCCGGTTCCGGCGCAGCGGCAAACGCCACAATCTTCTTCACAGAGCTTGGTATCCTCAAGGATATGAAAGCTGAAAACCTCGGTTACAGGGGTGCAGGCGACGCTTTAAGAAACGGACAGCTTGATGCCTTCTGGGTATTTGCAGGTTTCCCAAATGCTTCTGTACTTGAAACCGCTCTTCAGAAGGATGTTGTTCTTCTCAATGTCTATAACGACGCAGAGGAAGCAGGCATGTTTAAGAAATACCCATACTTCGAAAAGGTCATCATTCCCGCCAACACCTACAAGGGACAGACTAAACCAATTGTTTCTTTCCAGGATGCGGCTCTCTGGGTAGCCAACAAGGATGTTCCCGCAGATGTTGTTTACAACCTGTTAAAGCTCGTTTTCAGCGAAAAAGGTCTTAAGCACATGGTTACGACCCATAAGTCCGCAAAAGCAATGGGCATAAAATCAGGGATCAAGGGTATCGTTACACCTCTCCATCCCGGTGCCGAAAAGTTCTGGAAGGAGCAGGGAGCTCTGAAGTAAAGAGACATCAATAAATAGATAATAAGATGTTTTCTTATTTTTTTAGTTAATTTGCCAATATTTTTCAACAGTAAACTTGCTGCAGGGCGAACAACCCTGTGCGTCCTGCAGCTTTATATTGTATGTGGAGGAGAAAATGTACCAAAAACTCAACAGGTTTGAAAAATACGCTTTTGATATTCTTTCCCTGCTCTTTGTGGGATTCTATTCTTTTTCGGCAGTTCTCAAACCTGCGCCAACACAGTATCACAGAGGTGTTTACGTCCTTATAACATATATACTTGTATTTCTCCTCTATAAATCGAAAAACAGGATACTCAGGGTTCTTGACTATATACTGATGGCTGCTTCAGCGGTTACAGTCATATACTGGATAGCAAACTTCGAAGCAATCAATTTCAGGACCGGCGCGGAAACACTCACAGACAATATCATCAGTGTCATAGGTGTCCTCATCGGAATTGAAATTGCGCGAAGGGCTGTGGGTATCGTCTTTGTAGGTATCGGCATACTTATGCTTATATTCGGTGTATACGGCCAGTACTTTCCCGAGCTTATCGCGCATCCCGGTGACAGTTTTCTTGCTATCTGCACGAATATCTTCTTCAAGGAAGATGGAGTTTTCGGGATCATGGCAAATGTCCTTGCAACATATGTTGTACTTTTTGTCTTCTTTGGCGCTTTTCTTGAAAAATCAGGCGCACAGCGCTTCTTCATAGACTTTCCCCTTGCAGCAGTGGGGCATAAAATCGGCGGGCCGGCAAAGGTCTCCGTAATAGCCAGCGGGCTCATGGGATCAATATCCGGAAGCGCCATTGCCAATACGGTATCAACAGGAACATTTACCATACCGCTCATGAAAAAGGCCGGGTTTAAACCGCATGTTGCAGGGGCAATCGAGCCCGCAGCATCAATTGGGGGTATGTTTATGCCGCCAATAATGGGGGCCGGCGGTTTTATTATGGCAGAGCTTACCGGTATAAGCTATTCCTGGATCATGCTTGTTGCCCTCTTCCCCGCAATAATGTACTTCTTCAGTGTTTTTGTCATGGTCCATTTCGAAGCGAAAACGAATAATATACGAGGCGAAAAGAGCAAAGAGGATATAAAACAAATTTTAAAGAAGGAATGGTTCTACATTCTCCCTCTTGTTGTTATAACAGTTCTCATCCTCATGGGATTCTCTATCGGTTTCTGTGCTGTCATGGGAATCGTTGCATGCCTGGTCATAAGCTGGTTCAGGGTTGAGACACGAATTGGATTTCATGACATCCTGGAGGCATCACGCGCAGGGGCGGAAAACAGCCTGAAGATCGGATCAACACTGGGAATTATCGGCATCATTATCGCCATGCTGACTTTCAGCGGACTCATTCTTACATTTGCCGATATCGTCATTCAGCTTGCAGGCGGTCACCTCTGGCTTACCATACTCCTTATTGCCCTGGCATCTCTCATTTTGGGTATGGGCGTACCGGTTACAGCGGCGTATCTTATCACCGCTGTTGTCGCCGTTCCTGCGCTTACCGAGCTTGGAGTAAGCCCTATTGCCTCACACATGATTGTCTACTGGCTTTCCCAGGATTCAAACATATCCCCTCCTGTTTGTATCGCCGCTTTTGCCGGTGCGACCCTGGCAAAGGCCAATATGTGGAAGACGGCATTCAAGGCATTTAATTTTGCCAAGTTCCTCTATCTTGGGCCCTTCCTTTTCGCATATATTCCCGCATTTACCCTCCAGGGAACCGTAGTTGATATCATAAAGGCTTTTGTCCTTATTGCCCTGGGCACATTTCTCTTCGGATATCTGCTCAGTTTTCACTGGCTGGGTTATCTTAAAGCGAGATTTGGCAGAGCAGGAGAGAGTGTATAAAACCTTAAATTTTAAATTCTATATTTTGAATGTTGAATTTTAAATTATTCCTTGTGCGCAAGAAAATCTATTTGATTAATATATGAGTTACGCTTAATGTAACATAAGATCTTATTATCATTCTTATTTAGAGGAAGTTTCATGATATTGAGGCTTCCTTTTATCTTTTAACCGGGCATGGCATGAAATTTAAAAAGATTTTTTTCACCGTAATAATTTTCTCATTTATCATAACAATAAATAGTATCTCACAGGGAAACGACTTCCTCCATGAGACAGGAGAACCCTCCCCGCTGAAAAAAAATGACCAGCAGTCGCCGGTACATGAACTTCAGACATCTATCCACAACATCTATGAGCTCTACCGTGATTCCATTGTCTACATCAGCACTGAAAGGACCATGAAGATGCAGCGTCAAAATCCTTTTATGTTCGATCCTTTTTTCAGAGATTTTTTCGGCGGGAGCAACCGGGGCGGCAGAACAAGAAAACTGAGGGGGCTCGGCACCGGTTTTATCATATCAAGTGACGGATATATCTGCACAAACCATCATGTGGTAGCACGGGCCGATAACCTCACAGTACGAATTAATGAGAAAGAATATCCTGCACGGATAATCGGTTCCGACCAGCTCACGGATATTGCGCTTCTCAAGGTTAATACCGGGGAGAAGCTAAAACCGGTACATTTCGGCAATTCCGATGATGTAAGGATTGGGGATTTTGTCGTTGCAATCGGGAACCCCTTCGGGCTGGATAAGACCTATACCTTCGGGATAGTCAGCGCAACAGGGAGGCGCCATATTGACCAGTTGGGGAATTCACATATTCAGACAGATGCTTCTATCAACAGGGGGAATTCCGGCGGACCGCTGATAAATATTGACGGCGAGGTTATCGGGGTAAACAGGGTGATCTATACAAAGTCGGGCGGCAGTATCGGTATTGGTTTTGCCATATCTATAAATACCGCGCGAAAGGCGCTGGTCCAGCTGAAAAAGTACGGGAAGATTAAACGGGGTTACATCGGAGTTCAGGTCGCTCCTCTTCATGAATCAATTGCCAGAAAAATAGGACTGAATATTAAAAGCGGTGTATACATCAGGTCGCTGATGAAGGATGGACCTGCTGCAAAATCAGGTTTAAAGATAAAGGATGTCATCCTGGAAATAGACAGTATGAAAATAAAAAACTACAGGGACCTAATAAAGGTAATAAGCGAGAAGGAGATTGGAAGGAACGTGTCAATTAAGATCTGGAGGGACAGGAAAAACCTCATGTTCACTGTTCCCGTTGCAGAACGGCCCTGATCATGGCCCTAGAGTTCCGCAACATTTTCAAGCTTTGCCCGACTACCGCTCTTTTCCTTTACTCCCCGTGATGTGCCTTCGTCCCTGCCCAGGTCATCACCCTCATCCATCTGGCTGTCTTTCATTTCACCCTCACCGTCTTCGTTCAGATCACTCTCTTCCTCGTCCATGGTTTTCTTTTCGTCCTTGATCCTGTACATTATCTCCCTGGTACTCATGGTATTCCATTTCTTAGCAGTCTTGAAATATTTTCCGTGGGGATAGTCGTTCATGTAGATCTGGAACTCCCTGGCGGCAAGGTCAAATCTTTTAGCCATGAAGTAAGAGTATCCTTTTTTCATCCTTGCCTGCTGGTTTCTGTGGTGGTATGAATTTGAAAGCACCCTGTTGAAATACCTGACTGCCTCTTCGTATTTCTGAAGAGAATAATATGATTCGCCAATCCAGTATAAGGCATCTTCAGATCTCCTGCTGCCGGGGAAGTACCTGATAAGTCTTTTTAAGAATGATATTGCCGGGTAATATCGTTCTTTTCTATAGCTGTTATAACCGCTGCTGTAAACCTGGCGCAGGTACGCGTTACGAGTGTCATTGGTAAAGTGGCTGAAATTCCCATAGTATTTAAGAAAGTATTCGTAGAGGTCATATGCTTTGTTGTCATAACCGATTCGTTTTAATGCCCTTGCCTTACCGAGTATTGCTTCTTCATTGGTCCCGTTTTCGGTCAGTGCAATTTCAAACATCCTTTTTGACTTTCTGTATTGTCCCATTTTGAGATAAGCATGCCCCAGTTCACTGTATATCCTGCTCCTGTAGTCACGGTCATGCGAGATGTTCAGCATACCGAGAAGCTGGTTTATGCCCTCTTCAGTATAACGCTTCATAATAGTCAGGCGAGCGAGGCGTGTGTTTATCTCATTTTTCAGTTCCGGTGAAACATCTGTTCCGGCTTTCAGGATATACGCATACTTAAGATAGGCAAGACGGTTAAGGCCGAGCTTTTCATAGCTCTGCCCGATATAATAATAAGCTTCATCAGCAGACGAAGTTGCCGGATAGCGGGCAATAACTTTAGACAATATGTTTATTGAATTATTCAGCGACTCCTTTGTCCCTCTTTCAAAGGCAATCTGCCCTTCCACGAGATATTCTCTGGCCTCTTTTTCCGGCCTTATACTGTTGTCATAGTAGACAAAAAGACCGATACCTGTTATTAACAATAGTATTCCGATAATTAGTTCACGTCTCATTAAAAATTTCTCCTGGAATCTAAATCATATCATCTGTTAATTCTCATCATCGCGAAGTCCCGCCAGAATCCTGCTTCGCTGGAATAGTATTTCTTAACATTGCTTCTCACCAGATAATTTATCGCCTTCTTATACTCTTTCATTTCAATATACGACCGCCCGACAAATAACTCTGCTTTTGCAATATCACGTTTATTATCGGTACTTTTTATGATATTTTTCAATTCTTTTACGGATTCTCTGTAATAACCCTTGAAAAACGTCCTTCTCAATACGGTATCAATATCACCCGATTCCCGAATTTCTTCATGTTCTGTCCTCATGGTTTTCCCGGGTGCTGCGGGTCTCCGGGTAATATTTTTTCCGCTGCGGAACCTGATATTTCGTATACTCTTTTCAGGCATTATACCATAGTATGCACCTGAGTATACAGGAGACCTGTCCACAAAGCTCTTGTCGGTTATATCCACAATCTTAAGAATGTCTCTCTCCCTGAGAGACGAAGACCTGATTATTCTCACTTGAGACCTGAAGAGTTTATAGTACCTTTCAGAGGGGACACCTGAATAATCCCATTCAACCTTCACCGTGTTGCCGCGGGGTAATGCCCTGATAGAGATCAGCCTGAACTCTTCTGACATAACAACAGGCCGCATTGTATAGTTCTTCTTCTTTACCAGAGAGATATTAGTAATCCCGTCCTGAAACTTTACAAAAACCGCATAATAGTATCTGCCTGCACCGGAAACCATATCCACATATTCAGTGATATCCCTGCCGACAGTTTTTACCCGTGTTGCAGAATTGATTTTTTCCGGAGTGCTTATCATTTCATTTGATCTGTAAATATCAAAACCTTTAATATTCATATCCACATTCTCACCGGAGTATTCCCATTTGATGCGGACACTCCTGGCGTCCACCGCTGAAGATTCAATATTTGAAACCGTATTAACAAGCTTTTCCACAAATTTCACGCTTTTAGTCGTATAGCTCTGGTTGCTGACCGGCGTGAAGACCTCCTTTCCCTTTGTATCCTTTATTGAAATGGCATAGAAGAGATCACCCTTCTTGAGGATATTTTCATCAATAAACTCATCATTATCGATAACAACACCTACCCTTTTGGCATTTTTCAACTTGTTCACAGTATCAATGACATATTGTGCCCTGTAGATCAAATAGACATATCCCTTTGAGCTTACTTTGTTCCAGCTTACCAGTATTTTATCACTTCCGATACTTTTGGCTGAAATATTTGTGATATTTTTAACCTTAAAGTCCTCTTTCTTGATGAGCACCGGGAAAGAAGTAAAATTCACATCTTTATAAAGCTCAAGATCTTTTGCATGGATCTTGTCCCTGGATACAATGACATAATAGTAGTTACCCGGTTTAAGTCCCTGGTCAATATAGATGTTCTTGGACCTGGACGTGACAATGGATACTGATTCTGCGGCCAGTGCTCGTTCAGGCGTATCGATGATTTCATCTGAGCGGCCTATGATAAACTGATCATCGTAGTCGGGATGGATATTCCAGGAGAGCCTTATGGAGTCATTCATGTAAGGGATCTTTACAGCCTTGATGTTGTAAGCAATATAAGGAGGAAGTCCCTGATTTTTCTTCTCCTCTTTTTTTACGGCCTTTTGAACATCTTCCTTATCCTCATCGAGAGTATAATCACCAACATACTGAGAGAGTATAACAGATGTATGTGTGACAACATTAACAGCAATCAGGCTGCACAAGACTATTATTAACGTTGTCAGATAGTGAGTTTTTTTCATAAGATTTAATGACTTTTTTTTATTTTTCGGTATATATATCTTAATTCTTGAAACCTAATTACTTCACACAAGGTAATTTATTATATCCCTTCTCCCTCACCTGAAATGGTGAAAATATTCCATTATATCTAACGACTTAACTAGATGGATAAAAAAATAATATATTTACAAGAAATTTCAATAATATGTCCCCGCCGCCCCGGGCGGCGGAGACATATTGCTTATCAATTATTTTTACAATTAAGAAAAACATGATATTAAATAGTTGTACATAATGAATAGTATATAATACTGGCGAAAATTTCATCTAAATTTTAATATGAGGATAATTTTCTAGACATTGCAGCACTATGTAACTATAATTAAATGAACAGGAAAAGTCATAAATAACGAAACAGCTCAGCTATGTATAAAAATTGACATTTTATTGAATAGAAGATATCTGATGTAACCCCGCCGTCTTCGGCTGCGGGAACACATTTTCGGTGTTTTGTTAAACATGTATTTTTAGCCATGCAGCTGAGGAGTTACTAAATAAGAGTATATGCCCGAATTTGATCTTAAAATAAGGAGCAGGGATATTGAAACCCTCATTGGCAAGATTATCGAGAATAATCCTGAAGCCGATATCCAAATTGTAAAAAAGGCATACGATTTTGCCAGTACTGCCCATTCCGAACAGAAGAGGTTGTCCGGCGAGCCGTATATTGTTCATCCCCTTGAAGTCGCCATAATACTTGCAATGTTAAAACTCGATACAACCACAATATCTGCCGCCCTCCTTCACGATGTTGTGGAAGATACCGGGAATACTCTTGAAATACTTAAAAATGAGTTTAACGAAGATGTTGCACAGCTTGTAGACGGAGTGACAAAAATATCCACCATCAAAAGTAAGTCAAAAGTCGCTGCCCAGGCCGAATATCTTCGAAAGATGCTCCTTGCAACCATTGAAGACATACGGGTCATAATCATTAAACTGGCCGATAAGCTCCACAATATGCGGACACTAATGTTCCAGCCTCCGCATAAACAGGAAAAAATAGCTCGGGAAACAATGGATATCTATGCGCCAATTGCGCGCCGACTCGGTGTAACAAGGATCAGCTCCGAGCTTGAAGACATTGCGTTTATGGTACTTTACAAGGAAGAGTATCACAACATCCGCAATTCACTTGCAGCCAGGAAGACTGAGCTCGATGAATATTTTAACAGTATTAAATCGATTCTCACGGAAACATTCAAAGAGTTTAACATCAAAACAACCATTACAAGCAGGGCAAAGCATTACTATTCAATATACAGAAAAATGAGTGAACAGAGGAAAACTATTGATGAGATCTACGATATACGCGGGATAAGGATAATAACCGGTGAATTAAAGGACTGCTACGGCATTCTTGGAATAATCCATTCTCTCTGGACTCCCGTTCCGGCCCGTTTCAAAGATTACATCGCGGTTCCAAAATCTAATATGTATCAATCACTCCATACTACTGTTATTGGCCCGGAAGGACATCCTCTTGAGATACAGATACGGACCAGAGAGATGCATGCAACTGCCGAGATGGGTATTGCCGCACACTGGATCTACAAAGAAGACGGGAAACAGGTAAAGAGGAATTACAATGAACTTGCTCTGCTTCAGAACATTAAGCAGGAGTACTCCGAAGATACATCAAGCAGAGAGTTTCTCACCGATCTCAAAATGGACCTCTACGTGGATGAGATCTTTGTCTATACACCCAAGGGTAAAATCGTTAAGCTCTCCAAGGGATCAACACCGGTTGATTTCGCATTTGCCATACATTCCGAAGTTGGCGAACATACTGTGGGTTCAAAGGTTAACAACAAGATAGTCCCTCTGAAAACAAATCTTAAAAGCGGGGACATTGTGGAAATTATGACCGGTAAGAACGGCCACCCTTCGGAATCATGGCTTAAGTTTGTAAAAACATCCAAAGCCAGGTATAAAATAAGGAACTGGCTCAGGAAGAATTCTGAGAATAAATTCAAGGAAAACACACGAAGTGGCCACCAGAAAGAACCGAAGGCGGAAAAAATTGCCAAGGTATCCATACCTGCAAATGAACAGATGAAGCTTAAAAAGCTTTCCAGTAAAAATAAGATCGGCCTTTCCATAGACGGTGCTTCAAATATCGAGATCAAACTTTCCCAGTGCTGTCAGCCAATACCGGGAGATGATGTGGTGGGGTTTATTACACGGGGCAGAGGGATCACTATTCATAAAAAAAACTGCCCCTCTCTGAAAAGACTCTCCGATGAATCAGAACGGATGATTAACCTGGAATGGGAAGGGAGCGAAAACACACTCTATCCTGTAAAGTTAACTGTTTTGGGCCTGGACAGGAAAAACCTGTTAAAAGATGTTGCCGACCAGATATCCCTTGAAAAAACCAATATCCTCAAGATGGAAGCGACGGTAAAGGACCGGAACATTGCCGAAATAAAATTTATCCTTGAAGTTAAAAGTAATGACCATTTAAACCACATCATTAAAAAAATTAAAAAAATAAAAAACATTACTGATGCTTACAAGGTAAATGAAAAGGTTATAATCAGATAACATGAATATTATTCTCGGTTCCGCGTCACCAAGAAGAAGAGAGATACTTTCCGGTCTTTTTGCAAATCTGGATGTGGTCCCCTCCTCTATAGATGAAATAATATTGTCCGGTGAAACACCCGAGGAATTTACCGTAAGGGTTTCAAAAGAAAAGGCTCTCGAAATAAGAGTAAATAAAAGGCTCACCTTCCCCACTCTTCTTATTACCTCTGATACCGCAGTTGCAATTAATGAAAAGATTCTCGGGAAACCCGCAGGTCATGATGACGCAGTCAGGATGTTGAAAATGCTCAGCGGGAAAAGACACAGGGTGATCAGCAGTATAAACCTGGAATATATCCACGAAGACTCCCTTATATCACAAACTGGTTATGAAATTACCTCTGTTTATTTCAGGGAACTTACTGATCAATCCATCGAAAAGTACCTGGGGAGGATTGGCTACATGGATAAAGCAGGCAGTTATGCAATCCAGGAATCGGGTGAGTTGATTGTAGAATATATTGAAGGTTCAATGACAAACGTAATTGGTTTCCCCCTTCGGAAGTTCTTCTCCCTGCTTGCCGGGATGAACCTCCTTGATGAACTTTTTAAATTCATCCCGGCAAAAACCGAAAAAGATCCGGAACCTACTTGTTCTTAAACATATTCACCATGTCTCTGAACATGTTATAAAAACTCCTCAGTTCATCTGTCTCCCGAAGTTCCCTCATCTTCTCAGGGAAGTTACCTTCAAGAACGCTCTTCATATACATTGTCATAACATAAATCGGACCGGAAACTCTGTGTGTTCGTCTTATCAGCTGAATATAGAGGATCGCGGTCCCGATAATAATCAGAATGATGATTGCAATGAGAAGGAATGTGTTGAGTTTCATGATACCGGCATTGGACTTCATAATATCGTCGTTTGACTTCATGATCTCTTTCATCTTCTTCATGTTTGCAACATGGTTATTTGCAACATCCCTGATAGCCTTTTTGTAGATTTCGTCCTCCGATGTTAATGATCGCGACGAAAGAAAATGAACAATGTTGTCCTGTATCTCGTTAATATTCTTAATTTTCTCATTATTGGCGTTGATATTGACATTGTTCTTATCCATTGTTCTGTTGTTAATAACAATACTTGTGCCGATAATTACGATTAAAAAAGCAATAATTACAGCCACTATGCCGATTATTGAGAATGTTGTTTTTAACTGGTACTCTTTATCGATTAAATACTGTTTTCTTTTTGTCATTGATCTTACTCCTGATTTCCAATAATTTATTTAGGGACCATCTTCAGCAGAGCTTCAACCGTCTCGGCTACAACCGGGTCCTTGGAGTTTTTACAATAAACCGAATATATTACCGGTGGTTTAATCTTAAGCTTATAGATCTTGTAATAATTAGTTTTAAATATTAAGGTGTATCTTCCCCTGACCTTACTAAAGTAAAATTCACACATAATTGTCGTTGTGGCATCGGGATCATAGAACTTGACACTGTACCCATCTCCATAAGGATAGATATCAGAGCCATCTTTCAGCTTAAATTTAAGGATGTCAACCGATTTCATTTTGTAGGAATAGTTCTCTTTAAAGATCGATCCGCCGATTATATCCCTCTTCATTTTTTCAAGGTTTGAAAAAAACTCGCTGCTTGATTTTGTCTTGGTTCTCATTTTTTTACTGTCCGGAGAATATTCGATTACTGCGTCCACAGTATTGTCGCTTCCTTTGTCAACAATGTGTGAAATTACCCTGCTTGCTCCCGTAAAATCACCTATTGTAATATAGGTATCGTCGTCAAAGGACTGCATGAAAAAATAGTTTCTAAAGTCCTTTGGTACGGGCAGAAGTTTCAGTTTTTCCCTGGACATTGGATAGTTAAAAAATGTGTTTGAGATGGATACAGTGGTGATAAGGGTCAGAATCAATATGCTAAGAAAAATTCGTTTTTTCATGGCTTAAATCCTGTTTATAACATATAATAATCCTTTATGTTATTTTATATTTATTTAATGAGTAACTCGTCAGCTATGTATAAGAATAATCATATTCAATAAAAAAATAACTGATATGTTCCCGCCGCCGAAGGCGGCGGGAACATATTTTT
>JBNKTL010000053.1:0-32634 GCA_050298055.1 Spirochaetota bacterium
TCTGAAATATTATCATAGATTTCAGAAGGAGGGTTGACTTTTTTTAACTTTTTTTACATAGTAACTTTGCGGTTCAAAACTCCCCTCTTCAACTCTTCAACTCTTCAACTCTTCAACTTGAAACTTGAAACTTGTAACTTGTAACTATTCTTAAAACGGCAAAACCAACTGACTCCCCCCCTCACCCCCATCCAGAAAATTAGACGTAGAAATCCCCAATAACCTGATCCTCTTCTCCCCCGCTTCCGTGGACTTAAGGAGCCGTGTAACATGCATCATGATAATCTCCTCACTGCTGATAAACTCATCAAGGGTAATGCTCCGTGTAACGCTCCTGAAATCGTGGTACTTGACCTTCAGGGTCAGGGTCCGGGCACGGATACTGTTCTTCTCAATGAGGAGCCAGACCTGTGACGCGGTCTTTTTCAGGACTTCAAGGGCGTCTTCAACCGTAACGATATCCTCCTGAAGGGTCACCTCCTTCCCCAGGGATTTCCTGACCCAGTGTGGGTTCACCGGCCGTGTGTCTATCCCCCGGACAATGTTGTAGAAGAAGGTCCCCGACTTGCCGAAGATCTTTACCATCTCCGATATCTCCAGGTCTTTCAGGTCCTTCCCGGTCCGGATACCCCTCTTCACCAGGTGTTTCTCGGTGACCTTCCCGATACCGAAAAACTTACCCACGGGGAGCTTTTCCAGGAATATCTCCGCGTCACCGGGAGTTATCACCGTAAGACCGTCAGGCTTGTTCATGTCCGAGGCCACCTTGGCAAGGAACTTGTTGAAGGAGACCCCGGCCGAGGCGGTGAGCCCGGTCTCTTTATGAATTAATTTCCTGATCTCACGGGCGATGATGGTGGCGGAGGAGACATCCAGGAAGTTTTCCGTCACATCGAGGTAGGCCTCGTCCAGGGAGAGGGGCTCCACAAGGTCGGTGTACCGGTGAAAGATCTCCCGGACCTGCCCGGAGATCTCTTTATAGAGGGCAAAGTTGGGCCTCAGAAAGACCGCCCCGGGGCAGAGCCTGAAGGCCCGGGATGAAGGCATGGCGGAATGAATGCCGAATTTACGGGCCTCGTATGAACAGGTGGATACTACTCCCCTGCTCTGGGGAGGGCCTCCCACGATCACCGGTTTCCCTTTAAGACCGGGGTCCTCCCTCTGTTCAACGGACGCGTAGAAGGCGTCCATATCAATATGAATGATCTTTCTCGGTTTGACTTTCTGTTCCCAGGGCTCCATTGAAAAGGTCCTGTTCGTTTATCGGGGGAAGCTCCAGTCCTCTTTGAGCAAGAAGCCTGTGTCCCAGGATCAAAGTGGAGATAACATCGGCCCGGCAGTATGCCATAAGCCTCCTTCCCGCTTCACTGTTCCCCCCCTGCCACCGGTAGAAGAGGTCAATGGCTTCAAGGCCGTCAACCCCGGCCACCTCACCGGGTCTTTGTATCCCCAGGACCTTCTCAATATTTTTAAGGCCTCCCCGATACCCCAGGTGATACGACATCCACCGCAGGTCAACGTGGGGACAGTTCAGGGAGGGGATATGCCAGGTCTGTTCCAGGAAGGGGATATCGTAACCGCTGCCGTTAAAGGAAACCAGGAGCTTTGAGCGGTCCACAAGCTCCAGGAAATCATCCAGGTTCTCCCCGAACTTAAAATCCAGGAGCTCACCCTCCCGGTAGGCGGATATCACCGTGGCGTGGTTATCATACCAGGAGATCCCCGTGGTCTCGATATCGAACCAGGTGGCTTCGGGGTAGAACTCGGCCAGGATCCTCCAGTGCTCCCTCACCGGGTAGCTCTTTACCAGGTAGTCAATATCCGACTCCTCTAAAGCTTTTTGTGAGTCCCGGATATTCCCCATAAACTTCTCCCTTTTACTGCCGCTAAAAGGAAGGGAGCCGGCGTTATCCACGCACTGCTGCCAGTTGAGAAAGCCCAGCTCCTTCAGTCTCGCGGATGTCTTCTCGCCGATCCCGTCAATGTGCAGAAAGCATTCATCGATCAATGGAGTCGTTCTCTCTTCTTTCTTAAAATTCCCGCCGCCCGGCCCAGCTTCCTGTTCATCTCTACTCTCTCTTTGTCCGCGGGAACCGCCTCCCGGGTCTCCACGGGGACCCGTATCTCCCTGATCTGGGGTATTTTTATCTCACCCTCGATGAGGGCGTCCAGGAGCGAAAGGGTGCATGCCCGGGAGCCGTTTGTCATTATGAGAAATGTTTCAAGCTCCTCGCTGCTCACCCCGGGCGGCAATGGGGGGACACAGGAGGGACATCCGGTGCCGCAGTCACATTCACTGATGATACTCCTACAGAGGAGAAGGCACTCCTCCAGTGACTCGTATATCTTCTCGGCGTATCCCACGCCTCCCTCCATGGCGTCAAAGAAATAGAGGGCGCTCTTCCACTCACCGCTGCCCGCATCAATGAGGGAAACATCGGTGCTCACGTCCCTGATGTCCGCCATGCAGAAGCCCGGTGCCGCGTGGCGCAGGATATAGCTGAGTCCGTAGAGGGCGGCGCCGGTATACCGTTTGTCAACGGCCTCAAGTTTTTTCCGCCACTCCTCCGGGGGGAGCAGGGAGAAGCCGGTGGTATCGTATTCAAAGGGCTCCAGGGTTATGGGGCCGTAGCCGATATTTTCGTAGCTCCTCTCCCGGATCTTTTTATAGATCTTCGGCTGCTTGTTGTAACGGACATACCCGAAGGTGAGAGCGGCCCCCCTGCACTCCCGGGAACTCTCCTCTTCGGTGATCTCAACCCGTCCCTCCCAGACCGCCTCCGTGTAATAGTCAACGTCGGTGACCTCAACCCTGCAGAGCTTCTTTTCAAGATCAAGCTCCAGGGACATATACCGGGTCCCCAGGTGCTGGTAGATGGCGTCCTTGTAGAGGGTCCCCCGGGCGCCGATGGGGTCAAGCTCGCCGATGACCTCGGTGCCGCAGTAGATCTCGATGTTGTAATCGGTCATTCCCCTGAGGTTCACGCCCCGGGAGGGGAAATCCCGGAGGGCGTACCTGTATGAGTCCCCGTAGGGAACAATTGTCTTCTCTTCTTTAAGGACGGCAAGGGCCTCCCCGTAGATCATTTTATCGTAGCCCTCCTCATGCTCCCTCAGGGGATGTTCATGGGCGGTACAGGGAAGATGCTGGAGGAGGATATAGGGATTGTCCCCGTTGAGAAGGGCCTCCTCCACCGGGGCGGAAGTGATAAACTCCGGGTGGTGAACAAGGTACTGGTCGATGGGCGAGTCCTTTGCGATATAGACTATCACCGGGGAGCGGTTCTTCCTTCCCACCCGTCCCGACTGCTGCCAGAAGCTGGCCACCGAACCCGGGTGCCCCGAGAGGATGCAGAGGTCCAGGTCGCCGATATCGATCCCCAGCTCCAGGGCGTTGGTGCTGATGATGGCGGTGATCCTCCCCTCCGCAAGGTCTTTTTCGAGCTTCCTCCTTTCATTGGGGAGCAGCCCCCCCCGGTAGGGTTTCACCTTCTCCCTGAGGCCCGGTTTGCCGTCGGTTACGGCCCTGTAGAGCCTCTCCGCTTCCTGCCTGCTGCGGCAGAAACATATGGTCCGTATCCCTTTTTTTACGGCCTCCCTTATGAGGGGGATAGAAACGGATGACGTCCCTTTTCTGTAAAGGGCATGCCCGTGGCTTTCAACCAGGGAGGGGTTCATGAAATAGATCTCCCTCCGGGGCCGGGGCGCGCCGTCTTTATCGATAACAGTGAAGTCCCTGTACAGGAGCCTTTTCACATGGTCCCCGGGATTGCCCACTGTGGCGGAGGAGCAGATGAAAACAGGGCTGCTTCCGTGGAGACTGCAGACCCGGAGCAGTCTTCTGAAGACGTTGGACACGTGCGAACCGAATGACCCCCGGTAGATATGGACCTCGTCAATAACGATATACTTCAGTCTCGAAAGGAACGACTTCCACTTCCTGTTGTGGTTGGGGAGGATACCGCTGTGGAGCATATCGGGGTTGGTGATGAGAAAATCGGCGGACCTCCTGATCCTGGCCCTCTCGTCCCGTGGAGTATCCCCGTCAAAGGTCCCGATGCCGAAATTCCCCCCCCCCACACTGTTCATAAGCTTTCCCAGGGTCCCTTCCTGGTCACGGGAGAGGGCCTTTGTGGGATAGAGGAACATCACGGAAAAGGGCGAAGCGGCTTCAAGGTACTCATTGAGCACCGGGAGAAAAAAGGAGAGCGTTTTCCCGCTGGCCGTATGGGAGACCAGCAGGGTGTTTTCCCCCCCGGTAATGGAATTGAAGGCCTCAAGCTGGTGTGAGTAGAGGGAACCGATCCCCTGGGAAACAAGGGCCCCTTTCAGTTCACCCCGCATCTTTTCGGGAAAACCCGCCATGCTCCCCGGGCTTTCCTCAAGCTCAAGATGCGCCCTTATGTTGCCGCTGAGTTTCGATTCCAGGAACTTCTTAATTCTCTCCATGTTTCACCTTGAAAACTGAACATAATTTCTTCGCGAAGATACATTATGTCACAATAGCATTGGCAAAAATTCATGTCAACAAATGTTCAGTATTGATTTTCTTTTTTTATCCACTAACAACTCTAATTATAAAAAAATCACCTCAAATGTTTATTTAGTTAATCTGTCATCATGAAGAACGAAGTGACGTAATGATCTGTTCCCCTCGATACAATTTGCCGCATTTTAAAGACATAAAGCACTGAATCAATAAAGCGGCAAATCACTCGGGGAACACAACTTGTGCTGAGCCCGCATGATTTTGCACCAAATCATGCAGTCGAAGTACAGATGCTCATCGAGTGATCCTGCATTTTGATACTCGTATCGAGATGAGCCACGTTGCCCTCGCTATGACAGAAAAAAACCCGGAACTTACCGCCTCTGTGGCAAATCTTCCAAACATGACCGGGACAAAATTCACCGCAATAACACTTGACCCAAGTGAAAAAATCATGTAGAATTTATCCGGTCAGATTACGGATGTGATAGTTATATCAGGGGAAGGCGCTGTTTATGAATTACGGCAATGGGGACGAGATTGAAGGTATGACAGGCAGTGATGAACATTCATTCTTTCGAAAGGAGATGAAAAAATTTTTCCGGAGGTTCTTTCTTCTCACAGACGGGATCGCCTATGTCCTGATAATACCTGCTTCCGCTTTCATATTCTACAAGGCGCTTAAGGTCGAAGAGAAATACCTTTATATCGTGCTGGGAATTGTTGCCGCGGGAACCATACTTGCGCTGCTTGTCTCGTATATCACAGCGCGAATAATACTGAAGCCGCTCCTCCGCTGCTTCAGTATTGCCATGGGCGAGGGAAAATACTCCTTCGACGGGAGGGGAAAGGCATGCAGGAGGAGTAAAAACATTCCCCGGATTCATTCAACCATACTGGTCATCCGGTGGGTTGTTATTATGGGTGCGATTATTGCGGGTGTCTACATCTTCGGTCATCCGTCGTTGACTGATAAAGTCAACATGTGGTCTGTCTTTATCGTTGATTGTATAATCGGAGGCCTCCTCTACTATATTGTCCCTGAAAAACTTATCAGTAAAATCGCCCTTTCCGGGATTTTTCATGTTGAAGGGGAAGAATTCAAGGCAACGGGAAGCCTCGGGAAATACCTGGCGTCTGTGGTAACCGGAATAATCGTTGTAACAGTGGTTATCACTCTTGCGGTAGCGCACAACATGATGAGAAACAAGCTTACCCTCTCCACGCAGGATGACATAAAGGTCTCTTCCGGGAATATAACTTCAAATATTGAGGAGAGTACCTGGGAGATAACCTCCACAATGATCATCATTCTCTCCATAGGCCTTGTTGTCATCGGTTTTCTGGTCAGGGTCATTATCAATCTCAGGATGGCCCCCCTTGAAAAGACCCAGAGGGCCATAGGCAGAATGGCTGAAGGCAACCTGACCCAGGACCTCTTCATCACCACCAACGACGAAGTGGGTTCAATACTTGACAGTGTAAGAAAACTTACAAGAAAGCTCAATGAATCCATCCAGAATATCAAGAATATATCCAATGAACTCGGGTCTTCATCGGTGGAGATA
Source organism: Spirochaetota bacterium (assembly GCA_050298055.1). Classification (GTDB taxonomy): domain Bacteria; phylum Spirochaetota; class UBA4802; order UBA4802; family UBA5550; genus JBNKTL01. The sequence goes on from JBNKTL010000053.1 coordinate 6,058, forward strand.
GACTCCACAACCAGCTCTTTTACCGATAACGCGCAGAACCAGGCAGCCAGCGCCGAGGAGATAACGGCCACTGTTGAACAGATCTCCGCGGGGATGGACCATATTTCCGAGAGGGCGGGAGACCAGGATTCACACCTCCTGTCGCTCATCTCGGTCATGGACAGGCTCTCCGATATCATTAACAATATGAACCAGAAAATAAGCAACTCCCTGACAATCACCGGGGTCATCGGGATAAAGGCCAAAGACGGCGAGGAATCCCTGAAGTCCATGAATTCAACCATGATCAAGATCACCGAGAGTTCCCGGCAGATGATGAATGTGATAAATATCATCAATGAAATATCCGAACAGATCAACCTCCTTTCACTGAACGCGGCAATAGAGGCAGCCCGGGCAGGGGAGCTGGGAAGAGGATTTGCCGTGGTAGCGGATGAGATATCAAAACTCGCGGACCAGACGACTTCAAGTATCAGTGACATAGAAAAGCTCATAAGGGGCAACGATGAGGAGATCCGGAACGGTATGCAGAGCGTTAACAGTACAATTGACGTGATCAGTTCTATTATCGACGGGGTCACGGAAATCAGTGATGTGACAAGAGAAATCGCGGAGAATATGAACAGGCAGGTAGAGACCAATTCCGATGTGAACAGTGAAGCAAATGACGTGAAAAACATGTCAGAGTCCATAAAAATATCCACCAACGAGCAGAAGAGGGCCGTAAACGAGATTGTTAAATCTATTTCAAGTATAACGGAACTGACACAGACAAACGCCGCAGGTTCCGAAGAACTCTCTGCAAGCACAAACAGGCTCATCACAATGGCCGATAAACTCATCGATGCCGTAAACTATTTCAAGGTAAAAACATGATGTTTCGCTACCGTAACAATTTTTCAGATTAATAATAATTTTCATTTGACATAAATGTTTTTATATTAACTAATCATATATTCATGGTTCGACTTATAGAAAAAAACTGTTCTGATTGGAGGCAAAATGAGAAAAGGATTCATATCAATAACAACACTGCTTCTCATAGTGGCCGTATTGCTCTCAACTACCGGGTACTCTTCCAGTACGGATTGCGGAGAGACCTTTAAAAAAAAGTGCAGCAAATGTCATCCTGTTCCATCCCCCTTTAGTTATTCCAAGCAGTCGTGGGATAACTATGTTGAACAAATGGCAAAGGAGGCAAAGCTGAATAAAACCGAGAGTAAGTGCATAATGGATTTAAATACCACAATAATACCCTGAGAGAAGCTGTATACCGGAATTATTCCCGTACAGGGAAACGGGATTCATCTTCTAAAAAACAGAAAAAATTATATGTGGGAAAAGATCTCAGATGCGGATGCATTGGGACTCAAGCCTGCCAGTCTTCCCGAAGTCGAACCGGAATTGCAGATTCCGCCTCCAAGGCCCATGGTCTGGCAGTATCCCGAATCATCCCCCAAGAAAATCTCTCCTGAACTGGAGGACCTCCTGGTAAACGGCATAGCTGTGCGCGGATGGAAAACCCTCTACCGCTCACATTCGGAGAGGGAGGGGACTGAACACTATATGCAGTACAGCTTCCAGGTGGACGGGTCGCTGATACAGGGAAAAAATTACCGGTCATACGATGATCTTCACCTCGCCATAGAATCTCCCGATTACGCCATCTGGCTTGCCAATGCCTTTCACAGGGAAGGGACTTTCACCATTCTCTCCGAAAAGGGGAATCCCGCCCGCCATGAGATTTTCGGGCACCTTGAGCTTTTTATAAAGATGGACCTTGCGCAGATCACCCAAAAGATCTGTGAAACCACCGATCCCTGCCGTGTTGATCAGCTCGCGTACAATTTCCTGAAGATATCAATTTCCCCTCTCTGGAACATCGGCGAGAACAGCAGGAAGTATTTCAGCCTCATGGAAAAACTGGGGCTCGCCAACAAAAGTGAAGTCCATGATTCGGATACAAACCTGATGTTTATCAAGGAGATCATTCCCGCGGGAGACTATGACCGGGAAGTCCTGGGAGAGCTTTCCCGGCTGTGCAAGATCTATGTGCCGGGGGTCTGGGCGGCACGATAGGCTTAAATTGCCATGGCCTCTTTAAAGGAATGGTACCATTCCAGTGTTGCTTCCGAGAAACTGTCCGTTATCCCGAGATCAACATAGTAATCCTTGAGGATCTTCAGGTGGACGATCTCTTTCTCTTCATCAGTGTGTTCTTCTTTGCCGCATGAGAGTATTTGATAGTAGTTTTCATCAACCCACCGGAAGAAATCGCTCTCCTTCTCCGAAAAGATGATATGGCTGGAAATCATGTCATACTTGACTGTTTCGATGGCGAGAAAAAATTCCTCATCGCTTTTATTCACCAGTGCGGAAGCCAGTTCTGTCTGGAAATAATCACCCCAGGAGATAATATCCGGCATGACTCCATACTTTTTTTTGATCTCGTCAGCGTCCCTGTTCTCAATATAGCCCCGTGTTGAGATATTGTCGATAAACTCTTTTATTTCAATAAGGCTCAGTATCCTGGATGCCCCGATAAGACCTTCGTTGACCATGGGAATTAACGCGTTGTTGATTATCTCTTTCATAGTTTTACCTGCCGGTGATTATTGAGAATATGTCTCTCTCATTATCATCGGTAAACCGGCAGAATGCCGAAAGAATTTTTTTTATTTTCCCAGGTAGCTTTCGATGGCCGATATCCTGCTCTCCGCAAGCAGCTGCCCGGCAAGATTCTCCGACCCGGTTATGGTCAGTTCAGACAGGGTCTTCTTGACCCGGGGTATGTAGAGGGCGTCCACACTGAAAGACCGTATCCCCGCCCCCAGCAAAAACGGGAGATAGAGACTGTTGCTTCCCATATCACCGCAAACGGTGACTTCGATACCCGCCGAAGCCGCGGCATCCGCTATTCTTTTGATTGACCGGAGTACCGCGGGGTGGTGCTGGATATAGAGATGTTCCACCTTCTCGTTTGTCCTGTCAACGCCCAGGGTATACTGCACAAGGTCGTTGGTCCCTATTGAAAAGAAACCGGCTTCCCGGGCCAGCTCATCAATGACCATGAGCACAGAGGGAAGCTCCACCATCATGCCTATGGAGGGAGACGTGTTGTGGGGAATATTTTCCCCGTCAAGGTCCTTCATGCACTGGAACACGATTTCCCGGGAGGTCAAAAACTCATCAACGGAAGATATCATGGGGAACATGATCCTGATATGGGCATCCACCCCCGCCCTGAGAATGGCCCGGATCTGCTCGATGAATACCTCCCGGTGTGTAAGGGAAAAACGGATAGACCGCATTCCCAGGAAGGGGTTCTGTTCGTTCATCTCATCGTAATACGAGAGGACCTTGTCCCCGCCGATATCCAGGGTCCTGAAGGTGATCACCTTCCCTTCCATCATCTCCACCAGCTTCCTGTAGATGAAAAACTGCTCCTCCTCGGAAGGAAAGTCGCTTCTTATCATAAAGGGAAATTCTGTTCTGTAGAGGCCGATCCCGTCAACTGTATCAGGGCCGGCAATTTTCAGGTCGGAAAGAAGGTTGACGTTTGTCATAAGATTTATCCTCGTCCCGTCGGCAGTTTTCGCCGGCTGTGCTGCCAGTTCCCTGTTTTCCATGAAATTAAGGTAGGCCTGGTTGCGCCGGTTAAAGGTGTCCACAATCTCTGGGCCGGGATTTATGTAGATGTTCCCGATCTCACCGTCAAGGAGCACAAGGGCATCTTTCGGCAGTTTGAGAAACCGGGTATTGTCCGCGATAACAAGGGGTATCTGGAGCGAACGGGCAAGTATGGAGATATGGGAGGTCACCCCGCCGCTGACCAGGATTACCCCCTTCACCCCTTCCACCGACATCATCAGGAGGTCGGAGGGATAGAGTTCCCGGGCCACGACAATATGGTCTCCGTACCGGTCCTCTTCATTTTCACTTTTCAAAAGATTACCCAGGACCCTCCTTTCCAGGTCCTCCAGGTCGTTTATCTTCTCCTTGATGATATGGTTGCTGCTGTTTGAGAAGATATTTTTATACTTGTTGAAGTTCCAGATGGTTGCATCAACGGGGCTCTCGCCGCGCCTGATGAGTTCTTCTATGCCCCCGATGAATCCCCTGTCCTTGAGCATGAGGAGATGAGAGGAGAAGATCAGTGATGCCGCGTCAGAGAGCTGTTCCTCCACCCTCTGCTGCAGCTGTTCAAGCTGGAGCCCGGTTTTTTCCAGGGCCTCCCGAAAGTCATCCAGGGTCAACCCCCCGGTTCCTTCGGCGGACTTCAGAAGATCATGATAATCCTCTCTGCCCGCAACAACCGCGGACGCATGGGCAAAACCTGCCGCGGCCGACTTTCCCTTGAAAAAGGTAAAGTCACTGATGTCACCCGGCTCCTCTTCTCCGGCAACCTGTTCATGGGGCATTGTTATGAGAACATTGATATATTCGATCATGGACGCCAGCTGTGACGCGGTTGCCTGGAGCGCCAGCCTGTCGTTCCTCTTAAACGGTTTTTTACCGCTTCTCTGTACAACAAGAACACCGATTTTCAGGTTTCCCCTGATAATCGGAACCGCAAGAAAAGATTCATACTTCTCCTCATCGATCCCGGGAACAGGTTTGAAATCAGGGTTACTGCTCGCCTTGTTCTCATGGATCGCCCTGAGTTCACTCATGGATTTTCCCACAAGGCCCTCTCCCAGGTTCAGTGTCACCGTGTTGACAGATTCCGGCTTCAATCCCACTGTGGCCTTGAGGGTCAGGGTCCCCCTGATCTCGTTGTACAGGTAGATTGAGCAGACATCGGTATTCATATGGTCGGCAACCAGTTCCACGGTTGACTGGAGAAAATTCTCAATATTCACAGACTCGGTGAAAAGGCAGTTAAACTCCCCTATATCACAGAGCATCTTTATATGATCGGTAGACATTTCTATATTACCCTGATTTTATTTTCTCTTGCTGTTTTAAGTTTATCGTAAAGTTCCGGAGGTATCAGCATATCTTCACTGTAGTGCCCTATCTCCTCTCTCTTGTCACCGTGGAAGTCGCTCCCCCCCGAGACAAGCAGACTGTACTTATCGGCAAGACGGAGAAACATCCCGATCTCCTCCTGAGTATGCATAGTGGAATATGCCTCTATCCCCCTGACACCCCTGTCAACGAACTCCCTGAGGGTCCTTTCAAATTCATCGGGACCGTTACAGTTAAGACTCACCGGATGGGCGATCACAGGGATTCCCCCGGAGTTTACTATAAGCGATACGGCTTTTTCAAGCTTTATTTTTTCCTTGGGAACGTAGCCGGGTTTCCCTTTGATCATGAAATTGGCAAAGACCTCGCCCATGTCCCCTGCGTAACCGTTCTTAATGAGTATCCGCGCGATATGGGGCCTTCCAATGGCGCCTTCAGGGCTCAGGGACTCAACGTCCCTAAAGCTGATATTGAAACCCTGCTCATTGAGGTCACGGACGATCTTCTCCGCCCTCCCCTCCCTTACGGCACTCAGCCTTTTGCACTCCGCGGAGAGTTCACTGTTCCTCTGATCGATGTCCAGGCCCAAGAGGTGGAAGGAACCGCCGGTATAGTCAACACTGAATTCAATCCCCCGGATGAGTTCCAGCTCCTTTCCCGCGGAATATTCAACGGCCTCCGCCAGGCCGTCAATGGTATCATGATCGGTAATGGCCAGCGCAATAAGATCCTCTTTCAGCGCCATGTCAATTAGCTCTGAAGGTGTATAGATGCCGTCGGATGCCGTGGTATGTGTGTGAAAGTCAATTTTTTTATTCATTACTTTTCCTTATCTATCACGTGGTATCTGACAGATTATTCCCATTTAGTTTCAGGTAAGCATTCTAAATCAAGGATAAAATGACCTGCACCTCTATTTTTCATAAAAAATCCTTTACTAAAATAACATCTTCATTTTGATTTGTCATTTATTAAAATCACCAACAGAAGATCAGGAGAGTCTATGTACGCAGGTATCGATATAGGCGGAACAAATATAAAAGGAGTCCTTGCGGACAGCACGGGGAAAATCCTCAGCGAACGTTCAACCATAACACCGGGGACAAAAAAAGAGATAGATAAAGAGATAGGATCGCTTATCGAGAACCTTGCCACATCAGCATCAATCTCAAAAATTGATATAAAAGCAATAGGGATAGGAGCAGCCGGTTCAATTGACAGGAACAAGGGAATTGTCATATCCAGCCCCAACATATCCGCATGGAAGAAATATCCCCTGGCAAAGAACATTGAAAAGCTTACCGGGGCAAAGGTCTTTCTTGAGAACGATGCGACCGTTGCTCTCATTGGTGGGTGGTGGAAGGGGCATGGTAGCCGGTTCAAAAACTGGATCATGCTTACACTGGGGACCGGTATCGGCGGTGGAGTGATAATCGACAACAGGATATATACCGGCCAGAGCGGCAGCGCCATGGAAGTGGGGCATATGAGCATCGACTATAACGGAAAACTCTGTAAATGTGGAAGAAAGGGATGCCTGGAGCAGTATGCTTCCGCGACGGCACTGGTTGACTATGTTCAGGAAAACCTTACATCTCATAAAGGATCTTCCCTGAATAAAAATACCGGTGAAGAACTCTCCGCCAAGCTGATATTTGAAGAGGCCCAGAACGGCGATGAACTTGCAGTGGAAGCCATAGAAAAGGTCGCCTACTACCTGGGCATAGGCGTGTCCAACCTTGTGAATATATTCAACCCCGAGGCAATTATTTTCGGCGGGGGACTCTCCCTGGCCCATAAAATGATTATCCCCATTGTGAAAAAAGTCGTTGATGAGATTTCACTTCCCGGCCTCAAGGAGAATGTCAAATACCTTCCCATAAAGGACCAGTCTATCATACCTGCCCTGGGAGCAGTAAAAATGGCCATCGATTCCATGAATGCCATAAACAATTAAGCAGTTTTCCTTGACATTTTCTCCTCTTTGAAAATTTATTACTCAATATCTAATGTAAAAACCTGAACTTGATATTTATTTAGCTTAATTACTTTAATATGTGAATAAAATTATGTATTTCCTAAAATAGCAACACTATGTCCCCGCCGCCTTCGGCGGCGGGGACATAGAATTTATTTTTTTTATTGAATATGTTTATTCTTACTAAAAGCTTGAGTAGATACAGTTTATTAAAAAATAATTTCTCTACTGAATATATTTCATCCTGGATTACAAAATGAAAGACCAACTTACATCAATCAGGGACAGTGCACTTGGCGCATTGAAAGAAGCAACCGGCATAAAGGAGCTGGAGGATGTCCGTATCAGGTTCCTGGGCAGAAAGGGGGAACTCACGAAAATACTCAGGTCACTGGGAGAATTGTCCCCCGAAGAGCGCGGTAAGATAGGAAAGCTCTCCAATCAGTACAAGCAGGAGATAGAGACCGCCATTGACCGGAAGAAGGATGAACTCAGCTCCTCCGGTATGGATAAACTTCTCAGCGAAGAGTGGATAGACGTCACGCTTGATATGCCCAGGACGCTGCCGGGCAAAAGAAGGGGCTACCTTCACCCCCTGGCGCAGGTCCAGTACAGCATGGAGGACATCCTCACATCAATGGGTTTCCGGATACTTGACGGACCCGAGGTGGAAACAGACTACTACAACTTTGAGGCCCTGAACATCCCTCCCCACCACCCGGCACGGGACCTGCAGGACACCTTCTGGACAGAGGACAACAACCTCCTGAGGACACACACCTCTGCCATACAGATCAGGGGAATGGAGAAGCTGGAGCCCCCCTTCAGAATTGCCGCGCCGGGACGGGTATTCAGATACGAGGCAACCGATGCCTCCCACGAACATACCTTCTACCAGTTCGAGGGGATGATGGTTGACAGGGAGATAAGCGTCTCCAACCTGATATTTATCATGGAGGAGGTCCTCTCCGCCCTCTTCAAGAGAGATGTCAAGGTGAGGCTCCGTCCCGCGTACTATCCCTTTGTTGAACCCGGTTTTGACCTTGACTTTAACTGCATGATATGCGGCGGCAAAGGATGCAGGGTCTGCAAGCAGACAGGATGGATCGAATTTCTCGGCTGTGGTCTTGTTCACCCCAATGTCCTCCGTTACGGCAATATCGATCCCGACAAATGGTCCGGGTTTGCCTTCGGTATGGGGATCAACAGGCTGGTCATGATGATCTACGGCATTAACGATATCCGCCACTTTATGAGCGGAGACCTGCGCTTTCTTCATCAATTCTAATCTGAGATCGAAAACTGGAGTTATACTATGTGGCTTTCACTTAATTTACTATCAAGAATGGTTGACACCGACGGGATCACTCCCGAAGAGATCGCCCACCGGCTCACCATGTCCACCGCTGAGATCGAATCCATCGACTATATGAACAGCCATTTCAGGACAATCTATTCGGCAAAGATCCTCGATGTTACAAAGCACCCTGACGCCGATAAGCTGACCCTGGTTGACCTGGACACCGGTAAAGAAAAATACCGTGTGGTCTGCGGCGCTTCCAACCATAAAAAGGGGGACACGGTTGCCCTTGCAACGGCAGGGACCCGGTTCAGCGAAGAGTTTGAAATAAAGAAGACCAAAATACGGGGAGAGGAGTCCTCGGGAATGCTCTGCTCCGAGAAGGAGCTGGGGCTCTCCGAAGACCACTCCGGGATCATGATATTACCGAAAGATACAGAATTAGGTGTCCCCCTGAGCGAGCTCTTCCCCCACTGGGTCGACGCGCGGTTTGAGATTGACAACAAGTCCATAACCCACAGGCCCGATCTCTGGAGCCACCACGGATTTGCCCGGGAGATTGGGGCCCTCTTTAACAGGGAGGTAAAGAACCCTGTGAATTATACTCTGAAAGAAAAACTGGGAAGCGGCAAAAACATAAAGGTAATAATCGAATCCCCCGAAGGATGCTCCCGCTACAGCGGACTAGTGGTAAAGAACATAAAGATCGGGGAGTCACCCGGCTGGCTGAAGGCCATGGTCACATCCATCGGGATGAGGCCCATTAACAACATTGTGGACATTACCAACTATGTCATGGTGGAGGTGGGCGAACCCATGCACGCCTTCGACAGGAAAAAACTCAACGGCGATACCATCATTGTGCGAATGGCCGGCAACGGTGAATGGCTCGAGACCCTTGACGGCGGGAAGCATGAACTCTGCGAACAGGACGTTGTTATCGCCGACAGCAAAGGCGCTGTTGCCCTTGCGGGGGTCATGGGCGGGGGAAACAGTGAAATCGAGGAGAGCACCGATACGATTGTTCTGGAAGCCGCCAATTTCAACCCCGTATCCATAAGGCGAAGTTCCGTGAGGTACGGCCTCCGCACCGAGGCCTCCATGAGGTTTGAGAAGTCCCTCTCTCCCGGACTCACCGAAGCGGCGCTTCTCCGCTGCTATGAACTGATAAAGGAGATCATACCCGAAGCGGAAGCGGTCACACCCATTGCAGACGCGTACCCGGTCAAACAGGAAGACATTGAAATTTATACCTCAACAGATTTCATCAGGAGAAAGCTGGGCATAGAGATATCGGACAGCGAGATAACAGGGACCCTCACCTCCCTCGGTTTCGATCTGAACATGACCGGAAATGAGATGGCCATATCAGTCCCCCCCTACAGGGCAACCAAGGACATCTCCATCCCGGCTGATATCGTGGAAGAGGTGGGCCGGATATACGGGTTCGACAATATCAAATCAACCGCCCCGCTGGTACCCTGTACTACACCGGAAAAGAACACGCACCGGGATTTTGAACGAAAGGTCAAGGAGATACTCTGCTCCGACTGCTGCATGTCGGAGATCTTCGGATATTCCTTCACCGGTGAGGATGTCCTGAACCGCCTGGGGATAAACACCGGCCTGGAACTCACACTGAAAAATCCCCTTACAAAAGACCAGGACAGGCTGAGGCGGAGTCTCGTACCGAACATCATTCAGAACATCCGGCTCAACCAGAAATTCCAGGATGAGTTCTCCACCTGCGAACTGGGAAAGGTCTACCTTAAGAAGAAAAAAGACTTATCCGATCTCCCGGTGGAGAGGATGAAAGTGGCAGGGACCGTCTTTCAGAAAGTTCCCGGTTACCCGGTCTTCTACGATGCCAAGAACATCATAAATATCCTGGCTGACAGGCTCATGCTTAAGTCTGTAAAGCTCATACCGGCAAACAGCGGACTTCCCTCCTACTGCCACCCGGGAAGAAGCATGCGGATAGAGATAGACGGAAAGGAAGCGGGCATGATTTTTGAGCTGCATCCGAAAACAAAAGATGATTTCGACATACACGGCTCCGCCGCCCTCTTTGAGATTGATATGGATGCGTGCTTTGAAGGGGAAAAACGCCCGGTAAAATTTACCGAGCTCCAGAAATTCCCCGAGGTCCCCTTTGAGGTTTCGGTGATCACCGACAGGTTTGTCTACTCTTCGGATATCTGTGATGTGGTCAGGGAGAGCTACAAGGATAATGTGAGGAGCGTTGATGTGATCACGATCTATGAAGGAGACCCCATACCCAGGGAGAAGAAGTCTGTTTCGCTGAAGGTTGTTCTCCACTCCCGGGAAAAGACCCTCTCCCCCGAAGAGATTGAAACCATGCAGAAAAAGATCATTAAGAACCTGAGTAAGGCGGGTTATACCCTGAGATAATCACTCCTTCTCTTCAAGGAGCTCCAGGTAGGACCTCCTCTCGAAGTTCCCGAGACCAAGCCTGGCCGCGAATTCCAGGAGTTCATCTTCTATCTCACCCGCAGGGGAACCTATCTTCTCGATCTCAACAAATCCTCCCAGGCCTTCAACAATATCAATGCAAACGCTGATATCATTGTACCTGTAGGTGTCCCTGCTCTTTTTCACCTCACGGACAGGGATGAAACCCAGGTGGATAAGTATCTCATGCATCTTCTCAGAGTCTGAGATCTTAAGCTCTTCTTCAACCCGGATCTTCGCCTTTCCCGGCTGCCTGGGCCCCTTGTAGGTGAGCAGGGTCTCATCCCCTCTCCTGCGTATTCTGAAGGCCTCATCAGTTTCCCTGAAATTTCTCGAAGGATGGTTAAAGTAGATGTCCCTCTCGTCATTTCTCCTCACGAACTTACCACCCAGGGATATGATCCTGGTAATAACAGAGAGGTGGTCGCTGCAGGGCGCCTTTATCTCAATTTCCAACTCTTTCAATTGACCCTCCGCTGAAGAGGGCCGCTTATTGAAAAACCGTCACTCCCAAGGGTGCGCCGTGTTCTGCCGTTGATCTTTATAATGACACTGTCAACATCATCAAACTGTGTGGCCGTATAAACGATCTGGTCAATCCTGTTGAGGAGGATATTCCCGGCTGCCCCCCACTGAAGGGATGAGTTGAAGTCCAGTTCGGCAGTCCGGTTTCGCATCCGGACATTATGAAGTTTCAGCTCCCGGGGGACCGCAGTGAGAAATCCCCTCCTCTCTTCATGGGGAGTGAGCCCCTTTATCAGCTCCTTCAGCGCGGCCTCAACCGGTTTTCTGCCGTCTATGCTTCTCTTTACAGGGGTAAGATAGCTTTTTTCGGTCCTTTCGTTAAATTTCACAAAGTAGATCCGCGCATTTCTCATCTTTGCGGTTTTCTCGCTCTCACCCCTTTTCTCCTCATCTTCTTTCTGCCCGTGAATTGTTTCCGTCCCGTGAGGTTTTCCCCCGGAGATATTTTTCTCACTGCCCCTTCGGGATTGAGAAGACCTTTTCCCGTCCCGGAAGTAGAGATTATTCGCCAGGAAAACGATCACAGTAAGAAGGACCATTATTGTCAGCACATACGCCGGACTGAAAGTTGACTGCCGCGGGGTATTTCGGTTCCGGGTCTTATTTGCCGCGGGGTTTTTCTTAGTAACTGTTTTCGCGGCCCGGGTTTTCTTCACAGGTGTTTTTTTTGCTGCAGTTTTCTTTTTAGCTGCCGGTTTCTTTTTTTCTGTCATGTCTTTATCCGTAATGATATTTCTTAATCATTTGATTTTTCATATTTTGAGTATATTCCTTAATAAGTATTTCGGCTTTTTCACACATAAATATATCCATTAATTGGTATTCATTAAAAAAGATAACTGGCATGTCCCCCTCCGCCCAAGGCGGCGGGGACACATTGCTGATGTTTTCGCAATACATTGATTTCACTTATTGCTGAGTAGTAATGATCTTTAATATATACTTGACAATTAATACCATAAGTATTACTTTAGTAGTATGAAAGTAAAGACATCTATAACACTATCCGATTCTGTCATACATGAAATTGATAATATCATTAGCTCAAAAGGTAACAGATCAATTTTTATTGAGAAAGCAATCATCTATTATCTTGAAAAGAGAAAAAAGGATGAAAGAAATAAAAAAGACCTGGAAATAATAAACAAAACAGCTGATAAATTAAATAAAGAAGCCGAGGATATTCTCTCCTACCAGGTTGAATTGTGAAAAGAGGTGAATTATACAGAGTTTATAAAGCCTCAAAAATTGACCCGAAAAAATACCGCGTTTTTGCTGTTGTCAGCAGACAAACATTAATCGATTCGAAGTTTTCTACAGTAATTTGTGCTCCAATTTACAGCAGCTATAGTGAAATCTCAACACAAGTCCCCGTCGGAGTTGATGACGGATTAAAACATAACAGCTGCATTTACTGCGATGAATTAATCAGTATTCCGAAATCAGCATTGACAGATTACATCGGATCACTTTCGGAAGAAAAAATGAAGATACTGGACTCTGCTTTAAAGGTATCTCTGGATGTAGAATAAATTCAGAAAATCGGATCTATTCAATCAAACTATAAGTACTCAATTCTATATGCGCCTTTCCACCGGTAATCAGCTCCTCCCACCTGGCATTGATCTCTTCCCACTCCGGGCTGCCCATACAGGCTTCATGGCTCTCTTTACTGTCCCAGACAAAACGTGTCATTATATGGGAACCGTCATGGGAAAGATGCAGGGCAAGATCAACCAGGCCATTTTGCTCTTTGAAAATGAGGAGTGAACTTTTTGAAATATTAATGATGGCATCTTTTACATCTTCATTAAAAAAAGTTTTTGTCATTACAACGAACATAAAACCTCCCGTGAACCGGTAAAATTAAGTGAGGTGCGTATTATAATATTCCTGAAATCCGGATCAACAAGTATTTGCAAAGAAGACTTACTTTATGACCTTTTTATAAACAATAAAATTAACTGTGAAATCTCTTCTCTCTTTTTCCTTATAGTCCTTTGCACATTGAAGGTTTGAAATAGAATGATAAATTTTTTATGTTGACTATTTTCTTTTTATTGAGGAATTTAATTCTCGATGAATCTAGTTCTGAAAGAGTGTGACAAGCTCCGGTAACTGTGATAAAATGACAAAAATTACCTTTCAAATAAAAGATGAATGCAGAAAGAACCTTGCCCGGTTTACGGAAAGGGCCCTTTCTTTAATTCCTCATCTGGATCATCCGATAATTCTTGATATTGGATGCGGAACCGGGATACCAACCCTGATTCTTGCTGAAAAGTTCGATGGGACTGTTTATGCCGTTGATATAGACACTCCATCACTTGAGGTTTTGGAAGAGAAGATCAAAGGTCTTAATAAATACCGGAAAATAGTGTTGTTAAATGATTCACTGTTAAACCTCGCAAAGCTTAACCTGAAATTTGATATCATACTTGCAGAGGGTGTACTGAATGTTGTGGGTTTCCAGAAAGGGCTGAAAATCCTTGCGGAAAATTGTGTAAAACAGGGATATATAATTATTCACGATGAGTATCAGAATGATCCCGTGAAGAGAAGGAATTTTCACAAAAATAAACTTGACGTGATAGGTTCTTTTAAACTGAATAAAGATACCTGGTGGGATGAATATTACTCCTGCCTTGAAGAACGGATGGTTAAAACCGGCAATACTAATCTCTTTGCCGAAGAAATAAACGAAATCAATGAATATAAACTTAATCCGGAAAAATTCGAATCAATCTATTATATATTAAAAAATAAAATATAATAATCCTACAGGAGAAATAGATGAAAAAACCAATTCACCCATTACTCATTCTTTTTTCTGCATTTTTACTTATTATTTCCGGTTGCAGCAAAGGGGAAAAAGATGAGACAGTTGAGGAGAAGGTGGATATTGCCTCAATCTCCTCATCAAAAATAATCAGCATCCTCTCCTCCAGCAATCTCCATGGTGTAAACATTAATTACCGGGTAAGTAATATTTTTGACAAACTTCCCGACGGATGCTGGTGTGAAGGGTCTTCCGGTGACGGAAAGGGACAATATGTTATTTTAACATTTGATAAAATAGTCACAGTGAACAAGTTCTTTATAATGAACGGCTTTGCCGATACCAAGTTCTACAGAAAAAAAAACAGGATCCGCACTCTGGATATTAATGGTACGGTTGTGAAACTTGCCGACACTCCTTATGTCCAGGAAATAAAATTAAAAAAACCGGTCACAGGGAATAAAATAAAATTCACTATCACCGGTGTCTATAAGGGTGAACGTGATGACGATGCATGTATAGCCGAGCTCTCTTTTCAAAAGATAGGCATTGCTCCAAAGAAAACAATTGTCTATCCTGTTACCCTACCCAGAAACGGATATTCCTTCACCCTTGGTGATGAAGGGAAAGTCAACGTCTCCGGTATTGGCGATGTTGATTGTCCCGCGATCTTCGTTAAAGGAAACTGGACCCTGAATTCAAGGGGAAATTATGTTGTCGATTATACCGTAAAAAGCGACAAAATGTGCGGCGGCATCCAGATTATTAAAAGAAGTAAATCGTGGGATTTCAGCAGCATGAAGACTGTCTTTACTCCCGATCAGTTGAAGAGGAGAATGCGGTTTTAAGAGAACTTTCATTTATGAGAATGGATATTCCCTATGGGTGTACATCCATTGATTTAAATCATTCTCCTCTCTTTGCGGCTGATAGTGCCGGCTTCAGGTCAAACACGGTAATTTCAGGGGGCGCGAGAAACCTCACCGGGGGACCCCAGGTACCGGTCCCCCGGCTCACATAGACCTTTGTATTGTTGTCAATCCTGTACATACCGCAGAAAAAGGGGAAAACAATCCTCACTAAGAAGGTAAAGGGAAAAATCTGCCCGGCATGGGTATGCCCGGAAAGCTGCAGGTCAAATTTACCGGTTGCTCTTTTATTAATCCGGGGCTGGTGCTTCATAAGAATTGAGTATAATTTTTCATCAACCCCGGAGAGGACATCCTCCTCACTCCTCTCAATTGCGACATCAAACCGCGTTGCCGAAAGATCATCCACACCGGAAATGCTTACTACACCGGCAATGACCCTGCTCCTGTTCCGCAGCAGAGTAAAGCCGCACTCTTTTATGAACTTCGTACTGTAATCGATGCCGGTAATGAACTCGTGATTTCCCGTTATGGCAATCTTGCCCAGAGGAGCATTGATGCTTCCCAGTATTCTGGAGACTTCACTGCTGTTCCTGATGGCCCTGTCCAGGAGGTCGCCGGTTGAGAGCAAAAGGTCAGGTTTTTCCTTTTCCACGAGTTCCTTGATTTTCAATGCCATGGATGCGCTGAGTATGGGGCTGAAGTGAACATCGGATATCTGCACAATCCTGATCTTCTTTTTCAGCTTATTGAGTTTTTCAGATCTTATATCAATTCTTTCGATTTTTATGGATTTCGCTTCAATATAACCGTAGAGTACAATTGAAATGCATATGAAGGAGGTCAGCAGTGTAAATTTCCGTGCCATCTTTGCAGAGGGTTTTAACCCTGTTTTCTCGGAGATAAAGAGCAAAAGGTCCGCAATGCCGTGGATAACCAGGAAGAGAAAGAGAAAAGCGATCCAGCTGTAGCCGGTAAAGCCCGTGAAAGCTGCCATAAGGGGGATTTCGTTAATACTGAAAAAAACCGTAGCAACAGGAGTTAATATCAGGGTGAGAATAACCAGCCTCAGCAGGAGAAGAGGAAGAGATTTTGCAGTGAGTATACTCCTGTGTTTCTTGATAAAATAGTAATTTAAAAGACTGTAAACCGTTATGACAATGAATATGAATATTATGAACTGAAGTCTTGAATTCATAAACTACCTCTTATTATCGGTATGAGCATATCTTCAGTATATTACTGCAACCAGGGGATGTCAATGAAAGAAAAAATCAATTATTATGTTGCATAAAAATTATTCTGTATGATTATTACCCATACTTTAGTTCGATAATGATTATTAATTACTACTCAGAAATGTATAAGAATAATCATGTTCAATAAAATGATAACTGATATGTCCCGCAGCCGACCGCGGCGGGGACATATTGGTGATATCTTTAGTAAATAAGTTAATTATCGCTATATAGCTGAGAAACTACTATTTCTTAGTAAAACCGGAGCAGATGTGCCAGATATTAATGACCGCGAAACATTCCGTTTTTTAAATGTCCTGGACGAGATTGAAAAGGGAGAGGTCTTCAGCAAGCTGAAAAAGATTCCCTTTAAAAAGGGTGAAATTATCTGCAGGAAAGGTGATCCGGGGATTTCTCTCTTCATGATATCATCAGGGAGAGTTGATTCAATTATAAACAGTGCAGGGAACGAGTACAGGATTGACAGTAAAGAAGAAGGGGAAGTCTTTGGTGAAATTTCCCTTTTTACCGGCAAACCGAGACCCTCTGACATCAAAGCGGCCACAGACGGTGAACTCTTTGAACTTAAAAAAACCGATTTTGAAGAAATTGTAAAAAAACACCCCTCGATAAAAGACAAGCTCCTGATACTGCTGGCCGGGCAGCTTCACAAATCTGTTGTAACAAAACACCTGCATGAATCCAAAAATGACGATGCCATAATCGATCTCATAAGCAAGACCCGGCCGCCGGAAATTGACCACTATCCGGGCGTTTCACGATGGGCGGAAGATCTGAACAGGTATATCCTTGAACTGAGCATGTCTCATAAAAATGTACTCGTCACAGGCTCCCCCGGCACCGAGAAGTCCCTCGTAGCGGAACTTATCCATTTTGTAAAGCCGGGTGAGAAGGGACATCTCCTCTTTTTGAACTGTGCGGAACCTCCCCCGGTCCTGAGGAATATTGATGATACCTATGCTGATCTGTGTGAAAAGCCCGCCCTGCTTGCCGCACAGGAGTACGCCCTTTTCGGCATAAAGAAATGCGGTTCAGATACCGTTGAAATGACCGGGAAAGGGTACCTTGAACTGGCTTCCGGCGGGACCCTTGTTCTTGAAAACACCGATAAGCTCCTTCCGGAAGCACAGGAAAAACTGGCCGGGTATCTCGCCACACCCCCCGGGAAGCCGTTCAATGAGACCGGTAAGATCCGCTACAATCTTCGTCTCATTGCAACTGCCTCACAGGATATTGAACAGATGGCGGATACAGGAGAATTCCACAGCACCCTTTTTGATCTCCTGAGAGAGGAATATATCGAAATAATTCCTCTCTGGAAAAGGAAAAAGGACATTCAGGTAATCGCCGAACTGATCCTCAATGACAGGAAGAAGAGAGAGGGGAAGGAGATACAGGGATTTACCCATGAAGCAATAAGTGTTCTTGTAAACTACGAGTGGCCCCTGAACTATGAACAGCTGAAACAGGTTGTTTACAGGGCAGTTGCCCTCTGTACCGAAGACCGGATAAGGGACGACCACCTGATACTGGATATTCTCTCCTTTTCACAGGAGGGTCAGGTCAACCTGCTGAACTTCAGTTTTTTTCAAAAGCTGGTCCATAAAAGCTATTTCCCCACTATCATAAAAAATATTTCAATACCAATTTTCATCGCGCTTACTATTTATATGCTTGCGGGACCGGAGAACCGAAACCTTGCAAATATTATTATCTGGTCACTCTGGTGGCCCACCCTTCTCTTTCTCAATGCCATTGGACCCAGAAGCTGGTGCTCTGTCTGCCCGCTGCCTGATATAGGAAGCGGTTCCCATCTTTTTTTCAACGGGCTCTTCGCGCCGCCGGCTTTTTTGAAAAAGTACGCTCAGCCCCTGGGTATCGCCGGATTTTTTGTCATTCTCTTTACCGAATATGTCTTTCATATGTTCAGGAACCCGTCCGCAACCGGGTATCTTCTGCTTACCATGCTTGCAGGGGCATCTATCATGGGACTGCTCTGGGGAAAGAGAGCATGGTGCAAGTATTTTTGTCCCCTGGGGAGAATGCTGAGCCTCTTCTCCCCGGTTTCCCTCCTTGAATTGAGAAGCAATAAGAACATCTGTATTAACCAGTGCGCAACATACGACTGCATAAAGGACAATAGCTGCCCCATGGGTATCCACCCGTCAACAACGGTAAATAACTATGACTGCGTATTCTGCCTCTCCTGCGTCAAAAAATGTCCCTTTAATGCCATACATATAAGCGGGAGGGTCCCCTGGAGGGGTGTCCTTGAGAAAAAATACTGGCAGATCCGCGGAGGCCTTTTTGCCATCCTGATAACAGGTTCTGTCCTGGCGGTAAACCTGCCCAAACTGATTTACGGGAACAATTATGTTTTTGCAATGCTCCCTGAAATCATGAAGACAAATATCAACTCCTGGCAGGACCTGCTTTTTCTGACCGCGCTTTTAGGGTATCCCCTTCTGGTTTACGCCATTAATTATCTTTTTCTCCCCAGGGAAAACAGGACAATTTTCAGAAGCCTCGGTTATTCATACCTGCCCCTGGCTTTCTTCGGTCTTTTCAGCGTCTATTTCAGGGAGTTTATCAATAAGGGACCGAATATCCTTCCCCTGGTTTTTGAGCTTGCAGGACTTCAGGGCAGGGTCCCCCTGGAGTATCTTGTCCTGAACCTGGGAACACTGAACCTGCTCTTTCCCTTTATCGCGTTGACATCTCTCCTCATCTCAATCTACCTTCTGAACCAGATATCCGCCAGGGTGGAGATGCCGGAAAGGGTAAGAAGGCTTAACAGGTTTATTCTTATTCTTACCGCACTGTTGTTCCTCTTTCTTCTTTAAAATTCCAAAAAAATGCCCTACAGTCTCAAATTCTTTTTATTTTTTTTGATACTCAATAGTATATATATCATATACACAGCTGAATAATTACCCTTTCGATACATTGTCATTGACACCTGATTCCATAAAATATATTTTAAACAGTGAGAGGAGAAGAACCGTCATGCCGTCAAAAACCCGGAAAACAAAGGATCCGCTGACCTTTGATGAGTATAAGACCATTAAAGATGAGATAATCGAAATAAGCGAGCAGCGCTTTGAGAATATCCTCACAAAAAGGCTGAAAGAGTTTAAAGTATCTCTCATGGAAGAGATCAATATGAGGATCGATGCGTTGGAGAATAAATTTTCAACAAAATTTGACGCCATTGATTCAAGATTTGATGCCATTGATTCAAGATTTGACGCCATTGATTCAAGATTTGAAGCCATTGATTCAAGATTTGAAGCCATTGACTCAAAATTTGACGGGATGAACTCAAAATTCGGCTCCCTTGAAAAAAGAATGACCTTTCTGACCTGGTTCCTTCCCGTTTTTATGACAATGCTTATGCTGACGCTGAAATATTTTGGGAAATAAGTATATACTGATACTCTAATCCATCAATTCAGCATAGGCGCTGTTAACCAGGTCATCGATACCGCTCTTGACCTTCCTTTTAAGATATTCCGCTTTGAGTGTCATCCTGGATATATAGGAACGGGCGGCAACCTCCTTTTTTTCCGAGATTGTAGCCTGTCTCAGGAGGAGATAGGACTTGATGATACCGCTGAGAATATCCGCGTAATCCCTCTGGTACATACCGTTGTACCTGCGGCCCTCTTCCTTCCCCTTGTTCCTCTCCTGGATAAAAAGTGACTCCCTGACCTCCTTCAGTTCCCTTCTCATCTGGTCCACAACAGGAAGGAGTTCGCGAATGATATTTTTACCGTTGGAATTCTTCAGTATCTCGTCCCTGTAGTCATCCATGAACCTGTCGAAGAAGAGCTTGTTGGTTTCGGTCTCCACAAAACTGCTGTTGCCTCCCATCTTATACTGGTTGATAAGAGCAACTTTCTCCGAATAGAAGGACTCGTTGAAGATCTGGTCCAGTTGTATCTGGCTGGTCCCTTCATAGATATTAGTGATCCTCACATCCCGGTAATATCTTTCCATGGGATAATCCTTGGTAAACCCGTTCCCTCCGAAAACCTGGAGTGAAGAGTTCGCCACCCTGTTCCCCAGCTCGGCACCGTCGTATTTGGAGAGACAGACGAGAAGTTCGGTTATCTTTGAGTAGACACGGAGTTTTTTCTTGAGCTCTTCATACTCCGGGCTTCCCTCCTCCATCTCTTTCATCTTTTTCTTCAGGGCTTCCTTCATATCGAAATTAAAGGCGGCATAGTATATGAGGGCCCGGGTTGCCTGGAGATCAATCTCGTTCTCATAGAGGATCTGCCTCACCGGCGGGTGTTCCACAATGGGGACACCAAACTGCACCCTCTCGTTTGTTGCATAGTTTCTCGCCATCTGGTGCGCGGCCTGCCCGATTCCGAGCCCCTGGGTAGCGGTCCCCATCCGCGCGATATACATGAGCATGATCATGTTGGGCACAAGCCCGTCACCGATCTTCCCTATCATCACACCGGGAGAATTATCAAAGTAGAGCTCGCAGGTAGGGGACCCGGTAATGCCGAGCTTATGCTCGACCCGTGCGACCGCCTTGTCCTCAGACATGACAAGTATCATGCTGATCTCACCATTGACCTTTGCCAGGGTCAGTACATCACCGAACCCGTTGGTTATAAAGATCTTTGTTCCGCTTACAAGGTAGACATCGCCAAGCTTTTCCAGTTCTTTGACCCTGGCACTCCTCTTTGATTTATCATCTCCCACAGGTTCGGCAACGGTAGTCATACCGGAGAGGTCGCTGCCCGCATGGGGCTCGGTAAGTCCCATACCGCAGATTCTCTCACCGGTGATCAGTTTCGGGAGGTACTCTTCCCTGATTTTCTCGTTTGCGAACTCGTTGATGACCAGGGCGCATCCCTCCTGAAGCATGGGAGAAAGGCCAATACTGGAATCTGCCATTGAGAAGAGTTCGCCGATGGCAAAAAATGAGGTTAGGGCAAAACCGAATCCCCCGGCAGCTTCGGGCAGCGTAGTGCCGCAGAAAAGTCCCATGGATTTAAGCCTGTTCAGGTTGTCCTGCATTTTTGCGGGGATCCTGACCTCTTTCTTTCCTTTTTTTCCATCCACAAGTTCGCATCCCTCACGATCAACTTCTTCCGCTGCGGGAATAACGTTCTTTTCACAGAACTGGGCGACCGACTGCAGTGTCATAATATATTCATCCTTCAGGCTCTCTCCGCCGTTTATCTCTGCAATCCTCTCCCAGTCGATAAACTGCTCCATGTTAAAAAGAAGGTCATCGTAGATAAGCTTGTCCATTTTATCCTCCGGTTTTGTTATATACAATCAGTTTTATTTCTTACAGTTAACTCTGTCATCATGAGGAGCAAAGCGACTAACCTGTTCCCCTCGATACAATTTGCCGCACTTTATAAAGAGCATAAAGCAGTGTATTAATAAAGCGGCAAATCACTCGGGGAACAACAGGCGCTCATCGAGTGATCCTGCATCTCGATATGCCATTTCCTAACTACTAATGAGAGCAGGATCGTATCGAGATGAGCTGCGCTCGCTATGACAGTTATTAAAATTAATTTAAATCTGTTCATCTTCTCCCCAGACAAGCACCCTCACTTCACCGTCGATATTGAAATCATATATTCACCGTGCCGGTAAACCTTTACAAAAGGTCCGTGGCAGCAGACTTCCGCAAACCTCTTCTCGACTTCCCGGTAGATCTCCACGGAGTAATCGCTGCCCCCCATACTGCTTATGAAGATGTCCTTCAGGTTGAGGTTCAGGCCCGACCCGATGGATTTCAGCACCGCCTCTTTCAATGTCCAGAAGAGCGTTATCTTTTCCTTATTAAAGCTTCCGTTTCCCCCGGACCTGAACTGGTCAATTTCCTGACTGCTGAAAGCAATCCTCAAAAATGATCCGTCCCTGTCCTCTATCTTCTCCGCGTCAATTCCCACTCCCCTGAATTCGTCTCTTCCGCATACCAGTGAGAGGGCAATATTTCCGGAATGGGTGATGGATATCATGAGATCTGACCGGTCACCGTTCAGCAGTATCTCCGGTTCCCCGGTATCTGTTCTTCTGATAGTGATTTCTCCCGGTTCCGGGACCTTTTCACGACCATGGTCCCTGTAGTAGTTAACCACGGCCTCCTTCCCGGCCAGCCTTCCCGAAATAAAATCCGCCTTCCTCTTGGAGACCTTCAGCCTGTTCAGGTACTCCAATTCCCACTCCGAGAGGTAATCGAAAAACTCGTATTCTCCCGTCTCCTTGAGGATTTTTGAAACCCTGTCTATATGAAACCGGGAGAGGGACATCCTCTCCCTCCGGCACTCACTGATAATTGTCTCAATACCCGTATCATCCATCAGCTGCTTTAGTTTAATGATATTTTCTTCTCCTCGGGAAGTGTACCGGTTTTGATCATCCTGTACCCTTTCAGGAGCGAATAGACATTTCCCTCCGCATCGAACATCCGGGTATCGTATACCTGCTTTTCGCCCTCTGTTCCCCTGAACTCTGAGACCACATAGAGCTCCTTCACCTCTGCCGGGATACTTCGGAAAATAATCTCCTCCATACTGTCGGGAAGTGAATTTATCTCCAGGTTTGCCATGGCATAGATCCCTGAATTCTGCAGGGCTGTCTCGATGACCAGCGGATCAGTTACCAGCTCCGGTTTTTTCGTAAAGCTGAAGATCTCGTTGTTCCTCCCGGCCATTACGCCCAGGGAACTCTTCTCGTCAACAATGATCACCGACTCAAGAACCTGGAAAAGCGGCCCGTGAAAGAAACGGGAATAGACATCCTCCTTTTTAAGGAGTCTTTCCCCGTTTTTTTTGAACTTCCCGATAATTTTTCCCAGCCTGTTTATCTCCTTCATCTTTTTGAAAGATCTCTTTTTAGCGGAGAGGATAATCTCACCCCGGAAGTGGACCCGGGTGTCCCCGAGCTTCGTCCCATCCCTGTTGAAGAACTCCCTCTCCAGGAACGCTTCCAGGACAATATCGGTTCCTTCCACAGCTTTCTTTGCCACCCTGATGGTCATCTCAAAGGGCTCGTTTTTCAGGACTTTCAGGGGAACGAGAAAGGTGACATTTCTCAATGACATAAAGTTCATCTTCGGGTAGAGGAGCCGTGCCGCTTCCGCGAAGGACTCCATACCCATGACCGCGGGAAGCCACGGCACGCCGTCGATCTCATGGTCGGGAAGATAAATGTCCCTGGCCGGGTCAATGGTTTTCCGGGCAGCAAGGGATATTCCGGGATTAACCTCAACCAGCCGGTCTATCATGGGATACCGGGACTTCTCCTTCTCGAGGAGTTGCGATATCCTGGCAAAATCCTTTGACTCTGTCCCCGCAATGACTCCGTGGCTGTCAATGGGGCCTACATTTCCCGCTATGATGACCTCGGTGTCGGTCCCGAAGAGAAGCTCCTCCCTGAACCGTGTCACACCTTCATCCAAGGGTATCATGTCTATCCCCGCCATTTCGAATATTTTCGCGATACTCCCCTTTGTGGCCATACCCACGTCCTTCCATCCCGACCAGTTGATGCAGAGACACTTTGTGTCCTTCATGCTTCCCCGGAGCATCTGCGCGTATTTGTTGAGAAGGTCATTTGCCGCGGCATAATCTGTCTGGCCGTTGTTCCCGAACCTTCCCGAGATGGAACCGAAGAGGACAATCGCCTTAAGCTTCTGGTCCCGTGTGAGTTCCACGAGGTTATAACATCCGTCTATCTTCACGTCCAGGATCCGGACAAAGTCCTCATACTTCTTCTCCTCCATGAGCTTGCTCTCCTCGAGACCCGCCCCGTGTATCAGCACGTCGATCCTGCCGAATTTCTTCTTTATCTCCTCAATGGTCTTCTTCATATGGTCATGGCTTGAGACATCACAGGGGAAGTACTCAACCGCCCCGGCTCCCGCCTCCTTCATCTTTTCCACATTTCTGTACTTCTCTATTGCCGTAAGATATTTTCCATACTCGCGGTCGATCATCACCGGTGTGACTCTCTCATGCTCTGCCTTGAGCCGGGCCACCACGGATTCTTTCAGCTCCCTGAGTCCCTTTTCATCAAGGGACGCGTACTTTTCGGCGTCTTCAGGGATACCGGAGCGTGAGATGATGGCGATTTTCGGTTTATACCGCCCGGCAATCTCCTTGGCGATCTCGCTGGTTATCCCGTATCCCCCCCCGGTAATCATAAAGACGGAACCCGGTTCTATTTCAGTTACCGGACCACCGGACCTGTCCGCTTCCCTGTAGATGACCTGGGGAGCAACACGGGTTTTCCCCCTGTAGCCCACTTCGGTCCTCCTTCCGCCGTACCGGAGTTCGGTGATAATTGCATTCGCCGTCTCTCCGTGCTTTGCGTCCAATGAGAAATCAATACATTTAACGAGCAGTCCCTCTATCTCCTTCTCAAAACTCTTGGTGATTCCCGCCACACCTCCTCCCACGGGATCACCGGCCTCAAATCCTTCAAATCCGAAGCTTCCGCCCATTTGAACGGCAGACGCTATAAACCCCGAACCGGATTTTGCATTCTGAACAAGATCTTTCTGCGCTTCCTTTACGATGAGAAAGAGACTCTTGATCCTCCTGAAGACCTTCTCTTTCCAGAGGTTAAAATCTGTCTTTCTGATATCCGCAGATTCCTCCAGGGGAACACAGTGGATGATACCGTTAAGGATCCCCTGTTCCCTTATCTTTCCCACTTCTTTTCTGAGGGAATCCTCCGAGCCGGGACCCTCCACTTTCAGGAGGCTGATATTTGCCCCCTCCTTCTCAAGTTTCTTCCTGAGATTTTCCGCAACGCCCTTTCCGTCATGGGTGATGAGGATATTCATCCCCTTAAAGTCCAGGGCAGCATCCTGTTTTTTCTCCAGGGGAAGCTCAACCGATTCCACTACCATCCTTCTGATGGGGCCGGTTCCGCTCCCTGTTTCCGGGGCTTTCTCGCCGGTGGTATCGTTCACCACCGCGGCAGCCGAAAGACCGGGAGACCGGCTCTCCACGAACTGCACCACATGGTTCAGGGTGGGAAAGTCCTTTATCTGCAGATCGTCTTCACGGGGGATATTAAAGAGCTCACGGACCCTGCCGAAGAGCTCCGCCTGTTTTACCGTGTCTATCCCCAGGTCCGATTCCATGTCCAGGTCAAACTCGATGAGGTCCTCGGGATACCCCGTCTTTTCAGCCACAAGGGCAACGATCTTCTTCCTCACCTCGTCAAGTTCCGCCGGGGGTGCTGCCGCCGCTGATGCCGGAATTGCGGCTGATACCGCCGCGGCAGCCGGCGCCGGGGTCTGTGAAGGAAGATCGGGAGACTTGTCCCTGACAAACTGCACCACATGGTTCAGGGTGGGGAAATCCTTTATCTGCAGATCGTCCTCACGGGGGATATTAAAAAGCTCACGGACCTTACCGAAGAGCTCCGCCTGTTTTACCGTGTCAATTCCCAGGTCCGATTCCATGTCCAGGTCAAACTCGATGAGGTCTTCGGGATAACCTGTCTTCTCGGAGACAAGGGCAACAATTTTCTTCATGACTTCATCAATCTTCCCCCCTGTTTCCTGCATTGATACCGCCGGTGTGGTCTCCGTCATGGATTGTGTCACAAGGGCAAGATCAGCCCGGGCCACTATCTCCGGGGACCTCTCCTGCACAAACTGTACCACATGGTTCAGGGTGGGAAAGTCCTTTATCTGCAGATCGTCCTCGCGGGGGATATTAAAGAGATCACGGACAGTCCCGAAGAGCTCTGCCTGCTTCACCGTGTCTATCCCCAGGTCCGATTCCATATCCAGGTCAAATTCAATGAGGTCCTCGGGATAACCTGTCTTCTCCGCCACAAGGGCGACGATCTTCTTTCTCACCTCGTCCAGCACTCCTCCCGGAGACGCTGTTGTCACGGCAGGAGCCGCTGCAGCAGCCGACGAAGAAGCAGCAGGAACATCGGGAACCAGAGAATCAATATCCGGGGACCTCTCCCTGACAAACTGCACCACATGGTTCAGGGTGGGGAAGTCCTTTATCTGCAGATCGTCCTCGCGGGGGATATTGAAGAGATCACGGACGGTCCCGAAGAGTTCCGCCTGCTTCACCGTGTCTATCCCCAGGTCCGATTCCATGTCCAGGTCAAACTCGATGAGGTCTTCGGGATACCCCGTCTTCTCGGAAACAATGGCAACAATCTTCCGACGTACAATGTCCATTCCCCCGGCGGGAGCGGCGACGGCCGATGCCGGTACTGCAGAAGAGACGGGAGAAGCTTCAGCGGGAAGATCCGGAGCCTTATCTTTCACAAACTGCACCACATGGTTTAATGTGGGGAAGTCCTTTATCTGCAGATCATCCTCGCGGGGGATATTGAAGAGATCACGGACGGTCCCGAAAAGTTCCGCCTGCTTCACCGTGTCTATCCCCAGGTCCGATTCCATG